>NZ_JAAOLH010000008.1:0-309551 GCF_011602315.1 Micromonospora sp. CMU55-4
CGCTTGGGGCATTTCGTTCAACCACCCGCCGCTCTCGCGCCGGGCACTTTTACTACGTTACCTCACCGTCTCTGCCGTGTCAAACCGTGTGTCCCGGTCTGTCACGCTTCGTACGGGTCGGCACCGCTGAACCCACGCAGCAGTCACCCGCTGCGTCTGATCATCGGATTTGGCAGGCCGGCCGCTGCGGTCTCCCGCTAGCTCGCCCGGTTCCCTGCCGGTCGACAACCTTACCCGGTCGGTTTCGCTCCGCCAAATCCGCCCTCCGGCATCTTGGCGAGCATCGCCCGGACCAGGTCTTGCGGAGGTGAGAACCTCGTTCGGACCCGGCGCCAATCCCGGTTCGGCGCTTCAGGACTTTCGTCCCGTTTGCCCCGTTCCGCGCTGGCAGAGAGAAAGTTACGCGGCCACAGGTTTGATCGTCAAATCGGTGGGTAGCGGCGCGCGTCACACCCGTCCGACGCGGGCAGGGCGGCGGGAGGCACGGTAGGCGCGGATGCCCAGGACACCGACAGTCGTGCCGATCGCCAGAGAGGCGCCGATCAGCAGGGCGTGCACCCAGAGGAAGCCCGTCGGACTGCCCTCGCCGACGACGCCGGCAGGCCAGGCGCGCTCGTCGTTCCAGATGGCGACCGCGAACCTCGGCCAGATCGCCCAGGTCCACACGCCGACGGCGACCAGGAACAGTGACCAACCACGTGACAGGACCATGGTCGGCCAGTATGCCAGCGGGCCGTACCTGCAGGTCAGGGCGTCGGGGACGGCGACGCGTGTTTCCGGCGTGGCCGCCGGGGCACTGTTCCCGGCGTCGAGCCGATGCGCGGGAGGTGCCACCTATGCAGCCGTTCAACCCCTGGGCCTGGCGGGACCCGTCCGCCCTGGCGGGTGGGTACGACCAGACCCGGCCCGGAGACGTACCGCGGCAGCGCGCCGCGGACACCGACGACCAGCTCGACGCCCCCGGTCCCGGTACGCCGCTCGACCTCACCGGCTACCGGGTGGAGGCGACTGACGGCCGGATCGGGTCGATCGACGAGGCGAACGAGGACGCCGACGCGCGCTACCTGGTGGTGGACACCGGGCCGTGGATCTTCGGGAAGAAGGTGCTGCTGCCGGCCGGCACCGTGGCCCGGGTCGACCACCTGGACCGCGTGGTGCACGTGGACCGCACCCGCGACCAGGTGAAGGAGTCGCCCGCGTTCGACAGCGACCACTTCGCGCACCCGGAGTACCGGGAGCGGGTCGGCAGCTACTACTCCGAGAGCTATCGACAGCAGTAAGCGCGGCAGGAGGCAGCGGCGCGGGCCGGTGAGCGGTTACCGTGTCAGGCATGGTCCGGCCGCGCAGCTGCCTCCCGGAGACCCGTAGCGGTCTTCCGGGCCACGCTGTCGACGGCCGGGAGCAGATCCTCGACGTACTCCGTGCCGGCGGACTCCGATTCCGCGCCGGCGGGCGATGGCGGCGCTCGTTCTGACGAGCCCGCTCCACCGACCCGGGTGACACCCGGGTCGCTTCTCCCCGCCAGCGACCGGCACGAAAGGCGTACGACCATGTCCTCTGCACGCATGCTCACCGGAGACCGCCCGACCGGGCGGCTGCACCTCGGCCACTACGTGGGCAGCATCGCCAACCGGGTGCGGCTGCACCAGCGCTACGAGAGCTTCTTCATCATCGCCGACCTGCACATGCTCACCACCCGCAACAGCCGCGCGGACATCGAGCAGGTGGCGCACAACGCCCGCGAGATGGTCACCGACATCCTCGCCGCCGGGGTGGAGCCGGAACGGGCGACGTTCTACCTCCAGTCGGCGATCCCCGAGGTCGGCGACCTGAACACGCTGTTCCAGAACCTGATCACGGTGCCCCGGCTGGAACGGGTGCCGTCGCTGAAGGAGATGACCCGGGACGCCGGCAAGGACGAGATGCCGTACGGCCTGCTCGGCTACCCCGTCCTCCAGGCCGCCGACATCCTCTGCGTGAAGGGGCAGGTCGTGCCGGTCGGGAAGGACAACGCCGCGCACGTCGAGGTGACGCGGGAGATCGCCCGGCGGTTCAACCATCTCTACGGCGAGGTCTTCCCGGTGCCCGACATGTTGATGTCGGAGACGCCCACGCTGGTCGGCACGGACGGCGCCGGGAAGATGAGCAAGAGCAAGGGGAACGCGATCGCGCTCTCCGACGACGCGGCGACGGTGCGCCGCAAGGTGATGGGGATGTACACCGACCCGAACCGGGTCCGCGCCGACGTGCCCGGCACTGTCGAGGGGAACCCGGTCTTCGAGTACCACGACATCTTCAACCCGGACCGGGCGCAGGTGGCGGAGTTCAAGGACCGCTACCGTGCCGGGCGGGTCGGTGACGTCGAGGTCAAGGAGGCGCTGGCGACGGCGCTCAACCGGTTCCTCGACCCGATCCGGGAGCGCCGGGCCCGGTTCGAGGCGCAGCCCGGCCTGGTCGACGAGCTGATCGTCACCGGCACCGAGCGGACCCGCGTCGAGGTGCGCCGCACGCTCGTCGAGGTCCGCCGGGCGATGGGCCTGAGCAGCGCGTACGCCCAGGTGCGGCGCCGGGCCGAGCGCTACCGCAAGGCCGTCGCCACCTCGGCCTGACGACAGACCGGCCCGGGGTACGCGCTTGCGCACGCCCCGGGCCGGCCGGTTACGCTGCCGACATGGCCAGTTCGCACGCGTACCCGATGACGTCCTCCGACGTCCGGCTCGGCGCGCTGCGACGCCGGCGGTCCCGCGACCGCCTGCGCTGAGCCTTCCCTCCTGCGACCGGCGGATCGAGCCGCCGGTCGTCATCGACCGTTCTCGCTCCGCCGTCGCGTTCCCGTCAGGTGATCCGCGCGGCGGATCCACAGCGAGATCGGCGTACCCATGGATCTTGAAAGGTTGCTCACCGACCGGCTGGCGCCGGCGTTCGCGGCGGTGGCCGGCGTGCCGGTTGACCCGGCCGTGCGGCGCTCCCAGCACGCGGACTTCCAGTCCGACGCGGCGCTGGGCCTGGCCCGGCGGCTCAGCCGGCCGCCGCGGGAGATCGCCGCGGAGGTACGGGGGCGCGCGGCGCTGGCCGACGTCTGCGCGTCGGTCGAGGTGTCCGGTCCGGGTTTCCTGAACCTGACGGTGGCCGACCACGCGCTCGGCGGGCTGGTGTCCGCGCTGGCCGCCGACCCGCGGCTCGGCGTGCCGCCGGTGGCCGAGCCGGAGACTGTGGTGGTCGACTACTCGGCGCCGAACGTGGCGAAGGAGATGCACGTCGGGCACCTGCGGTCGACGGTGATCGGGGACGCGGCGGCCCGGACGCTGGAGTGGCTCGGGCACCGGGTGCTGCGCGCCAACCACCTCGGCGACTGGGGCACGCCGTTCGGCATGCTCATCGAGCACCTGCTCGACCTGGGCGAGGCCGGGGCGGCGCAGGAGCTGTCGATGGGTGACCTGGACGGGTTCTACAAGGCGGCGCGGGCGAAGTTCGACGACGACGAGGCGTTCCGGGAACGGTCGCGGCGGCGGGTGGTGGCGTTGCAGGGCGGTGACCCGGCGACGCTGCGGCTGTGGCGGCTGCTGGTGACGCAGTCGGAGAGCTACTTCCTGACCGTGTACGACCTGCTCGACGTGACGCTGACCGGCGACGACTTCCGGGGCGAGAGCAGCTACCACGACCAGCTCGCGCCGACTGTCGAGGAACTGGACCGGCTCGGCCTGCTGCGGCGCAGCGAGGGCGCGGACTGCGTGTTCCCGCCCGGATCGGTGGGCCGTGACGGCGAGCCGTTGCCGCTGATCGTGCGCAAGTCCGACGGCGGGTACGGCTACCCGGCCACCGATCTGGCCGCGCTGCGGCACCGGACCGGCACGCTCGGCGCGACCCGGCTGCTCTACGTGGTCGGGCTGCCGCAACGGCGGCACTTCGAGATGGTGTTCGCGGTCGGCGCGCAGGCCGGCTGGCTGACCGCGCCGGTGCGGGCCGAGCACGTCGGGTTCGGCTCGATCCTCGGCCCGGACGGGCGGATGCTGCGCAGCCGGGCCGGCGGGTCGGTGAAGCTGGTCGGGCTGCTCACCGAGGCTGTGGAGCGGGCCACCGCGCTGGCCCGGGAACGCAACCCGGAGCTGGGCGAGGCGGAGGCCGCCGAGGTGGGGCGCGCGGTGGGCATCGGCGCGATCAAGTACGCCGACCTGTCCGGGGACCGGCACAAGGACTACGTGCTGGACTGGGAGCGGATGCTGTCGCTGGACGGGAACACCGCGCCGTACCTCCAGTACGCGTACTCCCGGGTCCGGTCGATCTTCCGGCGGGCCGGCGCGGCGGCGCGGCCGGACGCGGACGTCTCGCTCGCCGAGCCGGCCGAGCGGGCGCTCGCGATGGAACTGGTCGGTTTCGCCGCTGTGGTCGAGGAGGTGGCGGGCAGCCTGGAGTTCCACCGGCTGACCGCGTATCTGCACCGGCTGGCTGTCGCGTTCAGCGCGTTCTACGAGCGCTGCCCGGTGCTGCGGGCAGACGGGCCGGTACGCGAGAGCCGGCTCGTGTTGTGCGAGCTGACCGGGCGGGTGCTGCGGCAGGGCCTGGACCTGCTCGGCATCCGCACCCCGGAACGGTTGTGAGGCAGCGGGGCCACCGGAAGCCCGTGCGGCGCTAGCGTGACGCATCGATCGAACGAGAGGCAGGCGGCCATGGCGGATCGACGCGCGGTACTCGCTCCGGGACGGGGCTACGACACCCGGGGGCCGCTGTTCGTCTACATCGGGGAGGCGTTGCGCCGGCGCGGTTTCGAGGTGCACGAGGTGACCTGGCGGTCGATCGGCGATCTGCGCCACGACGCCGCGCCGGAGTGGGTCGCCGAGCAGTTGGATCCGGTCCTCGACGCCGGGGTGGATCTGCTCGTGGGCAAGTCGCTCGGCAGTTTCGCCGCCCCGCTCGCCGCCGACCGGGGCATCCCGGCGGTCTGGCTGACGCCGTTGCTGACCGACCCCGCGGTACGGGAGCCGCTGGCCCGGGCCACCGCGCCGTTCCTGCTGGCCGGCGGCACCGCCGACCCGGTCTGGGACGGTGCGGTGGCGCGGCGGCTCACCCCGTACGTGGTGGAGGTCGCCGACGCCGACCACTCGATGATGGTGCCCGGACCGCTGGCGGCCTCGGCCGAGGCGCTGGGGCGGGTCTGCACGGCGGTGGAGGAGTTCGTCGCCGGCCGCTGACGGGTCAGCGGCGGCGTCGCCGCGTCCACACCACCCCCGCCACCGCAGCGATGAGCGGCAGCAGGCAGCAGAGCGTCAGGATGAACAGGTGCCACGGCTTGATCGCTCCCATGCCGCGAACGATAGGCGTCGCTGTCCACGCCCCGCTACGCGGCGGCTCGGGCGGCCTTGCCGTCCAGCCACAGCGTGTCGCTGTCGTCGCGGTGCGAGCCGGTGGAGCCGACGTGCTTGGCGCTGATCTTCGGCCCGTTCCTGATCACGTGGACCAGGGCCATCGCGTGTCCCCGGCCGAGGCCGTACTCGTCCTTGAGCCAGCCGACGATCACGCCGGCCTTCACGTCGGCGGCGTCGTAGCCACGCTCCCGGGCCTGGTCGACCAGGGCGCGCGGGGTCTTGCCGGTCTTGTCCTCGATCGCGTCGAGGTATGCCTGGAAGGACATCTGCTCAACCCTTCGTCCGGGAGGTGGTGACAACTCCACCCTCCCGGGCGGCGCGGGTCCGATCAACGACGGACCGGGCCACCGTCGTTGCCTCCAGGACAACGATCGGGCGAGACGCCGGAGAGCCCGGCCCGCGTGGTCGCGGGCCGGGCTCTCCACACCTCGGGGTACGCGCTCAGCGCTGAAGCGTGAGCAGTCCGGGGCGGTAGGGCAGGAGGCCGTAGTCGCCGCCGGAGTTGGGGGAGCGGCCCTGGTAGAGCAGTTGGAGGTTGCAGGGGTCGACGGTGAAGGTCTGGTCCGCGGTGGTGCGGATCAGCTCACCGTGGCTGATGTCGTTGGTCCACGTCGCGCCGCTGTTGACCTTGCCGGCGAACGGGTTGGACTCGGTGGCCGCCTGCGGGGTCCAGGAGCCGTTCAGGCTGGTGGCGGTGAACGAGCGGAAGTAGCGGCCCTGCGAGCCGATGGCCTCGACGATCATCAGGTAGCGGGTCTGGCCCTGCAGCTTGTAGACCTGCACGGCCTCGAACAGGTTGTTCGTGCTGTCGGACATGATCGTGGTGTAGTTCGAGCCGAAGCTGCCGGGGAAGTTCCCGATCGGCATGCTGGAGCGGTAGATCTTGCCGTTGTCACCGGCGAAGAACAGGTACATGTTCTGGTCGTCGGCGATCAGCGTCTGGTCGATCGGGCCGGTGCCGGAGCCGGAGATGCTGCCGGTGAACAGCGGCTGCGCCGACGACCACCCGTTGGGGTTGGTGGGGTCGTTGGAGGTGCGGTAGGAGAACGCGGTCGGTCCCCACTGGTACGCCAGGACCCAGATGTTGCGCGGCGCGAAGTAGAACAACGTCGGCGCCACGGTCCCCGACGACATCGCGTTCTGGCTGGCCGACGCCATCTGCGACCAGTTCGAGAACAGACCGAAGTTCATCGACCCCCACGACGACCCGGTGTCGTGCGTCGTCGCGTAGACCAGGTGCTGCCCGTTGTACGGCACCACCGTGAAGTCCTTCAACGACACCCAACCCGACCGCGGCTGCGCCAACGCGCCCGTCGACGACCACCGGTACGACGACGGCAGGTTGCACGTGCCACCCGGCGGCGGCGTGGTGGGAGGCGGCGTGGTGGGGTTGCCGCCACCACCGTCGACGCGGACGAGCTGCCACTGCTGGTTGGCGCCGTTCCAGTCGTCGTACTGGACGATGTTTCCGCCGTCGGCGGTCGAGGCGCCCTGCACCTCCACCACCTTGTTGCTGTTGCGGTTGATCAGCCGGATGTAGCCGCTGTCGGAGTCGGCCAGCCGGAACTGCTGGTTGGTGCCGTTCAGGTCGGACCACTGCACGATGCTGCCGCCGTTGGCGGTCGACCAGTTGTAGACGTCGAGCACCTTGCCGGACAGCCGGGACTTCAGCCGGTAGTAGCCGCCGCCGGAGTCGACGAACTGCCACTGCTGCTGGTTGCCGTTGTTGCGCGTCCACTGGGTGATCCGCGCGCCGTCGTTGGTGGCCAGGTTGTAGACGTCGAGCGCCTTGCCGCTGTTGCGGTTGACCAGGACGTACCAGGCGTTCGTGTCGACGCTCGCGGCGGCGGCGGGCGCGGACACGGCCGCCACGGCGGCGGCGCCGACGAGGACCGCGGCAGCGCCGGTCGCGACTACTCGCGGCAGCCATCCGCGCCGTCGCGGGGGCGACACCGTCGATGGGGATCTACCAAAAGCAAACATGTTCCTCCCTCAGATCACACTTGTGAGCGCTAACAATTAGCACTGGCGCACTGACCCCACACCCGGCCTGCCACGCGGCCGTCCGCGCCCGCTCGGCGACCCATCGCTCCCGCCGCCCCGTGCCATCGACTGTGAGCGATAACACGCCGTTCGTCAAGTCGTAACAGTCGATGGAAGGCGGGCGCGTGACGTTACCGGCCCATGTCAGCTTCTCGACCCAGCACTACCGCTGCCCGCACCACGGCTCGACAGTGCACACGGCTGGAGGGGGTGGGGGAATTGGGGCAGCCGGCGAACGAATCCGTCATGATCCGGGACTGGTTCAGCGTGCCGCGGGTGTCCGCCGAGGACCGGGCCGCGATCTTCGGCGTACGCACCCAGGACCCGCGGGTGGAGTTCGTCGCGCTGACCGTCAAGTACTGGCTGGACGCGCACGCCACCCGGTCGATGACCCGCGAGCGGGTCCTGACCGCGATGAGCGGGCGCATCACCGCCGACAACGTCTGGGACCTGGTCGCGATGCTGGCGAGACTGCGGCTGGCCGAGGCGTTCTTCGACCTGGCCGCCTCGGACGTCGACACCGACGGCGCGTTCCGCCGTCTCCTGCTCGGCCTCGACCCCGCGCTGCTCGACGCGATGCGGCACTACGCGGCCTGGAACGGGATCAACCCGAAGCTGTTCCTCGACGGGTTCGCCGTCGGCGTCGGGGAATCCGTCGCGACGGTGGTGGTCGACCTCGGCAAGCTCGTGCAGTTGATCGGCCGCCTTCAGCAGGAACAGTTCACCACGCTCATCGTGCTGACGGTCGACCCCCGCGCCGGTGTGCAACGCATCGCCGACCAGGCCACCGTCGTACGCCAGGCGCTGGCCGGGATCGTGGCCGCGCTGGACCCGACCACCGTCCCGGATCGGCTGCTGGCGCTGTGGCGCGGCTGGGCGGCCGAGTTCGCCCGCCACCTGGAGAACCTCGACCCGTTCGCCGCCGGCCGGCTGCTCGGCCGCGTCGCCGGCGACCTGTACCAGGTGCTCACCGGCCTGGTGCACCTCGCCCGGCTGCTCGGCGGCGTCGCGGTGCGCGCCGCCGTCCGGTACGTGCCGCTGCTGCTCGCGGGCGCCCGCGAGGCGCGCCTGCTGACCGCACAGATGGCCGCGCTGCTGGTGGCGATCGGCCGGGCCGCGATCGCCGCCACGCCCCGGGTGGGGCTGGCCGTCCTGCGCACGCTCTTCCCGCCGAAGGTGCTCGACGCGCTGTTCCGGCAGGGCCGGGTGCTGCTCGCCGACGCCGAGCTGACGTTGAGCGTGTTCAACCAGGCGGCGCACGCCGAGGCGTTCGCGGGCGCCGGCGCGGGCACCCGGCTCGGCGCGCTGGTCAGCCTCGACGGTCGGCCGGTGCTGATGGCGAGCATGTCGGAGGCGGTGTCGTCGGCCGGCCGGGCGGCGACCCGGGCCGAGCTGAGCGAGGCGCTGGACGAGATCATCAAGCGGGTCGAGGACCTGCGCGAGCTGAAGCCGCCGAAGACACCCCGGGACGTCCAGGCCGCCGTCGTGCGCGCGGCCATCGCCCGGCAACTGGAGCAGCGGCTGACCACCGCGTTCAACAGGGCGCTCCAGACCGCCGCGTACGAGGAGTTCCGCGCGCTGCGCAAGGCCGGGCAGGCGCAACCGTGGCGGCTCGGCCAGCAGGTGCACCGGCGGATGGCCGCCGAGGTCGCCCAGCTCGTCGGCCGGTCACCGGGCCTGGAGGCGTTCGCGGAGAAGTCACTGGCGACAGTGGTCGAGGCGGTCCGCACGGCCCACCCGGAGCTGGCACCCGCGCTGCGCGGCTCCGACGCGGTGCTGCGCCAGACCGTCGCCCAGATGCTGCTCGGCCACCCGGACCGGGATCTGCTGCTGCGCCTCGTCGGCTTCACCGGCAACCCGGCCGCGACCGGGGCGGAGAAGGCCCTCGCCGGCCACCTCGCCGAGCGGTTCCGGTGGAAGGCGTCCACCACCGTCGGGGACCTCCGCTCCGACCTGCTGCTCGTCGACCCCGAGGCGGCCCGCGTCACGAACGTCGACTGGACCTCCTCGACCAAACTGGAGCGCTTCGAGAAGACCTGGGGCACCGTCGCCGACGACCTCGGGGAGACGTTCGACGGTCGCTGGGAGGCGATCGCGGAGGCGTACCAGCGGGCCGCCAAGGGCGGGGTGCCGGCGGAGGTCGTCGCCGGTCTCGAAGAGCTGACCGCGCACGCCGTACGCGAGACGGTCGTCCGCCAGGCCGCCCTCAGCCAGTTGTTCCCCGGATTCTTCGTCACCTCGCACGAGATGACGTACCAGGGGCTGCACTCCCTGTTCACACTGCCGCTGTAGAGGAGCACCGATGGGCAGAGTCGTCGTCGCCGACGCCGATCCGGCGACGCTTGGTTTCAGCACCGCGCATTCCGACAGGTACGTCTACTCCAACTACTTCGTACCGGTCCGGCTCACGTTCGGCGGTGGCGAGACGCCCATCCTGCCGTTCTACGTCAAGCAGGCGCTGATCGAGGCGATCCGCTACGGCGGGCTCGACGGCGACCGGCTGCCGCACCTGCTCAAACAACTCGGCCTCTACGACCTGTGGAAGGCCAACGAGATGGACGCCGCCACCGAGGCGCTGCCCGGCGCCGACTCGGGCATGTCGCACCGGGAGCCGCCGGCGCGACGCCAGACGCTCCTCGGCGACCAGCAGGCGGAGTTCCTCGCCGGCCTGCTCCAGTCCGACGTCGGCATCGCGTTCCTCGACCGCACCCGGATCCGGCCGGTGGGCTTCGCGCTCGGCGAGCACGTCTACGCGCTGGCGCTCGCCCCCGGTGAGGAGGCCGTGCTGGAGCAGCGCACCTACACCAAGCGCGAGCTGACCCTGGAGGAGCAGAACGAGTCGGAACAGCAGACCGACGTCGAGCTGACCAGCGCGCTCACCACCGAACTCCAGGAGGGCTTCGAGCGGCAGAAGTCGCTCACCGACACCTGGGGGCTCAACGCGAGCCACACCGGCCAGTACACCAGCCCGACCGGCATCTGGGGCACCTTCAACGCCAGCCACACCATCGGCTTCGCCACCAGCGTCACCGCGGCGAGCCAGGAGACGAGCCGCCGCGCGGTCAAGGACAGCCGGACCGCCACCTCGAAGGTCGCGGCGCGCTACCGCACCCAGCACAAGACCGATTTCAAGCTCGTCACCGAGACGGGCACGGAGTCGTCCTCGAAGCGCACCGTCCGCAACCCGAACCGGGCCACGCCGATCACGCTGCACTACTTCAAGGTGCTGCAACGGCTGGAGCTGGCCCACGAGCGGTACGGCGCACGGGTCTGCTGGGCCCCCACGATCAAGGACCCGGCGCTCGCCTTCGCCCAGAAGATCACCGGCGGGCGGCAGCGGATCCGCGACAACGCGGTCGCCGCGCTGCCCCCGATGCCGGTGAAGCCGGAGCGCCCGCCGCGTGGCGCGCCCGCCGCGGTGGAGACGCGCGTCGTGTACTCCGCCGTGGTCACGCTCGACAAGTGGGGATTCACCGGCGACATGAGCGCCGACTACGACATCGACGTCACCCTCGACGCCGGCTGGGAGTGGGACGGCAACGTCGACACGATCCGGCAGAACCTCAACCTGATCACCCGCCGCCCGCCGACCGCCATCGCGGCCCAGGTCGTCGGTGTGCCGGTGGTGACGGAGGCGGACGGCCGACCGGTCCTGCGCGTCCGCATCCATGTGGGCGCGGCCAGCTGGCTGGGCGGTCCCGGCGCGCAGGCCCAGATCGCGGCCGGGTTCCGGCGTACCCCGACGGTGGTGGACCAGACCGCCGACGACGCGGCGTACAACGCGCTGGTCGCGGGCTACCTGACCGATCTTCAGGAGTGGCAGGACCGGCGCGACGCGGCGCTGGCGGCGGCGGAGACGGCGGGGGACGAGTTCGAGGCGCGGCTGCGGGCCGGCTTCTCCCCGGTCAACGAGATGGTCTCGCAGATCGTGGAGGCGCACTTCCCGGCCAGCGTGCGGGACGAGGCGTGGGAGATCGACTTCTGGCACCGGGTCTTCGACTGGGAGCGCGCGTCCTTCGTGGCGTACCCCGGGTGGTGGTCCGGCGGCGACGCCCGCGCCCCGGAGCGCGACCCCGGCGACTTCGTCAACGCCAGCTGGGCGAAGCTCTACCTGCCGGTGCGGGCCGGCATGGAGCTGACCGCGCTGCGGTGGATCTTCGGGAAGGTGGTGGCGACGCGCCTGGCGCCGGAGGTGGAGCGGGAGCTGGAGGCGTTCGTGGACGAGCTGACGGCGTACCGGGCCGGCCATCTCGGCACCGGCGACGAGATGCCCGAGCTGACCACCGAGTGCCAGGACGTGCCGGAGCGGGTGTACTGCCTGGCGAAGTGGACCGAGTTGATGCCCACCGACGGCACCCACCTGGAGGTGGTGCAGGGCGCCACGACCGCGGCCGACGCGGTGACCGCCAAGGAGATCAGCGACGCGGAGGCGCTGCGGGCGGCGCTGCTCGACGGCGAGGTGCAGACCAACCGGCTGCGGACCAGGGCGTACGACCAGATGACCGAGCCGGCCGACGTCGACATCCACCTCGGCACGCCGTCCGGGAGCAGCCCCACCGCCTGAGCCGCTCGTCCACCCCGATCCCTCGCCTGACCAGGGGATCGGGGTGGACGAATTCTGGCAAAGTCTGAACTTTCGATTCGTGGCCTAGATGGGCAAAAAGGCGCATAATTGATTCCTTACGGTCGCTCCCTCGGGGCGACGACGACGCCAGCCGGCGAACCGTCCAAAAAGAACCGTCTCCCCACCGGTGGGTCGATGGTGCTGGATCCCCAGAGGCACTAGGTTGGCCGTCGCCGCTGTGCTCGGCCGGCATTCACAAACCTAAGGAACACTCATGACGACCGCACCCTTGCGCCAGGATGAGCCCCCGGTCTCGCTGGTCAGGGTCCGCGCGGAGCCGCTCGACCGGCTCTCCGCCGCGGACATCTCCCCCATCGTGCGCCGGGTGATGGCGGCTCACCTCGATCAGACCCGGATCCCGGCGGCGAAGTTCTCGTCGTTCATCTGATCCGCGATGGCCCCGGGGCCCGCCCGCGCGGCGCTCACCGAGTTCGTCCTCAAGGTGCACGCCAGGTGTGACCTGGCGTGCGACCACTGCTACGTCTACGAACACGCCGACCAGAGCTGGCGCCGCCGCCCGGTACGGATGACGCCGGACGTGCTCCGGGCCGCGGCCGGAAGGATCGCCGAGCACGCGGCGGCCCACGGGCTGCCGGACGTCACAGTCGTCCTGCACGGCGGGGAGCCGCTGCTGCTCGGCCCCGACGGGCTGGGCCGGGTGCTCGCCGAACTGCGGCGCGTCATCGGGCCGGTCACCCGGCTCCGGATCGGCATGCAGACAAACGGCGTGCTGCTCTCCGAGCGGTTCTGCGACGTACTCGCCGAACACGACGTGGCGGTCGGCGTATCGCTCGACGGCGACCGGGCCGCCAACGACAGGCACCGGATCTACCGGTCCGGCGCCAGCAGCTACGACCAGGTGCTGCGCGCGCTCGCCCTGCTGCGCCGCCCGGCGTACCGGCGGCTCTGGTCCGGCCTGCTCTGCACGGTGGACGTGCGCAACGACCCGATAGCGGTGTACGAGGCCCTGCTCGCCCAGGAGCCCTCGCGGATCGACTTCCTGCTCCCGCACGCCACCTGGGACGCCCCGCCGTGGCGGCCGGCCGCCGGGGACACCGCGTACGCCCGCTGGCTGCGCGCCGTCCACGACCGCTGGCGCGCGGACGGCCGACCGGTCCCGGTGCGCCTGTTCGACTCGCTCCTGTCCACCGCACGCGGCGGGCCCAGCGGCACCGAATGGCTGGGCCTCGACCCGGTCGACCTGGCGGTGATCGAGACGGACGGCGAGTGGGAGCAGGCGGACTCGCTCAAGACCGCGTACGACGGCGCGCCGGCCACCGGCATGACCGTCTTCTCGCACGCGGCCGACGACGTGGCGGCCAGCCCGCTCCTGGCCCGCCGCCGCTCCGGCCGGGCCGGTCTCAGCGACGAGTGCCGGCGGTGCCCGGTGGTCGACCAGTGCGGCGGCGGACTCTTCGCCCACCGGTACGGCGCCGGGCACTTCGACCATCCGAGTGTCTACTGCGCCGATCTGAAAGAGCTGATCGTGCACGTGAACGAGAACCCACCGGAACCCGTCCGGCTCGACGCCGGCCTGCCCGACGACTTCATCGACCGTCTCGCGGCGCCGACCGGCGACCGGGTCGCCATCGGCCGGCTCGTCGAGGCACAGATCGCCATCGTCCGCGCGCTGCTCGCCGAGGTGGCCGACCGCCTGCCGGCCGGCGCGGCCGGAGCCGACGGCTGGGAGGCGCTGACCGCGCTCGACCGCAGCGCGCCGGAATCAGTGGCCCGGATCGCGGCCCATCCGTACGTGCGCGCGTGGGCTGTCGACTGCCTCGCCGGCACCGGCACCGGCGCCCGCCAGGGGCCGGGCTACCTGAGCGCGCTCGCCGCCGCCGCCGCGCTCGACGCAGGCGTTCCGGTACGCCTCGACGTGCCGGTGCGATCCGGCCGCCTGCACCTGCCGACGATGGGCACGGTTCTGCTGCCCGAGGTGGGTGACGGCACCGCCCGGGTGGAGATCGGCCCGGGCTCGCTGCGGGTGCGGGCCGGGGACGTGACGGTGGCCGTGAGTCCGGGCGCGGCGGGCGGGCCCCGCTGGTGGCCGACCCGCCGTCTCGTCGCACCAGACGTGTCGGTGCTGCTGGAGGACGGCGACCCGCACCGCGACTGCCACCGGCTGCCCGCCGATGACCGGCTCGACGACGCGGGCGCCGTGCGCTGGGCGGAGACGTTCGCGGCGGCGTGGCAGGTGATCCGGGACGAGGTGCCTGGCCACGCCGAGGAACTGCGTACCGGGCTGCGGGCGGTGGTGCCGTTGCGGCGCAGCGGCGACGGGGTCAGCGAGGCGTCGACCGCCCGGCAGGCGTTCGGCGGTGTCGCGGCCACGGAGACCGACGCCGGGTCGCTGGCGGTGCTGCTCGTGCACGAGTTCCAGCACAGCAAGATGAACGCGCTGCTGGACGTCTGCGACCTGGTCGACGGCACCGGGCCGATCGACATCACTGTGGGCTGGCGGCCCGACCCGCGGCCGGCGGAGGCCGTCCTGCACGGCATCTACGCGCACGCGGCGGTGGCCGACATCTGGCGCGTCCGGGCGGACCGCCAGGTCGACGGCGCGCAGGCGGTCTACCGGCAGTACCGGGACTGGACGGCCGAGGCGATCGGCGCGCTGCAACGGGCGGACGCGCTCACCCCGGCCGGCTCACGGCTGGTCCGGCAGGTGGCCCGCTCGATGTCCGGATGGCCGTCGTGACCACCGCCGTCCCGCCCGCGCACCGGGTCGACACGCTCGCCGCCGACCTGCGGGCGCTCGGGCTCGGCAGCGGTGACGTGGTACTCGTGCACTGCTCCCTGCGTGCCCTCGGACCGGTGGCCGGCGGGCCGGCCACGCTGGCCGACGCGCTGCGGGCCGTCGTCGGGCCGTCCGGCACCGTCGTCGTCCCGGCGCAGACCCCCGACAACTCGGTGAGCAGCCCCGCATACCACGCCGCGACCGCCGGACTCACCGATGAGGAACGCCGGGCGTACGAGGACCGGATGCCCGGCTTCGACCCGGCCGTCACGCCGTCGTTCGGCGTGGGCGCGTTCGCCGAGCACGTACGCCGGTTGCCCGGCGCGGTACGCAGCCCGCACCCGCAGACGTCATTCAGCGCCTGGGGCCCCCGGGCGGAGGAACTGATGCGCGTCCACGACCTGGACTCGCATCTCGGCGAGCGCTCGCCGCTGGCCGCGCTGGAGGCCGCCGGGGCCTGGACCCTGCTGCTCGGTGTCGGCTATTCGACATGTACCGCGTTGCACCTCGCCGAGTACCGGTTGCGCCGCCCGCCGCAGCGGCGTTCGTACCGCTGCTACGTGCTGCGCGACGGTCGCCGGGAACGGCTGGACTTCGAGGCGCCGCACCTCGACGCGAGCCCGTTCGCCGAGGTCGGAGTGGAACTCGACAGGGAACCGTTCACCCGGCGCGGCACGGTCGGGAGCGCCCCGGCACGGCTGCTGCCGATAGCCGCGGCGGTACGCGCCACGGTCGCGTGGATGGACGCCCACATCGGACGGTGAGGGCCTGGTAACCCGAGCGCAACCTCTCTACCCTGATCGATAGACGCCGTATCGTGTCGACCGGGGAGCAGCGCGTGATCATTGACGGTTGGGGGTCAGGCGCACTACCCGTGGAACGGTCGTGTCGCCGTGACCTCTGAGCGGCCCGCGCTGCCGGGCCCGCCCTATTTCTTCCTCAGCTACGTCCCCCCGCCGACGCACAACGACCGCACCCCGGGCGACCACTGGGTCCGCCGCTTCTACCACGATCTCAACCTGGCCATCGACGGCCGGCCCGGCGACCGGTTACGCCGGCAGGGTTTCGCCGACTTCATCGTGCGGCCGCCGGAGGACCGGACGGAACGAAAACGCACCGCGCTCGCCGAGGCCGAGGTGTTCGTGCCGCTGTACTCGCCGGACTATCTCAACCGGGACGACTCGCGCCGGGAACGGGAGTGGTTCCGGCAACGGCTGATCCGGGCCGGCCGCCCGCCCGACGGCGACAACATCCTGCCGGTCCTGTGGATCCCGTCGCCCGCCGCCGTGCACGCGCCCGACCAGGCCCGGGCGGTGGCGATGGCCGCCGACGTGGACGCGTACGCGGCGAACGGCATGAGCGCGCTCTGCCGGCTGCAGAAGTTCCAGCACGCCTACAAGGAGGTGCTGGGCCGGCTCGCGCAGCACATCGTCGACACCGCCGAGCAGACCCCGCTGCAGGCGGCCGAGCCGCCGACCGGCCCGACCGACCTGCCGTCGTCGCCGACCAGCGAGGTGCCGTTCCGGGCGGTGGTGATCGCGCCCGAGCAACCGCACGAGCCGGGCCGGCTCAACGGACGATCCGACACGCACGCCGGCCGGTGGCGCCCGTTCCACGGCCGGCCTCCCGTGGTCGACGACGTGACCGACGCGGTGCAGCGGCTGCGGATGCCGATCGACGTCCGCGACTTCGTACCCGATGCCGGGCTGTTCCGGGGCTGCCCGGGCGTACTCATGATCGATCCTCGGGTGGTCGAGACGCCGGACGGTGCGGAGGCCGTCCGCGCGGCCGCCGCCTCGCTGCACCGCTGGGTGGGCGTCGTGGTCGTCATCGAGGACCCGGCACCCGGCCGTCGCTCCCAGGCGACGGTGCTGCTCGACCGGGCCATCGCGATCTTTCCGGCCGCGGCACGCCCCCTGGCGATCACCACGTACGACGACTGGCGGGCCGGGATCCACGGCCTGGTCGACCGGATGCGCCGCCGCTACCTGGAGGCACGACCGGCCTACCCGCCGCCAGGACGGCCGATCAGCAAACCCCGGCTCTGGGAGAACCCGCCGCCCGACGAGGGAGTGGACACATGACCCGACGCGAGGGACAGGTCGTCACCTTCTACTCCTACAAGGGCGGCACCGGCCGGACGATGGCGCTGGCCAACGTCGCCTGGATCCTCGCCGCCAACGGCAAGCGGGTGCTCGCCGTCGACTGGGACCTGGAGTCCCCCGGCCTGTCGCGCTTCTTCGCGCCGTTCATCGACCGGGACGCGCTGGAGAGCACCGGCGGGGTGATCGACCTGATCCGCGAGTACGAGTGGGCGACCACCACCAAGCAGGACAAGGGCGACGACCGCTGGCACGAGCAGTACGCCCGCGTGCACAAGTATTCGTTCTCGCTGAACTGGTCCAACTTCCCCGGTGACGGGACGCTGGACTTCCTCGGCGCCGGCCAGCAGAACAACGACTACGCGGGCGCGCTCGCCGGGATGAACTGGGACGAGTTCTACGAGCGGCAGGGCGGCGGCTACTTCTTCGACGCGCTGCGTGCCGACATGAAACGCAACTACGACTACGTGCTCATCGACAGCCGCACCGGGTTCTCCGACGTCGCCGACATCTGCACCATCCAACTGCCGGACGTGCTGGTCACCTGCTTCACCCTCAGCGAGCAGGGCATCACCGGCGCGGCGAAGGTGGCGCGGCTGGTCGAGCACCGCTACGGGTCGCGGCGGATCCGGGTGCTGCCCGTGCCGATGCGGATCGACCCGGCGGAGAAGGTCAAGGCGGACACCGGGCGTGCGGTGGCGCGGCAGCGCTTCAGCGGGCTGCCGAGCGGGATGAGCGAGGCCGACCGGGACCGGTACTGGGCCCGGATGCAGGTGCCCTACCAGGCGTTCTATGCGTACGAGGAGCTGCTCGCCACGTTCGCCGACCAACCAGGCGTCAACGGGTCGCTGCTGTCCGCGTACGAGGTGCTGGCCCGGGAGATCACCCGGGGCGAGGTGGAGTCGCTGCCGCCGATGAGCAGCGCGGTACGCGAGCGGGTGAACGCCCGGTTCACCCGTACCTCCACGTCGGTGGAGAGCGAGATCGTGCTCCGGCACGCCCCGTACGACCGGGTGTGGGCGGAGTGGATCGGCCACCTGCTGGTCTCGGCCGACGTCCGGGTGACCGACCCGTGGTTCACCGACGACGAGGTGCCCCGGACCGCCCGGGAGCTGATCATCGTCTCCGAGTCCAACGCCAACGAGGAGGCGGTGCTCGCCGCGCCGGACCGCTCGCCCGACCAGGTGCCGCTCGTCGTCTACGTGGCGGACGTACGGCGCCTGGCGAACGTGCCCGCGGCGCACACCGTCTCGGTGGCCGGCCTGGAGGCGCGGACCGCCGCCGCGCGGATCCTGCGCCTGGTCGGCCGCGAGGGGGTGCCGGCCGACCTGGAGCTGCCCACCGGTCCCCGGTTCCCCGGCCGGGACAACACCGTGTTCGAGGTGCCGGGCCGCAACAAGCGCTTCACCGGCCGCGAGGCGGACCTGCGCGAGCTGCGGACGCTGCTGCGCAGCAGCCCGAAGGTGGTGCTCTCCGGCACCGGGCCGGTGGCGTTGCAGGGCATGGGCGGCATCGGCAAGAGCCAGCTCGCGCTGGAGTACGCCCACCGTTACCGCGCCGCGTACGACATGGTGTGGTGGATCGACGCCGACCAGGTGCCGTTCATCGAGTCGGCCATCGGTGACCTCGCGCCCTACCTGGGCGTGCCGTCGTCGGAATCGAACCGGGAGAACGCCCGTCTGGTGCTCCAGGCGCTGCGCCGCACCGACCTGCGCTGGTTGCTGATCATGGACAACGCGGACGAGATCGAGGGCGTGCTGCCGTACGTGCCGGACGGCAAGGGCCACGTCCTGATCACGTCCCGGAACCTCCAGTGGGTCGAGCGGGCCACCACCGTCCAGGTCGACGTGTTCAAGCGCGCGGAGAGCATCCAGCACCTCACCGAGCGGGTGCCGAACATGCGCGTCGACCAGGCCGACCGGATCGCCGCCCTGCTCGGCGACCTGCCGATCGCTGTCACCGCCGCCGCGGCCTGGCTCGCCGACACCGGCCACTCCGTCGACAGCTACCTCACCGAGATCGCCAAGTTCGGTCCGGGCGCGGTGATGGAGCCGAACAGCAACGTCTCGGTGGAGGCCACCTGGGAGCTGTCGCTCAACCACCTGCGCACCCGCAACCCGGCGGCCTACCGGGTGCTGCAACTCTGCTCGGTGTTCGCGCCGGAGATCTCCGCCGACCTGGTCTACAGCGACGAGTTCGCCGAAGCGCTGGTGCCGTTCCACCCGCAGGCCAAGGAACGGCTGGTCCGCCAGCAACTGGTCCAGCAGGCCAACCGGCTCGCCCTGGTGCGGGTCGACCTGCGGGCCGAGAACCCGGCGGGCGGCGAGCGGGGCCGTGGTGGGCTGGTGCTCATGCACCGCCTGCTCCAGCACGCCGTCCGGTCCCGGATGACGGAGGCGGAACTCGACGAGGCCCGCCGGCAGGTCCACCTCGTGCTCGCCGCCGCCCGGCCCGAGGGCGAGGTCGACGACCCCGACGGGTGGCCGCGGTTCCGGGTCATCTGGCCGCACCTGGAGGCGTCCAAGGCGCCGCTGAGCAGCAAGGTTGAGGTGCGGGCGCTGATGATCGACCGGGTCCGCTACCTCCAGTTGCGCGGCGACCTGGAGACCGGCCGGCGGCTCGGTCAGGAGGTCGCGCAGACCTGGGAGCAGATGCTCGCCGAGGAGACCGACCCGCGGGCTCGCGACGACCTGCGCCGGCAGTTGCTGCACCTCCAGTTCAACCTCGCCAACATCCTCGCCTTCCTCGGCCAGTTCACCGAGTCCCGGGCGCTGGACGAGGAGGTGCTGGCAGCCCAACGGGAACTGCTCGGCGAGGACCACCCGCACACGCTGATGACCGCCGGCGGGCTCGCCCGCGACCTGCGCGGCATGGGCATGTACAACGAGGCGCTGCGCCTCGACGAGATCACGTTCAACGCGTGGAAGCGGAACTTCACCGAGGAGCACCCGCGTACGCTCGCCGCGCTCAACAACCTCGCCAGCACCCAGCGCCTGATGGGCGACTTCCGGGAGGCCCGCAAGAACGACGAGATGGTGCTGGCCGGGCGCCGCGCGATCCTCGGGGAGAACCACCCGGACACGCTCGCCTCCTCCGCGTACGTCGGCATCGACATGCGCGACGCCGGCGACTTCGAGCAGTCGGTCACCCGCCTGCGCAGCGTCCACCGGGAACTGCTGAACACGGCCGGAGCCGAACACCTGATCACCCTGCGGACGCAGACGAACCTGGCGGTGTCGCTGCGCGCGGCCGGGCACGCGGTCGAGGCGGGCAAGCTCCTCGAAGCCGCCTACGAGCTGCTGAACGAGCGGTTCGGGCCGGACAACCCGGAGACGCTCACCTGCCGGCTGAGCCTGTCGATCAACCTGCTCACCGTCGACCTGTTCCAGCGCGCCAGCCGGGAACTGACCGAGGTGCACCGCATCTACCAGCGCAACCTCGGCCCGGCGCACCCGCTGACGCTGGTCTGCATGGTCAACCTCGCCATGGTGGCCCGCCGCGCCGGGGACTTCGCCGAGGCCCGGCAGCTCGCCGGCCGGTCCGCCGACGCGCTCGCCGGCGTGCTGGGCAGCGGGCACCCGTACCCGCTCTCCGGCTGGATGAACCAGGGCATCTGCATCGCCGAACAGCCCGACCCGCCGGAAGGTCGGGAGGCCGCCGACGTGGAGGCGCTGAGCCTGCTGCGGCGCGCGTACGACGGGTTGGTCCGGATCCTCGGCCGCGACCACACGAACACGCTGCGCTGCCAGGCGAACCTGGTGGTGATGCAGGAGCGGGTGGAGAGCGGCCGGCGCGCGGAGCTGGAGGCGGTCACCCGTGAGCTGACCTACCGGCTGGGCGAGAACCACCCGGCCGTCGAGGCCGTCCGGGAGAGCCGGTTGCAGCGGCGCATCATCGACCCGCATCCGATCTGACGGTGGCCCGCTCCACCGGGTTGGCCAGCCAGGCGAGGATCTCCGGCAGCACCTCGACCGCGCCGAAGTGCGCGCTGCGCGGCTGCACGTGCAGTTGCGCGCCGGGGATCTGCTCGGCCAGCCACCGGGTGTGGCTGGCCGGGGCGAAGTTGTCGTCGGCGCCGTGCCAGAGCCGGACCGGCATCCGGATCTCGGCCAGCGTGACGCCCCAGTCGGCGCGCAGCGCCAGCACGTCGTCGATCCAGCCGTCCGGCCCCTGGCGCAGCGCCTCGGCGTAGGCGTCGGTGAGCTGTCGGCGGATCGGCACCCCGGCCACCACCCGGCGGTCGGCCTCGGTCATCTGCTCGACCAGCAGCGCGAGCAGCGAGCTCGGATCGTCCATCGTGCGCTCGGCCCGCAGCCGCAACTGCTCGGCGAGCACCGGCACGGCGCGCTCGGCGGCACCGTAGTCACGGACGTTGGCATCGGTCATGCCGCCGAACCAGTCCAGCCCGGCCGCCCCCGCCGGGGCGAGACCGACCAGGACGGCGGTACGCCGTACCCGCTCCGGCAGCAGCGCGGCGCAGGCCAGGGCGTGCGGGCCGCCGCCGGACCGGCCGACCACCGAGAACCCGTCCAGGCCCAGGTCGTCGGCGATGGCCGCGACGTCGGCGGCGGCGTCCGCGACCCGGCGGCCGGGCAGCCGGCTGGAACCGCCATAACCCGGCCGGTCGTAGGAGATCAAGCGTACGCCGAGGCGGTGGAGCACGATCGAGCGTGGTCGTGGACCGTTCCGGCTGCCGGGTGTGCCGTGCATCAGGAACACGGGCCAGCCGCGTTCCGCCCCGGCGATGTCGACCGCCAGATCCCTCCTTCCTGTTCGGACGATGTGCTCTCGATGCCGGGGCGAGTGTGCCAATCGGGGCCTCCGAACGGGTGGTGGCGGTACGGGTGGCGTGGTCAGACCGCCTCGGCGGCCGGGACCTGGTCGGGCTGGTCGGGCTGGTCGGGCTGGTCGGTCGCTGCGAGGACGCGCAGCGTGTCGAGGGCGGACACCAGCGAGACCTCGGCCGGCGCCCGGTCGTGCGCCCGCAGGTAGTCCACGAGCAGCCGGCACAGGCTCGCCTCGTCGAGGAACTCGTCCGGCAGCCGGTGCGCCAGCAGCTCGGCCATCGTCCGGGGCGGTATCTTCCGCCAGGCCAGGTCGCCGTACTCGGTCAACGCCATGAGCAGCCACAGCGCGGTGCGGTTGTCGACCCGCGCGGCCGCGAACTGCTCGGCCATCTCGGCCGAGACCACGCCGTCCTCCAGCGGCAGCTCCGCGAGCCGCCCCTCGATGTCGGTGAGCACCTCCCGCACCCGGGCCACGTACCGCTGCGGCAGCCGGTCGAGCCCGTGCCGCAGGATGAGCGCGTGCAGGACCGCGTGGTCGTCGGTCGTGCCGAGCGAGTCGACCAGCTCGGGGAACTCGTCGATCAGGTACGGACACGAGATGATCAGCTCCGGCGGCGCTGTCGGTGAGCTGGGCAAGCGGCTCAGCGCCACCCGGGTCAGCCCGCACACCACCTCGCGTGGCAACTGCGCGCCGTCCTCGGCGAGGCATTCCAGCAGGACCGTGGCGCTCGTGCTGGACACCGCCTCCGGGAACTCGACGGCACGCGCCCACAGTCGCCGGTAGCTGCGCTCGTCGTACAGGATCAGCTGGTGCAGTGACGGCACCGGCCAGCGGCGGGTGGCCAGCTCCACCAGGTCGGCGTGGAACCGGGCCGCCTCGAAGCTGGTCGGCGCCTGGCCGCGCCACGTCCGCGCGCCGGCCTGCAACTGGCCGTAGGTGGTGACGTCGCCGAGCAGCCGGGCCTCCTCGGCCGCCACGTTCACCTTCTCCCCCCGCCGTTCCCGCCGCAGCCCGGCGACGATCCGGCCGTCGGCGTCCCGGCGCAGCCAACTGATCATCGCGAGCTGGCCCTTCTCGTCCAGGCCCGCCCGCCACAGCCGCACCGTGGACACCCAGGTCTCGTCGTCCATCAGGTCGCTGTGGCGCACCCCGTCCGGTGACACGAGCGCGGCCAGCGCGACCAGGTTCGCGGTGTACGCGGCGAGCAACCGCACCGGGTCGTACGGCGCGGGCCGGTAGCCGTCCACACCGGCCAGGTTGGTCCGCTGCCGGGCCTCGGCCAGCAGTCCGGCGACCGTCTCCACGATCGCGTCCCGGTCCCCTGGGTGCCGGAAGGCGAGTTCCCGCGCGAAGCCCACCACCGCCTCCCGCTTGACCAGCGGCTGGTGCGAGAGAAGCGCCCGGAACTGGCCGGTGTCCAGCTGATAGCCGAACCCGGCCGGGCTGAGGGTGCGCCGCCGCAGCTCGGCCAGACTCCGCAGCGCCCCGATGACGTACTCGGCGATCAGGAAGTCGCCGATGGTGGTGTGCAGGAACTCGTACGTGCGCCGGGCGTCCTCGCCCTGCACGTCGTCCGGGCCGTACACGACGAAGAAGGCGGCGGTGACCAGTTGCTCCGGGCCGAGCACGTCGCCGAGTTCGAACCGGGAGCCGTCGCCGGCCCCGGGCCCGAAACAGTCGAGGTCGGCGCGGAGCGCGGCCCGGTTCACCAGTTCCCGGTTGCGGTTGAACATGGCGAACGCGGTGATCGCGAGATCGCGCCGCAGTTGGTGTTCGCGGGCCTCCCGCTCGTGCGTCGGGAGGGCGGTCGGCGCCTTCTCGCTCACCTGCCGTCTGATGAACGCGGTGAGCAGGCCGGTGAACAGGTCGGACGATGACATGGCGCCGGGACGGCGGTCGGCCCAGTGCTCGTTGTAGTAGATGGCGAGCAGTGTGAGCAGCAAGGGCTGGCGGGCCAGCTCGCCGTGCCACAGCAGCTCGCGGGCGGAGAGCCGACGGTAGCCGGGCCGGTCCTCGTTTGCCGCGTTGACGGCGGCCAACCAGGCCGTCACCTGGGCGTCGGTCAGGTCTTCCAGCCGCACCAGCGCGGTGCCCTGCGGCACGCTGGCGCGGTCCATCACCAGCATCCGGGACGTGATGATCGGGATGACGGAGTAGCCCAGGTCCCACTGGGTCTCCTGGAACTCGGCCACCCGGTCGATGTACTGGGAGTGGGCGGTGCCGGTGACCTGGACGAGTTCGTCGAACCCGTCGAAGATCACCACCACCGTGGTGTGCTCGGTGGCCCGGCGCAGGTCCGCCCAGCGGATGCGCTCGTCCATCACCTGCTCGATCGCTGCTTCGATCTGCTCGGTCGGCGACGAGTCCCCGGACATCCGGCGCAGCGGCACCACTATCGCGGTGAACCGGCTCGCCGGCAGCCGGGCCGCGATGACCCGGGTCAGCAACGTCTTGCCGGCGCCCGGCTGACCGAGGAGCAGCAGCGGACGGTGCAGGCTCGCCGGATCGGTCAGGTATTCGGAGAGGAAACCGACCAGGTCGCCCCGGCGCGGCTGGTCGTCCCACCAGGCATCACGCTCCGGGGACGTGTGCTTGCCGTACTCGGCGGCCCGGAAGTCCGGGCTGATGAACCCCTCCTCCACCGTGGGCAGACGCAGGTGGAAGTCGACGTCCTTGATCCGCAGCAGCGGCTGCCGGAACACCGCGGCCAGCGAGCCGGTGAGCCGGTCGAGTGACTCCCGGAGCAGGTCGGGTCGGTCGGCCGGGGCCGGGCCGGACAGCTCGGCGAGATTGCGGTACAGCTGCGCCAGCGCGTCCAGCCGGGCCGAGACCTCGGTGGTCAGGTTCCGGTTGTCGATCAGGTTGTGCTCGATCGCCTGCCGGAGCATCCGGAACCCGAACTCGGGGAGGTCCGCGGCGAGCCGGTCGAAACGGTCCTCGTAGTGCCACATGGCGCGGCCCACCACCCGGGACCGCAGCGACGTGAGGTCGAGCCCGCGCCGCACCGACGGCCATGCGGCGAGGCCCTCGCAGAACGCGATGGTGGCGTCGTACAGCTTGACGTAGGCGGCCTCGACGTCGCGCCGGGTGTCGTCCATGCCGTGGACCGAGGACGGCAGCGGGAAGTATCCGCCGTCGATCTCCTTCGGCAGCGTGTGCTGGCGACGGTCGGCCGCCACCATGCCCACCTTTTCCTCGTCGGTCAGCTCCAGCCGGTCGAAACCCGGCCCGACCTCGTCGCGGAAACCGTCGAAGAACGCGGAGAGCGCCAGCACGGTATGGCTGGCCTCCAGCAGCTTGTAATACGATTTTCCGCCGGTCGTGCGGATGCGGCCGGCCTGGTTTCCGGTGGCGTCCCGGACGAGTTGCATGAGCGCGTTCTTCGGGCCGAGCAGAGCGAGCGCCGCGCCCTGGGTGAGCGCCCCGGCGCCGAGGATCCCCGCGCTGACGACCTTGTCGGTCTCGGTGATGCGCGTGCTGCCCGGGGCCAGCAGCTTCAACGCATCTCGATAGCTGAGGCTCGAACGGCGCGGCATGCCGCCCCTTCCGCTGCTGGCGATCGGGATTCTTCAAGGATAGAAACTTCAGTGACGGAAAGCTATCGATTCCGCACCGGGCGGCTGCTTTGCGACGACTTTTCCATTCATTCATCTCATTCATCTGCTAAATGCGGCCAAGGCGTCGGACCCCTATGGTCGAGCGGTGGACGACACACGGGTACGGCAGGCGTACGGGGCGGTCGCGGAGCTCTACATCGAACTGTTCGGCAGCACCGCCGCGGTGCACCCGGACGACCTCGCCCTCATCGGGCGGCACCTGGCCGGCCGGACCGGCCCGGTGCTCGACCTCGGGTGCGGACCGGGGCACCTCACCGACCACCTCCGGTCGCTGGGCGTCGACGCCACCGGGATCGACATGGTTCCCGAGTTCGTCGCGCACGCGCGGGCCACCCATCCGGGCGGCGCGTACCGGCTCGGGTCGCTGGACGACCTCGCCGTCCCGGACCACTCCGTCGACGGCATCCTCGCCTGGTACTCGCTGATCCACCTCCCGCCACCGGATCTCGACGGCGTGCTGGCCGGGTTCCGGCGCGCGATCGTGCCCGGTGGACCGCTCGTGGTCGGCATCTTCGTCGGTGACGAGGTAAGCGCCTTCGACCACAAGGTCGCCACCGCGTACCGCTGGCCGGTGGACGAGTTCTCCGCGCGGCTGCGGCAGGCCGGGTTCACCGAGGTCGAACGCCTGACACGCCTGTACGACGAGACCCACCGCACGCACGCCGCCATCGCGGCCGTGGCGTCCGGCGCCTGAGCGCGCGCCGTCGTCGGCGCCGGGAAAATGGGCGCGAACGTCTGCCGTCCGCTGTGTCAGGATCGGCGTTCGGAGTTCGACGGCCGGAAGGACACCATGCCCGCGTACGCCATCGCCCACCTCCAGGACGCCGCCCCGCACCCGGACATCGCCGAGTACATCGAGCGCCTCCCGGCCACCCTCGCCCCGCACGGCGGCCGGTTCCTCGTGCACGCCACGCCGCACGAGGTGAAGGAGGGCGCCTGGCCCGGCGCGGTCGTGATGCTCGGCTTCCCCGGGATCGCCGAGGCGCGCGCGTGGTGGGACTCGCCCGCGTACCAGGAGATCGCGCCCCTGCGCTCCCGGCACATCGAGGGCGACATCATCCTGGTCGAGGGCGTCCCCGACGACTACTCACCGACCGGCATCGTGCAGGCGATCCGGGCGGCGCTGCCCTGAGCCGGACCGGCCGGCGCGCCCGTGACCTCGGCGTCGTCGTCGGAACGCTGCTCACCGGACGCCACAACGCGATCACCGACGTCCCCGGCGTCCTGGTGGGGCACACCACCGTGGACGACGGCGGCGACCTGCACACCGGCGTCACAGCGATCGTGCCGAGCGGGCTCGGCCCCGGACGGTGGACGCTGCCGGCGGCGGTGTTCTCCGGCAACGGGCACGGGAAACTCGTCGGCTCGACCCAGGTGGACGAACTCGGCGTACTGGAATCCCCGGTCGTGCTGACCGCGACGCTGTCGGTGTTCCGGGCGGCGGACGCGCTGCTCGGCTGGTTGATGGAGCGCCGGCCGGACGGGGTGTCGTTCAACCCCCTGGTCGGCGAGACGAACGACGGGCACCTGTCCGACATCCGCCGCCGCCCGATCATCGAGGACCACGTCCTGGCCGCCATCGCTCAGGCGACCGACGGGCCGCCCGCCGAGGGCTGCGTCGGTGCCGGCGCCGGCACCACCGCGCTGGGCTTCAAGGGCGGCATCGGCACCTCGTCCCGGACCGTGCGGGCCGCCGGCCGTACGGGGACTGTCGGCGCGCTGGTCCAGTCCAACTTCGGCGGCGTCCTCAGAGTGCTCGGCGTGCCGATGCCGGCCGACGAACTGGTCCCCGCCGCCGACCGGGCCGAGCCGCCCGGCAACTCGTGCATGATCGTGGTGGCCACCGACGTACCGCTGGACGCGCGACAGCTCGGGCGGGTCGCCCGCCGGGCGGTGTTCGCCATGGCCCGGGTCGGCGCGTCCTTCAGCGGCACCAGCGGCGACTACGCGATCGGGTTCACCACGTCGGATCAGCAGCCGATCCCGGACGGGGAGATCGACCCGGTGTTCGCGGCCGTGCTGGACGCGGTCGAGGAGGCGCTGCTGAACTCGCTGTTCACCGCAGTCACCACCACGGGCGTGGGTGGCCGTACCAGTCACGCGGTTCCGCACCGGGCCGTGCTCGAGCGGCTGGCGGCGGCTGGCCGGCTGATTCCGGAATCACCGGCGGAAACGCGCTGATTGCTCGCAACCCGGCCCGCCCCGCCCAGCCGCGGTGGCTACGGTTGACGCTGCCGGAGGGTCCGGCCGAGGAGGCGTCGAACTGGCCGTGGACGGCTATGGCGTGCAGGTCACGCTCGTGTTCGTGTTGGTGTTGGTGAACGCGGTGTTCGCGGGCAGCGAGATGGCGTTGGTGTCGCTGCGGGAGAGCCAACTGCAGCGCCTGGAGCGGACCTCCCGGGGCGGCCGGGTGCTGGCGAAGCTGGCGCGGGATCCGAACCGCTTCCTGGCCACCATTCAGATCGGCATCACGCTGGCCGGTTTCCTCGCCTCGGCCGCCGCCGCGGTGTCCCTCGCGGCGCCGCTGGTGGGCCCGCTGGGATTCCTCGGGTCGGCCGCCGAGCCGGTCTCGGTCGTCGTCGTCACCATCATCCTGACCTTCGTCACGCTGGTGCTCGGCGAGCTGGCGCCGAAGCGGATCGCGATGCAGCGTGCCGAGGGCTGGGCGCTGCTGGTGGCCCGCCCGATCGACGCGCTGTCGACGTTCTCCCGCCCGGCGGTGTGGCTCCTGAGCAGGTCGAGCGACGCCGTCGTACGCCTGGCCGGCGGCGACCCCCGGGCGCGCCGGGAGGAGGTCACCACCGAGGAGCTGCGGGACATGGTCGCCGCGCAGCGCAACCTCACCCCGGAGCACCGCACGATCATCTCGGGCGCGTTCGAGGTGGCCGAGCGGATCCTGCGGGAGATCCTCGTCCCACGCCGCGACGTCGTCACGTTGTCGGCGGATCTGTCCGCGCCGCAGGCGCTGCGCGAGCTGGGCAGGTCGGGGCAGACACGCGCCCCGGTCGTGGGTCGCGGCGGACTGGACGACACCGTCGGCGTGGTGCACATGCGGGACCTGCTCGACCAGGAAGGGCCGGTCGCCGACCACGCCAGCCCGGCGGTGTACCTGCCGGAGACGCTGAAGGTGACCGAGGCGATCCGGGAGCTGCGCGCCCAACGGCAGCAGTTCGCGCTCGTGGTCGACGAGCGCGGGTCCATCGACGGCATCGTCACGATGGAGGACCTGGTCGAGGAGATCGTCGGGGAGATCTACGACGAGACCGACCGGGACGTGCAGGCCGTCGTACGGGAGGCGGACGGCGCGCTGCTGATGCCCGGCGGGTTCCCGCTGCACGACCTGGTCGACGTGGGCATCGACCTCGACGAGGCCACCCTCGAAGCCGGGGACTACACGACGGTGGCCGGCCTGGTCCTGGCGCATCTCGGCCACATCCCGAAGGCCCCCGGCGAGACGGTCGAGCTGCCCGGCCTGAGCGCCGAGGTGGCGGAGGTGACGGGCCGGGCCATCACCCGGGTACGCCTGCGGACGACGCCGACGCGCGACGAGCCGGGCTCCTGAGGTCCGGCAGTACTCGTCAGCCTGGCTCGGCGTCGAAGCTCCGGCGGGCCTGCTCGATCTGGGGCAGGTGCGCGTCGGCCCAGTCGAGCAGGACGTCGATCGGCGCACGCAGGGTCTTGCCCAGCCGCGTGATCCGGTACTCGACCGCGACCGGCCGGGTCGCCACCACGTGGCGTTCGACGATGCCGTTGCGTTCGAGCCGTCGCAGCGTCGCCGTGAGCGACTTCTGTGTCACCGCCGGGATCGCGCGGCGCAGCTCGTTGAAGCGACAAGGGCGTTCGCACAGCTCGTTGAGGACGCTCAGCGACCACTTGTCCAGCACCTGATCGAGCAGCTCGCGGTGCGGGGCGTCGATGCGCAGCTCGTCGGCGCGAGCGCCTGCGGTATCGCCCATGAAACCAGGTCTCCTTGAAGTGTCCTTCGTCAACTAGGTATCAATGGTAAACCACCTAGGTCCCCATGGAGGAGACACGATGTCCGTCACCCGCTTCAGCCCTGCCGGTCTTCAGCCGCACACGCCGTACCACCACGTGGCGGTGGGCACCGGCGCCCGTCACATCCACGTCAGCGGCCAGGTCGCGCGACTGGGCGACGGCACCCCTGTCGCACCGGGCGACCTCGGTGGGCAGGTCGCGCAGGTGCTGCGCAACACCGGGCGCGCCCTCGCGGGCGCCGACGCCTCGTTCCAGGACGTGGTCCGGCTGACCTTCTACGTCACCGACTGGACGCCGGACAAGATCGGGCCCTTCATGGCCGGCATCGAGTCGGTCGCCGAGGAACTCGGGCTGCCCCAGCCGCTTCCGCCGGCGTCGCTGATCGGCGTCGAGTCCCTCTTCGAGCCCGACGTGCTCGTGGAGCTGGAGGCGACCGCCGTCGCGGAGTGAGATGGGGCAGGCAGCATCACCGGACAGCGACCCGGGGCCGCGGTCGGCGGATTTCCGCCGGCCGCGGGTTGCCGCGTGGTCGAGGGGATCGGTGAAATCTGATGGACGCCCGCAACGTTGCGATCAGGCCGCGCGTGTAGTCGCCGATGAGGGACTTCGACGACTTTTACGCGGCGAGCTACGCGGACCTGACGGTGCAGGTGTACGCCTACTTCGGCGACCTGCACGAGGCCCAGGACGTCGTTCAGGAGGCGTTCTGCCGGGCGCTCGCCCGATGGCGGCAGGTCTCCGGCTACGACGACCCCGCCGCCTGGGTCCGGCGGGTCGCCTGGAACCTCGCGACCAGCCGCTGGCGGAGACTGCGCGTGATGCGGGCGTTCCACCGACGCCAGCGCGGCGAGCCGGTCGTCGCGGGACCGGAACCGGACCACGTCGCGCTGGTCGAGGCCCTGGCCTCGCTGCCCGCCGCGCAGCGGCGGGCAATGGTGCTTCGCTATCTCGCCGACCTGCCGGTCGCGGAGATCGCCGACCGCGAGGGGGTGCCCGAAGGCACCGTCAGGTCATGGCTGCATCGCGGTCGGGCCACGCTCGCCGCCCGGCTCGGCCCCGAACACATGGAGAAGTCGCATGCCTGAGGACATCACCGAGGAGCAGACCCGGAACGCTTTCGCCCTCATGCGCGCGGAGACTCTGACACACATCCGCCCACCGGGAACCGCGGCGGCGCAGCGGACCGTACGAAACCGGCGCCGCACCGGAATCGCCGCCCTCGCCGCCGGCGTCGGGATCGTGGTGGCGGGTGGCTTCGCCGTGACCCACCTGGCCACCAGCGAGCGATCCGCCACCCCGCCTGCGGCACCGAGCCCGTCGCCGTCCCCGTCGGAACTGCCCGCCGAACAACTCGACCGCATGGCCGCCACAGCAGCCGCCGCGCTCGGGATCACCTCCGTGGACAACAAGCAGCGCAGACGTGAGGGAAAAGGGCCCATCCTCATGATCGGCTCCGAGCCCGCCCGGCGCGGCGGCATCAGTGGCACCGGGTACAACGAGAACAAGACCGGCGTCTACGTGCTCGACGTCCTGTGCGTCGGGGAAGGGACGCTCCGTACGCGGTTCTGGGCCGCGACCTCGGGGGCGGACGAGGCCGGGAATCCGGCCCCCATCCCTCCCGACGCCGCCGAGGCGCGGGTGCCCTGCAGTGACGAGCCGGAGCGCGTAAGCCTCAGCGTGCGCGCGCCCTGGCCCAAGAAGGTCTACGTCTCGATCGAGCCGGACCAGGCGGCCGAGGGGCGCGCCGCCCACGCGTCACTCGTCCGCGTGCCGTAGCACCGCCCTCGGGGCCTCGCTCGGTGCCCTGACCTTTCGCAACTGTCCGGCACACGGGTGGACGGACCAGGGTCGCGTGGTCAGTTCGACCGCTCGAGGAAACGCATGACGAGTCGAATCAGGTACTGACGCGCAGACAGGAGCGGACCAACTTTGCCCCACCGTGGTGGACGCTCACCTCGACCGATGCGGATCATCGCCACCCTGCTTTCTGAGACCTTCCTGTTGAGAAGCTCGTCCGGCACACCGCAACTGGGTTCATCCGCCTCGGTCTCGTTCCACTCGCGGAGGTCGCCGATCGCCGTCAGGATTTCCGTGCGCTCCTCGGTCGATGCCGCGGAATCGGCAGCCCGGCCCAGTTCGGCTAGCGCCTCGGCCGTCCTACCTCGAAAGCCGCTGATGACTTCCAGCGCACCGAGGCGTGCGCCCGGATCGGAGAGGTAACTCAGATAGAGCGTGAGGCTGCTTTCCACGAGTTCTCGGCACAGCGACAACAGATCAACTGCCCGCCCATGCCAGTTGATCAGCTCTGGATGGGCCGCTTCCCCGTTCCCGAGGGTCCTGAGCAACGCGAACGCCTCGTTCGGATGCGGGACGTCACGCCGCTCCAGGCGTTCGACAACATCGCAAATTGCGTACGGTGTTGCTTCGAAGACGTTCTCGTTCCAGGCAAGGTCTTGCACCAGCAGCCTGAACGCGTTCAGGCGGACCTGTTCATCGGGGGATGAGAGGTCGGCAAGCGCGGCTGGAATGTGACTGGATCGCCCGACGAAGCAGACGAGCTCTGACCAGCGAACGTCTTCCGAAGGCATGGGAGGCATGGTCTCGCAATCAGCCAGGCAAGGCTACGGCGATAGCGAGGGCCTTGCCGCGTACATCATGATCCTGCCTTGCCAAGGTCACGACCTGTTGGGGAAGTTGAGACCGTGATCCGGCGGAACGACCCGCTCGCTCTGATGACGATCGTCATGTGCACGGCGGCCGGCGCTTTCGGCCTCGTAACGCCCTCCCGCATCGTCGACACCCAGCAGTTGCTGCTGATGGTTCTCACGCCACTCGGCACGTGCGTACTGCTCATGTACCTCGCGGGGCCGGCTGCCTTCGTGGCGGTGACCCGCACGCATGTCGTCGTGGGCAACCCGCTCGTCAGATACAGCGTTCCACGGTCACTGGTCGACGGAGTACGGCTCGACGGGTTCGACATCGAGCTGCGAGTCTCCGGGCACCCGCCTGTTCCGATTGCCGCCCTGACCCCCAGCGTGGGTGGCCATCACCGGGTGCATCCGGGCGGGTACCAGACGCGCTTGAACAAGATCGCGGCGCTCCTGGACCACACGCCGGCGACGCCCGTAGCCGGCACGATGGTGCGCCGCTACCGGTATGCGCACCTCGGTCTCTTGACGGTGGACGTGCTGGCTCTGGTCGGAATGGTGCTTCACATCAGAACCGAAACGCTCGCGTAGAAGCGAACCGTGCCCCTACGGTCCAGGGTCAGCTGGACCGTAGGGGCACCTGGTCGACCACGCTCACCCGAGCCGTTTCCGGTGACCTGGGTGGGCCACCGGGATCAGCCCGCGGTGCAGGAACGGATCTGCGGTCTGGCGCCGCTGTTGCCGTTCATCATCGTGGTGAAGCCGAAGGTGTTGCCGCTGCCGTTGGACCGCATCGTCATCACGTAACCGGTGCTGTCCCAACTGGGGGAGCCGTTCCAGGTAGTGGAGACCCGCTGCGGCGGGGTCAGAGCCACGACCACGGTCCAGTTGCTGGCCCCCTGAACCGTCACCGAGGTGTTGTACCGGTCACCCCAGACGTTGGGGGTCGTCGCCGTCGCTGTGCATCCGCCGCTGGGAGGCGGAGTGGTCGGCGGCGGAGTGGTCGGCGTGCCGGTCGGCGGCGGAGTGGTCGGCGGCGGAGTTCCGTCCGGGGCCACCGCTCGGCCGGTGCTCGGTGAGATCATGCCCGGGCAGAGGTTGCGGCTGGTCAGGTTGGCCATGATCTGCGGAATCGCGTCGCGGGTGTTCTGAATGCCGTCGTGCATCAGGATCACCTGGCCGTCCTGAAGACGGCTGGCGTTGGAGACGATCTGGCTGACGCTGGCGCCGTTCCAGTCCTGGGAGTCGACGTCCCAGATCACCTGGCGCAGGCCGAGCGACGAGGCGACCGACTGGAGGGTCGAGTTCGTCTCCCCGTAGGGCGGGCGGAACAACTGCGGCCGGACGCCGGTCGCCGACTGGATCGCCGAGTTGGTCTGGGAGAGGTCCGACTGCATCTGGCTCTGGTTCATCGAGGTCATGTGCGCGTGGTTCCAACTGTGGTTGGCCACCCACATGCCCGCGTCGACCTGGGCCCGCGCGGCGGACTGGTTGTTCTGCACGTTCTGGCCGACGTTGAACATGGTCGCCCGTACGTTGTTCGCGCGCAGCACGGACAGCAGCGCGCTGGTGCTGCCGGTCGGCCCGTCGTCGAAGGTGAGGCCGACGTACCCGTTGCAGGTGGCGGCGCTGGACGGAGTGGCGGCGACCGCAAGGCCGGCGGCGCCCAGCGCCACAGTGGAGGCGAGCACTGCCAACCGGAAGGTGAGACGCGATTTTCGGGGAGTGGACGGGCGGCGGGAGCCGCGGATGCTGGCGTACATGCGCAGGTCCTCCTTGGGACGAGTGACACCTGACGACGCATGGCTTCAATCGACGCATGCTGATGTCGCAGTGTTCGGAGTATTGCAGCGGCGTTTCGAACAGGTCAATGATTTTCCGGAAGTTTTCCGGAAGGATCGACTCCCAGCCAGTCGCTGCGCATCCGGACCCATCAGTTGCCATCGCTCGGTGGCTGGGCGACGCGAGGCGGCATGACCGCCGGCGGAGCGCACGAAAAAGGGCCGCCCCGGTTTCCCGAAGCGGCCCCTCAACTGCTGTGCGCCCGAAGGGACTCGAACCCCTAACCTTCTGATCCGTAGTCAGATGCTCTATCCGTTGAGCTACGGGCGCTTGTGCTCGGCCAGTCTACACAACCGGCTTTCGCGCGGAGACTCCGGGATTCGAACCCGGGAGGGGCTTTAAGACCCCAACCGCATTAGCAGTGCGGCGCCATAGACCAGACTAGGCGAAGTCTCCCTGGTGACCCTGAGGTCACCGCGCCCGAGGATACAGGCCCGCACCCGCCCGGGGCAAAGCGGATGCCGGGACCGGCCCTCACGACGCGTTTCCGTCGTGTGCCAGATCACGTCCACGGCTACGCTCCATCGATATGCAGGAGCAGCCGCCGAGCGATCCGCCCCGTCGCGAGCCTGCCGCGAAGGCCCGGCGGACCCGCTCCACCCGACCCACGTTCAGCCCGCCACCCACGCCGGAGCCTCCCGCCGGGAGCGCGACGAGCGACACACCGCCACCCCGGCGTCCGCGCCGGGCCGCGCCGACTGTCGTCTTCCAGCCGCCGGCGGCCGACGCCGCAGCGCCGGCACCGCGACCACGCCCGGCCGCCGAGCCTTCGACAAACGATCCGGGTACGCCTGCCGCCGCGCAGCCCGACCCCGTGCCCGCCGAGCCGGACGTGAGTACGCCTTCCCCCGAGCCGGCCGCGCGATCACGCCGTCCGGCCGAGGAGTCGGTGCCGACCGAGCCGCCGAGCGAGGACGAGACGCCGAAGCGGACCCGCCGTGCGCCCGCCGCGAAGAAGGCCGTCCCGAAGAAGGCCGCTCCCCCGGTCAAGAAGGCCGCTCCCGCCGTCAAGAAGGCAACCCGGACCGCCAAGAGCGCCAAGACCCCCACGACCACGGAGGCCTCGACGGCGGCCACGGACGCCACCGCCGTCACGGCGACCCCTCCGGCACCGGAGACACCCCCGTCAGCGGTCGACCCCGCCGAGCCCGCAGCCGCAGCTGGCGATCAAGCCCTGGCCGTCGATCAACCCGCCGTCAACGAGAGTCGCAAGACCGAACCGCCCGCCCTGGACTCGTCGATAGAAGAGCAGCCGTACGACAAGACCGAGACCCTGTCGGTCACCGTCGACGGCCGGCACGCTGCGCGTACCCAGGAAAAGGGCTGGCGGGCGGTGGGGCCGCAGCTGCGCGACCACCCCGGGTTCGCGCCGGAGCTGCTGGCGCTGGCGGCGGTGGACGCGCTCGGGCCGCGCGCCCGGGAATGGGTGGCGCAGGTCCGGCGGGCCTACCCGGAGGCGGACGCCGACGGGGTGGCCCGGCTGGCGACGCGGCGGTTCGTCCGGATGGCCGGTACGGGTGGGGCGCTGGCGGCCGGCGCCGGGATGTTCGCGCCGGTCGCGGAGCTGGCAGCGGTGCTGTGGACGCAGGCGAACCTGGTGCTGCACCTGGCCGCCGCGTACGGGCGGGATCCGGCGCATCCGGATCGGGCGGCCGAGCTGCTGGTGCTGACGTTGGTGCACCCGGACGAGGGCACCGCCCGGGCGGCGCTGGGGGCGGCTCGCGCGGCCGACGAGCCGGCGGACGGGCCGTGGGGGCGGGTGGCGGAGGCGGCGTGGCGGCTGGCGACGCCGGTGGCGGCGCAGGCGGGCGGGTGGCTCGGGCTGCGGCTGGCCGCCCGGCGCCTGCCGGGTGCGGCGGCGTTGGCGGCGACGATCGGCGGTACGGCGACGGCCGAGCGGGTGGCCGCGCGGGCGGTCGCCCGGTACCGGCCCGGCCGTACCTGATCGACGCCGGTTCGGCGAGGTGGCGGGGTCCGTCGGGCCGCGATACCGCCACCTCGCCGACCCGGCGAAGCCATCAGGCCGGCAGCCGGGATCAGAGCCAGTCGAACCAGGACTTGGGCAGCATCGCGTACCCGACGAACGCGAAGATGTCGAGCAGCGTGTGCGCGACGATCAGCGGGGCGACCCGGCGGGTGCGCAGGTAGAACAGCCCGAAGATCACACCCATGACGGCGTTGCCGACGAACGCGCCGAAGCCCTGGTAGAGGTGGTAGGAGCCGCGCAGCAGGGCGCTCGTGGCCAGCACCGCGCCGATGCGCCAGTTGAGCTGCCGCAGCCGGGTGATCAGGTAGCCGACCACGATCACCTCCTCCAGCACGGCGTTCTGCACGGCGGCGAGGATCAGCACCGGCACCGTCCACCAGAGGTCCGGCAGCGCGGCCGGGACCAGGGTGGCGTTGAGGCCGAGCTGCGCCGCCGCCCAGAACAGCGCCAGCCCGGGCAGGCCGATGAGCGCGGTCAGGCCCGCGCCCCGGGCCAGGTCCGAGCCGGGCCGCCGGAAGTCGACGCCGAGCGTCCGTGCCGGGTCGCCGGGGTCGCGCGCCAGCAGGTGTACGGCGAGCAGCACCGGCAGCAGCGCGAAGACGATCCCGAGCAGCTGGTACGTCAGATCGAGGTAGGGCCGGGCGGACGCTGAGGTGTTCAGCGCGGCGGTCTGCTTGGACAGCCCACCGGTCGCGGTGAGCTTCGCGATCAGCGACACCAGCGCGTACACGGCCGACTGGCCGAGGGACAGACCGAGCACGAGCAGCGTCTCGGTGCCCAGCATCCGGCGGGAGACCGGGCGGGCCAGCTCGTCAACCGTCACCGGACCATGAAATCACTTCGGCGTCCCGGCCCGGCGATCGCACAGTCTGTGCGACCGACGTACACGCTCCGTGGAGATTCTATGGCTGCCGATCCGCCCGTACGGAGAAGGAGCGTGCCCCTGTGGAGAACTTCGCGCGGCTGCTGAAGGAGAGCTGGGCCCTGGTCGAGGAGGACCGGGAGCGGCTCAGCGGTCACTTCTACGCCCGGCTGTTCCTCCTCGACCCGGAGCTGCGCAAGCTCTTCCCGGTGCAGATGAACGGGCAGGGCGACCGGATCCTGGAGGCGATCGTCACCGCCACCCAGACCGTGGGCGACCCGGAGAGCTTCGACGAGTACCTGCGGGCGCTGGGCCGGGACCACCGGAAGTACCACGTGACGGCCGAGCACTACGCGACCATGGGTGTCGCGCTGCTGGACGCGCTGCGCAGCACCGCCGGGGACGGCTGGAACCTGGAGTACGACCAGGCATGGCGGGAGGCGTACGCGAGCATCAGCGCGCGGATGCTGGCCGGCGCGGAGGCGGACGGTAACCCGCCGTACTGGCACGCCGAAGTGCTCACCCACGAGCGGCACGGCCCGGACACGGCGGTGCTGACCGTACGCGCGCTCCAGCACCCGCTGCCCTGGCAGGCGGGGCAGTACGTCAGCGTGGAGGTGCCCCGCTACCACCCGCGGGTGTGGCGGACGTACTCGGTGGCGAACGCCCCGAACGAGGAGAACGTGCTGGAGTTCCACGTGCGGACGCCGCCCGGCGCGGCCGGCTGGGTGTCCGGGGCGCTGGTGCGCCGCACCAAGCCGGGTGACCTGCTGCGGGTGGCCGCGCCGATGGGCTCGATGACGCTTGATCCGGAGTCCACCCGGGACGTCCTCTGCGTGGCCGGCGGGGTCGGGCTGGCGCCGATCAAGGCGCTGGTGGAGGAGCTGACCCGGGTCAACCGCACCCGCTGGGTGCACGTCTTCTACGGCGCGCGCCGCCCGGACGAGCTGTACGGGCTGGCCGGCCTGGAGGACCTGGTCGCGACCCACCCGTGGTTGTCGGTGACGCCGTCGTGCAGCGAGGACCCGGACTTCGGTGGCGAACTCGGTGACGTGTCCGAGGTGGTCACCCGGTACGGGCCGTGGACCACGCACGACTGTTACGTCTCCGGCTCGGCCGCGATGGTCCGGGCCACCCTGCGGGCGCTCGCCGCCGACGACGTCCCGCCGGACCACATCCGGTACGACACGTTCGGCAACCTCTGAACCTTGCTCCCCCCGAGCCGGGTCGCGTGCCCCCGCCCCCTGGGGCACGCGACCCGGCCCCCCGTTTCAGTAGCGCCAGGGGGTGCCGGTCTCGCGGTACTCCTCCACCGGCACGAGCGGCACGCCGGGCGCCATCCGGTCGACGTAGAGCCGCCCGTCCAGGTGGTCGATCTCGTGCGCGACCAGCCGCGCCATCGCGTACTCGAACGAGGTGATCACCCGGCTGCCGTCCCAGAGCGCGTGTTCCACGTCGATCCGCAGCGGCCGGGGCACCAGGCCGCGGTGGTCGAAGAAGGAGAGGCACCCCTCGTACTGCTCGTCGGTCTCGGCGGCGGTGTCCACGACGCGCGGGTTGAGCAGCACCACCGGTTCGGCCGCGCGGTCGGCGGGCCGGACCAGCGCGGCGGACCAGCCGATGCCGAGCTGGGGCGCGGCGAGGCCGACGCCCTTGCTGAACGGGTGCAGCTCGTCCAGCCGGGCCAGCATCGCGGCGAGCCGGTCGATGACCTGCCGGGCGTGCCGTTCCTCGGCCGGCAGGTCGAACTGGCGGGCCGGCTGCCGCAGCAGGTCGTCGCCGCGCTGCACGATGCCCACGGCACGCATCCGGTCGCTGGCCCGAACCCGGGCGCCGCCGGTGGGCGCGCTGTCCGGCTCGGCGTCCGCCTGCGGGCTGCGGAACCGCCACTGCATCCGGTAGCGGGCGTTGAGCGGCGGGTCGTCGGTCCCCCAGTCGAAGATCACCCGGTCGCCGTCGGAGGCACGCTGGATCGGCGTACGCAGCGGTCCTTCCTCGGCCGACAGCGAGGTCTCCGCACCCCACACCTTGGGGTCGAGGTCCGCGGGCAGGTCGAGCCGCACCGCCAGGTGCCGGGTGGGCAGGCGTACGGCCCGCTGGAACCAGGGGCCCCACTTGTCCTGGCCGACCCGGTACGCGTACTCGATGGTGACCCGGTCGCCCGGGTAGAGCGGGAAGCGTCCCTCGTCGTTCTCGAAGAGCAGCCAGATCTCCTTGAACGCGTCCCGGTCGTGCTTGGCCCGCCAGTGCATCGGCTCGCGTCCGTTGCCGTCGTCCCGGTACGCGGTCAGTTGCAGCTCGGCGAAGGTGAGCGGGTGTTCCCGGTGGTGCCGGTTGGAGCGGCCCGGGTCGTTCGGGTAGCGGTCGACGGCGACCCGGACCAGGTAGCGGGTGACCGGTTCGGTGCCCGCGTTGTACAGCTCCCGCCGGATCGCGCAGTGGTAGCCGTCGCCGATGTGGGTGAGCGTGGCCACCTCGCGCTCGACCACGAGGCCGGTGCCGGGCGGCAGCCACTGCCCGGGGACCGGCGGGTCGCGGTGCGCTCCGCCGGCGCGGCCGTGCCGCAGCTCGTCGTACTCCCGGAAGCGCTGCCAGATCGCGCCGCTGGCCTCCAGGACGGCCTCGGCGCGGCGGGCGAAGTCCTCGGTGGGCCGGTGCCGGCGCCCTTCGACGTGGCTGACGTAGGACGGGTCGAAGCCCATCAGCGTCGCCAACTGCTTCTTGGACAGCCCTCGGCCGGTCCGGTGCCGGGCAAGTTCCGCCGCGAACGAGTCCGCGGCACGCTCGATCGGTGAGGTCGTCATCAGCTTCCTCGTGGCGGGAAGCCCATTTTCACGTTGGGTGGCCGAACGTGTACGGAAACTGCCTCGTATTCGACATACACCTTGACATCTGAACGGAGCGCATCGATCCTTACACCGTGCGTCGCCGTTTCCGGCGGCGTTTTTCGTCTTCCGGGCCGGGTAGTACGCGACCGGCGCCGGAGTGACCGGGACCTCCCCGCGACACCGCGACGTCACTTCCCCTCCCGCCGAGGGAGTGGTTAGGCTAGCCTTAGCTTCGGTCGACGGCACGCGCCGGCCGACAGGGCGACCAGACAGGGGACGGCCAGGTGACTGCGGTGATGCCGGGGCGCGACGCCGCCACCCCGTTCGCCCCGGTGACCGCGACCCTGCGCGCCATGTTCGGCACCGACGACCTGCCCGGGCTCGCGCCCGGCCTGCTGGTCCGCGACGAGCTGGACCGCTGGTCCCCGGCCGCCCGGCTGATCGACGGCACGCTGCTTCCCGAGTTCCTGACCCGCGCCGGCCGCCGCTGGGGCGGCACCCCGCACGCCTGTGCCGCGCTCGCGTGGAAGTCCTACAGCTACTGGACGGCGCTCCCAGCGGTGCTCGGCTGGGCGTCGGCCCGGCGGGTGCCGCTGCTCGACCCGGCCGACGTCCTCGTGCACTTCGAGGACCACCACCAGCTGCTCACGCTGGGGCTGCGCGCGTCCACCCCGGTGGCGGTGCTGCCCGGTGACCCGCTGGCGCTGGCCGGCGCGCCGGGTGTGGTCGTGGTGCCGGACGAGGCCGCGCTGCTCGGCGCGCTGCGCGCGTCCCTGCTCGACGCGCACTTCGCCCCGCTGATCGCCGCCATCCAGGGCGAGGTGCGGATCGGCACCCGTACGCTGCTCGGCTCGGTGGCCTCCGGCATCGCGCACGGCATCCTGCGCGCGGCGGACGCGCTGCCCGGCTCGTCCGTGGCGACCGTCGGCACGCTGCTCGGCGCGCTCGACCTGAACGACCTGGTCGAACTGGTGCCCGGCCCGGCCGGCGAGCCGACAGTGCAGCGGCGCACCTGCTGCCTGGCGTTCACGCTGCCCCGGCCCAAGGTGTGCCAGGGCTGCTGCGTCCGCCAGGGCTGACCGCTCAGTCGGCCAGCGGCCGGACGTCCCACAACCACACCCCGCCGGTACGGGTGGGCGTGATCCCGCTCAGCTCCGTCATCGCCCGGCGCAGCGCGTCGGCCTGCGGCAGCCGGGGGTCGAGGATCACCGCGCCGGCCCGCCAGTAGCGCAGGTCGTCCACGGCGGCCACCCGGTCCTGCGGCGTGATCGGCGGAACCGCGTCGGTGCGCCGTACCGTCTCGAAGAACGTGCTGGTGGGACGCGGCGGCGCGGTGAACAGCGCGATCCGGTCCCCGCCGGGGCGGGTGTCCGGATAGAGGAAGTAGCCGCGGGCCAGCGGCATGTCCAGCCGGGTCTCGGCGGACCAGCGCAGCGGAACCGCGTACGTGGTGTCGGGCAGCGGCAGCGTGACGATGCTGCGTCCGTCGGCGACGTAGGGGCGCCAGGCGCCGGAGGTGACGAACGCCGGGGTCGGTTCGAGGCGCTTGGCCGGCAGCGGGGTGGGCAGGATCGGCAGCAGCGCCATCGCGAGCACGGTGACGGTGGCGAACCGGATCTGCCCGCGTGCGTCCGGATGCCGGGCGGCCAGCCGGCGGACCCGCTCGGCGCCGAGCGCGAGCAGCACACCGATGATCGGAGTGAGCGCGAGCGACCAGCGGGTGGGCACCACCGAGTGCAGGACCGGCAGGTTCTCCAGCGCGGCCCACGGGCCGGGGATGCCGGTGTCGCGTCCGTCGTAGCGGATCTCCCGGCCGAGCGAGAAGAGCGCGAACACGAGGCCGACCGCGGCCAGGCCGAGCACCACCGCGTTGCGGCGCATCCACCAGACCAGCGCGGCCACCAGGATCACCAGCGGCCAGCCGAAGAACGCGTTCTCCTCGGTGGCGTTCTTGACCAGCGGTTCACTGCCCCGGGCGTCACCGGCCACCGACTCCCGGGACCAGGCGACGTACGCGGCGAGGTCGGTGGAGTAGCCCCGGATCAGCGTGGAGAGCCCGCTGTACGCGCCGGGACCGAAGAACTGGACCCAGAGCGGGTACGCGAGCAGCGCCCCGGCGACCACCGCGGCCACGGCGAGTCCGGCGGCGAACGGGCGGGCCGCCGAGCGCAGCGCGGGACGGCCGAGTACGAGCGCCAGCACCACCACGCCGAGGCCGATGGCGGTCATCAGCAGGATCTCCAGGTTGAGGAACGCCTGCCAGACGATCACCAGGGCGAGCAGTACGCCGTTGCGCAGCCACCGGCCGGGCTCGGCCAGGCGCAGCGTCCGCCAGATGATCAGCGGCACCACGAACTGGCTGACGATGTTGGGGTGCGAGTTGGCGTGCGAGATCATCGCCGGCGCGAACGCACAGAAGGCGGCACCCAGCCAGGCCGGACCGCGAGACCGCACGACAACTCGGGAGAGAAGGAAATACCAGGACACGCCGGTGGCGGCGAGCCCAAGGGTGAGGAAAATCAGGAATGACCAGCGCGGACCCGCCCAGAGCGTGATCGGGGTCAGCGGCAATGAAACAGATAATACGGACGTATTGGCCATGAGATTGACGACATCCGGCACATTCATCCGGTCCGAGGTGAACGGATAGGCGAAATCGGTGACGACGCGCGCACCATGCGCCATCATCCATTCGAATTGCGCCTGATCTGTCCGATTGTCCCGAATCCCGTTGCGGGGGTCCACCCACAACCGGGCGGTGACCCAGAGCGCGAGCAGCACGAAGCTGAGCACGGCGAGCACATCGATCCGCCTGCCGTGCCCCGTTTTCGCCGGGTCCGCCGCTGATTCCGGAGTAGTCATGACATTTCAGAGCGTAGTCAGGGTATGACCGGCAGGTGCAATGTTCCGCAGACTCACGTACTATGTGCCGAGTTCGCCGACCGCCGATCAGGCACCCCTCCGCATCACAATTCGGCCCCCCTCCGTCCCCCGATTTCCCCCTCAGCCATCCAGATGGTTGACTCTGACGGTCCAGGCGCGGGTCAGTCATATCGTGAGGAATCGACGCATGGCAGAAATCACTGGGGACCAGCGCGTCCAGTCCGAGGTGCTCGAAGGCCTCGCGACCGCTGTCAACCACCGGCAGTGGTTCGTCGAGCTGGCGGTGCCCTACCTCGGTGACAACCCGATCGAAATCGGCAGCGGCCTGGGCGACTACGCCTCCGCGTGGGCCGAGCAGGTGCCCCGGATCACCGCCACCGAGGCGGACCCGGACCGGCTGGTCCAGCTCAAGGAGCGGCTGGCCGACCACCCGGGCGTCGAGGTCCGGCAGATGCTGCTCCCGCACCACGAGCGTGGCGACTACAGCGCGGCCGTCTCGTACAACGTGCTGGAGCACATCGACGACCACGTGGGCGCGCTGCGCAGCATGCGCGACCTGGTCCGCCCCGGCGGCGCGGTGGTCATCATCGTGCCGGCGTTCCAGTTCGCCATGAGCCCCGCCGACATCGCCACCGGCCACGTCCGCCGCTACACCAAGAAGACGCTCGCCGCGGCCATGACCGAGGCCGGCCTCACCGTGGAGCGGATCCACTACGCCAACGCGCTCGGCCTGATCGGCTACTTCATGGCCACCAAGGTCTTCCGGCTGATGCCGAAGGAGGGCCCGATGGTGAAGGTGTACGACACGCTCGTGCTCCCCGTCACCAAGGCCGCCGAGCAGCGCGTCCGCCCGCCGTTCGGCCAGTCCGTCTTCGCTGTCGCCCGCGTGTAAGGAAGGGCCCCTTGTTAACAGACGTCTGTTAACAAGGGGCCCTTCCTTACACCTCACTCCTTGATCTGGTACGTCGGGCGGATGACCGCCCGGGCCAGGGTGTGGAACGCCAGATTGAAGCCGACGAAGGCCGGGCTCGCCCCGGCGGGAATGTCGAGGCGGTCCACGTCCACGGCGTGCACCGCGAACACGTACCGGTGCGGGCGGTCCCCGGCGGGCGGCGCGGCGCCGCCGTAGCCGGTCTCGCCGTAGTCGTTGCGGACGCTGAACGCGCCGCCCAGGTCGCCCTCGTCAACGCCGCTGGGCAGCTCGGTGACGGACGCGGGCACGTTCACCAGCACCCAGTGCCAGAAGCCGCTGCCGGTCGGGGCGTCCGGGTCGAAGCACGTGACCACGAAGCTCTTGGTCTCGGCCGGGAAGCCCGACCAGGACAGCTGCGGGGAGACGTTCTCGCCGCCGGTGCTGCCGTGCGCGTACCGCGCGTCCATCGGCTCGCCGTTGTGCACGTCCTCGCTGGTCAGGTCGAACGACGGCACCGTCGGCAACAGCTCGTACGGGTCCGGGGCGATCGGTCGTTCCAGGGTCATCGAAACGGTCCTTCCGGGTACGCGAATGTCCTGCGCCCCTTCATACCCCGTTGTCCGGGCCGCCGTGCTGTCGGCGCACCATCTCGTTGATCCAGACCGGCGCGTACGGCGACGTGCAGCCCGGCGGCGTGGGGTAGTCCTTGAGCACCCCGAGCCGCTCGCCGATGCCGACCGCGCGTTCCCGGTACGCCGGATGTTCGATCCCGATCTGCGCGAGGCAGTGGTTCATCGCCCACTGGAGGCGCTCCGGCGCGCCGGCCATCTCCGCCTCGATCACGTCGAGCAGACCGGCCAGGTCCAGCCCATCCGGGTTCCGCGCCACCCGCTCGGTGGTCAGCGCCCAGCCGGCGCTCGCCACCACCGGATCGGGATCGGCCGACCAGGCCAGGCGCAGCGGCTCCGCGTGCGGGCTCTTCTTCACCACGTAGCTGACGAGCCAGTCGTGCACCTTCGGCGTACGCGCCTCGCGCAGCATCGCGTCCAGCTCGTCCCGCCCGTACGCCTTCGGCCGGCAGATCAGCAGCGCCAGCAGCCGCGCCGCGCTGTCGCCGGTCGCCCACAGCTCCCGCGCGAGGTCCTGCTGCGTCTTCAGCCGCTTCGCTACCGCCCGCAGCTTGCCCAGGTTGACCCCGTGGTCGTCGCCGTGCCGCTCGTTGACCGCGCGGATCTTCGGGTCGTCGAGCGCGGCCAGCTCGGCCGTCACCTCGGCCAACGTCGTCGTCTCCGCCACCAGGCCCTCCCGCCGTATCCGTGTCCCGCAGCCTACGGCCGCGCCCGGCGCTCCCGCTGTTCCGCCGCCCCGCCGGTCAGCGTCGTCCCGTCTCATCGCGTTCCCCCGATTCCGGCAACTCGCTCGGTGGCAGGCACATCCGGTGCGGCCGAGACTCGCCGTGGGGGTCGCCGAAGAAGAGAGCAGTCATAAGCCGCAGAGGCGATGGTTACTTCCGGGGCGACACGCCCATGTGTCCGCACGCGCGGCAGACCGAGGCGAGGCGGGGTGGGAGTTGGCGGAGGGTGTGGGATTCGAACCCACGAAGACATCGCTGCCTTACCGGTTTTCAAGACCAGCGCCATCGGCCACTAGGCGAACCCTCCCGGCACGCCCCCGAGGGGTGCGCGACCGGGACCCAGTCTGCCACGAACCCCGTACCGGGCAAGCCGCCGTCCCACCTCCGTTGCGAGAATGTGTGCGTGTGGGAGAGTCCGGCAGTGGTGCTGATCAGCGGAATCATGGCCGCAGGCAAGTCCACAGTGGCCGAAGGGCTGGCCCGGCGGCTGCCCCGCTCGGTGCACCTGCGCGGCGACGTGTTCCGCCGCGTGATCGTCAACGGGCGGGCCGACATGACCGCCGAGCCGAGCGACGAGGCGCTGCGGCAGCTCCGGCTGCGCTACGACCTGGCCGCCTCGACCGCCGACCGGTACGCAGCGGCGGGCTTCACCGTCGTACTCCAGGATGTGGTCCTCGGCGCGGACCTGCCGGCCATGGTCGGCCGGATCCGGCACCGGCCGCTCGCCGTGGTGGTGCTCGCGCCCCGCGCCGAGGTGGTCGCGGCCCGCGAGCGGGACCGGCCCAAGACCGGGTACGGGGACTGGCCGGTGGCGGACCTGGACGCCGGGTTCCGGGCCGACACGCCCCGGATCGGGCTCTGGCTGGACACGTCCGACCAGACGCCGGACGAGACGGTGGCCGAGATCCTCGCCCGCGCGTGGACCGAAGGGCAGATCGGGTAAGACTGAGTCATGCGCGCGATCACGATCACGGAACCCGGCGGACCCGAGGCGCTCGTCTGGACCCACGTGCCGGACCCGGAGCCCGGCCCCGGCGAGGTGGTCGTGGAGGTGCGGGCCAGCGCGGTGAACCGGGCCGACCTGTTGCAGCGGCAGGGGCACTACCCGCCGCCGCCGGGCGCGTCCGCGTACCCCGGTCTGGAATGTTCGGGGACGGTGCGGGCGCTCGGTCCCGGCGTGACCGGCTGGTCGGTGGGTCAGGAGGTCTGCGCGCTGCTCGCCGGCGGCGGCTACGCCGAGCAGGTCGCGGTGCCGGCCGGGCAGTTGCTGCCGGTGCCGGCCGGGGTGGAGCTGGTCGACGCGGCGGCGCTGCCGGAGGTGGCCTGCACGGTCTGGTCGAACGTGGTGGACCTGGCCCGGCTGACCGAGGGTGACACGCTGCTGGTGCACGGCGGCGGCAGCGGGATCGGCACGTTCGCGATCCAGCTCGGCGTGGCGCTCGGCGCGACAGTGGTGGTGACCGCCCGCTCGGCGAAGCACGACCGGCTGCGGGAGCTGGGCGCCGCGCACACGATCGACTACCGGGAGCAGGACTTCGTGGACGAGGTACGCCGGGTGACCGACGGCCGGGGCGCGGACGTGATCCTGGACATCATGGGCGCGTCCTACCTGCCCCGGAACGTGGCGGCGCTGGCCACCGGCGGGCGGCTCGTGGTGATCGGCATGCAGGGCGGCCGCAAGGGCGAACTCGACCTGGGGATGCTGCTGGCGAAGCGGGCGGCGGTGCACGCGACAGCGCTGCGGTCCCGTCCGGACGAGCAGAAGGCGGCGATCGTCCGGGGCGTACGCGATCAGGTGTGGCCGCTGGTGGAGGCGGGCCGGGTCCGGCCGGTGGTGCACGCCCGGGTGGACATGGCCGACGCCGCCGCCGCGCACCGCCTGGTCGAGACCAACGACCACCTGGGCAAGGTGCTGCTGGTCCGGTGACGGTCAGCCCTGGCCGGGGCGCGGGAGCATGAGACGCGGGCCGGGGCCCTCGTCGGCGAGCGAGTCGCCGGGGTTGTAGAGCGTGCAGCGCTGCAACGACAGGCAGCCGCAGCCGATGCACCCGTCCAGGTCGTCGCGGAGCTTGCCGAGCAGCCGGATCCGCTCGTCCAGCCGGTCCCGCCAGGCGCGGGACAGCGCGGCCCAGTCGTCGGGCGTGGGGGTACGCCCCGACGGCAGCGAGTCGAGCGCCGCGCGGATCTCCTCCAGCGAGACACCTACCTGCTGGGAGATCCGGATGAACGCGACCCGGCGCAGCTCGGTGCGGGCGTAGCGGCGCTGGTTCCCGCCGGTGCGGGCGGCGTGGATCAGGCCGAGCCGCTCGTAGTAGCGCAGCGCCGAGGGGGCGACGCCACTGCGGTCGGCGAGCTGCCCGATGGTCAGTGTTGCTTCGTGCATCACACGGCCTTGAGTTGAAGTTCGCTTCAAGTCCGAGGCTATCGGTATGACGACGACCACCGCCACCGAGCTGGGCGCGCTGCTGGACCGGGTGCGCGCCGGCCGCGAGTTCGGCGCCAACGTGTACTCGACGCTGGACGTGCTCCAGGTGCTCTACGACCGGGTGCTCCGGATCACCCCGGCCACCGTGGACGACCCGGACCGGGACCGCTTCCTGCTCTCCAAGGGGCACGCGGTCGCCGGCTACTACGCGCTGCTCGCCGCCCGCGGCTTCGTACCGCCCGAGTGGCTGGACGACCAGGGCGGCCCGGCGAGCCGCCTCGGCGACCACCCGGACCGCACGCTCGTGCCGGGCGTCGAGATCGGTTCCGGTTCGCTCGGCCACGGCCTCGGGCTGGGCGTGGGCACCGCGCTCGGGCTGCGGGCCCAGGGCCGCACCGAACCCCGGGTGTACGTGCTGCTCGGCGACGCCGAACTGGACGAGGGCTCCAACCACGAGGCGATCGCGTACGCGGGCGCGACCGGGCTGGGCAACCTGACCGCGATCGTGCTGGACAACCGCTCGGCCACGTACGGCTGGCCGGGTGGCGCGGCGAGCCGGTTCACGGTGAACGGGTGGAGCGCCGCCACCGTCGACGGGCGCGACCACGACGCCCTGCACGCCGCCCTCACCGGGCACGACGATCACCGGCCGCACGTCGTCGTCGCGGTCGTCACGGACGGAGAGTGAGCATGAGCAGCACCATGCGGGACGCGTTCGTCACCAGCACCGAGGAGGTGCTCGCCGATCCGCGTACGACAGTCGTGCTCGCCGACATCTCCGCCGCCGCGTTCGAGCCGGCCGCCGCCCGGTACCCGGACCGGGTGATCAACGTCGGAATCCGGGAGCAGTTGATGGTCGGGGTCGCCGGTGGGCTGGCGCTGACCGGGCAGCGGCCGATCGTGCACAGCTACGCCCCGTTCCTGGTCGAGCGGGCGTACGAGCAGATCAAGCTGGACCTCGACCACCAGGGCGTCGGCGCGGTGCTCGTCGGCATCGGCGGCTCGTACGACCGGGCGGAGGCGGGACGCACCCACCTCGGTCCGGCCGACGTGGCGCTGATCGACACGCTCCACGGCTGGACCGTGCACGTGCCGGGGCACCCGGACGAGGTCCGGCCGCTGCTGCGCGACGTCGTGTGCGGGCAGGACTCGGCGTACCTGCGGTTGTCGATCCGGGCCAACGCGCGGGCGTACCCGGAGGCGGGTGACCTGCGGGTGGTGCGCGACGCCGGGCCGGGCGCGGCGCTGCTGGTGGCGGTCGGGCCGGTGCTGGACGCGGCGCTGGCCGCGACCGCCGACCGGGCGGTGACCGTGGCCTACACCCACCGGCCACGCCCGTTCGACACGGCCGGGCTGCGGGCGCTGGCCGGAACCGAGGTGATGGTGGTCGAGCCGTACCTGGCAGGCACCTCGGCGCGGGTGGTGTCGGAGGCGCTGGCCGACCGGCCGCACCGGCTGCTGTCGCTGGGGGTGGGTCGCGAGGACCTGCGCCGCTACGGCAGCGCCGAGGACCACGAACGCTGGCACGGCCTGGACGCCGCCGGGCTGCGCCGCTCGGTGGACGCGTTCCTCGGCTGAGCGCCCTGGACACGACGCAACCCCGCGGCCTCGGCTCGTGCCGGGATCGCGGGGTTGCGGCGGTGCGGGCTCAGTGCGCGGCGGCGGGAGTGGCCGGGCGGCGGCGGGCGCGCTCGCGGGCCAGGATCCAGATCGCCTCGACGCCGTCCTTCCAGGTGATCTTCTTGCCCTCCTCGCGGCCCCGCGCGCGGTAGCTGATCGGCACCTCGTAGGGGCGAATGCGCTGGCGGAGCAGCTTGCCGGTGACCTCCGCCTCCATGCCGAAGCCCCGGGAGCGGACCTGCAGCGAGCGGTACAGCTCCAGCGGCATCAGCTTGAAGCAGGTCTCCAGGTCGCCGATGTAGGAGTTGTAGAGCACGTTCGCGGCGAGCGTGACGCCCTTGTTGCCCATCACGTACCAGAAGCTGTACGAGCTGTGGCTGCCGAAGGTCCGATTGCCGTAGACGACTGTCGCCCGACCGTCGAGCACCGGCTCCAGCAGACGCGGGATGTCCTGCGGGTCGTACTCGAGGTCGGCGTCGAGGATGACCATGTACTCGCCCTCGGCGCTGTCGACGGCGGTCTTGATGGCCGCGCCCTTGCCGGCGTTGCGCTGGTGGGTGATCACCCGGAGGCGCGCGTCGTCGACCCGGCCCAGAATCTCGCCGGTGCCGTCCCGGCTGCCGTCGTCCACGACGACAAGCTCGATCTCGCACGGGTAGTCGACCGCCAATGCCTGCTTGAGGGCATCCGCGATACGTTCTTCCTCGTTGTAGACCGGCATGAGGATCGAGAGCTTCACGGATTCTCCACGGAGGCGATGTCGGGTCGGGGCATAGCGTAGCCTGGCACATTGCTTCCGTCACGACAGCCCAGGCACCTATTCCTGGCGAATCGGAACCACCACGAGCCGGGCCACGTTCCCGCCGCCGTCCTTCGCTCCGGCCACCGCGACAGTCGTGCCGATCTTGATGTCGTTCGATCGGATCGCGGTCCGGCGCTCGACCACCCGCAGTTTGTCGCCGAACGTCCAGGTCGCTGTGAAACCGTCGGTGGATTTCACGGTCATCGACCGTTCGTCGATCGCGGTCACCTCGCCGCGCTGGACCGCCACCGTCCTGGTGCCGCCGTCCCTGGTCCGCACCACCGCCTCGCCGTGCAGCGTGTTGCGCCGCAGCAGCACCCGGGCCCGGTGGCGCTTGTTCCCCTCCGCCCGCTCGCCCTTGCCGTCCGGCCCGGCCTGCGGCGTACCGGTGGACGCCGGTGCGGCTACCGGTTCCACGTCCAGGTCACCGGCGTCGAGGCCGAGCGCGGCGAGCGCCTGGCCCTCCGCGCCCATGGCGGCGCTCACCTCGACCGCCCGGTCGGGTTCCGCGCCGGGCCGGCTCGCGCCGCACCCGGCGAGTCCGAGCGCGGCGGCGGCGAGCAGCGCGGTGGCGCCGGTGACGATTCGCTGACGTGCCATCTGTGGTCCTTTCCTCGCGGTGACGACCCCGAGCGTTCCGCACCGACACGAGGGAACGGTCAAGCCGATGTTCGAGCCCGGTAAGGATCCGGGGGCACCACGACAGTGAAGGCGGCCCCGCCCTCCGGGGCGTGCCCGGCGGTGATGTCGCCGCCGAGCCGGCGGACCAGCCCGGCGGCCAGCGCCAGGCCCAGACCGCTGCCCACCTTGCGCACCCCCCGGTACCGCTGGTGCAGCGCGCCCCGCTCGAACGCCACGTCCAGGTCGTCGTCGGTGAGGCCGGGTCCGCCGTCCCGGACCTCCAGCGTCCCACCGCCCGCCGGACCGGCGGCCCGGACCGCGAGCACCACCGGCGCCCCCGGCGGTACGACCCGCAGCGCGTTCTCCAGCAGCCCGTCCACCACCTGCCGGATCCGGCCCGGATCGGTGTACGCCGGCACCGGCGCGTCCGGCGTCTCCAGCCGGAACGGCACCCCGAGCGACGCACACCGGCCGGACCAGGCGCGCTCCGCGTCGGCGGCGAGCCGGGTCAGGTCGACCGGCACCGGTTCCAGCGGGAAGTCGACCGCCTCCAACCGGGCCAGCGCCAGCAGGTCGCGGACCAGCCGGTCCAGGTGTTCGGCCTCGGCGAGCACGGTCCGGCCGGTCGCCGGCACCGCGTCGGCCTCGATCACCCCGTCGGCCAGCGCCTCGGCGTAGCCACGGATCGCGGTCAGCGGGGTCCGCAACTCGTGCGAGACGGAGAGCAGGAACTCGCGCTGCCGACCCTCGCTCGTGGCCAGCGCGGCGGCGAGGCCGTTGAGCGCGTACGCCAGGTCGGCCACCTCGTCGGGCGGCTCGACCGGCACCCGGACCGTCCGGTCCCCGGCCCGGAGCCGCGCGGCGGCGGTGGCGGCGGTACGGATCGGCCGGGCCAGCCGGCGGGCGAGCAGCAGTCCGGCGGCCGCCCCGGCGGCGAGTCCGGCGAGCAGCGGCAGCCAGAGGCCGCGCAGCACCTGCTGCCAGGGCGCGGCGCTGCGGGCGCGGGTCAGCACCACCCCGTCCCCGCCGGGCAGCGCCCGCGCCTCGACCAGCCGGCGTTCCCCGTCGACGAGCCGCCGGCCGGAGACGTTGTCGCCGCCGGCCACCCGTGTCACGAGCGGTCGGGGCAGGCCCGGCCGGTCGGCCTGCCCGTCCCGGATCAGGTACACCTCGATCCGCTGCTGACCCAGTTGGCGGATGAGCCGGTCCCCGGCGCCGTCGCGCTGGCGTACCGCCCGCACCCGGAGCACGTCGGCAGCGAGCCGGGCCTGGGCGGCCAGCGCCTCCTGGTCCCGGCGCTCCGCGCCGCGTACCGCCAGGGGCACCGCCACCAGCGCGGTGACGAGCACCGACACGAGCGCCACCGCGCAGGTGGCCACTACCGCGCGGGCGGTGAGCGTCCGCCCGGGGCGGCGTGGCATCGGTCCGGCCGGCTGCTCAGGCATCGGCGGCGTACCCGACGCCCCGGTGGGTGCGGATCACGCTGTCCGGGCCGAGCTTGGCCCGGACCTGCGCCACGTGCACGTCGACGGTCCGGGTGCCGGCGTGCGCCGCGTACCCCCACACGCCGGCCAGCAGTTCCTCCCTGGTGAACACCCGGCCCGGACGGGCCATCAGGTGCGCGAGCAGGTCGAACTCGGTGGAGGTGAGCTGCACCGGCGTACCGGCGGCGGTCACCGTGCGGCGGGCCGGGTCGAGCGTGACGGCGCCGAGCGTGCGGGGCTGCTCGGCGGACACGCCGGACGTGCGGCGCAGCACCGCCCGCAGCCGGGCGAGCAGCTCGCGCGGGCTGAACGGCTTGGTGACGTAGTCGTCGGCGCCCAGTTCCAGCCCGACGACGCGGTCCACCTCGTCGTCCCGGGCGGTGAGGAAGATGACCGGCGTCCAGTCGCCGGCCGCGCGCAGCCGGCGGCAGATCTCGGTGCCGGCCAGGCCGGGCAGCGCGATGTCGAGCACGCAGGCCACCGGGCGCAGCCGCCGTGCGGCGGCCAGCCCGGCCTCGCCGTCACGTTCCAGGTGTACGCCGAACCCGTCCCGGGTCAGGTAGAGCCGGACCAGGTCGGCGATGGCGGGCTCGTCCTCCACCACGAGGACGAGCCCGGGCGGGGCGGCGGTGGTCACCGGCCCATGATGACCGACGGTCGACCGCCCGGCCGGTCAGGAAATGTTCGGATCCGGTAAGGAGAGTGTCAGCGGGCCGGTGCCGGCCGGAGCACTGTGGGCCGGGCGCTCGCCGGCGGCTCGCCGATCGTGGCGACGACCCGCTCGGCCGGAGTCCGCAGGCGGGTACGGAAGGCGTGGTTGAGCAGCGTGTCGAGCTGCCACACCTGCTTCGGGTGGTGGGTACGGATGACGAAACGCTCCCGCGCCCCGTCGATGGCGGTCGCTGCCAGCTCCACGCTGTGCGCCCGCGGGTCGGGGCTCCACGTCACGTTGCTCAGCTCGCGCAGCTCCGTGTTGAGGTGCAGGCGCAGCCGGTGCAGCACGCGGGTCTGCCGGGTGACCACCAGGCGGCGGTGGGTGAGCAGCATCAGGTAGTCGCCGCCGACCGGGTCGTCCGGGCGGCTGCACCGGGTGACCAGGATGGTGGCGTCGCCGGAGCCGACGCACCGGCGGAACACCGGCATGTGCCGGGTGACGGTCTGGGTCGCCAGGCCGGTCTCGGCGGCGGCCGGAAGGAACGTTCGCGAGAACACGTCCATGCCCGGTCCAACGACGCGATGACCAGGGGTGATATGGGTCACGCCCGATTTCTGGAACTTCCACACGTGCAAGTCGCACCTGAGGTGCGACACCGGCGGCCGGTCGGATCAGAGCAGCTCGACGATGGTGGCGTTGGCCATGCCGCCGCCCTCGCACATGGTCTGCAGGCCGTAGCGGATGCCGTTGTCCCGCATGTGCTGGAGCATCGTGGTCATGATCCGCGCGCCGGACCCGCCGAGCGGGTGACCGAGCGCGATCGCCCCGCCCCGGGGGTTGAGCCGCTCCGGGTCCGCCTCGGTCTCGGCCAGCCAGGCCAGCGGCACCGGGGCGAACGCCTCGTTCACCTCGTACACGCCGATCTCCTCGATGCCCAGCCCCGCGCGGCGCAGCGCCTTCGCGGTGGCCGGGATGGGCGCGGTGAGCATGGTGACCGGGTCGTCGGCGGCGACCACTGCGGTGTGCACCCGGGCCAGCGGGCGCAGGCCGTGCCGGCTGGCCCACTCGGCGGTGGTGACCGCGAGCGCGGCGGCGCCGTCGGAGATCTGCGACGCGGAACCGGCGGTGACCACGCCGTCGGCGCGGAACGGGGTGGCCAGCTCGCCCAGCTTGGCCAGCGAGGTGTCGCGGCGGATGCCCTCGTCGGCGGAGAACTTGCCGCCGTCGGCGAGCGCCACCGGCGCCAGCTCGGCCTCGAACGCGCCGGCGTCCTGCGCGGCTGCCGCCTTCTCGTGGCTGGCCAGCGCGAACTCGTCCAGCTGGGTACGCGAGAAGCGCCACCGCTGGGCGATCAGCTCGGCCCCGACGCCCTGGTTGAACGGCAGCGGCGAGTCCGCCGCGACGCCCTCGACACCCCGGTAGCGCTCCAGGATCGCCGCGCTGAACGGCATCCCACCGGCGACGCTGGACCCCATCGGCACCCGGGTCATCGACTCGACGCCACCGGCCACCACCAGGTCGGCCTGGCCGGAGAGAACAGTGGCGGCGGCGAAGTGCAGCGCCTGCTGGCTCGACCCGCACTGACGGTCGAGCGTGGTGCCCGGGACCGACTCCGGCCAGCCGGCGGCCAGCACCGCGTTGCGGGCCACGTTCCAGGACTGCTCGCCGACCTGCGACACACAGCCCCAGATCACGTCGTCGACCAGGCCGGGGTCGATGCCGGTGCGCTCGGCGAGCGCACGCAGCACGTGCGCCGAGAGGTCGACCGGGTGCACTCCGGCGAGGCTGCCCTTGCGCCGCCCGACCGGGGTCCGTACCGCGCCGACGATGACCGCGTCACTCATGTCTACTCCCGGGTAACCTCGCTTGCCCCGATAGTACGTGCTGACCGGACCGGCCGTCCTCCCCCGGCGTGCCGACGGTACGGCTGGCATGCTGGTCGGATGGATCCACAGTCGCCACCGGTCCGGCAGTGGCGGGTGCCCCGGGAGGCGCCGGTGCTCAAGGCGCTCGGCGCGCTCGCGCTGCTGGCCCTGGGGCTGCTCTTCGCCGGCGGTGACCCGGTCCGCCCGGGGCTGGCCGGGCTGGCCGCGGCCGGCCTGCTCCTCTGGGCGCTGCGCGACGTGGTCGCGCCGGTCCGCCTCGCCGTCGACAGGGACGGGCTGACGGTGCTGCGGGGGTTCGCCGGGCGACGCCGGCTGCCGTGGGACTCGGTCGAGGCGATCCGCCTGGAGCGGCGCGCCCGGCGCGGAATCACCGCCGAGACGCTGGAGATCGACGCCGGGGAGTCGCTGCACCTGTTCGGCCGCCGCGACCTGGACGCGCCGCTGGACGAGGTGGCGGCGGCGCTGGACGAGGCCCGCCCCGCCGCGGGCTGAGGCTCAGCCGAGCAGGGCGGCGGTACGGACCAGGGTCAGGCCGATCATCGCGACCAGCACGATCGCGCAGCCCGCCACCTGGAATGCGGTCCGGCGTGACCGGGGGGCGTACGCCAGGATCAGCGACACCACCGCGCCGGCCGCCAGACCGCCGAGGTGCCCGGCCACCGAGATGCTCGGCACGGTGAACGTGAAGATCAGGTTGATCACCAGGATCGGGACGATCGCCGAGGTGTCCCGGCCCAGCCGCCGCATGATCACGAAGATCGCGGCGAACAGGCCGAAGACCGCCGTCGAGGCGCCGGCCGTGGTGCGGTTCGGCGCGGTGAACACGTACGCCGCGACGTTGCCGCCCAGCCCGGCGAGCAGGTAGAGCGCCAGGAAGCGCAGCGGCCCGAGCACCGCCTCCAGCGTCCGGCCGAGCACCCAGAGCGCCCACATGTTCAGCAGCAGGTGCAGCACGCCGAAGTGCAGGAACATGGCGGTGACCAGCCGGTACCACTGGCCGTCGGCCACTCCGCCGATGGTGCCGTCGGGGAAGGCGGCCAGCCCCAGCACCGAGCCCCAGTCGGTCAGCGGGGTGCGGTCGCCCATCAGGCCACCGAGGCCACCGCCGGCCACCGCGTTGCCGCTGCGGGCCGAGGCGATGGAGACCAGCATCATCAGCACGTTCAGCGCGATCAGCGCCTTCGTGACGTTGCCCTGGCGGCCGGCGGCACCGCCACCGAAGGCGGTACGCGCCGGCCGCACGCTGCGGCGTCCCTCGGCGACACACTCCGGGCACTGGTGGCCGACGGAGGCGTCCCGCATGCACTCGGTGCAGATCGGCCGGTCGCATCGAGAGCAGCGGATGTACGTCTCCCGGCCGGGGTGCCGGTAGCAGACCGGAGTGGTCGGCACCGGGTCCCCGGTGGTGTCGCCGGGCTGGCCGGAGCGCTCAGTCATGCGAGCAAAGGTACCCGCGTGTCGCTCAGGCCTGCTTGTGCTCGATCTCGACCCGCTCGATCACCACGTCCTGCAGCGGCCGGTCGCTCGGGCCGGTCGGGGTGTTGGCGATCGAGTCGACGACCTTGGCGGACTGCTCGTCGGCGACCTGGCCGAAGATGGTGTGCCGGTTGTTCAGGTGTGGCGTGGGCGACACCGTGATGAAAAACTGCGAGCCGTTGGTGCCCGGCCCGGCGTTCGCCATGGCCAGCAGGTACGGCCGGTCGAAGCGCAGCTCGGGGTGGAACTCGTCGCCGAACTTGTAGCCCGGGCCACCGCGTCCGGTGCCGGTCGGGTCGCCCATCTGAATCATGAAACCGCTGATCACGCGGTGCGAGACGGTGCCGTCGTAGTACGGCCCGCTGCCCGGCTGACCGGTACGCGGGTCGATGTACTCCCGGGTGCCCTCGGCCAGCTCCACGAAGTTGCGGACGGTCTTCGGCGCGTGGTTCGGGAAGAGCTCCAGCCGGATCGGGCCGGCGTTGGTGTGCAAGGTGGCGTAGACAGCCTCGGCCACGGGTACTCCTCACTCGTTGGTCAGTTCCTTGCGGATCCTCCCATGTGCCCGATCTGGCCATGCGGAGGCATCCGAAGGTGGAGGATGACGAAGGAACAACTCCCAGGAGGTGGGACCGTGTTTGGAATCGGGCGGCGAAAGACCCAGGGCCAGCTCGCCAAGGTGGAGCTGAACCAGGGCATCGGTCACCTGAGGCAAGCCGCCACGCACGCGGCGAAGGGTGCCGGCGCCACTGTCGGCCCGCGGGTCCAGGCAGCCCGGGGCGCCGTCGCGCCGACCGCGGTCATGGTCCGGGACCGGGCGTCCAGCGGGTTCGCGTCGACCGCCGCGGCGCTCGCGCCGGTGCTGCTGGCCGTGCGCAACGCCCGGGTCGAGGCCGCCGGCAAGGCGCAGGGTGGCCGCAAGGCGATGACCGCGAAGCAGTCCGCGATGACGAAGAAGGCGAAGAGCATGAAGGCCGGAAAGAAGAAGCAGCGCAGGTCGCGGGGCATGACCGCGGGCCTGCTGGTGGCCGGCACCGTCGCCGGCCTGGCCGGTGCGATGGCCATGCGCCGCCGCCGCGAGCAGCAGGAGTGGGCCGAGTACGACCCGACCGGCACGCTCGGCACGACGGGCACGCTCGGCGCGACCGGCCGGGACAAGCTGGAGCCGATGCGGGAGGACGTGGACACGATCGTGGTGGAGACCCCGGACGCGAGCGCGAAGGTGACGCAGGCCGGCCCGACCGGCGCCGGCTCCTCGGCCGTGGCCAAGGGCAGCAGCGCGTCGACCGCCACCTCCGGCAGCCAGCCGGTGATCCACCCGAACGACCAGGTCCCCGCCGTCGCCGAGGGCGCCCGGGACGTCTCCGGCCGTCCGGCCGACGACATCACCAAGGCCGTGCAGGCCGGCAAGAACGCCGCGAAGGCCGGCGGTCGCCGCTGACCTCGTACCGTCGGATCAGCGCCGGCACGCGGGGCGACCCGCGTGGCCGGCGCTTCCGCGTGTACGGGGCGGCTACAGCCAGCCGTTGCGGCGGAACAGGCGGTACAGCGTGAAGGACGCCGCGAGCATCAGCGCCCACACGCCCGGATAGCCGTACGTCCATTTCAGCTCGGGCATGTTGTCGAAGTTCATGCCGTAGATGCCGGCGATCGCCGTCCACACCGCACCGATCGCGGCCCAGGCGGCGATCTTGCGCATGTCGTTGTTCTGGTCGACGGTGACCTGGGCCAGCCGGGCCTGGAGGATCGAGTTCAGCAGGTCGTCGTAGGAGTTCACCTGCTCGACCGTGCGGCTGAGGTGGTCCTGCACGTCCCGGAAGTAGCGCCGGACCTCCTGCGGCACCGCGCGGTTGACCTGCGAGGTGAGCGTCATCAGCGGGCGCTGCAACGGCGCCACCGCCCGCTTGAACTCGACCAGCTCCCGCTTCATCTGGTAGATCCGCTGGATCCGGCCGCTGCTCTGCCGGTCGAAGACGTCCGCCTCCAGCACGTCGAGGTCGTCCTCCAGCCGGTCGGCGACCTCCAGGTAGAGGTCGACCACGCGGTCGGTGATCGCGTACGCGACCGCCCACGGGCCGTGCCGCAGCAGGTCCCGCTTCGCCTCCAGGTCGGCGCGGACCGGCGCCAGCCGGCAGGCGTCGCCGTGACGCACGCTGATCACGAAGTGCGGCCCGATGAAGAGCATCACCTGGCCGGTCTCCACCACCTCGGAGTTCTCGGTCAGCTCCGCGTGCTCGCAGTAGCGGGCGGTCCGCAACACCAGGAAGACGATCTCGCCGAAGTGCTCCAGCTTCGGGCGCTGCTGGGCCTTCACCGCGTCCTCCACAGCCAGCTCGTGCAGGCCGAAGGTGGCGGCGATCTCGGTCATCTCGGTCAGGTCGGGCTCGTGCAGGCCGAGCCAGACGAAGCCGTCCCGCTCCTGCCGGGCGGCGGCCAGGGCCTCGGCGTACTGGGGGCGGCCGGGGCGGCGCTCGCCGTCGACGTACAGCCCGCAGTCGACGATCCCGCTGCGCTCCGGGCCGGCCGGCTGGGCGGCACGGGGGGAGCCGTCGGCGTTGAGGATGCGGGACATCGCGCGTACCGGGGCCGCCCAGGCGCGGGGGCGCAGTGCCCGGCTGCCGCCGTCGGCGCCGGCGGTTCGGTCGCGTGCCACCCGGTCCGTCATCTCTCGCCCCCTCTCCCTAGAGCTGCGGCTTGCAGGTTACGCCGACCGGCGGCAGGCGCAGCGCGGGAGCGGGACGGGCGGTGCGACGGGCGTCACGCCCCGGCGCCGGGCGGGCCGGGCCGCGTCAGGGGGGTGAGGGGCGACACGGCCCACCCGGCACCCCTTGGGGGCGGGAGTGATGCTGGGCGTGCCGTCGGCCCTGGCCGGAGCGGCCCGGCCACCGGAAAGGTGAACGACACTCGCAGCATTGTGGGCTGCTGGCCGGTCCAGCGGGAGTGCCGAACCGGCCAGCGGGGCCTTTTTGTCAGAAACCCGACAGAAAATCAGCCGCGTACGGCGGCCATCGCCTCCGCGAGACGCCGGACGCCCTCGTCGATCCGGTCCGCGGTCACCGCCGAGTACGCCAGCCGCAGCGCGTGCCGGCCGCCGTCGACCATGAAGTCGCTGCCCTTCACCACCGCCACGCCACGCTCGGCGGCGGCCGGCGCGAGTCGGTCGACCTCGACGTCCTCCGGCAGCTCGACCCAGAGGAAGTAGCCGCCGTCCGGCTCCACGAACCGGGCCTCCGGGATGTGCCGGCGCAGCGACTCGGCCAGTACCGCCGACCGCTCGCCGAGCGCCGTACGGACCGTCCGGATCGACTCCTCGATCGCGCCGGAGACGCAGAACTGGTGCACGATCGCCTGGGCCACCATGCCCGGCGAGATGTAGAGGTTGGTGGCGCGCTTCGCGATCGTCGCGATCAGCTCGGCCGGGCCGACCAGGTAGCCGACCCGCACCCCCGGGCAGACCGTCTTGGTGAAGCTGGACGCGTGCACCACCACGCCACGGGTGTCCATCGACAGCATCGACGGCAGCGGCTCGCCCCGGAACCGGATGTCCGCGTACGGGTCGTCCTCGAAGATCGTGAACCCGTACTCGGCGGCCAGGTCGAGCAGCTCACGGCGCTTCTCCAGGGAGAGGGTCACACCGGCCGGGTTCTGGTAGTTGGGGATCACGTGCGCCAGCCGCGGCCGTACCCCGGACTCCAGCAGCTTGCGCAGCTCGGCGGTGTCCAGGCCGTCCGGCTGGATCGTCACGCCGTGCACCTCGCCGCCCATCTGCTGGAGGTTGAGCAGCGTGCGGTCGTACGTCGGGCGCTCGACCACCACCGCGTCGCCCCGGCGGACCAGGTGGTCGAAGAGGAACGCGTCGGCCTGCAGCGAGCCGTTGGTGATCAGCACCTGATCGGCCTCGACGCCGTGCTTCTCGGCGATCCACTTCCGCAGGGGCGGGTAGCCGACGGAGGTGCCGTACGCGGTGACCCCGGCGGGGTCGGCGTCGAAGGCGCGGACAGCGGCGGCCTTGAGCCCTTCGACATCGACGATGTCCAGCGAAGGCGCGCCACGGGCGAACGAGATCAGCTGCTCGGCGGTCATGCGCAGAGCCTAGGGCCTGGCCCGGCGGGTCCGACCGCCATACACGCGAAGTTCAACATGCGGGCGGCCGGGCGGGGCACCGGGTGCGTCCGGGGGATCCGAGGGCACCTCGCGACTGTCTACGATCCGACGGACGCTGGCGCCGGTCCGACCGGACGCCGAAGGATGACGGGTCGCGGCAGACCCGGGAGAACAAGGGATGAGGCTCGTGACCGAGGACGAGGCGGGACGGCTCGACGACCAGCGGTTCGCGCAGTGGCTGGCGACCGAGGCCGGCAAGGCGCTCACCGCGCTGCGGGACCGGCAGGGCTTCGCCGACCCGAAGGCGCTCAAGGACGCCGGCGACCGCGCGTCGCACGAGCTGATGACGGCGGCGCTGGCCCGCCTGCGGCCGGCCGACGCGGTGCTCTCCGAAGAGGAGGCCGACGCCCGCCGCGCATGGGCGGACGGCGAGCGAGCGCCCCGGCACGAGGCGGACCGGGTCTGGATCATCGACCCGCTGGACGGCACCCGTGAGTTCTCCGAGGAGGGGCGGGACGACTGGGCGGTGCACGTGGCGCTCTGGCAGCGCTCCGCCGCGCCCGACGGCGCCCTGGTCGCCGGTGCCGTCGGCATGCCGGCGCGGACCACGGTGGACGGTACGCCGCTCGTGCTCGGCACCACCTGCCCGCCGCCGAAGCCGACCGACGGGCCGATCCGGATCGCGGTGAGCCGCAGCCGCCCGCCCGCGTTCGTGGGCGAGCTGGTCGAGATGCTCGGTGCGACCGCCGTACCGATGGGCTCGGCCGGTGTGAAGGTCTGCGCCGTGGTGACCGGCGAGGTCGACGCGTACGTCCACGCGGGCGGCCAGTACGAGTGGGACAGTGCCGCCCCGGTCGCGGTGGCGCTCGGCGCGGGCATGCACGCGTCCCGGATCGACGGTTCGCCGCTGCGCTACAACCGCGCCGACCCGCGCCTGCCCGACCTGCTGGTCTGCCGGCCGGAGCTGGCCGACCAGTTGCTCGACGCGATCGCGCGGACCGGGGTCGAGATGCCCGCTTCGACCGTCACCGACACCCCCGGTCAGGCGTTCGGCTGAGTGTCACGGTACATACGGCCAGGTGAATGAGGGTTATCGTCGGGCAGGTATGCGTGGCGATCTGAGCCCGGACACGGGCCGCCGACAGCCAGGGAGGGTCATGCCGGCCGATCGAGAGCCGCACAACGCCTTCGGGCAGCCGACCGGCCTGTGGCCGGGTCAGGACATTCCACGCCAGGCAGGCGGCCCGTCGCTGCCCTGGCCGGAGGCCGAGGTCACCTCGTCTCCGCCGCCACCGGCCCGGACCGGCGGCGGCGACCTGCCGTGGCCGGAACGGCCGGACGCCGGCCACCGGGACGCCGCCTGGCCGCAGGACGAGCCGACGGTCCACGGTGACCCCGGCTGGGCGCCGCACGACGACGCCGACTGGGCCGGGCCGGGTCCGGCGGGCGACGCGGTACGGGGTGCGGGCGCGGCGGCGACCGCCACCCTGACCGGGCCGCCTCCGGTGGACGCCCCGCACGATCCGGCCACCGGCGGGCCGGGCCGCCCGCCCGCTCCGCCGCTCGCACCGGGGACGACTCCGCCGCCCGGCGGCGCCCGGCGACGCTGGCGCGTGGCGGTCGCGGCGGCGCTGGCGCTGGCAGTGGCCGGCGGCGGGGTCGCGGTGGCCGCGCTGCGGCCCGACTCCGCGAACCCGCAAGCAGGCGAGGCGCCCGGATCGGTCGGCCCGGCGACCTCGATGGGCCCGGGCGCGCCGGCTACGCCGGGTGCGTCCCCGAGCGCCGACCAGGGCCTCGGTGGCAAACCCTCGGCCCGCCCGTCGGCCTCCGAGAACGCGGGCCCGGCCTTCGGCGGTACGCGGCTGACGCTGCCCGGCGCCTCGATCGGCGTGCAGAACGGGGAGACCTTCGGTCAGGCGCTGGCCCGCTCCGACCGGACGTTCGGCAAGCTGCGGATGGCCCGGATCTTCTTCCCCGGCCTGCCGCCGGCCTGGTCCGGCAGCCGGGCCGACGTGGTGGACCGGACCGTTGTGGTGTCCTTCAAGGCGGCGCCGCAGGAGATCAACACCGGCAAGTTCGACTCCCGCCTGACCTCCTGGTTCGCCTCGATCCCGCGCGAGCACAACGTCTACTGGTCGTACTTCCACGAGCCGGAGGACGACGTCGAGCGCGGCGCCTTCACCACCGAGGCGTACCGGACCGCGTGGAAGCGGGTGGCCGGGCTGGCCGCCCGGGCGAACAACCCCAAGCTGATCAACACGCTGATCCTGATGTGCTGGACGCTCGACCCGAAATCCGGGCGCAGCTTCGACGCGTTCTACCCCGGCTCCGACGTGATCGAGACGCTCGGCTGGGACTGCTACAACTGGGGCAAGAAGTGGAAGCGGTACGCCCCGCCGCAGGAGATCTACGGCCCGATGATCAGCAAGTCGAAGGCGCTCGGCAAGCCGTGGGGCGTCGCGGAGACCGGCAGCGACCTGGTGCCGGGTGACCCGGGCACCGGCCGGGCGGCCTGGATCCGGTCGATGACGAACTTCCTCAACGGCCAGCGGCCGGAATTCGTCGCGTACTACAACCAGACCGTCAGCCAGGGCGACTTCCGGCTGCTCGACCAGCCGAGCATCCAGGCGTGGAAGTCCTTCTGCACGGCCTGACCTGACGACCGGACGAGAACGGGCGGGCGACCGAGGTCGCCCGCCCGTTCCGCGTACGCGTCAGATGCCCCGGCCGCGCTTGTGCAGCGTGCGCAGCACCCGGTCGGCCTGCACCGCCCGGCTCGCCACCGCCAGCGCCAGGTAGGCGCGCGGCTCCTTCGGGTTGCGGGCCAGCGTGCGCCGCGCCCAGCGGACCGCGTCCCGCCGGTTACCCATGGCGGCCTGCGCGAACGCGATCTGACCGGCCACCCGAGCCTCGCCGTGCGGCACGGTGGCGAACTCCGGGTAGCGGCGCAGCAGCCACTGCAACGCGGTCGAGATGGTCTCCCAGCGCTGTGCGAAGTAGGACCGCTTGTGCCAGCGGACCAGCACGTACGGGCTTTCCACGTTCACCAGCGGCGCGTACCGGGCGGCGCGGAGCAGGAACTCGTAGTCCTCCGCGTAGCTGCCCGGGATCTGCTCGTCGACCAGGCCGATCGCGTCGAGCAGCGCGGCCCGGCGGATCAGGAACGTGGACGGGTGCAGCTCGGTGAGCCGGTCGCGCAGCAGCGCCTCCAGCGAGATTCGGGCGCGGTCCAGCGATCGGTCCACCGTACGGTCGTCGTAGCTGACCCGGATGCCGCAGCTCACCAGCGCGCCGTCCGGGTGCGCGTCGAGCGCCCCGAACTGGGCGGCGAGCTTGCCGGGCAGCCACTCGTCGTCGTCGTCGCAGAACGCCACCCAGTCGCCGGTGGCCGCCTCGATGCCGGTGTTGCGCGCCCCGGCCAGCCCGGCGGTACGGGTGTTGGTGATCACCCGGATCCGGCGGTCACCCCGGTCGGTCTCCAGCGACCGGTCCGGCTCGGACTGGTCGTAGACCACGATCGCCTCGATCAGCCCCGGGTGCGCCTGGCTGAGGATCGCGTCGAGCGCCGCGCGCAGCAGCTCCGGACGGTCCCGCGTCGGTACGACCACCGAGATGCTCGGCCCACTCATGCTCTCTCCACGGACTCGTCGGATCCCCGCTGGCCCAGATAGCCGTAACGGACCCGCAGGGGAAGCGTGGCCAGGCTGACCACGGCACGGCTGCGTCGCGGCAGGCGGTCGCGCCATGCCTCGTCGCGGCGCACTGTCAACGGCCCGCCGCTGAACCGCAACGGGTTGCCGGCGACGCTGTGCGCGCGGAACGGCGCGGCCGGCTCGCTCGCCGCGTCGGCCGCGTCCGCCGAGAGGATCCGCAGCGCGGCCGGGTCGTCCGGCAGGCCGGCGAAGTCCCGCACCCGGCTTACGGTGCCGGCCGGGTCGGCGGTGAAGTCCTCGTACCGCAGCCGCAGCACCTTGGCCCTGGAGGCGAGCAGGTGGAACGCCGCGTTCTGCGCGGTCCACAGCTTGCTCACCTCGAACGGCGAGAAGGTCGGCATGAAGTCCTCGCCGTCGACCACCTCGGGGCGGCGCACCTGCTTGCCCCACGAGTACGCCACCGCCCGGCTGTCCCGGACCAGGTGCAGGACCCGCAGGTCGAGCCCTTCGGCCCAGCGCAGCGCGAACGCGAGCGAGGCGTGCTTGCTGGAGTCCACCACGACCCGGGCGCCGGTCACCGCGAGCGCGGCCCGGTAGATCCGGGTGTACAGGTCGGCGTAGCGGCGCACGTCGGCGAGCTGCTCCGGCGGGAGCGCCTCCTTGGCGAGCCGGGGGATGTGCCGGGTCCGGTCGACCCGGTCCTTGAGCGCCAGCACGTCGTCCCGGTCGACCGCGTCCCAGCCGCCGAACGCCTGGTCGCCGACCTGCCGCCAGAACGGGCAGCCGGTGAACCGCTCGCCGCAGCCGCACCGCTCGTCGGCCCCGAGCGCCCGCTCCCACAGGTGCACGACCTCACCGACGGCGCACACGTCGGCGCTCTGCGCGAGCAGCAGCTCCAGCAGCGTGGAGCCGCTGCGGCCGAGGCCGCCGACGAAGAGGACCCGCGGCGCAGCCGGGTCCGGGCCGCTCATCCGCGCCGCCCGGCGGTCCGCTGGCGTACCCGGCCGGCGACCAGGCCGTCGATCACCGCGCCGACCCGGGCGACCGCCTCGGCGCGCGGGTCCGGACGGCCCGGGTCGGCGGCCAGGACGAACCGGCTCGGGTCGGCCAGGCCCTCGTCCAGCGCGGCGACCAGCTCGACCTCGGACTCGCACAGCCGCACCATGCCGGCCGCGCCCAGGCGGCGGGAGAACAGCTGCTGGTGGTTGTCGACGTGCTCGTCGTGGGCCGGGTCGCGGGGCACCACGATCGGCAGGTGGCCGGTGCGCCGGGCCTCGGTGATGGTGGCCGGGCCGCCGTGGCTGACCACGAGCGTGGACTCCGCCATCGCCTGCTGGAGTTCCTCGTGGCCGAGGAACGGGGTGGCCTCGGGCAGGGCCGGGGTGCGGCTGTGGCCGTACTGGAGGACCAGCCGGACCTCGGGCCGGGCGGCGTGCCAGCGTTCCAGCCAGCCGACCAGCCGGTCGAAGCGGTGCACGTCGGTGCCGACCACGACCAGCACGAACGGCCTGGACCGCCGGTCCCGCTGCTGGGGAATGTGCGCCATCAGAGGAGGTTCCCCACGACGGTCGCCTCCGGGTACATCCGGCGCTGCTCCTCCCACTGCACGAGCATTGCGGAGAGGAAGGGCCGGCAGAGCCGGGCGGTGAGCGTCGCGCTGTCGATCCGGTCGTACACCTCGATGTAGACCGTCGGGATCTTGCGCATGCGGGCCGCCACCACGAACGGCAGTGCGACCCCGGCGCCGGTGGTGACGACCGCGTCGACCTGGCGCCGGCGGATGACCTTCAGCGCGAGGAACGCGTTGCGTACCAGGTTCTTGACGTTGCGTGTGGTGGGGTGGTGCGCCCAGACCACGTCCTCGCCGGCGAGCAGCGAGCGCGCGTCCGGGGTGTCGAAGGTTACCCATGCGCGGCGCCGATCCCGGTACCACGGTTCCAGGGCCAGGAGCTGGGCCAGGTGCCCGCCACTGGAACCCACCAGCAGGACCTGTCCCGAGTCCTCGGTTGACCCGCTCACCACAAACGTCCTCCCGTACGCGGATGACGCGTCCGGATTTTTGTGAATGCCCCTCGGACGCGTCCTGACAACCTACTGGCGGGCCCGTGGGCAACTGAAGGGGCCATTGGACGGATCCTCGCTCGCCGGTCGGCTCACCTCGCGATTCCCGTCAACGGGATGCGCGTCGACCGGCCGTCGGGCAGGTCAGCCCGGCCGCGCCCGGACCACGGGCCGGGACACCCGGACGAAGTGAGATGTGTCAGGATTCCGTCACCGCTCCGCACGAGAGCCGTCGGCGACGTCGGCTTACCGGGGGCAAGTCGGGCCCGGCACCGGGAAACCCGCCGAATGGTCAGCGCCGATCGGCCATTTCTACGCGGGCTGCCCACACCCGGGCAGGCTTACCGGAACGTGAGCAGACTTTCCCTCGTCGTTCGGATCGGGGACACTCAAGGCCACGGTCAGGTCCAGCTGTGCCGTGGACTGCCCGGCTCGGTCGAAAGGGAGCGACAGACTCTGATGCCCTCACCCCATTTGGCCGAGAGCGACGCCGACGGTCTTGCCCTGATGGCCTACCTGGGCTGGCTGCGCCGCCGTTGGTGGATCCTGCTGCTCGCCGCGGTCCTCGGCCTGGGCGGAGGGCTGGCGCTGAGCCAGGTCCAGGAGGCGCGCTACACCTCGACCACGTCGCTGCTGGTGCGCCCGCTCGGCTCGGGCGCGGAGAACAACCCCAACGCCAAGGTCAACCTCGACACCGAGGCGCAGGTGGTCCGCTCGCTCGTGGTGGCGGAGCGGGCCAAGGCGCTGATGAAGGTCGACACCGGGGCCGACCAGCTCGTCAAGTCGGTGACCGTCAAGGTCCCGCCGAACAGCCAGATCCTCCAGGTGGCGTACGAGGCGAACAGCCCCGAGGGCGCCCAGTCGGGCTCGCACGCGTTCGCCCAGGCCTACCTGGACCTGCGCAAGGCCACCGCGCAGAAGTCGCTGGAGAACGAGACGAACACGCTCAAGCAGCAGATCGCCGATCTGCAGAAGCAGTTGAGCGCGATCGCCGGACGGATCTCGGCGGCGCCGTCCAACTCGCCCGAGCGGGAGCGGGCCGAATCCGACCGCCAGCTCGTCACCAACCAGATCAGCAACCTGTACAACCGGCTCAACCCGCTGAGCGCGGCCGGCTCCGATCCCGGCGAGATCATCTCCGACGCCCGGCTGCCGGAGCGGCCCAGCTCGCCGAACCGCACGCTCAACCTCGCCAGCGGCATGGGCGCGGGTCTGCTGCTCGGCATCGTGCTGGCGCTGGTGCTGGACCGGCTGGACACCCGGATCCGCCGCGGACGCGACATCTCCGACCGGGTCGGCCTGCCGCTGCTGGTGGAACTGCCGTCGCGCGCGCCGTCGCTCGCAGTCCTGCCGGCCACCCACCGGGCCTCCCGCGAGCTGGGCCGGCTGCGCAACGTGCTGCTCTCCGCGGTGCCCGAAGCGGCGCAGGGCGGGCGCGGGCGCCAACTGCTGCTCTGTGACGCCTCGGCCGGCACCGCCGCCGGGTTCGTCGCCGCCAACCTCGCCGCCTCGTACGCCCGCACCGGCCAGCAGGTCGCGCTGATCACCACCAAGCCCGACTCGGCGGTGGGCGCGATCACCGGCGTCGCCGAGGGGCGGCACAGCCTCGCCTCGGTGCTGCGCCGCGACGTGCCCCCGCTCAAGGCGCTCGCGCCGGTGCCGGGGCTCGGCCAGCTCCGGGTGCTGGTGCCGGGCGACCTGGACGCCGAGGTCGAACTGCCGGTCGCCGGTCTGCTGGAGATCCTGCACGAGCTGTCCGCGCGCTTCGACCACGTGATCATCGAGACCGCGCAGCCCACGTTCGCCGTGGAGGCCCAGGCCCTGGGCCGGTACGTCGACGCGGTGATCATGGTGGCCGAGGCGGGCAAGACCCGCAGCGGTGAGATCACCGCCGCGCTCCAGCAGTTCGAGCAGGTGAACGCGCCGGTGATCGGCGCCGTGCTGGCTCCGCGCCTGCCCGAACCGCCCGCCGGCGCCACCCGCCCGGCGACGTCCGGCGGGTCGAACGTGTCGAGCGCGCCGGCTGCCCCGGCCAACCGGCCCAAGCCCCGGCCCAGCCCCGGCCCGTCCGCCGAGTCGACCATGGTGCTGCCGCGCATGCAGTCGTCCCGGCCCGCCCCGGCGAAGCCGGCCGCTCCGGCGCCGCAGATGCCCGGCAAGGCCACCCCGCCCGCCGCCCCGGGCAAGCCGGTGCCGCTCAACGGCACCGGCGGCACGTACCGCTCCCGGGGTGACGGCGACGGCCGCAGCTACGCCCTCGACTCCGGCGAGGACCTGGGGTGAACCGTCGGCAGATGCTCCGCGCCGCCATCGCCCCCGCCGTCGTCCTCGGCGTCGGGACCGGGTGCAGCGAGCCCGAGCCCAAGCCGGGCAAGGTCCAGGTGGTGGACCCGGGCGACGTCACCTCCTCGCCGTCCGCGGCCAGCGCTTCGCCGACCCTGCCCAAGGGCCCGCTGACCGGGGCTCCGGTCAGCACCCCGGCCGCGGCGACCCGCCAGGCGGTCGCGGTGCCGCTGCGGGTGAGCCCCGCGACCACACCGGCCGGCCTGGACGCCGCCGACCTGGTCTACGCCGAGTTCGCCGAGGCGGACACGCTGCACCTGACCGCGGTGTTCCACTCCAAGGACGCCGCGAAGATCGGCCCGGTCACCGAGATCCGGCCGGTCGACATCCGGTCGCTCACTGTGCTGCGCCCGTTCGTCGGCTACAACGGCGGCCCCACCGGCTTCCTCACCCAGTTCGAGAACTCCGACCTCGACGGCGTCACGCCCGACGACGACAGCAAGGTCTTCTCCGGCGGCTACACGTCGACCGCCGCGCTGCTCAAGGCCGCCCCGAAGGGGGGCCAGCCGCCCCCTGCGCCGATCGACCACACCACCGACGGCGAGGCGCTCGCCACCCGCGACCTGGCACCCGCCACCGAACTCACCGTCACCGTCTCCGGCGGTCCGCCGATGGTCTGGCGGTACGACCAGGCGAAGTCCGTCTGGGCCGGCAGGATCGGCAAGGTCACCGTGACCGCCGCATCCGTCATCGTGCTGACGATGGAGTACCGCACGCTCGACGTACGCAACCCGTCCCCGCGCTCGCTGCCCTCGGCGAACGTCTTCGGTGAGGGCGCGGTGCTCGCCGTGTCCGGGCCGAACAGCGCCAAGGGCCGGTGGCGCAAGCCCGGCCTGCCTCTGGTCTGCACGCTCGCCGACACCGGCGGCGACCTCCTGCGCCCCCAGCCCGGCAACGCGTGGGTCATCTACGCGCCGACCACCGCCAAGGTCTCCGTGAAATGAGCACCGCCACCCCGCCCCGTACCGCGCGCGGGTCGGTTCCGCTCGCCGCGGTGTCGCCCGGCGGGAACCGCCTCCGCCCGGTGCGGGTACGGCCGGAGGGCTGGTCGTGGCGGCTGCCGACGGCATGGCCGCTGATCGCGGTCTTCCTGCTGTACCCGCTGTGGTGGGTGCTCGGCGTGTCGAGCTTCGTGTTCGTCATCTTCGCGGTGCCGATGGTGGCGCAGATGCGCAAACGCGGCCCGGTCCGGGTGCCGCCCGGCTTCGGGATCTGGATGGTCCTGCTGCTCTGGGTGTTCCTGTCCGTGCTCACCCTCGACCTCACCGCGCCGAACACGCTGCCGCCCGGCGGCAGCGGCAAGTACATCGGCTGGGGCATCCGGCTCGCCAACTACGTCGCGATGACAGTGACCATGCTCTACGTCTACAACCTGCGCGAACGGGAGCTGTCCCAGCGCCGGATGGTGCGACTGTTCGGGTTCATGGGCGTGGTCGTGGTGCTCGGCGGCTGGATCGGCTCGCTCTTCCCGAACCTCAGGTTCGTCGCGCCGCTGCGGTTCGTGCTGCCGCAGTCGATCGCCGGCCACCCGTACGTCACCTCGCTCATGGAGATCAAGTTCGCCCAGGTGCAGCAGGTGATCGAGGGGGAGGCCAGCTCGCCCCGCCCGTCCGCGCCGTTCACCTACACGAACTCGTGGGGCCAGAACACCGCGATCCTGCTGGTCTGGCTGATCGTCGGCTGGGTGGTGCTGGGCAAGCCGCTGCGCCGCACCGCCGGCGTGGCCATCGCGCTGGCGGCGATCTTCCCGATCGTCTACTCCCTCAACCGCGGCCTCTGGATCGGCCTCGGCATCGCCGCCGCGTACGTGGCGCTGCGGCTCGCGCTGCGCGGCCGGATGGTGGTGCTCGGCGGGCTCGCCCTGGCGGTCGGACTGATCGGCGTGCTGATCGTCGCGACCCCGCTCGGCCGCACCTTCGACGAACGCCTGCAGAACGGGCACAGCGACGACATCCGCACCACCCTGTCGCAGGGCGCGGTCCGGGCGGCCAACCAGTCGCCGATCCTCGGCTACGGCGGCAACCGGGCGCTGATCGGCAGCAACCGGTCGATCGCCATCGGCAAGTCCGAGGACTGCAAGCAGTGCGGCAACCGGGAGCTGGGCAGCAACGGCCAGGTCTGGGCGCTGCTCGTCGGGCAGGGCTGGGTCGGCGCGATCTGCTACAACGCGTTCTTCATCTACTGCATCTGGCGCTACCGGCGCGACCACAGCGCCATCGGGATCGCCGGCACGCTCGTGCTCATCCTCATGCTCTTCTTCCAGTTCACCTACGGTGCGATGGAAGCAACCCTCGCCTACGCCCTGATCACTGTCGCCCTGCTGGCCCGCAACGACCGGATCCGCCGGTCGCTCGCGCCCGCGCCACCGCAGGGCACGATCGCCGGGCTACGGGCCCGGCTGGAAGCGACCGGTGACCGCTGATGGTGTTCCGCGTACCCCCGGACGGCGACGGCCGTGCCGCGTACCTCGGTGAACTGGCCGGGCTGATCTGGCCCGCGCCGGCCGAGCCCAGCCTGCGCCGCGGCGGCGCCGGCTGGGTGGTGGTGCCCTCGGCGGCCCGCCCCCGGCTGCTCGTGCCCACCGGCTCCGGCCGGGCGGCGGCGAGCGCGGTCCGGCACTCCACCGAGGCCGTCGGCCGCAAGGCCAAGCTGGTCCGGCAGGGCCTCGCCACCGCGTTCCGGCTCGGTCTCGGGCCGCTCGTCTTCCGCGACCGGCTGGTCGTCGACGGCGGCGGGCTGGACGCGCACCTGGCCGAGGTGCTGGGTGAGCCGGCGCTGGTCAGCCTGCACATCGGGCCGGCCCGCGCGAACCGCAAGCCGGTGCTGCAACTGCTCGCCCCGGACGGCCGGGCCCTCGGGTACGCGAAACTCGGCGTCGACCCGCTGACCCGCGCGCTCGTGCACGCGGAGGCGGACGCGCTGCGCCGCCTCGCCGAGGTGCCGCTCGGCCCGGTGGTCCTGGCCGGGGTACGCCACCACGGCGACTGGCACGGGCACGCGCTGCTCGTGCAGGAGGCGCTGCCGGTGCGGCTGCCCCGGGCCGCCCCGGCCGCCGCGCAGGCGGCCGAACGCGCGGCCATGGTGGCGGTCGCCGGCTGTCTCGGCGTACGCCGGGAGTCGTGGGCGGCCAGCGGGCACGCGGCCCGGCTCACCGCCGCGGTGGACGCGCTCGGACCCCGGCCGGAGGCCGGGCGGCTGCGCGCGGTGCTGAAGTCCGTCGCGGACGCCGACCCGGTGGTCGCCTTCGGCGCGTGGCACGGGGACTGGAACGGCGGCAACAGCGCGGTGCTCGCCGACGGCCGGGTGCTGGTCTGGGACTGGGAGCGGTTCGAGGCGGACGTGCCGGCCGGGTACGACGCGCTGCACCTGGCGGTGCAGGGCGCGATGAGCCACGACGGGGTGGAACCGGTCGAGGCCGCGCGTGCGCTGATCGCCGGCGCCGGGGCAACCCTGGCACCGTTCGACCAGACCGGTGGGGGCGCCGATCTGGTCGCCGTGCTCTACCTGGTGGAGCTGGCTGCGCGCTACCTGCGCGACCGGCAGGCGGAGGCGGGTGCGCGACTGGGGCACGTCGACACCTGGCTGCTGCCCGCCGTGGAGGAACACCTGGCCCGCCGGGCCCGGTGAGAGTGAGGAGTGGGGACGTGACGGTGGCCAGGGAGCAGGCGCTCCGCGCGGTGAAGTCGGTGAGCCGGACGGTCGGTCGGTTGACCGCCGGTTCACGGATGGTGCCGGGATTCCTGATCGTGGGGGCGCAGCGCTGCGGCACCACCTCGCTTTTCAAGACGCTCTCGCAGCACCCCGGCGTGCTGCCGCCCGCGTACCACAAGGGCGTGCACTACTTCGACATGGACTACCACCGGGGGATGAACTGGTACCTCGGGCACTTCCCCACCACGGCCAAGGCCGAGGCGGTCAAGGCCCAGATCGGGGTACGCGGGATCACCGGCGAGTCCAGCCCGTACTACATGTTCCACCCGCTGGCCGGGCAGCGCATCGCCAAGGACCTGCCCTCGGTGAAGCTGCTGGTGCTGCTGCGTGACCCGGTGGAGCGGGCGTACTCGGCGCACTCGCACGAGCTGGCGCGGGGCTACGAGACCGAGTCTGACTTCGAGCGGGCGCTGGCGCTGGAGGAGCAGCGGACCGCGGGCGAGCGGGAGCGGATGATCCGCTCGGCCGCGTACGCGAGCGAGCACCTGCAGCACAACGCGTACCTGGCCCGGGGCCGCTACATCGAGCAGCTGGAGCGGCTGGAGGCGCTCGTCGGGCGGGAGCGGATGCACGTCATCGACAGCGACGACTTCTTCGCCGACCCGCGCCCGTCCTTCGACGCGGTCTGCGACTTCCTCGGGCTGCCCCGCTGGGCGGACATCGCGTTCGGCAAGCACAACTCGCGGTCCCGTTCGCCCATGTCGGCGGAGCTGCGGGCCCGGCTGGAGGACCACTTCGCCCCGTACGACGAGCGGCTGGCGGCGTGGTGGGGACGCGTGCCGTCGTGGCGGCGGTGACCCGGCCGGACGCCGGCGGCACCCCGACGCTCACCGCACCGCCGCCCGGGCCGGGCGCGGGGCTCGGCGGCGCGGCCCGGCAGGGCTTCGCGAACCTGGTCGGTGTCGGCCTGGCCGCGGTGGCCGGGTTCGGGCTCAACATCGTCATCGCCCGGGGCTGGTCCGTCCGCGAGGCCGGCATGTTCTTCGCGGCCACCAGCGCGTTCATGATCGCCGCGTCGGCGGCCCGGCTCGGCACCGACGTCGGCACCGTCTACTTCGTCAGCCGCCAGCGCACGCTGGACCGCCGCGACCAGATCCGGGGCACGATCCTGGTCGGGTTGCTGCCGGTGCTCGCGGTCGGCGCGCTGCTCGGCCTCGCCGGCTGGCTGGCCGCGCCGGCGCTGGCCCGGGCCACCATGCCGGAGGCCGGGCCGGATGCGGTGACCGCGCTGCGCATCCTGCTGGCGTTCGTGCCGCTGGCCGCGCTCAACGACTACGCGCTCGCCGCCTGCCGGGGCTTCGGCCAGATGCGCCCGCTGCTGACAGTGGAGCGACTCGGCCGCACGCTGGTGCAGTTCCTGGCCGTGGCGGTGGCCGCCTGGCTCGGGCTGTCCGCCACCGTGGCGCTGCCGTTGGCCTGGGTGGTGCCGTACCTGCTCGCCGCGGTGGTCGCGCTGTTCTGGCTGAGCCGGCTCGTCGGCCGGGCCGGGCGGCAGGTGACCCGGCCGGTGCCGGCGCGTGAGCTGGCCGGGCCGTTCTGGCGCTTCACCGGGCCACGTGCGGTCAGCAGCCTGGCCGCGATCGTGGTGCAGCGGCTGGACATCGTGCTGCTCAGCGCGCTGCGCGGGCCGGCCGAGGCGGCCATCTACACGGCGGCGACCCGGTTCCTGGCGCTGGGCCAGCTCTCCAGCGTCGCGCTGTCCAGCTCGGTGCAGCACCGGCTGGCCGCCGCGTTCGCCCGCAACGACCGGGCCGAGGCGGGCCAGCTCTACCAGGTCGCCACCGGCTGGCTGGTGATCCTCTCCTGGCCCGCGTACCTGATCTTCGCGGCCTTCGCGACGCCGATGCTGGCGCTCTTCGGCGCCGGTTACGCCGACGGCCGCCGGGTCGTGGTGCTGCTGGCGCTGACCATGCTGCTGGCCACCGGATGCGGCATGGTCGACATGGTGCTCAACATGGCCGGGCGCACCGCGTGGACGTTCTACAACGCGATGACCGGCACCGTGCTCAACGTGGTCGGCAACCTGCTGCTCATCCCGCGGTTCGGCATCCTCGGCGCGGCTCTGGCCTGGACGATCTCGATCCTGGTCACCAACCTGGTGCCGCTGACCCAGCTCTGGTGGTCGATGCGGCTGCACCCGTTCGGCGCCGGCACCCGTACCGCGATGGCGCTCGCCGTCGTGGCGCTGGGCCTGCCGCTGGGCGCGGCGAGCCTGCTCGACGCCACGCCGCCGGTGCTCGCGCTGGTGAGCGCCGTCGGCCTGGCCGCGTACGCGGCGGGTGTCTGGCGCTGGCGGCGCACGCTGAACCTCGACGCGCTGCGGTCCCTTCGCCGCGGCCGCAACCGCGCCGGGTCGGACCCGGCCGCCCAGTCCTGACCGATCCTGCGCACCGATGGGACCTTCGATGACCAGCGACTCCCCCCTCGCCCCGCACTCCGGGCTGTCCACCGTGAAGGCCGCGAAGCTCGCCGCGGTCGGCCTGCTGGCGGACCGCAAGGAACGCCGCGAGCTGGAACGGCCGGTGGAGGCGGGCAACCGCCGCCTCACGCTGAAGGTGGAGCGCCCGATCTTCATCCTGGGGGCCCCGCGTTCCGGCACCACGTTCCTGGGCAGTTGCGTCGGCGCGCTGCCGGACGTGTCGTACCACTTCGAGCCGCGCCTGACCAAGGCGGTCGCCCGCTGTGTCTACGAGGGAAGCTGGACGCCGCAGCGGGCGGCCCGCTACTTCCGGGGCTACTACGGCGCGCTGCTCGCCGCGTCCGGGCACGGTGGACTGCGCTTCGCCGAGAAGGACCCGGAGAACTGCTTCATCGTGCCGTTCCTGACCGAGGTCTTCCCGGACGCGGTCTTCCTGCACGTCTACCGGGACGGCCGGGACGTGGCGGTGTCGCACGCCGAGCAGCCCTGGCTGAACGCCGCGTCCACCGGCACCGGTCGCAGCGGCCGGGGCGGTACGCCCTGGGGCGCCGCGCCGCGGTTCTGGGTGGAGCCGGAGCGGCGCGACGAGTTCACGCAGGTCTCCGACCTGGGCCGGTCGGCCTGGATGTGGCGGCGCTTCACCAGCAGCGCGCTCACCCAGCTCGCCGAGCTGCCCGCGGACCGGGTGCGGCACCTGCGCTACGAGGAGGTCGTCACCCGGCCGGCGGAGGCCGCCGAGGTGGTCGCCGACTTCCTGGAGGTACGCGACCCGGCCGGCCGGGCGGCGTTGCACGCCCGCTTCGCCAAGGCCCGGCCGGGCTCGGTGGGGCGCTGGCGGCAGCGACTGACCGAAAAGGATCTGGCCGATGTGCTGGCGCAGGCCGGACCGCTGCTGAGCGAGCTCGGCTACCCCGCCTGAGCGCTCCTCCCCGGGTAGAGTGCCAGGGGTCGCCCGCCCGGCCCGGCGTGCCTCTCCGCTCACGCGGATCCGTCAGGGCCCCACCGTGGCCGGCGACCGTCCTGGGGAGAGGTTGCGGTGGTACGACGGTTACGACTGACGATGGCTGCCGTGCTGGGCCTGGCCTTGCTGGCACCGGCCGTGACGGCCTGTGAGATCGGCTCCGAACGGTCCGACGAGGGGACCACGGCGGCGCCGCCTCCACCGACCGTGACGCCGCGGACCGCGCCGGTCCGCACCACCGGCCGCGGGCCGGAGCCGCCGGAGCAGGGCGCCTGGCTCGGCACCTGGGTCAAGCCGCAGTACCACACCGCCACCGGGCGGGCCGCCGCGTTCGACGAGTTCAACCGGGCCGCCGGCGGCACACTCGCCATCGCGCACATGTTCCACGAGTGGAACGAGCCGTTCCCGGGCGCCAGCGAGCGGGCGTTCCAGGCCCGGGGCAGGCTCCAGATGATCTCCTGGCAGGGCACCGACACCCGCTCCACGGTCAGCGGCATCTACGACACGCTGATCCGGGAACGCGCGCGCGACGTCAAGGAGTTCGGCGTTCCGGTGCTGCTGCGCTACCGGTGGGAGATGGACCGGCCGAACCTGGCCGCGAGCATGCACTCGCCGGAGGACTACGTCGCCGCGTGGAAGCACGTCCGCGGCATCTTCACGGAGATGGGCGTCACCAACGCGGCCTGGGTGTGGTGCCCGCACGCGGACGGCTTCGCCGAGCCGCAGCGCCGGGCCGCCGCCTACTACCCCGGCGACGACCAGGTCGACTGGCTCTGCGCCGACGTCTATCCCAGCCCGGAGTGGAACAGCTTCTCCAATCGCATGGACCACTTCATGGCGTTCGCCAAGAAGCACCCGCGGCCTGTCGTCATCGGCGAGTTCGGCCTGACCCAGGACGGGCGTCCGGGCCAGCGGGCCGACTGGATGCGCGAGGTCGGGCCGTACCTGAAGAAGCACCCGCAGATCAAGGCGGCGGTCTACTTCGCGGCGAAGCAGACGCAGAAGCCGATTTACGACAGCACGTTCGGCGACGACCCGGAAAGCGAGAAGGTCTTCCGGGAGATGGCGACGGATCCGTACTTCCAGCCGCCGATGCCCGACCTGAGCGTCCCCTCAGGGACACCCTCCGTGTCCGGCGAGTGATAGTCGCTCGTCTTTTCGTGCGACCCGGGCCGTTTCCTCGGCCAAAAAGGCCGATCCCGGGTGGACGCGCGACCGGCGAATGCGAGAAGGTATTGCTCTCACGTCTGCGGTCGGTCGAGTGACGCCCCGCCTCAAGTCGGCACCGGCCACGATCGCAGCGCCTCCGACGTATTCCCCCCGGAGTAGCCTGTGGCTTCCTCGATCCTGAGACACCGCTCGGTGTCCGCCTTCGGCGCTGCCGTACTCGGCATCGCCACCCTGTTCACACCGGTGCCGGCGCTCGCCGCGCCGACCACCGCGCCCGCGCCCGACCACAGCACGATGGTCGGCGAGGTGCCGTCGGACAAGACGCCGAACATCAACGACGGCAACGTGGTGGCCATCCACGACGCCGGCAGCAAGGTGATCGTCGGCGGCTCGTTCACCAACGCGCAGAACCGGGGTTCCTCACCCACTCCGGTCGACCGGCGCGGGCTGCTCGCCTTCGACAAGGCCACCGGCAAGATCGACAATGCGTTCGCGCCGGTGCTGGACAACGACGTCACCGCCATCATCGCCGGCCCGACCCCGGGCACCGTCTACGTGGCCGGCAAGTTCAACAAGGTCGGCGACAAGAACTTCCGCAAGCTGGCGCTGCTGAACGTCGCCGACGGCACCCCCGTCGAAGGGTTCAAGGGCCCGGCGTTCAACGGCACCGTCAGCGACATCGCGCTCGTCGACGGCCACCTGCTCGTCGGCGGCATCTTCACCACCGTCACCGCGACGACCAACCGCAACGGGCTGGCCTCGCTGAACCCGACCACCGGCGCGGTGGACGACTACCTCACCGTGGCGCTGACCGAGAACCACAACTGGACCCCGACCAACAACGGGGCCTCGGCCGGTGTGGGCGTGGAGAAGTTCACCGTCTCGCCGGACGGCAAGCACCTCGTGGTCATCGGCAACTTCAAGAAGGCCGACGGCGTCGTGCACGACCAGATCGTGCGGATCAACCTCGGTGAGAACTCCGCGACCATCGCCGACTGGAACACCGACAGCTACGCCGCGGCCTGCAAGTACACCGCGTTCGACTCGTGGGTGCGCGACGTCCAGTTCTCCCCGGACAGCAAGTACTTCGTGGTGGTCACCACCGGCGCGTCCTACCCCGGCACGCTCTGTGACTCCGCGGCCCGCTGGGAGACCGACGCCACCGGCGCCGGTCAGAAGCCGACCTGGACGAACTTCAGCGGCGGCGACACCTTCCTCTCCGTCGGCATCAGCGAGAAGGCCATCTACGTCGGCGGCCACTTCCGCTGGTCGAACAACCCGCTCGCCCGGGACAAGGCCGGACCGGGCGCGGTGCCGCGTGCCAGCATCGCCGCCCTCGACCCGGTCAGCGGCCTGCCGCTGTCCTGGAACCCGGGCCGCCACCCGCGCGGCTACGGCGTCACCGAGATGCTGGTGACCCCGGAGGGGCTCTGGCTGGGCAGCGACCAGGAGTACATCGGCGACTTCGACTACCAGCGCAAGCGGCTCGCGTTCTTCCCGCTGGCCGGTGGCAACGCCCCGCACTCGACCAGCACCAAGGGCCTGCCGGGCAACGTCTACCAGGCCGGTCGCGCGGCGCAGACCGAGGTGCTCTACCGGGTCAACGCCGGCGGTCCGGCCATCCCGGCCACCGACGGCGGGCCGGACTGGGCCGCCGACAGCGAGGCCTCGCCGAGCCCGTACCACAACACCGGCAACAGCGTGACCACGTACCCGACGAACGCCACGTTCGACGCCACCGTGCCGGCGAGCACGCCGGCCACGCTGTTCAACTCGGAGCGGTGGGACGAGTCGACCGCGCCGGACATGCAGTGGGACATCCCGGTCGCGGCCGGCACCCGGATCGACGTCCGGATCTACATGGCCAACCGCTGGTCCGGCACGAGCAAGCCGGGTAACCGCAAGTTCGACGTCAGCGTCGACGGCGTGCTCAAGCTGAACGACTTCGACCCGGTCGTGGCCGCCGGTGGCACCGACCGCGGCACGATGCAGTCGATCTCCCTGGTCAGCGACGGCGTGGTCGACATCGACTTCGGCCGGGTGGTCCAGAACCCGCTGGTCCACGGCATCGAGATCGTCAAGACCGCGCCCACCCCGGACGCCTCGGACGTGCTCTACCGGGTCAACGCCGGTGGCGACCAGATGGCCGCGCCGAGCGGGCCGGCCTGGGCTGCGGACACCGCCGCCGCGCCGAGCACCTACCACAACACCGGCAGCCAGGTGACCAGCTACACCACCAACGCCGCGCTCGACGCCACCGTGCCGGCCGGCACGCCGGTGGAGCTGTTCAACTCGGAGCGGTGGGACGAGTCGACCGCGCCGGACATGCAGTGGGACTTCCCGGTTCCGGCCGGCACGCCGGTGCAGGTGCGCCTCTACCTGGCGAACCGCTACGCCGGTACCGCCACCGCCGGCAAGCGCAAGTTCAACGTCAGCATCGACGGCGTCGTCAAGCTGAGCAACTTCGACCCGATCACGGCGATCGGCGCAACCAACCGGGGCACCATGCGGGCGTTCCCGGTCACCAGTGACGGCAACATCGACATCGACTTCGGTCGCGTCCTGGAGAACCCGCTGGTGCAGGCCATCGAGATCGTCAAGCTGCCGCCGGTGCCGCCGTCCACCACGGTGGACAGCATCACCAAGCGGACGTACGACGGCGCGTCCTCGGTCGGCAACGCGATGTCGGTGCCGAACGGCGACAACACCGGCTGGTCGAACATCAAGGGCGCGTTCTGGGTCGGCGGTGACCTGTTCTACGGCGTCGGCGGCGACCTCTACAAGCGCTCGTTCGACGGCACCGAGTTCGGCACCGCGAAGAAGCTGGACCCGTACCACGACGCGAAGTGGGACCTGGTCGTCACCGGCTCCGCGCCGGAGGGCTCCACCTACGCCGGCATGACCGGCAACTTCTCCGCCGAACTGCCGAACGTGACCGCGATGTTCTACTCCAAGGGCCGGGTCTACTACTCGCTGGCCGGTCAGAGCACGCTGTTCTGGCGCGGGTTCGCGCCGGACACCGGCACCGTCGGCGCCGAGCGCAACACGGTCACCGGCACCACCGGCTTCGCCGACGCGGGCGGCCTGTTCCTGGACGGCGACACGCTCTACGTCGTCTCCCGGAGCACCGGCAACCTCGCCTCGATGGCGTGGTCGGGCGGCGTGCCGACCGGTACCGCCACGGTGCGCAGCGGTCCGAGCGTCGACGACGTGGACTGGCGCGGCACCTCGGTCTTCGTCGGCCCCTGACGGGCGGCACGACCGAAACAGAACACACACGACGATGGCCCGGCCGGTATCGGCCGGGCCATCGCCCTTCTCCGGCGCCCGTCGCGCCGGCCCGGTTCAGCTCCGGGTCGGCGCGTGCTGCCCCGCCCAGACCCGCATCAGATCCCGTACCGAGATCACTCCAGCCACCTCACGCCCGTCGAGCACGACCAGGTGCCGGAAACCGCCCCGGGCCATCGCCGCGGCGGCCTCCTCGACCGTCCAGTCCGGGCCGGCGTAGACGACGTCCCAGGTCAGGTGCGCGCCGGTGCGCTCGACATCCGGGTCGAGCCCGGCACCGATCGCCTTCAGCACGTCGCGTTCGGTCATGATCCCGACCCCTTCGGAGTCCGGGTCGATCACGACCGCCGACCCGACACCGCGGGCCGACATCATCCGGGCCGCCTGCCGGAGCGTGTGCTCCGGCCCGACCACGAGTACCTCGCTGGACATCGCTTCGCGTACCTGCATCACACATCACCCCTGTGGGACGGCGACTGAGTACGGACATGGTGGGCCCTCTATGCGTACCGGGACAAGGACGGGCATCGCCGGAGGCGGCGCGGATGGCTACTGTCGGAGGGTGCCCACCGAGCCCCTGCGCTGCGCCGGCGCGCTGATCGTCGACGACGACGGCCGCATCTTCATCCAACGCCGATCCCCCGACCGACGCCTCTTCCCGAACTGCTGGGACATCGTCGGCGGCCACCTCGAACCGGGCGAGGAGATCGACGACGCGCTGCGCCGGGAGGTCACCGAGGAGACCGGCTGGTCCGTGTCGCACGTGCTCGGCCTGGTCGGCGAATACCGTTACACCGCCGACGACGGGCTGACCCGGGTGGAGACCGACTTCCTGGTCCGGGTGGACGGCGATCTGAGCCGCCCTCGGCTGGAGGCCGGCAAGCACACCGAGTTCCGCTGGCTGGCGGAGTCGGACGTCGACCTGCTCGACGAGCACCGGGACGTCAACGACGGGCTGATCCGGCGGATCGCCGAGGACGGCTTCGCCGCGCTGCGTTCGATCGGGCTGACGGGCTGAACCACTGCCGGTCGGCGCCCGGCGATATCCTCGCCGGGTGGAATCGGGTCGAGAAGAGGAGCGTGTCGGCATGATCGGGATGGTGCTCGCCGCGGGAGCGGGGCGCCGGCTGCGGCCGTACACCGACACCCTGCCCAAGGCCCTGGTGCCGGTCGACGGGGAGACCACCATCCTCGACATCGCGCTGCGCAACCTCGCCGAGGTGGGGCTGAACGAGGTCGTGATCGTGGTCGGCTACGCGGCCGACGCGGTGCGGCAGCGGCAGGCCGCCCTGGAGGAGAAGTACGGCGTCACGCTCACCCTGGTCCACAACGACAAGGCCGAGGAGTGGAACAACGCGTACTCGCTCTGGCTGGCGCGCGAGTACTTCTCCCGGGGCGTGTTGCTCGTCAACGGCGACACCGTGCACCCGGTGAGCGTGGAGAAGACGCTGCTGGCCGAGCGCGGGCCGGGCATCCTGCTCGCCGTGGACACGCTCAAGCCGCTGGCCGAGGAGGAGATGAAGACCACCTTCGACGCCGCCGGCCAGCTCACCCGCATCACCAAGCTGATGGACCCGGGCGAGGCGTACGGCGAGTACATCGGCGCGACGCTGATCGAGCCGCAGGTGGCCGAGCCGCTCGCGGACGCGCTGGAGGCGACCTGGCGGCGCGACCCGAACCTCTACTACGAGGACGGCTACCAGGAGTTCGCCGAGCGCGGCGGCGAGGTGCGGGCGGCCCCGATCGGTGACGTCTCCTGGGTCGAGGTCGACAACCACGCCGATCTGGCCCGGGCGCGGGAGATCGCGTGCCGCTACTAGCCCGCAGCGTCCTCACCCCGCTGCACATCGACGTGCGGCGGGGCGCGGTGGCCGACCTGGCGGCGATCCTCTCCGACGGGCGGATCTCCGCCGGTGGCGACGTCGCCGTGGTGGTCGGGCCGGGGCAGGGCGAACGGATCGCCGAGCTGATCCGGCCGTCGTTGCGCTCGGCCGACGTGTTCACCGTGGCCGGGGGGACGCTGGACGCCGCCGACGACCTGGGGACGAAGCTGCGCGCCCGGTCGTACGACGCGGTGGTCGGCATCGGCGGCGGCAAGACGATCGACGTGGCCAAGTACGCGGCGACCCGGCGCGGGCTGCCGATGGTGTCGGTGGCGACGAGCCTCGCCAACGACGGCATCGCCTCCCCGGTCGCCAGCCTGATCACCGAGGGCCTGAAGGGCTCCTACGGCGTGCACATCCCGATCGCCGTGATCGTGGACCTGGACTTCGTGGAGGCCGGGCCGGAGCGGCACAACCGGGCCGGCATCGGCGACGTGGTCAGCAACATCAGCGCGCTGGCGGACTGGGAACTGGCCCGGCGGGTCCGCGGTGAGCGGGTCGACGGGCTGGCCGCCTCGCTGTCGCGCGCGGGCGCCGAGGCGGTGCTCAACCACCCGGGTGACATGAACGACGACGGCTTCGTCACGGTGCTCGCCGACGCGCTGATCTCCAGTGGCCTGGCGATGGCGATCGAGGGCACCAGCCGGCCGTGCAGCGGCGGCTGCCACGAGATCATGCACGCGATCGACGCGCTCTTCCCCGGCACCGCCTCGCACGGCGAGCTGGCCGGGCTCGGCGCGCTGTTCTGCACGTACCTGCGCGGCGACGAGCGCCGGTTCGCCGAGATGACGGCCTGCCTGACCCGGCACGGGCTGCCCCGGCTGCCTGCCGAGGTCGAGCTGACCGACGACCAGTTCGTGGAGGCGGTGCAGTTCGCGCCGGCCACCCGGCCGGACCGTTACACCATCCTCGAACACCTCGCGATGTCCGCTACCGAGACGCGGGAGCGGCTGGCAGACTACGCCGGTGCCCTCCGCGACCACATTGGCTGAGCCCCGTCCCACAGTCGCCGACTTCCACCGGGTCAACCGGGGAGGCGGCTTGTTCAGCGAGTCGATCAGTCAGTGGATCGGGGCGGCCTTCGCGCTTGCCGCCCAGCGCCTGGGGTTGCGCCCGACCGCGCTGACGCTGGCCAACCTGGTGCTGGGGCTGGCCGCCTCGGTCACCGTGGTGGCGCTCGCCGACGACGTGGCCGCCGGCACCGTACCGGCCTGGGCGGTCGGGCTGTTCGCGCTGGTCGCGTGGCAGGTCGCGTACGCGCTGGACTGCGCCGACGGGCAGCTCGCCCGGGTGACCGGGCAGGGCAGCGCGGCCGGCGCCCGGATCGACGTGCTCTGCGACGTGGCCGCCCAGATTGCGCTGGTCGCGGCCATCGGCGCGACGGCGGTGGCGCAGCGCCCGTCCACGCCGGTCTGGCTGGTGGCGGTGTTCGCCGGCACCTGGATGGTCAACCTGGTGACGTCGGTGATGCAGTCCGGGCCGAACGCGGCGAGCATGGTCACCTCGACCTCGCTCCCGGTACGCCTGGTGAAGCTGGTCCGCGACTACGGCGCGGTGATCTTCGTGGCCGGTCTGGTGCTGGCCTTCGCGCCCGCGCTGGCGTTCTGGGTGATGGTCGCGTTCACGATCGTCAACGGTGGCTTCCTGCTGGCGAGCATCGCCTTCTCCGCCCGCGCCTCCCTGCGGTAAGGAAGGGCCCCTTCTTAACGCCTCGTGCATAAAAAGGGGCCCTTCCTAACACCCGGGCTCAGCACACCCGGGCTCAGCACACCTGGGCTCAGCGCGCGGGGCGGCCTCCGGGGGCGGCCAGGCCGGCGTAGATGTCGATCAGGCGCTTGGTGATCACGTCGGGGTGGAACGTGCGCTCGTACCGGGATCGGGCCGGACCGGCGAGCATCCCCGCCTCGGCGGCGGCCAGCGGCAGCGCGGCGGCCAGCGCGTCCGCCTCCGGCGCCACCACCCAACCCGCCTCGCCGCGCTGCACCCCGACCGGCAACGCGACATGCCCGTCGCCGGGCGCGGCGGTGGCCACCTCGGCCGGGCCGGTCCCGGCGGGCTCGCGCGGGCCGTCCGCGCCCACCAGGTACGGGATGCCGCCCAGCGCGGTGCCGAGCACCGGCCGCCCGGACGCCAGCGCCTCGATGATCACGGTGGGCAGCACGTCGTGCCAGGTGGAGGTGGCCAGCACCACGGAGCTGTCGGCCAGCGCCGCGCGTACCCCGGAGCGGTCGAGCTGGCCCAGGTAGAGAACGTCGGGCCGCTCCGCGGCGGCCGCCTCGGCGAGCGGGCGCAGCTCGCCGTCACCGGCGATGCGCAGCGGGCCGAGCGCACCCACCGGATGCCGCCGCCACGCGGCGAGCAGCAGGTCCAGCCCCTTCTCCGGGCTGAGCCGCCCCATGAAGAGGAAGCCGTTCCCGACCCGCGCCGGTGTGCCCGGGTCGGGTACCGCGTTCGGCTTGACCACGATCCGCTCGTCCGGAATGCCGTAGTCGCGCAGATGATCAGCCACAGCCGTGGTGAGCGCGATGTACCGGTCCACCGACTTCCAGGTCGGGCGGTGCACGGCGAGCGTGGTCGCCATCAGCGCGCTCTGCGCCCGCGAGTTGCGGTAGCAACGGTGCACGATCGCCGGCACGCCCAGCGCCCGGCCCCGGCAGTCCTGGCAGATCACGCCGTCACGGAAGTACAGCCCGGAGGAGCAGACCTGCCGGTAGTTGTGCACGGTCTGCACCACCGGCACCCCGCGCTTGTGCGCGGTCCGCACCACCCAGGGCGAGAGCAGAGGGTACGGGTTGTGCAGGTGCAGCACGTCCGGCCGGTGCTCGGTCAGCAGGCGGTCGAGGTCGTGCTGGGCCTTCGGGGCCCAGATCGGCGAGATCGGCAGCAGCGCCTTGGCCGGCTTGGACATCGACGGGATCTCGTCGGAGCTGCGCAGGAACGGCAGCACCTCCACGCCGACGGCGGTGAGCTGGGCGATCTCCGCGTCGACGATGGTGTTCTCGCCGGAGGGCTGGGCTTCCCGGTACCGGTTGTGCGCCACCACGATTCTCACGGGAAAGAAGGCTACCGTTGGACGATGCCCGAACTTCCGGAGGTGGAAGCGCTCGCCGGTTACCTGCGCGAGCGTGCGGTGGGCCGCCGCGTGGAGCGGTTCGAGGTCGCCGCGATCAGCGCGCTCAAGACGTACGACCCGCCGCCGAGCACTGTCGCCGGCCGTACGGTCACCGGTGCCGGCCGGTACGGCAAGTTCCTCGATGTCCGGTTCGACGAGGGACTGCACCTGGTGGTCCACCTGGCCCGGGCAGGCTGGCTGCACTACCGGGAGGCGTTCCCGGCGGCGACCCCGCTGCGGCCCGGCAAGGGCCCGATAGCGGTGCGGGTACGCCTCGACGACGGCTCCGGCTTCGACCTGACCGAGGCGGGCACCCAGAAGAAGCTGGCCGCCTATCTGGTCACCGACCCGGCGCTGGTGCCGGGTGTGGCGAAGCTCGGGCCGGACGCGCTGGAGGCGGATCTGCCGACCTTCGCCGAGCGGCTGCGCAGTCGCCGGGGCCAGGTGAAGGGCGTGCTGACCGACCAGTCGGTGCTCGCCGGGGTGGGTAACGCGTACTCCGACGAGATCCTGCACGCGGCGCGGCTGTCGCCGTTCGCGATCACCGACCGGCTCACCGACGACCAGCTCGCCGGCCTGCACGCGGCGACGCGCACGGTCCTCGGCGACGCGGTACGCCGGTCGATGGGCCAGCGGGCGGCGGAGCTGAAGGGCGAGAAGCGCTCCGGGCTCAAGGTGCACGCCCGCAAGGGCCTGCCGTGTCCGGTCTGCGGCGACACGGTGCGTGAGGTTTCGTTCGCCGATTCGAGCCTCCAGTACTGCCCCACATGTCAGACCGGCGGGAAGCCGCTGGCTGACCGAAGGTTGTCCCGTCTCGTACGGTGAGTAACCGCACCCGGCGATTACTGAGTGGAATCGACCCGGGATCACCGAAGGTCCGGGTCCGCCCCTCTACCCGAGTGGTCATCCATCGGTATAGTGGCTCGGTCCCCGGCTTCACAACTGATTCGGAGCCGGCCAGATCTCACCGAGCACCAGCGGCACGGCTTCTTCGCGGGGGCCGGTCCGGGCCGGGCCCGCGTGGGAGACTGGGACGGTGAGCGACCCGGATCCTCACGGCGAGTGAGGGTGCGGGTCATGCGGGAGGACATGGGTTGAGGTGACGACAAGCCTCCAGCGCCCGGTAACCGACAGAGGCCGGAGCAAGAGCGTGCGGCACGTCGACAGCTTTGAGATCCAGCCGCCGACTCCGCCGTCGCACAACGGCGTACCCCGGTCGGCGTGGGCCCGCGCTCGGCGCCGGGTCTCCCGGTGGCACCGGCCCTACATCCTGTTCCTGCTGCTGCTCGACTTCGGCGCGGCGGCTCTGGCCAGCTTCCTGGCCGTGCAGATCTTCGAGCAGGCGGCCTCCGGTTTCCGGGACGCGCCCGAGGCGTGGTTCTACACCGTGGCGTTCCTGCTGCTGCCGCTCGGCTGGGTGCTCATCCTCTGGGGCAACCGGGCGTACGACCGGCGCTACCTCGGCCTCGGTCCGGACGAGTTCAAGCGGGTGATCCGCTCGGGCCTGGCGGTCGCAGCGACCGTGTCGTTCCTCGCCTTCGCGACGAAGACCACACTGTCCCGGTGGACCGTCGGCTTCGCGCTGCTCGGCGCGCTGCTGCTGATCCTGCTCGGCCGCCTGATCGCCCGGGCCGCCCTGCACGGGCTGCGCCGCCGGTTCGGGCACGCCGGGCACCGGATGGTGCTCGTCGGCACGCTGCCCGAGTGCCTGGAGGTCTACACCACTGTCACCCGGCACCCGTCGGTCGGCCTGATCCCGGTGGCCATCCACCTCACCGACGGGTACGCCGCCGCCCGCGGCCTGGAGACCCCGGTGCCGGTGTACGCGGGCCGCGACGTGCTCGCCCTGGTACGTGAGGTCGGCGGCGACACCATCGCGGTCTGCGGCTCGGCCAGCGCCGAGCCGGGCGAGCTGCGCCGCCTGGCCTGGCAGCTGGAGGGCTCCGGCGTCGACCTGGTGGTCGCGCCCCAGCTCACCGACATCGCCGGTCCCCGGGTGCACATCCGCCCGATCGAGGGCCTGCCGCTGCTGCACGTCGAGGAGCCGACCCTGTCCGGGCCGGCGCTGCTGGTCAAGAACCTGATGGACCGGGTGGCCGCCGGCCTGGGCCTGCTGATGCTGGTCCCGCTCTTCGCCGCCATCGCCCTGGCCATCCGGATCTCGGACCCCGGGCCGGTCTTCTTCCGCCAGCCCCGCGTCGGGCACGAGGGGCGGACGTTCCGGGTCTGGAAGTTCCGGACCATGTACGTCGACGCCGAGGAGCGGCTCGCCGGTCTGGTCGACCGGAACGAGACCGACGGCATGCTGTTCAAGATGAAGCAGGACCCCCGGGTCTTCCCGGTGGGCCGCTTTCTGCGGGCCACGTCGCTGGACGAGCTGCCCCAGCTGATCAACGTGCTGTGGGGCGAGATGTCGCTCGTCGGCCCGCGCCCGCTGCCCGCCGACGACGGCGACTTCCTGGGCGACGTACGCCGCCGGCTGCTGGTCCGGCCGGGCATGACCGGGCTGTGGCAGGTGTCCGGCCGCTCCGACCTGTCCTGGGACGAGGCGGTCCGGCTCGACCTCTACTACGTCGACAACTGGTCGCTGGCGTACGACCTGAGCATCCTGTGGCGGACCGTGGGCGTGGTGCTGGCCCGCAAGGGCGCGTACTAGCGCTACCGGGCCGGCACCCGGCAGGATCGCTGCGTGGGTGGCAACCTCTCCGCCGTCTTCGCCGTCGTCTCGCTCGTGACCGCGTTGGCGGCGGCGCTCTGGGCGGTGCTGCGGCTGCGTGGCCGACGGGGCATCGCCACGGCGACGCAGCGCGCCACGTACGAGGTGCTGCACACCGCCGGGCTCGCCGCCGAGCCGCTGCGCGCCGGGCTGACCGCCGCGGACGCGGCGAAGGCCGTACGCCATCTGCGGGCCCTGGTGGGCGCGGCCGGGCTGGCGCTGACGGACCGGGACACGCTGCTCGCCGTCGACGGGCAGGGCGCGCACCACGGCGATCAACTGGTCGCGGCGGCCCGGCGCGCGGTCGGCAGCGGGCGTTCCACAGTGCTGGGCGAGTCGGAGCTGCGCTGCGACCTGGTCGACTGCCCGGTCCGCGGCGCGGTGGTGGCGCCGCTGCGCGCGGACGGCCGGGTGGTCGGCGCGCTGGTGGCGGTGGCCGGCGAGCGGCCGGCCCCGGGTCTGGTGCAGGCCACGCTGGAGACCGCGCACTGGGCGGGCGACCAGCTCGCCCTGGCCGAGCTGGAGTCGTCGCGGGAGCGGCTCGCCCGGGCCGAGGTGCGGGCGTTGCGCGCCCAGATCAGCCCGCACTTCATCTACAACGCGCTGACCGCGATCGGTTCGTTCGTGCGTACCGACCCGGAGCGGGCCCGGGAGCTGATCCTGGAGTTCGCCGAGTTCACCCGCTACTCGTTCCGGGCGCACGGCGAGTTCACCACGCTCGCCGAGGAGCTGCGCTCGATCGACCGCTACCTGACCATCGAGCGGGCACGGTTCGGCGAGCGGCTCCAGGTGCGCCTGCAGATCGCCCCCGAGGTGCTGCCGGTGACGCTGCCGTTCCTCTGCCTGCAGCCGCTCGTGGAGAACGCGGTCCGCCACGGGTTGTCCCGCAAGCCGGGCACCGGCATGGTGAGCATCGAGGCCCGGGACGCGGGCGCGGAGTGTCACATCACGGTGGAGGACGACGGGGTGGGGATGGATCCGACGACGCTGACCGCCGGGATCGCCGAGCTGTCCGGGGCGGGCAGCGACCCGGCCGACGACCCGGGGCAGCACGTCGGCCTCTCGAACGTCGACGAACGGCTCCGGTCGGTCTTCGGGGACGGGTTCGGCCTGGTCGTCGAGACCGGCCTCGGCTCGGGTACGAAGGTGAGCATGCGGGTGCCGAAGTTCCACCCCGGCGTACGGGTTTCCTCGTGACGGGGTTCCTTCGGGTGCTGGCGGTGGACGACGAGCCGCCCGCGCTGGACGAGCTGGCGTACCACCTGCGCGCCGATCCCCGGGTGGCCCGGCTGCACACGGCCGGGGACGCGACCGAGGCGCTGCGGGTGCTCCGCGACGACGACGTGGACGTGGTGTTCCTCGACATCCGGATGCCGGGGCTGGACGGCATGGAACTGGCCCGGGTGCTGCGCCGGTTCGCCCGTCCGCCGGCGATCGTGTTCGTCACCGCGTACGACGACGGCGCGGTGGACGCGTTCGACCTGGGCGCCACCGACTACGTCCGCAAGCCGGTACGCGCCGAGCGGCTGGCCGAGTCGCTGCGCCGGGTGATCGGCTCCCGGGTGGTGCCGTCGCACCCGGCCGCGCTGGCCCGGGCGGAGGAGGATCCGACCATCCCGATCGAGCTGGCGGGCACCACCCGGATGCTGCCCCGTTCGGCGGTGCGGTGGGTGGAGGCGCAGGGCGACTACGCGCGCCTGCACACGGCGGACGGGTCGCACCTGGTCCGGGTCTCGCTGGCGACGCTGGCCGAGCGCTGGGCCGATGCCGGGTTCGTCCGGATCCACCGTTCGTACCTGGTGCAGTTGCGGCTCATCGCCGAGTTGCGGCTGGTCAACTCCGGCTATGTGGTGGTGATCGACGGATCCGAGCTGCCGGTGAGCCGCCGGCACACCCGGGAGCTGAAGGACAAGCTGGTCCGTGCCGCGAAGCAGGACTGGAGTCGCTGAGGGAGGGGTCACCGCAAACCCTGGCGTACAATGTACGGCAGACCGTACGACAGGGTGGGGGACCGCATGTCCGACGACCGCTTCGACGCCGCCGCAGAATTCGACAGCCAGCTCGACCGCCTCGTTCAACTCGGCTATCCGGCGCTGGCCGGGCAGACCGAGGAGACGTTCCGCGCCCTGCTCAGCCCGCTGCGCGACGCGGCGGTCACCGGTTCCGCCGGGCTGCGCGGCCCCACCGAGGGGCGGGTGCCGTTCCTGCTGGTGACCACGCGGGAACTGGTGCCGGTGCCGGAGCGGATCGCGCTCACCACGCTCGCCGGCAAGCGCAAGACCGGCATCCTCGACCGGAACTTCCCCGCCGACGACCTGCCCACCTTCCACCCGATCAAGGAGCTGGAGGTGCCGGCCGGGCCCGCGTACCTGCTCTTCGACGTGGACCGGGGCGAGGAGTACCGCAACGTGGCGCCGTCGGCCGCGCTGGAGGACATGACCGCGAAGGACCGGCTCCCCATCACCATCGACGAAGGTCTGGCGTTCGTCACGCTGTACCCGGCGGCGCTGGCGAGCAACAGGTGCTTCTCGCTCGTGGGCTCGCGCTGCGGTGACCGGCGGGTGCCCGCGCTCTGGATCAGTCAGGGCGCGCCGAAGCTCGGGTGGTGCTGGTTCGGCAACCCGCACACCTGGCTGGGCTCGGCGACCTCGAACCCGGTACGGGTGGGACTCGGCTGACGCCCAGGCGGGATCAGGGCGCTCAGAAGATCTCGGCGACCGGCAGGACGAGCGGGAACGGCTGGTCGGCGCGGTACACGTCGGCGGTGGAGAGCACCGCCGACTCGCGGTAGCGGCCGTCGACGTTCTCCAGCACGGTCAGGGTCTCCTTGCGCGGCTCGACGAGCCAGTAACGCGCGATGCCGGCCACGCCGTACTCGTGGCGCTTGAGGACCAGGTCACGACCGGCGTTGCCGGGCGAGACGACCTCGACCACGAGCAGCACGTCGGCCGGGGCGAGGGCCGGGCCACCCCGCTCCAGTGCCTCCTCGCGGGCGACGAAGACGTCCGGCACGAAGTAGGAGGAGCGCTTCGCGCTGACGCCGACGTCCTGCCCGACGAGCAGACCGGCCGGAGCCTGCCGGTCGAGGAGCCGGCGGAGACGGTTGGCGATCGCGCCGTGCCGGACGTCGGCGTGTGGGGACACGAGCAGGCTCCCGTCGAAGATCTCGTAGTCCTGGCCGTCCTCGGGGAGGTCCTGGAGGTCGTCCACCGTCCAGACGTCGCCGGTGCCGGGTCGTGCCGGGCTGGTCACTGTCACACCTCCTCTCTACCGGCTCACCCTGACACCCCGCCCGGTCGTCCACAACGACTCCGCGCCGTCCACCGGGTTATCCACAGGGGTGAAGCGTTATCCACAGGTTGTGCACAGGGCGCAACGACGCGGTCTTGACAATTCGGCTCAGCGGGCGAGACTGCCGGGGGTGACCGGAGCCGAGGAACAGCATCCACCGGGGCGGCCCGTCGAGACCGCCCCGGTGCCCGGCCCGCGCGCGTCGCCGGCGCCCGCCCCCCGGCAGCCGGAGAGCCCGCAGCCGGCCGCCACCCCGCAGCGGACCCGGATCGTGCTGGCCGAGGTCTCCCGGGCCGGCAGCCCGGCCGACCGCACCCGCTCCGAACTGGCCCAGCAGACCCCTGTGGGCGAGACGCTGGTGCAGGGACTGATGCGGGCCCAGCTCTCGCTCGCGTTGCGGCTCAGCCTGCTGGTGATGATCGGGCTCGGCGGCCTGCCGTGGCTGTTCGCCATCGCGCCCTCGGTCGGCCGGGTCACGGTGCTCGGGGTCAACCTGCCGTGGCTGCTGCTCGGCGTCGTGTCCTTCCCGTTCCTGATCGTGGTCGGGTGGGCGTACGTGCGGCTGGCCGAACGCAACGAGCAGGACTTCGTCGACCTGATCCGACGGCCGGAACGCTGATGTCCAACGGGTACGTGGTCCCGGCGATCGTCGCCGTCACGCTGGTCACCGTCGGCATCGGTTTCTACGGGCTGCGGCTGGCCCGCACCACGTCGGACTTCCTGGTCGCCTCCCGGGCGGTCAGCCCGACCTGGAACGCCGCCGCGATCGGCGGGGAGTACCTGTCGGCCGCGAGCTTCCTCGGCGTCGCCGGGCTGATCCTCAAGTACGGCGTGGACGTGCTCTGGTACCCGGTCGGCTTCGCCGCCGGATACCTCGCGCTGCTGCTGTTCGTGGCCGCGCCGCTGCGCCGCTCCGGCGCGTTCACGCTGCCCGACTTCTGCGAGGTACGGCTCGGCTCCCGGCGGTTGCGGACGCTCGCCACCGTCTTCGTGATCTTCATCGGCTGGCTCTACCTGGTGCCGCAGTTGCAGGGCGCCGGGCTGACCCTGGCCACGCTCACCGGCTCGCCGTACCCGCTCGGCGCGCTGCTGGTCGCCGTGGTGGTGACCGCGAACGTGGCGCTGGGCGGCATGCGGGCGATCACCTTCGTGCAGGCGTTCCAGTACTGGCTGAAGCTCACCGCGCTCGCCGTACCCGCGATCTTCCTGGCGTTGCAGTGGCAGGCCGACGCCCGCCCGGCGGTGACCCCGCCCGACGGGCCGACGTTCCGGACCGCGACCACCGTCGTGGTCGAGCACCGCGCGACGCTCACGCTGCCCGACGGCGACATCCGGGAGGTACGCCCCGGCGACCGCCTCGAATTCGCCGCCGGTGACCCGGTGCCGGAGGTGTCCGGCGCGGCGACCGGCCCCGCCGAGTGGCTGCTGCCGGACACGGCGGGGGAGAACGACAGAGGGCTGTTCGCCACGTACTCGCTGATCCTGGCCACGTTCCTCGGCACCATGGGCCTGCCGCACGTGCTGGTCCGCTTCTACACCAACCCCGACGGCGCCGCCGCCCGCCGCACCACGCTCGTGGTGCTGGCGCTCGTCGGCGTCTTCTACCTGCTGCCCACCGTCTACGGCGTGCTGGGCCGCATCTACACGCCGCAACTGCTTGTCAGCGGCCAGACCGACGCGGTGGTGGTGCTGCTGCCCGGGGCGGCGCTCGGCGACGGCACCACCGGCCGGCTGCTCGCCGCGCTGGTCGCGGCCGGCGCGTTCGCGGCGTTCCTGTCCACCTCGTCCGGCCTGCTCACCAGCGTCGCCGGGGTGATCTCCACGGATGTGCTGGGCCGCGGCTCGGTACGCGGCTTCCGGCTCGCCACGGTGATCGCCGGCGGGGTGCCGGCGTTGCTCTCGCTGAACGTCTCCGGGCTGGACGTCTCGCAGGTGGTGGGGCTGGCGTTCGCGGTGGCCGCGTCGAGTTTCTGTCCGCTGCTGGTGCTCGGCATCTGGTGGCGCGGCCTGACCGACCTGGGCGCCGCCGCCGGGGTGCTGGTCGGCGGCGGCGCGGCGGTCGGCGCGGTCCTGCTCACCGTGCTGGGGCCGCCGTTGACCGGATGGCCGGCGACGCTCACCACGCAGCCGGCCGCGTGGACGGTGCCGCTGGCGTTCGCGGTGATGGTGCTCGTCTCCATGGCCAGCCGGCGGCGTCTCCCGCGTGACGTCGGCGCCACCATGCTCCGCCTGCACACCCCGGAGTCGCTGCGCCTGTGAGGCGGGGCCGCGCTCGCTCGGCCCCGCCTCACCTCCGCGCACCCGTCAGCAGGTGTCCGTGCCGGCACACAGCCGGTTCGCCACCGACCGGGCGGTACGACGGGCCTCGGTGGGCGTGGTCTGGGAGTCGAGGCGGAGCTGCGCCACCAGATCGCCCTGCCGGACGACGAGCCAGCGACCGGGCCGCCCTCCGACGTCGCTTCCCACGAGAACGCCGTCGTCACCGCCGAGCGACTCCGCCATGATCGACAGCGAGTCGCCCGGCTGCTCCATCTCGCAGCCCGTGACCAGCTTGCGGAGATTCTTCATCACCGTGGTGGCGGACGTGCCCGAGTGCCGGGTCACCCGCTGGACGATCCAGTCGGTGGGCGAGTTGAACGCCACCGACCGGGTGGCCACCTCCCCGTCGGACAGCGTCGGCGACTCGTTCACGCAGAAGGAGGACATGAACTCCAGGGACCAGTCACCGCCCACCTTTCCCGTCTGCATCGTGAAGCCCGTCGGCAGGTCGGCGAGCTGGAGCGTCGCCGCCGCCGGAATCGTCCGGCTCGGCGTACGGCTGGTCGGCCCGCCGCCGATGCTGGCGGCCGGCTCTCCCGCGGTGCGACTCGGCGTCGGCGCCCCGCTCGCCGACGGCTCGGCCGACGGCGTGGTGCTCGGCGTGGGCGCCGGCGTCGGCGTGATCGGTTCGACTGTCGCCGGGGGCACCGGCGGCGGTGCGGCGTCCGGACGGGCCAGCACCACACCGGTCGCCACGACCGCGACGGCGACCGCGGCGGCCAGGCCGGCGGCGAGCTGGGTACGCCGGGCCCGTTGCCGCCCTCGGCGGCGCACCTGCTCGGTGGGCGCCCAGATCAGGTCCTCGGTGTCCTGGTAGAGGTCGGAGAAGATCGGGTCAGGCATTGCGGACCTCCTCCGGGAAGTTCACGTCGAGCAGGGCGGCGAGAGCCTTGCGGCCCCGGGCCAGGCGGGCCTTGACGGTGCCGCTCGGCACGCCGATCTGCGCCGCGATCTCCGCGACCGACAGGTCGGCCAGGTGGTAGAGGACGATCGCCTGCCGCTGGTCCGCCGACAACTGCCGCAACGCGCTGACCAGCGCGACAGTGTTCTCGGAGGGTGGCCGGACCGGAGGTGGTGGTCCGTGCCGCCGGTAGGCGACCACGCTGTTGCGGACCTTGCGCCACCGGTTGACCAGCAGGCGGTGCCCGACGGTGCGCACCCACGCCTCCGGGTCGTCGTACGTGCCGACCTGGGACCAGCGCTGCCAGGCCCGCGCGTACGCCTCCTGGGCGGCGTCCTGTGCCTCGCTCCGGTCGCCGCCGAGCGCGTACAGCACTGTCACCACGCGTTGTCTGCTGTTCCGGTAGAACTCCTCGAACCCACTGTCCGGATCCATCTCTCTCCCCGCTGCCGTTCGTACGCCTGACACCCCCCGCCGTGGTGGGCGGTTGCACGCCGTCGGCGATCCGACTCGTACCTCTCAGGGATGAGGCGAGATCATCCTGCCGTCCGAGCAGCCGTTGGGCGGGGACCGATACGGTCAGACCATGACCGACCAGCACCCCGCGCTCTCCCTTCGTGGCCTGGCCAAGCGCTTCGACACCAAGATCGCGGTGGCGGGCGTCGACCTCGCCGTGCCGACCGGCTCGTTCTACGGCCTGCTCGGACCGAACGGGGCCGGCAAGACCACCACGCTCTCCATGGCCGTCGGCCTGCTGCGGCCCGACGCCGGTGAGGCGCGGGTGCTCGGGTACGACGTCTGGGCCGACCCGGTACGCGCCAAGAGCCTGCTCGGCGTGATGCCGGACGGCGTACGCCTCTTCGACCGGCTGAGCGGGGCGGAGCTGCTCGCGTACCACGGTCTGTTGCGCGGCATGGACCCGGCGGTGGTCGACCAGCGGGCGGCGGAGCTGCTCGACGTGCTGGCGCTCTCCGACGCCGGGCGCACGCTCGTCGTCGACTACTCGGCCGGCATGAAGAAGAAGATCGGCCTGGCCTGCGCGTTGCTGCACGGCCCGCGCCTGCTGGTGCTGGACGAGCCGTTCGAGGCGGTCGACCCGGTCTCGGCCGCGCTGATCCGGGACATCCTGCACCGGTACGTCAGCGGCGGCGGCACGGTGATCTTCTCCAGTCACGTGATGGAGGTGGTCGAGCGGCTCTGCTCGCACGTGGCGATCCTGGCCGAGGGCCGGATCAAGCGGGTCGGCACGCTCACCGAGGTGCGCGGCGACCGGTCGCTGGAGGACGTCTTCGTGGAGGTCGTGGGCGGCCGGACCGCCACCGGGGAGGAGCTGTCGTGGCTGTCCCGGTGACCGCCCCCGAGCGGCCGGCCCGGCGCGTGTCGTCCCGGCACTTCGTCCGGCTCAAGCTGCGGGTGCTCGGCAACAACTTCCGGGGCCAGAAGTGGCGGATCGCGCTGTTCGTGCTGGGCCTGCTGCTCGGGCTCTGGTTCGCCGCCGTCGGGTTCTTCCTGCTCGCCACGCCGGGCCTGGCCGACGAGCCCCGGTACGCCCTGATGGTGGCCGCCTTCGGCGGTGGTCTGCTCACGCTCGGCTGGCTGCTCCTGCCGCTCGTCTTCTTCGGCGTGGACGAGACGCTCGACCCGGCCCGGTTCGCGCTGCTGCCGTTGTCCCGCCGCACCCTGGTCACCGGCCTGCTCGCCGCCGCCCTGGTGAGCGTGCCCGCGCTGGCGACGGCGCTCACCGCGGCCGGTCTGGTGGTCACCGCCGGGCTGCTGGGCGGCTGGTCAGCCGCAGTGGTCGGCGCGCTCGGCGTGGTCGCCGGGCTGCTGGTCTGCCTGGCCGGGGCCCGCGCGCTGACCAGCGCGTTCGCCACGATGCTGCGGTCCCGCCGGGTACGCGACCTGGCGGCGGTGCTGCTCGCCGTCCTGGCCGCCCTGCTCGGGCCGTTGCAGTTGCTGGTGCTCGCCGCGGTGCAGCAGACCGACTGGGACCGGCTGGACGGGGTGGCCCGGGTGGTCGGCTGGACGCCGTTCGGCGCGCCGTGGACGGTCGGCGTCGACGTGGCCGAGGGCCGGGCCGGCGCGGCGGTCGCGAAGCTGCTGATCGCGGTCGCGACGCTCGGCGTACTCCTGTTCTGGTGGTCGCGGTCGCTGGAGTCGGCGATGGTGGGCGCGGCGAGCGCCGGCCCTTCGCGCGCGCCGCGCGGCGTGGCCGGCGGCGCGGTCACGCAGTTGTTCCCCCGCGCGGTGGGCTGGGCGCGGCGGGACCGGTTCGGGGCGCTCGTCGCCCGCGAGTGCCGCTACTGGTGGCGGGACGCGCGGCGGCGGGCCAACCTCATCACGGTCGCCGTGGTCGGTGTGTTCGTACCGGTGATGGTCAACCTCGGCGGCGTCTCGTTCTCCACCGAGGGCGGGGCGGAGTTCGGTGGCGGCGACTCCTCACCGGCGCTGGTCAGCCTTTCCATGATCTTCGTCGGGGTGCTCGCGTCGCTGACGCTGGCCAACCAGTTCGGCTTCGACGGCAGCTCGTACGCCGCGAACCTGGTCGCCGGGGTGCCCGGGCGGGTGGAGCTGCGGGCCCGGATGACCGCGTTCTCGATCTACGTGGTGCCGATGCTCGTCGTGATCGCGGTCGCGCTGGCGCTCTTCCTGGGGCGTCCCGCATGGCTCGGCGTGATGGGTGGCGCGTTGGCCGCCGCGTACGGCTGCGGGCTGGCGATCAACGGGTTCGTGTCGGTGCTCGGCGCCTACTCGCTGCCCGAGTCGAGCAACCCGTTCGCCATGAACAGCGGCGCGGGGTTCACCAAGGGCCTGCTCACGCTGGTTTCCATGGTCGCCTCCGCGGTGGTGGCGGTGCCGTTCGTGGTGGCCGCCGCGCTGCTCGGCGACGTGTGGCTGTGGCTGGCGCTGCCGATCGGACTGGCGTACGGGGTGGGCGCGGCGCTGCTCGGCGCGTACCTCGCCGGGGACACACTGGACCGCCGGCAGCCGGAGCTGCTGGCCACCGTCACGCCGAGGCGCTGATGCCGGTCGTCGAGGCGGTCACCACGGTCCCGATCCCGCCGGAGCTGGCGTTCGCGGTCTCCCAGACGGTCGCGCCGGTCCGCTACCGCTGGGATCCGTTCGTCCGTGAGCAGCACTTCGTCGACGGCGCGACGGCGCCCGGCCGGGGCGTGCGCACGTACACCCGCTCCCGGCACGGCCTGGTCATGGTCAGCGAGTACGTCTCCTGGTCACCGCCGACGAACGTCGGCATGAAGATGGTGCGCGGGCCGTGGTTCTTCGAGCGGTTCGGCGGCGGCTGGCGCTTCGCGCCCGGCCCCGAGGCCGGCACCACGATCGCGACCTGGCGATACAACTTCCGCTGCCGCCCGGCGTTCCTGCGCCCGGTGGCCGAGCGGATCGGGGTGTGGCTGCTCGGGCGCGACATCCGCCGCCGGATCGCCGGGTACGCGGCCGGATGCGCGGACCCGGAGGTGCTGGCCGCCGCCCGCCGCCTGCTCGCCGACGGCTGATCCCGGTTACGCGGTGCGGCGCATCGCCGCGTAGACGTGGTGGCCGTCGCCGACGCTCGTCATGGTGACCAGCTCCCAGCCGTAGTTGGACAGGTGCTCGACCGCTTCCATCAGCGGCTGGAACGCCCGGCGGCCCCAGGTGTTGTTCGCCCGGACCAGCAGGTGCCGGTGTGGATAGGCACGCAGGTCGACCTGACCGCCGAGGACGGCGTCGGCGGCGACGACCCGTTCCTGGGCGAGTTGCTGCGGGGGGATGAGACTCATGCCCGGCAGGGTATGGCGTTGCGTCGAACCCCGCCCGGCAGCGGGCGGCACAATGTTTCACGTGAATCCAGAGCCGGGCGCGCAGATCCATTCCACCGACCCGTTCGCGGCGCCGGCCGGGCAACGCTCGCCGGTACGGCGGCTGCGCGGTCGGCTGGCGGCCCCGGTGACGCTCTGGACCGCGCCCGGCCCGGCCGGGCTGACCGTCTCGTCCACGCTGGTCGCCGAGGGCGAGCCGGACCGGCTACTCGGCCTGGTCGACGCGGAGTCGGACCTGTGGGCGGCCATCGAGGAGGCGGGGCGGTTCGCGGTGGCCCCGCTGGGCCCGCAGCACCGGCAGCTCGCCGACCGCTTCGCCGGCCTGTTCCCGTCGCCCGGCGGCCTGTTCGCGCTGGACGCCTGGACCGAGACGCCGTACGGGCCGGTGCCGGCGGACGCCGGCGGGTGGGCGGGGTGCCGGCTCGACACCGCCCGCGAGTACGGCTGGGGCCTGCTGGTCGAGGCCACTATCGAATCGGTGGACCTGCCCCGGGACACCCTCCCCCTGCTGCACTACCGCGGCCGCTACCGCGAGCTGACCGACTGACCCACCCGGCGGTCGGGGTGACCGGTTAGCGGAGTGACGTGGGTCACTCGGCGCAGCCGGGGCGCCGTTCGGCGCAGCCGTTCGCCGCCGGGCGGCGGAGCCTTCCCGGGCGGGGAGCGCGCTCTCTACCGTGCGCGAAACTCCCCCCACGCCTGCGAAGGTGGTGATCCACAGATGTCCACGGACACACCCGCGTCCGCGCCCGCCGAGTCGGCGGCGGAACGGTACCTCGCCGTCCAGCGGTCCGACGAGTTCGCCGGGTTGCGGCGCGCGCTGCGCGGCTTCATCTTCCCGATGACCGTCGCGTTCTTCCTGTGGTACGCGCTCTACGTCATCCTCTCCGCGTACGCGCGGGGATTCATGGGCACGAAGCTGATCGGCAACATCAACGTCGCCCTGGTCTTCGGCCTGCTCCAGTTCGTCTCCACGTTCGTCATCGCCTGGCTCTACTCCCGGTTCGCCAACCGCCGGATCGACCCGGTCGCCGACCGGATCCGCGACGAGATCGGGGAGGTGACCCATGAACACGGTCCTCGCGGCTGAGGCGGGCAGCACCACCGCCCGGAACCTCACCATCACGCTGTTCCTGGTCTTCGTGGCGATCACGCTGGCGATCACCGTATGGGCCAGCCGGCAGACCAAGACCGCCACCGACTTCTACGCCGGCGGCCGGTCGTTCTCCGGTTTCCAGAACGGCATGGCGATCGGCGGCGACTACATGTCGGCGGCGTCCTTCCTGGGCATCGCCGGCATCATCGCGCTCTACGGCTACGACGGCTTCCTCTACTCGATCGGCTTCCTGGTCGCCTGGCTGGTGGCGTTGCTGCTGGTGGCGGAACTGCTGCGCAACTCCGGCCGGTACACGATGGCGGACGTGCTGGCGTTCCGGATGCGGCAGCGGCCGGTCCGGACCGCGGCGGCGGTCTCCACCATCACCGTGTCGATCTTCTACCTGCTGGCCCAGATGGTCGGCGCCGGCGCGCTCGTCGCGCTGCTGCTCGGCATCAAGCCGGGCACCACCTTCCTCGGCATGGACGCCGACACCGCCAAGGTCGCCACGATCATCATGGTCGGCGCCCTGATGATCATCTACGTGACGGTCGGCGGCATGAAGGGCACGACGTACGTGCAGATCGTCAAGGCGTTCCTGCTCATGGGCGGCGCGCTGGTGATGACGCTGCTGGTGCTCGCCAAGTACAAGTTCAACCTGTCCTCGCTGCTCGGCGACGCGGCCAGCGCCTCGGGCAAGGGAGCGGCGTTCCTCGAACCCGGGCTGCGCTACGGAGTGGAGACACCCGGCGACGCGCTGAAGACGTTCTACAGCAAGATGGACCTGCTCTCGCTGGGCATCGCGCTGGTCCTCGGCACGGCCGGCCTGCCGCACATCCTGATCCGCTTCTACACCGTGCCGACCGCGCGGGCGGCCCGCAAGAGCGTGCTCTGGGCGATCGGCATCATCGGTGCGTTCTACCTGCTCACCCTGGCCCTCGGCTTCGGCGCGGCGGCGATCGTCGGCGGGCAGGCGATCACCGAGCAGGACAAGGCCGGCAACACGGCCGCGCCACAGCTGGCCGAGGCGCTCGGCGTGGACTTCCTCGGCGGGAACCTGGGCGGGGCGACACTGCTGGCGATCATCGCGGCGGTCGCGTTCGCCACGATCCTCGCCGTGGTCGCCGGGTTGACGTTGGCGTCGTCGTCCAGCCTGGCGCACGACTTCTACGCCAACGTGGTGAAGAAGGGTGAGGCGTCGGAACGGCAGGAGGTGAACGTCGCCCGGATCTCCGCGCTGGTGATCGGCGCGGTCTCGATCGTCCTGTCCATCTTCGCGCAGAACCTGAACGTAGCGTTCCTGGTCGCGCTGGCGTTCGCGGTGGCCGCCTCGGGCAACCTGCCGGCGATCCTCTACAGCCTGTTCTGGAAGCGGTTCAACACCTCGGGCGCGGTCTGGGCGATCTACGGCGGCCTGCTCTCCGCCGTGCTGCTCGTCTTCTTCTCGCCGGTCGTCTCCGGCGCGCCGACGGCGATGTTCCCCGACCACGACTGGCACTGGTTCCCGCTGTCGAACCCGGGCATCATCTCGATCCCGTTCGGCTTCCTGTGCGGCTGGCTCGGCACGATCCTGTCCAAGGAGAGCGACGAGGAGAAGTACGCGGAGCTGGAGGTGCGCTCGCTCACCGGAGCCGGCGCGCACTGATCGGCACGTCGAGCGGGGCCCCTGCCGTACGCGGGGGCCCCGCCTCGCGTGTATAGGCTGACCGCCATGAAGGTCGCTCCCCGCTTCGGTAGCGGACACCGCATCCTGGTCACCGGCGGCGCCGGTTTCGTCCCGTCCCACCTGGTCGACCGGCTCGTCGAGCGCGGCTGCACGGTAGTGGTGCTGGACAACTTCGTCACCGGGTCCAAGGAGAACGTGGCCCACCTGCTGGACAAGCCGACCTTCACGCTGGTCGAGGCGGACATCTCCGACGGCCTGCCGCACCACCCGGCGATGACCGAGCGGTTCGACGCGATCCTGCACATGGCGTCCCCGGCCAGTCCCACCGACTTCGAGAAGCTGCCGGTGGAGATCCTCCGGGTGGGCTCGGTGGCCACGCTGGCGCTGCTGGAGCGGGCCACCGACGACGGCGCGCGGTTCCTGATGGCCTCCACCTCTGAGGCGTACGGCGACCCGAAGGAGCACCCGCAGCGGGAGACGTACTGGGGCAACGTCAACCCGATCGGCATCCGGAGCGTCTACGACGAGGCGAAGCGCTTCTCCGAGGCGGCCACCATGGCCTACCACCGCAGCCGGGGCACCGACACCGCGATCGTGCGGATCTTCAACACGTACGGCCCGCGGATGCGTCCGGACGACGGCCGGGCCATCCCGACGTTCATCTCCCAGGCGCTGCGCGGCGAGCCGATCACCGTGCACGGCACCGGCAACCAGACCCGCTCGATCTGCTACGTCGACGACCTGGTGCGCGGCATCCTGCTGCTGCTCGACTCGACGCAGACCGGTCCGATCAACTGCGGCACCGAGCACGAGATGTCGATGCGGCAACTGGCCGAGACGATCGTGTCACTCACCGGAAGCACGTCCGAGGTGAGCTACATCACTCGCGCTTCGGACGACCCGGAGATGCGCCGCCCGGACCTGACCCTCGCCCGCGAACTGCTCGGATATGAGCCGAGCGTCACGCCCGAAGACGGACTCCGGCGCACGATCGAGTACTTCCGCGGGCGGCTCGGGTACTGAACCCGCCCGGGACGCGGCTGACATCGGCGCGCGTACGAGGGCGTCGGTGGCCCGGCCGACCTACCCTCGGTTACATGTCAGCGACCTCGTCTGCCGGCTCTCCGTTCCCGCACCCCCTGAACCGGGACGCGGGCCGCGCTTCGGTTCCCGGCTCCGGCCGGGGCGCCACCGGGCGCGCCCGCACCTCGGATGCCCGCTGGTATCCCCCGCACGACGAGGCGCCCCGCTCGGGGCGTACCGGCGGTCCGGTGGGGCCGACCGGACCCGGCGGCCCGGGCGACGGCGGTCCGGGCGGTCCGGGCCGGCGCGGCCCTCGACCGCGCTGGGGACGCATCGGCCTGGTGGCCGGCGTCGCGGTGCTGGTGCTGGCGCTGCTCGGCGGCCTCGGCGCCTGGTTCTACGCCCGTAATCTCGACGACGACCTGGCCCGCACGGACCCGTTCGCCGGGATCACCGGCGGACGCCCGGCCAAGCAGGTCGACGGCGCGTTCAACATCCTGCTCGTGGGCAGCGACTCGCGGGATCCGGACGCCCCGGTCGACGGCTCCGGCAAGTGGCGCGCGGACACCGTGATCGTCATGCACATCCCGGCCGACCACAAGCGCGCCTACCTGGTCTCGGTGCCGCGTGACCTGTACGTGCCGATTCCGGAGAGCGCGGGCGCGTCCTGCGACTCCGGCTCCCGCAACAAGATCAACGCGGCGTTCGCGTTCGGCGGCCTGCCGCTCGCGGTGAAGACCGTGGAGTGCTTCACCGACGTACGGATCGACCACGTGATGGCCATCGACTTCGGCGGCTTCAAGGAGGTCACCGACGCCCTGGGCGGGGTCGACCTGAAGGTGGAGCGGACCATCACGTCGATCCACAAGCCGTACCGGACGTTCACCAAGGGCGTGAACCACATGAACGGCGCCGAGGCGCTGGACTGGGTCCGGCAGCGCAAGCAGTTCCCGGACGGCGACTTCGCCCGGATGCGGCACCAGCAGGAATTCCTGAAGGCGCTGATGGACAAGGCGGCAAGCAGCGGAACGCTCACGAACCCGAAGAAGCTGAACGACTTCCTCAAGGCGGTGACCGCCGCCGTCACGGTCGACCAGGGATTCTCGTTGACCGACATGGCAGTGCAGTTCCGCAGCCTGCGGGGCGAGAACCTGACGTTCGTCACCAGCCCGCACCTGGGTGGCCAGACCATCGACGGCCAGTCGGTGGTGGTCTCCGACCGGGAGAAGGCGCTGGCGATGTACAAGGCGATCGCCGCGGACCGGATGGCCGAGTGGATGCAGGCCAACCAGAAGGGTTCGGGCGACAACGCGGGCGGCTGACGTCGGCACGGCATGACCGGGAACGAGCGCTAGGGCCTCGCCACCACGGAGGCCAACCGCCGACCGGCTCCTTACCCCTGCCCGTTCGGCCACAACCCGAAGATGTGGGCCGGTATTGATGGGAATTGCCGCCCTACGAGGTCGCGAGAACGGGAACAGATACGTAAAGTGGTCCCGCCCCCGATCACCGAGCTGGAGCACGCATGTCGGTCCAGACCAGCCGTCGCCCGCAGTCACCGGCACCCGGATCATCCGGGCGGGTCCCTCCGGTCATCCCCACACAGCCCGGTTCCGGCGGTCGCGGTCCCGGCGGTGGCAAGAAGAAGCGCACCAAGCGCAAGGACCCGCTCTGGGCGAAGCTCACGCTGGTGCTCGGCGCCGTGCTGATGGTGACCAGTGGCGTCGCCATCGTCGGCAGCAAGGCGGTCATCGGCCAGGCCACCGACAACATCGCCCAGCGCAACCTGCTCGGCGGCGCGGGCAAGAGCGAGGCCGAAGGCGGCAACAGCCTCGAGGGCCCGATCGACATGCTGCTGCTCGGGGTGGACGCCCGCGAGCGCTGGGCCGCCGACGACGTCCGGTCGGACACGATCATCATCCTGCACATCCCGGCCAGCCACGACCAGGCGTACCTGATCTCGATCCCCCGGGACACCGAGGCGCGTATTCCGGCGTTCGAGAAGAGCGGCTACAAGGGCGGCACCGACAAGATCAACGCGGCCTTCTTCCACGGCGCCCAGAACGGCGGCGGCTGGGAGGGCGGCGCGCAGCTGATGGCCAAGACGATCAAGTCGATGACCGGAATCGGCTTCGACGGCGCCGCGATCATCAACTTCGGCGGCTTCAAGAGCGTGATCGACGCGCTCGGCTCGGTACGCATCTGCGTGAGCCACGAGGTCAAGTCGCACCACATGTCGTACGTCGACGGCAAGCCGATGTGGAACGCCGACGCGAAGAAGACCGGCAAGCCGTACAAGGCGGTGGTGCACAAGAAGGGCTGCCGGGAGATGCAGGGCTGGGAGGCGCTCGACTACTCCCGCCAGCGCTACGGCCTGCCGAACAGCGACTACGACCGGCAGCAGAACCAGCAGCAGCTGATCAAGGCGATGGCCAAGAAGGCCACCGAGGGCGGCATGCTGACCAACCCGATCAAGCTGAACTCGCTGATGAAGGCCGCCGGCAAGGCGTTCGTCCTGGACACCGGCGGCGTGCCGATCGCGGACTTCATCTTCACGCTCAAGAACCTCAACGGGAACGACCTGGTCACCCTGCGGACCAACGGCGGCACGTTCGCCGGCAACAGCAACGGCCGGGAGACGTTCAACGAGACGACCATGGACATGTTCCAGGCGGTCAAGAACGACAAGCTGGCCGACTTCGTGGTGAGCAACCCGGACGTCCTCTCCACCCGCAAATGACCTGCTGACCTGCGCGAAAGCGCCATCGGTCGGCCGATCCCCCCGTAGCCTGACGTGAGCGGGTCTCATGTCGCGGCTACGGGGGGATCGTCACGTCCAGGCCAGCACGGAACCGACGCGGGCGGGGCGCACCCGCCCGCTGGGCCCGGTTCCTGCTCGGCACCGGACTCGTCCTGGTCCTGCTCGCCACGCTCGGCGTGGCCGGGCTGAACTGGCTCACCCACCGCTACGACCGCACCGTCGCCAAGGAGCAACTGCTCGACCCGGCCGCCCGGAACAAGCGGACAGACCTGGACGGCGCGCTCAACTACCTCCTGATCGGCTCGGACCACCGGCCCGGCGCGAACCCCGAGGACCAGCGCTCCGACAGCATCCTGATCGTGCACGTGCCGGCCGGCATGCGGCAGGCGTACCTGATCTCCGTGCCGCGCGACCTGCTGGTGGCGCTCCCGGCGGCGCCCGGCTTCCCCGGCGGCCAGGACAAGGTCAACGCCGCGTACGAGCACGGCGGCGGGGGCGAGGGCGGCGCCCGGCTGCTCAGCACCACGCTGACCCGGCTCACCGGCATCCGCTTCGACGGCGCCGCGCTCGTCGACTTTTCCGGTTTCAAACAGGTGATCGACGAACTCGGCGGCATCCGGATGTGCGTGGACACGCCGGTGCGCTCGATCCACACGAAGCACCAGTTCGACGCCGGCTGCCAGCAGATGGACGGCGCCCGGACGCTCGACTACGTCCGCCAGCGCTACGACCTGCCCGGCGGCGACTACGACAGGCAGCGCCACCAGCAGCAGATGCTCCGGGCGGTGCTCGACCGGGCGGGCGAGACCCACCTGCGCACCGATCCGGTGAAGCTCGACCGGGTGCTGCGCGCGGCCGGCGGAGCGCTGACCGTGGACACCAACGGCGTACCCCTGGACGAGCTGCTGTTCGCGTTGCGCGGGCTACCGGCGGACGCCCTGCGCGGCGTCCAGGTGCCCTCGTACCCGCAGACCATCGACGGCGTCTCGTACGTGGTGCTGGACAACGGCGGCGGCGGTCTGTTCACCGCGCTGCGCGACACCCGGATGCCGCAGTGGGCCGGCGCGAATCCGCGCTGGGTCAACCGGCTGTGAGCGGTCCGGGCGGCTAGGCTTGGTGACCGTGTTCGGAGCCTCACTACCAAGCGTCCCCGCGTCGGCCGTGCCCGACGACGTCTACCTGCTCGACGTCCGCGAGGACGACGAGTGGGCCGCCGGCCACGCGCCGGCCGCCCGTCACCTGCCGATGACCGAGCTGCCCGCCCGGCTGGCCGAGATCCCGCAGGACCGCGACGTGGCGGTGATCTGCCGCTCCGGCGGCCGCTCCGCCCAGGTCGTCGGCTATCTGCTGCGTAACGGCTGGGACCAGGTGCGCAACGTCGAGGGCGGGATGGGCGACTGGGCCGCCGCCGGCCGCCCGGTGGTCACCGACGACGGGCAGCCGGGCCGGGTCGCCTGAGGCGGTCATGACCGTCCCCCTGGTCTTCGCCCACCGCGGCGCCTCGTACGACCTGCCGGAGCACACGCTCGCGGCCTACCTCCGTGCCATCGAGGAGGGCGCGGACGGGCTGGAGTGCGACGTCCGGCTGACCCGTGACGGGCACCTGGTCTGCGTGCACGACCGCCGGCTGGACCGCACCAGCAACGGGCACGGGCTGGTCAGCGCGCGTACGCTCGCCGAACTGGACGCGCTCGACTTCGGCTCCTGGCACCGGGCCGCGACGCTCGCCGAGGACGACGAGCCGCTGGACGAGTCGCACACCCGGCTGCTCACGCTGGAGCGGCTGCTCGACGCGGTGCTCGACGCCGGGCGGCCGGTCCGGCTGCTGATCGAGACCAAGCACCCCTCGCGTTACCGGGGCGAGGTCGAGCGCCGCCTGGTCACGCTGCTGCGCCGGTACGGGCTGGACGAGCCCCGCCCGGGCCACCGGGTCCAGGTGACTGTGATGTCGTTCTCGCCGCTGGCCGTACGCCGGATGCGGGAACTCGCCCCGGCGCTGCCCACGGTGCTGCTGCTGGAGGTGCTGCCGCGGCTGCTGCCGCTGGGCCGGCTGCCGTTCGGCGTCCGGATCGCCGGTCCCGGCGTGGACCTGGTCCGGGCCCGCCCGCGCCTGGTTCCCTCGCTGCGCGCGGCCGGCCACTCGGTGTACGTGTGGACCGTCAATGAGCCGGAGGATCTGGAACTCGTGCTGGAAGCCGGCGTGGACGGGGTGATCACGGACCGGCCGGCCCGTGCGCTGGCCCGGTTGGGCCGGTGAGTCCGGTCGATCGGTATCGGCCACGGTCGACCGGCCGGGGGTGTCCGGGAGGGCTGCCGCGCGGCACACTCGGGACATGCCGGAGCGAACCGACTACCCCGCCCTCATCGCCGGCCACACGACTGTGATCAACATGATCAACGCGGGCGAGTCCGGTCCCGCAGTGCTCAACCGCCTGCTCCACGAGGTCGGACCGGCGGTGGGCGCGGCCGGTCTGGTCTTCGTGGAGTTCACCCCGGCCGGCGGACGGGTGATCGCGGCGACCGGCCGCGCCGAGTTCGTGCTCGGCCGACCGCTGCCCGCCACCGACCCGGCCACCGTCTGCCTGCTCGCCGGGCCGCCGGTGCGGGAGGTCCGGGTCGACGCGATCCCGGGCGCGCTCGCCGACGAGGTGGCCGGCCGGGGGCTCAGCCGGATGATCGTGGCGCGTGCCGAGATCGGCGGTCTCACCGTCGGCAGCCTGCACGCGCTCTACCCGCTGGGCGAGCCGCCGGATGCCGCGCAACGCGCCGTGATCGGCTACGTGGCCGCGTGCGTCGCGCACATGTACGGCGACCAGACCGGCCTGCCGGTGCACGGGGACGGCCCGGTCGTGGCGGCGCTCGCCGACGGGCTGGCCGTGGTGGACCGCGACGGGCGGATCCGGCTCTGGAACCCGGCGGCGGTCCAGGTGACCGGCCGTCCGGCGGAGGAGGCGCTGAGCCGCCCGCTGCCGTTCCCGCTGCCGCCGCCGGGCCAGGTGCTCGACCACCGGATGCCGGACGGGCGCTGGCTGCGGATCACCTCCGGCGAGCTGCCCGGCCCGAACGCGCTGCGCGTGGTCACCTTCCGCGACGTCACCGACCAGCAGCGGCGCGACCACGACCGCGATCTCTTCGTGGCGGTGACCAGCCACGAGCTGCGGACCCCGGTCACCGTGATCAAGGGGTACGCGGACACCCTCACCGACCACTGGGACTCGCTGAGCGACGACGACCGCCGGCAGGCCGCGCGGATCATCGGCCAGCGCGCGAACGAGCTGGCCCGCCTGGTCGACAGGCTGCTGACCGCCGCCACCGAGAACCGTCCCGGCGGGGAACCGGCCGCGCCGTTCGACCTGGTCGACGCGCTGCGCGCGGCGGCGACGGACCTGCCGGCCGACATCCGGCACCGGGTCGTGCTCGACCTGCCGGCCGACCTGCCCAAGGCGCTCGGCGACCGGCACAGCCTCGCCACAGTGCTCACCGAGCTGGGCACGAACGCCGGGAAGTACTCACTGCCGGACACCCCGATCGAGGTCACCGCCGAGGCGAACGAGCGGACCGTCTCGTTCCGGGTGGCCGACCGGGGCATCGGCATCCGCCCGGAACACGTGGAGCGGGCCTTCGACCGGTTCTGGCAGGGCGAGTCCGGTGACCGCCGGCGGTATCCGGGCGCGGGACTCGGTCTCTATCTCGTCCGCCAGATCGTTGAACAGCAGAATGGATGGGTATCCCTCCGGCCCAGAGCCGGTGGCGGTACGGTCGCAGAGGTGCGGCTGCCGCGGGGTTGACCCGGCGCTCGCAGACGGGGAAGGAACGACGTGTCGACTGGTCCGCCCGAACGGTCGTGGTGTGTGGTGGTGCCCCACGACCCGACCGGCGCGCGTCTGGCCCGGCACCGGCTCGCCGACGAGCTGACCGGCGTCGTACCCCCGATTCTGCTGGCCGACCTGGTCGCGGTCCTCGCCGAACTGGTCGGCAACGCGGTCCGGCACGCCGACGCGCTGCCCGGCGGCGTGGTCCGGGTGGCCTGGCGGCTGCGGGTCACCGAGGAGGGGCCGAGCATCCAGCTCCGGGTCACCGACGGTGGTTCCGGCGCCGGCCCGTGCATGCGGGCCGCCTCGCCGGACGCCGCCGACGGGCGCGGGCTGCACATCGTCGCCGGGCTCGCCAGCGGCTGGGGCGTGGAGCGCGACGGCCTGGGCCAGAGCGTCTGGGCACGGTTCGATCCGGCCCCGGCGCACCGTCCGGGCCTGGTCGCGGCCGGCTGAACGCACGGGCAGGCGGGTCCTGCCCCCACCCGCGCGGCCCGGCATCTAGGCTGTCTCGCCATGAGCAAGCGTCGGAAGAACCAGCGGGTCGGCGAGAGCACCCCCAAGCGGGAGAAGGTGCGCGACGTCTTCGTGCCCCGGCCGTTCGAGGGCCTGGTCGACGAGCCGGAGTGGATCGCCCTGCGTGAGCTGGTCCCGGCCGCGTCCGCGCCGCTGCGGCTCACCCCGGAACTGATCGAGGAGTACGGCGACCGCCCGGTCACGCTGGCCACCGTGCTGCCGATGGCCGCCCCGGCGATGACCAAGCCGGACGGGCGCGTCTTCATCGGTCTGCAGCGGCACCAGCAGTCCGGCGACGTCTCCCGGGACCTGGCCGACGCGCTGATCTCCGCGCTGCGCACCGAGCCGGGCGGCCAGGTGAGCGTGCCGCCGCTGCCCGGGCCCGGCCCCCGCCTCCAGGACATCCTGGTGGACGGCCCGCTGGAGATCACCATGCACGACGGGTTCGACTTCTGGCTCGACCCGGGCGCCGCCGACGACCCGAACGTGCAGGCGTCCCTGGAGCGGGCCAACTCGGCCATCTACCCGACCGTGAAGCTGGCCGCCGCGCGGGCCGCGTACTGGTGCCAGGTGCCGGAGAAGGCCCACGTGCGGATGGTCCTGCCGGAGGACGAGGACGCCGCGCTGGACGCGCTGTCCCGGCTCGGCGCGGCCGGCGCGCTGACGCTCGGCGACGACACGAAGTTCGCCGGCATGTTCCGGGCACACGGGCGTCTCGCGCCGGTCTGGGACCTGCCGGAGGACACCCCGGCCGCCGAGTGGGAGGCGCCGCTGGCGGAGTTCGCCAAGCGTTACGCCGAGGCGGTCGCCGAGCAGGCGCCGCTGGACGCGGCCGGCCGCCGGTCGCGGCAGGGGCTGCTCGGCCGCCAGCTGACGCTGCGCTGACGTTCCGGTCAGGCGGCCCCGCCCTTCTCCCGCACCAGCGGGCAGGACATGCAGCGCGGGCCGCCGCGCCCGGAGCCCAGCTCCGATCCGGCGATCGCGATCACCTCGATGCCGGCCCGTTCCAGTTGCGCGTTGGTCTCCACGTTGCGCTCGTACCCGACGCAGAGCCGGGGCGCGAGCGCGAGCGTGTTGTTGCCGTCGTCCCACTGCTCGCGTTCGGCGGTGACCGGGTCGAGGCCGGTGTCGATCACCCGGAGCTGATCGAGGTCCATCGCGTCGGCGGCGGCGCGCAGGAACGGCGCCGGGCCGTCGACCCGCAGGTCGTCGCCGTCCGCGCCGACGATCACCGTGTACGCGGACAGCTCGTTGGCGATGTTCGGGTACATCAGCACGGCGTCGGTGTCGACCATCGTGCAGACCGTGTCCAGGTGCATGGTGGCGCGCTCCTGCGCGATCGGGACCACCAGGATGGTGTGCGCCAGGCCGGCGGCGAACACCTGCCGGGCCAGCCGCTCCGCGCCGGCCGGGGTGGTGCGTTCACCGACGCCGACGGCGAGCACCCCCGGGGCGAGCAGCAGCACGTCGCCGCCCTCCAGATGCTCCAGCCGCGGGTGGTAGACGAACTCGGTGCCGACGAACCGGGGGTGGTAGCGGTAGATCGCGTCGGTGAGCGTGGTCTCCCGCCGCCGCGCCGGCATGGCCAGGCTGGTGACACCGACCCGGTCCCCGATCCACACCGACGAGTCGCGGGTGAACAGCAGGTTCGGCAGCGGATCGATGACGAAGTCGTGCCGGTCCATCAGGGTCCACACGAGACCGCCGGGGCGGTCGCCGCCGATGCGCAACTCCTCGTGGGCGAGCCCGGCGATCAGCACGTCGGCCAGCCCGGCCGGGTCCAGGTACGCCAGGTGGTCGGCGACCCGGCGCCGCAGGGTGTGGCCGAGCCGGCGGGACCGCAGCACCTGATCGGTCAGCTCGGCCCGGGCGTCCGGCACGGCGAGCGTCTCGGCCAGAAGGTCGGCCAGGTAGAGCACCTCGACCCCGCGGGACCGCAGCGCCGCCGCGAACGCGTCGTGCTCCTCCTGCGCCCGTCCCACCCACGGGATGGCGTCGAACAGCAACGAGTCGTTGTTGCGTGGGGTGAGGCGGGCGAGTTCCGGTCCCGGGCGGTGCAGCAACACCGTCCCGAGCCGGGCGACTTCGCTGTCCACATAGTGGGTCACCCCCGCAGCCTAGGGCAGGCTTGCGCACCATTCGGAAAAGAAGCGTGGATGAATATGGCATTCATCCACACTCACTCCGGCGCCCCGGCTTGCCGAGCCCCCGGGGGCGCAACGTAGGGTAGTGGAGACATAACTTCGAGAGACCTTTTGCCGGAGGTCGCGATGACTGTCTTTCCCGCTCGTCGAGCCGTACCGAGCAGGGCACTGCCGCCCCGCACGGTGCCGCACACCCGGGTCGAGCCCACGTCGGTGCTCGAACCGGCCCGACCGACTCCACTGGAGTGGGCCCGGCGTCGCCGGGCGGAGCGGGGGGCCCGCCGGTTGGAAGCCGCCGGGGCCCGCGCCCTCGGCCAGCTCGACCACCTCGGGCCCGCCTGGCACGTCATCGAGTGGCCCCGGACGGACCCGGCCGACATGCTGCTCGACCGCGTCCGCGACGACCGGGCCGGGTTCCTGGCCATCGGCCCGAGCGGCCTGTTCGCGGTCACCATCGCCGACCACGGCCGCGCGCGCGTGCTCGTCGCCGGTGACGTCGTGCAGATCAACGGCAAGCGCCCGCCGTACGTGGCGGAGGCGCGCCGGGACGCCAAGCGGGCCAGCAAGGCCCTCTCCGACGCGGTCGGCCTGCCGATCCCGGTCACGCCGGTGCTGACGTTCGTCGGCTCCGGCGTGATCAGCGTCTACGGGCTGCCGAAGGACTGCCTCATGGCCACCCACCGGGAGCTGGACCGCCTGCTCGTGGCCGGCGGGAACCGGATCAGCCCGGCCACCGCCGAGAAGCTGTCCCGCGTGGCCCAGGCGCCGTCGACGTGGTTCAACGGCACGTACCGTCCAACCGCCGACTACCGGTGGTACGACGAGGGCCGAACGGCCGCTGACAAGCGGGCCGCCCGCCGGTAACGTCTCCGGCGACGCCACGCGGCCCCCGGCTCCGCCCCCGACTGGTTCCGTCGGTCCGCGTCGTCGCCGGCCGCCCGGCAGCCGATGCTCCCGCCGCACCGACCGGCTAGCGTGGACAGACCGTCGGTGTACATAGGAGGCGCGGTGGCCCACGTCGAACTCTCACTCTCGGACGTGTTCGCGCCCCCGGCGGGCTCCACCGAGCAGGAGTCCGACAACTTCGGGCAGTGGTCCGGCATGGTCTCCCGAGCCGCCGAGCCGTGCCTGCTGATCGACGCCGGCACCACGGTCGTGGCGATCTCCTCGTCCGGCTGCGCGCTGCTCTGCCTGGGCGCGCCGGGGGACGTGATCGGCCTGCCGCTGCTGGAGGGCGGCCTGCGCCTGGTGGACTTCACGGCCAGCCCGAGCGAGCTGACCGAGCAGGAGACCGACAAGATCCCGCCGCTGCTCGCGCTGCACTCCGGGCGACTCGCCCGGGGTCTGCTCCGCGTGCAGGGGCCCAACTCCGACGCCGGCCGCACGGTCGACGCGATCTCCACCCCGGTGCTCACCGACGGCGTGGTGGCCGGCTCGCTCACCTTCCTCTCCGCGGTCTGACCGGCACGCTTCCACCCGGGCCCGGCCTCCTCCTACGATGGGCTCGGCCCCCGCCGTACGACGACATCCCTCGATGCCGAGGACGCCCACCGTGCTCCGCACCCCCCACCCCGGTTGCCGGCACCGCCCACTGGCGCTGCTGGCGGTGCTCGCCCTCGCCGCCTGCGGCGCGCCGCCCGAGCTGCGCACGCCGCCCGCCGTCGCCACGCCCGCGCCGGTCCCGTCGACGTCCGCCACGCCCACCCCGAGCGCCACGACGGTGGCACCTGTCACACCGTCCGCGCCCGTGCTCTCCCCGTCCACGCCGGTGACGGCGACGCCGTGCCGGGGCCGGCCGTCCGGCGACCGGATCGTCGCGCTGCTGCGCGGGTCCGCCGGAGTGCTGCCCCGCGACGTCCGGGTCACAGTGGCCACCGGTCCGCTCTGCGCCGAAGGGTGGCAGTACACCGTGCTGGCGGTCACCGGACACGAGGAGCTGCAGGTCGTCACCCGGGGCGGCAGCGGCACGCCGACGCTGGTGACGGCCGGGACGGACGTGTGCGGCGTCGAGGTGCGGACCCTCGCGCCGCCCGGCATCCGTACCCTGGCCTGCGACGGCACGCCGGGTGCGTAGGCTGGTCGGCATGCCGGGAACACCGCCGACCCGCTTCGTCTACCTGGGCCCCGAGGGCACCTTCGCCGAACAGGCCCTGCGAACGGTGCCCGCCGCCGAACGCGGGGAGCGCACACCGGCGCGTAGCGTCGGCGAGGCGCTCGACGCGGTACGCGCCGGCGACGCGGACGCGGCCCTGGTGCCGCTGGAGAACTCCATCGGCGGCGCCGTCGGCGTGACGCTCGACGAGCTGGCCGAGGGCGACCCGTTGGTGATCACCCGCGAGGTCGTCCTGCCGGTGGAGTTCGTGCTCGCCGCCCGGCCCGGCACCACGCTCGCCGACGTGCGCGGCGTGGCCGCCCACCCGCAGGCGTCCACCCAGTGCCGGGGCTGGCTGCGCGAGCACCTGCCCGACGCCACGGTTGTCGACGTGCTCTCCAACGGCGCCGCGGCGGCCGGCGCGGCGAGCGGCGAGTACGACGCCGCCATCTGCGCCCCGATCGGCGCGACCCGGCACCGGCTGGCGGTCCTCGCCGACAAGATCGCCGACCATCCGGACGCGGTGACCCGCTTCGCGCTGGTGTCCCGCCCCGGGCCGCCTCCGCCGCCGACCGGTGACGACCTCACCTCGCTGGCGGTCTACATCGCGCACGACCGGGTGGGCGCGCTGCTGGCGGTGCTCATGGAACTGGCGGTGCGGGGCGTGAACATGACCCGCATCGAGTCCCGCCCCACCGGTGAGGCGCTCGGCCGGTACGTGTTCTTCCTGGACTGTGCCGGGCACGTCGCCGACGTACGCCTCGGCGAGGCGTTGCAGGGGCTGCGCCGGGTCTGCGCCGACGTGCGGTTCCTGGGGTCGTACCCCCGGCACCGCTGGAACGCGGCGGCGGGTGACCGGTCGGCGGCGGCGTCCACCGGGCCCTCCGACCTCGACTACGCCGACGCGGCGGCCTGGGTGGCCCGGCTGCGGTCCGGCGAGCTGAGCTGACCGGCCCGGGGCGACCACGGCGGGCGCCCCGGGCACCGGAGGGTCACTGCAGCAGGCCGCCGAGCACGCCGCCCTGCTGCTGGGTGCCGCTGCCGGCCACCGGAGGCTCCTCCGAGGGCTGGACGACGACGAAACCCTGACCGGCGAAGCTCATCGTGAACGCCTCACCGGTGCTGCGGCCGAGCAGCGTGCCGAGGCCGAGCTGCTCGGCGCGGTGGTAGCCGGTCTGGAGGTTCGCCGACCAGCAGACCGCCGCCTGCGGGTCCACGTACGTCGGCGCGTCCACGTTGAGCACCACCGGGGTGCCCTTGGTGGTGATGGCGATCCGGCCGTGCCCGGTGAACACGCAGTTGAACAGGCCGGAGGAGGACGCGAAACCGGCGCCGCCGACCATCTTGATGTCGTACTGCAGGGTCGAGTCGAAGGCCAGCACGCTGGAGCCGTTGATGGACAGCGCGTCGCCCGGCTCCAGGTCGATGACGTGCACGTCCTTGGCGAAGTCGGCGAGGAACACGTCGCCGCGCCCGGAGACCTTCATCAGCGGCACGCCCTCACCGGTGAGGCGCTGCTTGATGAACTTGCCGATGCCGCCGGAGCCGAGGGCCTGGAACTGCACCTGGCCCTGGTAGGCGACCATCGAGCCGACGCGGGCCATCGCCTCGCCGTTCAGCTCGATCTTCAGCATCTTGGAGTTCTGCAACCGCATGCCCGGCTGCTGGGACTCCTTCTCAAGGTTCTCCGCGGAGAACAGCGCGCTGCGCATGGGTTTTCCTCCTGGGTCAGAATGTGCCTGACCACGGAGGTTAGGGGACCGGCGCAACCGCCGGAATTAGCCGGGCGGGGACCCGGTCAGCCCCAGCCCAGGGCGTGCAGACGCTCGTCGTCGATGCCGAAATGGTGGGCGATCTCGTGCACCACGGTCACCGCGACCTCCTCGACGACGTCGTCGTCGGTGTCGCAGATCGCCAGGATCGGATTGCGGTAGATCAGGATGCGGTCGGGCAGCACGCCGGAGTAGTCCCAGCCGCGATCGGTGAGCGCGTGCCCCTCGTACAGGCCGAGCAGGTCCTCGCCCGGCGGCGGGTCGTCCTCGACCAGGATGACCACGTTGCTCATGAGCCCGAGCAGCTCCTCGGGCACCTCGTCGAGTGCCTCGCCGACCAGTTCCTCGAACCGGTCCCGGCTCATCTCCACGGCCACGCGGCCCGGTCACTCCCCCAGAATCGGCACGTCACACGGCGAGGGCGGCCCGCAGGACACCCCCGCCGTGCCGTACGTGATGGTCAGGCCAGGCGGGCGTTCAGCGTGATCTGCGCGCCCGGCGACAGCAGCCGGGAGATCGGGCAGTTCTCCTTGGCCGCCTCGGCCAGCTTGGTGAACTCGGCCTGGTCGATGCCCGGAACCTGACCGACGGTCTCCAGGTCGATCCGGGTGACTGTCATGCCGGCGTCGGTCTTGTCGAAGTGCACCTTGGCGGTGGTCTCCACCGCCGTTTCCTGGGCGCCGGCGTCGGCGAGCTGCTTGGACAGCGCCATCGAGAAGCAGCCGGCGTGCGCGGCGCCGATCAGCTCCTCGGGGTTGGTGCCCTCGCCCTCCTCGAAGCGCGACTTGAAGGAGTAGTTGCCGGACAGGCCGCCCTTGCCGGTGCGGACGGTGCCGGACCCCTCGGTGAGGTTGCCCTGCCAGCGAGCGGATGCGGTACGGATAGGCATGGCACGACGCTACGCGAAAGCGGGCCGCGTCGCACCGCACCTGTGGACCACGATCCGGGCCGTCGGGTGTGTGCTGTGCCATGATTCGACGCAGGCCCGCGTACGGGAAGGGTGGCCATGTCACAGGATCTCCCCGTCCCCCGCCAGGAGAAGCGAATCCCCGTGCGGGACGACGACACCACTGTCGTCGAGTGGGGTGACGCCGAGCCGGAGTCCCCCGGCCGGGCCGGACGCTCGCTCGCCGCCCTGGGCCGGGACCGCCGCCTGCCGACAGTGCTCGCCGGGCTCGCCACGGTGGCCGCTGTCGCCTCGCTGATCGGCGAGTGGCTGATCATCACGGTGCCGGCCGAGGCCCGGGACGACGACGCGCCCACCCGGCTGACCAGTGGCATCTCCGAGATCGGCGGGTTCGGGGTGGCGTACCTGGTGGGCCTGCTCGGGCTGTCCGTGGCGCTGGCTCTGGCGCTGCGCGGCGCCCCGGCGGTCCGTCGGCACGCCGCGCTCGCCGGGCTGGGCCTGTCGGCGGGCGTGCTCGGCGTGCTGGTCGCGACCGCCGCCTCCCTCGAGCAGCTGGCCCGGCGCATCCTATTCTTCGTCGGGGACCAGCGCCTCGACGTGGAGCACGGGCGCGGCCTGGTCACCGCGTTCCTCGCCGTGGCGCTGCTGGCCGCCGCGCTGCACCTGGCCGGCCGGAGCGCCGGGGACACGCCCGCCGACGAGGAACCGGACCACGACCACCCGGACGACCGGCCCGCCTGGCGGGGACGCGCCGCCACGGACGACCTGCCGCCGGCCCCCGCGGACCTGACGGTGCAGCCCACGGTGCCGTTCGCGGACCCCGACCGGTCCCGCTGACGCCGCATACGTCGGCCACCGCGGCTTCGCCTCCGATTCGCCGGAAAGCCGTGGTTGCCGCCCGTTCCGCGAGATACGGTTGCTGCCCGCCGTCCCGTGGTCGCGGCACCGAAGACCTGGTCGGCCGGCGTGACGGCGCGGGCGAAGGAGGAACCATGACCCGCCCGGGACTGCCCAAGCTGATCGCCACCGACCTCGACGGCACGCTCGTCCGCAGCGACGAGACCGTCTCCGCGTACACCCACCGGGTGCTGGACCGGGTGCGGTCCGCCGGGATTCCGGTGGTCGGCGCGACCGGCCGCGGACCGCGCCTGACCGAGCTGACCCGTAACGACATCCGGGCCGCCGACTTCCTGGTGATGGCCGGTGGCGGCCGGGTGGTGGACCAGAGCGACCCCGACGGGCCGCTGGTGCTGCGCGACGAGCGGCTGCCCGGCGAGGTGCTGGCCCGGATCCTCACCGACCTGGAGGCGGCGGCCGGCCCGCTCACCGTGATGGTCGAGGCGTCGGACGAGCACGACGCGCCGCTGTGGGGCGACTACCACCCGAGCTGGCCCTACCCGGACCGGTTCGAGGCGCGCAGCCGGATGGAGTGCCTGTCCTGCGACGTGATCAAGGCGTTCGCGCGTACCGCCGACCACCACGTGGACGAGCTGCTGGCCGCCGCCCGGGCGATCGTGCCGCCGGAGGTGGCCACGCTCACCCAGGCCGGGCTCGGCTTCATCGAGATCTGCCCGCCCCGCACCGACAAGGCCAGCGGCCTGAGCGTGATCGCCGAGCGGCTCGGCGTCGACCCGGCCGACGTGCTGGTCTTCGGCGACCAGCCGAACGACCTGCCGATGTTCGACTGGGCCGGGTGGGCGCGGGTGGCGGTGGCGAACGCCCACCCGGAGGTACGCGCCGCGGCGGACGAGATCACCTTGCGCAACGACGACGACGGGGTGGCCGTCTACCTGGACCGACTACTGTCCCGGTGATGGAAGATCCACCTCGGCTCGTCGCCTCCGACATCGACGGCACGCTGCTGCGCGACGACCGGACGCTCAGCCCGCGTACCGCCGGCGTGCTGGCCCGCATCGCCGCCGCCGGCACGCCGGTGGTCCTGGTCACCGGCCGTCCGATCCGCTGGCTCCAAATGGTGTACGAGCAGCTCGCCGCGCCGCTGCCGGCGATCTGCGCGAACGGCGCGGTGGTGTACGACCCGGTCACCGACCAGGTGCTGCGGGCCGACCCGCTCGCCCCGGAACTGCTGGCGGAGGTGGCCCGGCGACTACGGGCCGAGGTGCCCGGGGTCAGTCTCGCGGTGGAGATCGTGGACAGCCGACAGATGCGGCACGAGGCGCACTACCCGCTGCGCTGGGACGCCGACCTCGACGCCATCCGGGCCGTCGAGTCGCCCGAGGAACTGCTGGCCGCACCCGCGGTGAAGCTGCTGGCCCGCGCCGCTGAGCAGGACCCGGACGTCTTCGTGCAGGTGGTGGCGGGCGCGCTGGAGGGGCTGGCCGAGGCGACCCACTCGTCGTACAGCGGGCTGATCGAGATCTCGGCCGCCGGCGTGACGAAGGCGGCCGGCCTGGCCTGGTACGCGGAACGGCTGGGCGTCGGCGAGCGGGACGTGCTGGCCTTCGGCGACATGCCCAACGACGTGCCGATGCTGGCCTGGGCCGGACGCGCGGTGGCGGTCGCCAACGCCCACCCGGCGGTACGGGAGATCGCGCACGAGGTCACCGGGCCGAACACCGAGGACGGCGTGGCGGCGTACCTGGAGAAGGTCTTCGAGCTGGACTGAGCGGCCGGGGCGCGTGACGCGCCCCGGCCGGCGGGTCACAGGTACTGGCCGGGCGCGTGGCCCTCGCCGGCGCCGGGCATCCCGGGCATGCCCGGGATCACGCCGCCGGGGCCGCTGGGCAGCGCCTGACGGCCCGAGCGCATCTGCTCCAGCTGGACACGGGCGGCCATCTGCTGGGCCACCAGCGCGGCCTGGATGCCGTGGAACAGGCCCTCCAGCCAGCCCACGAGCTGGGCGTGCGCGATCCGCAGCTCGCCCTCGCTCGGCGTCTGCCGCTCGGTGAACGGCAGCGAGAGCCGCTCCAGCTCCTCGCGCAGCTCGGGCGCGAGACCCTCCTTCAGCTCGACGATCGAGCGCTCGTGGATCTCCCGCATCCGGTTCCGGCTGGCGTCGTCCAGCGGCGCCGCCTTCACCTCCTCCAGCAGCTGCTTGATCATGCTGCCGATCCGCATCACCTTGGCCGGCTGCTCGACCAGGCGGGTCGGGTCCTCGCCCTTGCCCTCCTCGTCGGTCTGCACCGTGCCGACCGGGCGGCCGTCCGGCCCGACCACCACCACGGTGCCGGGGATGCCATCGTTGCCCTGCTCGTCGTCCCGTCCGGAATGCGCTTCGGTCATGGCACCCATCTTTACCCACGCCGACCATGTGCACGCGGCCGGACCGGAGGGAGCTACCGTCGCCGCATGCTCTCCGACCCACGCGAGGTGCTGACCCGCCCGTCTCCGCCGCCGGACGCCACAGTCGCCTACGGCGACCACCCGGACCAGCTCGCCGACCTGCGCCGGCCCGCCGGCGACGGGCCGGCCCGGCCGCTCGTGGTCGTGGTGCACGGCGGTTTCTGGCGGGCCGAGTACGACAGGGCCCACACCGGCCCGATGGCGGCGGCGCTGGCCGCGCTCGGCCACCCGGTCGCGCAGATCGAGTACCGCCGGACCGGCCAGCCCGGCGGCGGCTGGCCGCACACGCTCACCGACGTCCGCACCGGGGTCGCCGCCCTGCCCGGTCTGGCCGCCGCCGCGCTGCCCGGCCGGGTGGCCCCCGTACCGCCGATCCTGATCGGCCATTCCGCGGGCGGGCACCTGGCCCTGTACGTGGCCGCGCGCGCCCCGGAGACGGTCGCCGGGGTGGTCGCGCTGGCCCCGGTGGCCGACCTCGCGCAGGCGTACCGGCTGGACCTGGACGGCGGGGCGGTGGCCGCGCTGCTCGGCGGCTCCCCGGAGGACGTGCCGGACCGGTACGCGGACGCGGATCCGTCGAATTTCGTACCCATGCGAACACGGACCGTAGTCGTGCATGGCGAGCAGGATCTTCAGGTTCCCACCTCGATCAGCCGATCCTGGGTGGCCGGCGACCGGGCTGCCGGCGGCACTTCCACCTTGATTGAGCTGCCTGAATGCGAGCATTTCGGGCTGATCGACCCGGAGGCGGCTGCCTGGCCCCGGGTGACACAGGCGTTGCGGTCGCTTCACGATGATCTTCCGGGCATTGACGCAGCGTCGCCGACCAGGTAGAACGCCGAAGGGGTGTGCACCATGGCCACCCCGTCGGGAAGGAAATCGGTGGCACAGATGAACCGCAGGCGGGCTCTGCAACTGCTGGCCGCGCTGGGCACCACCGGACTGGCGGCGGGTTGCGGCTCCGGGGAGGACGACACCGGGGAGCAGGCCGGATCCGGCAGCCCGATCAAGATCGGGCTGATCGTGCCCGGCAGCGGGGCGAACAAGGCCATCGGCGACGAGATCACCAACGGCTTCCAGCTCTACCTCCGCCTGCGCGGCCAGCAGATCGCCGGCCATCCGGTCACGCTGGTGCCGGCCGAGGAGGGCTCCACCGCCGCCAGCGGCAAGGCCGCCGTGGAGCGGCTGATCAAGGAGGGCGTGCTCGCGCTCACCGGCGTGGTCAACCCCACCGTGATGACCGGCATCAAGGACTCGGTCGAGCAGGCCCGGGTGCCGCTGATCGGCTCCAACGCCTCCCCCTCGACGCTGCAGGGCGTCGTCTACATCTGGCGCACGTCGTACGTGCTGACCGAGCCGGGCGAGGCGCTCGGAGAGTACCTGCGCCAGAAGCTCGACGCGTCGAGCCGCATCGCCATCTTCGGCACCCGCGGCCAGGGCAGCCAGGACGTCGTCGAAGGGCTGCGGCGCGCGTACGAGCGGGGTCGCCGGCTCACCGAGGACCCGATCTACACCGACGACTCCGACAACCCCTCGCGGAATCTCTACGCCGGGCCGATCCGCAAGGCGCTGGAGCGGAAGCCGGACGCGGTCTTCTGCCACTACTCGGGCGCCCAGGCCGTCCAGTTCGTCAAGCAGCTCTACGCCCTGGGCTACCGGGGGCCGATCTACGCCCCCGGGTTCCTCACCGAGGGCACCGCGCTGGACCAGCTCGACGACGGTGAGAAGGGCCGCGACCGCAAGCTGATCGAGGCGAACGGCATCGAGACCGCGCTCAACTACTCGGCCGATCTCAACAACACCGCGAACCGGATCTTCGCCTCGGCGTACCGGAAGACGTTCAACTCCGCGCCGACCACGTACGCGATGGCCTCCTACGACGCCGCGCTGGTGCTGGACAAGGCGATCCGGCTGGCCGGGGCGAACCCGTCCCCGCAGCAGGTCAACCTGGCACTCGGCAAGGTCGGCCAGGTGGACAGCCCGCGCGGCCCCTGGCAGTTCAACCAGACCCGTACCCCGCAGCAGAAGTGGTACCTGCGCCGGGTGCAGACCGACGGCCGGCTGCTGTCCAACATCGTGATCAACGAGCTGGCCACGCTCGGCTGACCGGCCCCCGTACGCGACGAAGGGCGGTCTCCCCACCGGGAGGCCGCCCTTCGCGCCGAGGCGTGGCTCAGTGCCGCAGTTCGGCGATGCAGCACTTCACGCTGCCACCGCCCTTCTTCAGCTCGGACAGCTCCACCGGGACCGGGTGGTAGCCGGCCGCCTTCAACTTGCCGGCCAGCCGCGTCGCCTCGTTGTTCAGCACCACGTTGAGCCCGTCGCTGACCAGGTTCAGGCCGAACGCCAGCGCGTCCTCGTCGTCGGCGACGATCGCGTCCGGGAACAGCTGGGCCAGCACCTTCTGGCTGGCGGCGGAGAAGGCGCCCGGGTAGTAGACGATGTTCTCGTCGTCGATCGAGGCGAGCGCCACGTCCAGGTGGTAGAAGCGCGGGTCGATCAGGCGCAGCGAGACCACCGGGCGGCCGAGCGCCTCCTGCGCCTCGGCGTGCGCGGCCGGTTCGGTCCGGAAGCCGTGCCCGGCGAGGATCAGGCCGCCGTGGGCCTCCGGCAGGTACGCGAAGTCGCCCTCGCCCTCGTTGGTCTCGTTCGGGGCGATGAACCGCCAGCCCTGCTCCTCGTAGAACGCCCGGTGCGCGGCGGCCTCGGCGGTCCGCTGCTCGTGCTTGAACCGGGCGCCGTAGACGGTGCCGTCGACCACGAACGCGCCGTTCGCCGCGTAGACCATGTCCGGCAGCCCCGCCTCGGGCGTGAGCAGGTGCACGTCGTGGCCGAGCCCGACGAGCGTCTCCCGCAGCCGGTCCCACTGCTTGACCGCCAGGTCGGCGTCGACCGCCGTGGTCACGTCCATCCACGGGTTGATCGCGTACTCGACCGTGAAGTGCTCGGGCGAGCACATGAGATATGTCCGCTTTCGCGAGACTCGCTGCTGGTTCACGGTCACCAAGAGTAGGTACGGTACAACTTTGGTAACAGCCACAAGCATTGCTTCCCGGGAGCAGAACGTTGCAGATAGACGCGGTAGACCAGCGAATCATTGCGTTGCTCGTGGCTGACGCCCGCGCCTCGTACGCGGACATCGGCACCCGGGTGTCACTCTCCGCCCCCGCCGTCAAGCGACGGGTCGACCGACTCCGGTCCGCCGGGGTGATCCGGGGATTCACCGCCGTCGTCGACCCGGCCGCTGTCGGCTGGACCACCGAGGCGTTCGTCGAGCTGTTCTGCGCCGGCCGGACCACCCCGGCACAGATCGGCGCCGCCGCCCGACGGCACCCCGAAGTGGTCGGCGCGTACACCGTCTCCGGCGAGGCCGACGCGCTCGTGCACCTGCGCGCCGCGGACATCTCGCACCTGGAGGAGGCGCTGGAGCGGCTGCGCGCCGAATCGTTCGTCACCTCGTCCCGCAGCACCATCGTGCTCTCCCGGCTGGTCGAGTCCCCCGGCGTCGGACCGTCCACGCCTTGACCTCAACCTCGCTTCATGTCGTGCACTGGTGACCGGCTCGAAGCGAGGGGGCGGTATGCGTGCGGTGTGGCTGCGGGAGTTCGGCGGACCGGAGGTGCTCGTGCCCGGGACGGCACCCGATCCGGCACCCGGACCGGGCCAGGTGCTCGTCGACGTGGCACACGCGAACATCACGTTCGTCGAGACGATGTTCCGGGCCACCGGCTTCGGGCCGTTCGACGCCGAACTGCCACTGATCCCCGGCAACGGCGTCGGCGGGACGATCACCGAACTCGGACCCGGCGTCGATCCGGCGCTCGCCGGGCGCGTCGTGGTCACCGCCACCGGCGGCACCGGCGGGTACGCCGAGCGCGTCGTGGTCGACCGGAGCGCCCCTGTCCCCGTACCCCCGGGGTTGGCCCTGGACGCGGCGGTGGCGCTGATGGCCGACGGCCGGACCGCCCTGATGCTGGCCCGGGCGGCCGGGCTGCGGCGCGGCGACCGGGTCCTGGTGGAGGCGGCGGCCGGCGGCGTCGGGTCGCTGCTCACGCAGTTGGCGGCGGCGTCCGGGGCGACGGTGGTGGCCGCCGCCGGCGGCCCGGCGAAGGTGGCCGGGCTCCGCGCGGCCGGCCTCGACCTGGCAGTCGACTACCGGCAGCCCGGCTGGACCGGCCGGGTCCGGGACGCCGTCGGCGCGGTCGACGTGGTGTTCGACGGCGTGGGCGGACCGCTCGCCCGGGAGGCGTTCGACCTGCTCGACCCGGGCGGGCGGATGCTCAGCTTCGGGCTCGCCGGCGGCGCCTGGGCGGACATCCCGGCCGAGGCGGCCACCGCACGCGGCGTCACGCTGCTGAGCCCACGGCCCGGCCCGGACGAACTGCGCGCCCTCACCGAGGCGGCGCTCGCCGAGGGTGCCGCCGGCCGGCTGCGACCGCAGATCGGGCAGCGCTTCCCGCTGGAACGGGCCGCCGACGCGCACGCCGCGATCGAAGCCCGGCAGACCGTCGGCAAGACCCTGCTCGACGTGCGCTGACCCGGCTCAGAGGTACATGCCGGTGCGGTGCTCCTCGGCCCGCGCCGGCTTGTCCCCCTCGCCGAAGAAGCGCTTGCCGCCGAACTCGCCGTGCAGACGGTCGTCCAGCTCGTCCGCGAGACCGGTCATCACCTGCACCGCGAGCATCAGGTGGGTGGGCTGGAAGTTGCGGCCGAACACCGGAATCGAGGCCCACACCGTGTCGTCGGCGCAGTAGAGCCGCCCGATCGGCATCCGGTTGGTCAACTCGGACAGCTTCACGTACAGGCGCTCGGTCGGCTCGACCTCGGTCAGCACCGGCGAGAAGACGTCCACGAGCGGCGGGTTGTCGCGCACCCGGACGAACACCATCGCCGAGCCGGCCCGGATGTTGATGTCACCGTCGGAGTCGACCTGAAGCTGGTCGGACGCGGACTTCAGCATGGTCGACACGACGGTGCGGACCCGCTCCTCCAGGGCCAGCACGTCGTTCTCGCCGGACTGCGCGGCCGCCGCCGCGGCCAACGCCTCGTCCAGGTCGGCCTCGACGTCGCGGTCCGGGCCGAACTCGCTGCGGGCCGTACCGAGCGGCTCCACCGGCAACGGCTCACCCTCGGTGTCGTGCACCAGGTAGACGAGGAAGGCGGGATGCGGGGCGCCGTAGACGTCACGCAGCGTCCGGGACAGCACAGCGGCCAGCCGGGTCGCCTCGTCGGTGCCGCAGTCCAGCCCGAACTGCTCACCGGAACCCGGCACCACGCCCGGCGGCGACCAGCCGAGCGCCACCATGTCGGCCACCGCCGCCCGGTCCAACCGGTAGCCCTGGGGCAGCGTGGCGTTGCCGACCGCCCGGGCCGAGAGGCGACCCTCCTCGCCCGCGTCCACGCTCACCGAGTAGACGGCGTCCCCGGTGCCGGAGGCGGTCGGATCGAGTGTCACCTCCAGGTGACCACCGGCGGGCAGTGCGCGTAGCCGCTCGGCGAGCGCCCGCGCGAACTCACGCCAGGCCTCGGTGACCTTGGCCCGAAGATCAGCGGTGGTCGGCTCGTCGAGCAGGATCGACTCGTGATGCTCCGGCGCGCTGCCGGTGGCGTGGTGTTCCGGCGCGCTGCCGGCAGGCTTGTCGACCGGCGCCGAGGGGTGGTCTGCCGTCATGATCGCCTCCGTCCGTCCCCGCCACCCTACCCACGCGCGGCGGCCACCGAATCACGCGCAAGGCGCTATTCCGCGGGCGTGGACCCACCCAGATCCACCGGCCACGAGCCGGCCAGCGCGCTGAGCCGCTCGGCCGCCGCCGCCGGGTCCGCCCCGCGCCCCACCGCCACCCCCAACAGGTACGCGGTGACCGGCGCCCCCGGCCGGACCACCTGATGCGCCACGTCCCGGGCCACGTCCAGCACTGTCGGCACCGGCACCCCGGCCGGGTCCAGCTCCAGCTCGGCGCAGACCGCCGTGACCCAGTCGTCCAGCACCGTCATCTCGACCACTCCTCCGCCCGGCGTACGTCCTCGTCAGTGTCGCAGTCGAACCAGGGCGGAGGACCCGAGCCGGACCACGACACCTCGCGTACGGCGACACCGGTCAGCAGTCCGCGTACCGGCGCCCCGTCGAGGGTGCCGCCCCGCGTCGCGGCGAGCCGGTCGAGGGCGGCCCGCAGGGCCGGTAACCGCCACACCGCGCAGAGCTGCTGGCGGCGGCCGTCGCCGTCCACGTAACAGGCGAGGGCGACGGTCGGTCCGCGCGGGGGGAGCGCTGATGCCCGCTCGGTAGCGCGGTCGAGTTCCCGATCAGCGGCCGGTTCGCGTTCCCGCTCGGCGGCCCAATCGTGTTCCCGCTCGGCGGCCAGGTCGTGTTCCCGCTCGGCGGCCAGGTCGCGTCCCCGCTCGGCGGCCGGGGTGTCGAGCGCGTGCCGCAGCTCGGTCACGGCGGCGGCGGTGAGCAGCGGGAGATCGGCGGCGAGCAGGGCGACTGTTGTCGTACCCGGGTCGAGCAGCGCCAGCCCGGCCGCAATGGCGGCCACCGGCCCACCCCCGGGTGGCTCCTCACGTGTCGTCCGGACGCCGTCGGGCAGCGGAACGGACGGGCCGACCACGATCCGCTGGTCCGCGTCGGCAACCGCGGCCAGTACCCGGTGCAGCATCGGCCGGCCGCCGACCGGACGGGCCGGTTTGTCGACGCCGCCCATCCGCCGGGCCGCGCCACCGGCAAGGACCACCGCCGCGTACCCCGTCACCGCCTCACCCTATCCACGGCCACGACCGTCGAATCCCGGCTCGGGCACGAGGCCCGGGCCCGTGCCCGGCTTCGCTGGCGGTTTTCCGACGTTGATCAACTCCATCTCGCCGAAGTGGCGGCATCCGGGGCCGTCCGATACCGCCACTTCGGCGATCTGGTGTCGATCATGATCGGCTGGGCCGGCGGGGGCACGTGAACGAGTGGGGTGGGGTGCGGGCAGTGGAGGGGCCGGGGAGGATGGCGGGATGGGACGGGCGACAGACCGGCGGAGCGTGCTGCGGATCGACCTCGACGCGACGGGCGAGGGCCGGGGCCGGATCCGCCGCCAGGACACCCTGGCCGCGGAGGAGCCACTGGAGATCCGCGTGGGCGCGGCCGGGCCGGGTCGGCGTCGGCCGCTCGCGGTGACTATGCGTACGCCCGGCGACGATCTGGACCTGGCGATCGGCTTCCTGCTCACCGAAGGACTGATCCGGTCGGCCGAGGACGTGCACACCGCACAGCTCTGCGCCGGCGCGGAGACCCCGAACACCTACAACGTGGTCGACGTGGCGCTCACCCCCGGTGTTCCGGAGCCGGTCACCGATCCGTCGCGCAACTTCTACACCACCAGTTCGTGCGGCGTGTGCGGCAAGGCGAGCATCGAGTCGGTGCGTACCCGTTCGCGGTTCGCCGTGCGGGACGACCCGCTGGTGGTCACCGCCGAGTTGCTGGCCGCGCTGCCGGACCGGCTGCGGGCCGCGCAGCGCGCCTTCGACCGCACCGGCGGCCTGCACGCGGCCGGCCTCTTCACCGCCGACGGGGAGATGGTGGTGCTGCGGGAGGACGTCGGGCGGCACAACGCGGTGGACAAGGTGATCGGCTGGGCCGCCCGGGAGGGGCGGTTGCCGCTGGCCGGGCACGTGCTGCTGGTCTCCGGGCGGGCCAGTTTCGAACTCACCCAGAAGGCGTGGATGGCGGGCGTGCCGCTGCTCGCCGCGGTGTCCGCGCCCAGCACGCTCGCCGTCGAGCTGGCCGAGGAGGCCGGGATGACGCTTGTCGGCTTCCTGCGCGGGCCGACCATGAACGTCTACACCGGGGCGGCCCGGATCGGCGGCTGACGGCTCAGCGCCGTGGACGGCGACGGCGACGGCGCAGCACCGGGCCTCCGTCGGAACCGGGCCAGCCGTCCAGCTCGGACGGGGCCACCCCGCGCCGAAGCGCCTCGTCGAGCAGCAGCGCGAGCGAATAGCCGGGGTGGGCGGACAGCACCCGTTCCAGGGCGACAGCCGCCAGCGCCCCGTGTCCGGAGCGCCAGGCGGAGAACGCGAGCAGGCAGCCCGGCGCGGCGATCAGGTCCGGCTCGGCACGCCGCGTCACGTCGGTCCAGAGGCTGATGTCGGCGTCCCGGCCGTCGGTCCGGGACCAGGCGTGATCGCGTACCGGGATGTGGGTGAGCAGGACGGTCAGCCAGGCCACCTCGTCGTCGTCGAGCCGCTCGCCACGCCGCTGCCTGCGGAACGCGGCCCGCACCGCCGCCGTGCCCGCGCTCCGCACCGCGCGTGGTGAATCCTCCGGACCTCCACCGTCGGCCCGCACATCACCGTCCCCCGGCACGGAACTGCCGGCCTCCGGGCCCCGGCCGGACTGCGCGGGCGTCCCGCCGGTGAGCGCGGCCAGGCGCAGACGGGCCCGGCCGGTGGCCCGGCGCATGGCGAGGCGTACCGGCCCGTCGAGCGGGGACACCTGCGCGGCCAGCGCGGCCCGGTCGGGCAGGGCGACCTGGCCGGCGAACACGGCCGCGGCGCTGACCTGGCTGGCGGCCGGGTCGTACGGGGTGCCCTCGGGCGGGCAGCAGGACGGCTCGGCGCACAGGTACGACCACCAGCGGCCGTCGGTGACCCGCAGGGCGTCGAGCACGACCAGGCCGGCAGCGGTCAGCGCGTCGCCGATCGCGTCCACGGCACCGGTCACCCGGGCGGCCGGACCGTAGCCGACGAGTGTGGCGGCGTCGGCGTCCTGCCGGGCCACCACGTGTGCCAGGTGCCGGGCCGCCGGGCCGGGGTCGGCGCCGGGCGCGGGCAGGTCTCCCCGGGCGGCGAAGACGACGCGCCGGCCGCGTACCGCGACCACCACGACGCTGTCGGCCGGGTGGAAGCCGAGCAGGTAGGGCACGGCCGTGACCATGTCGGCGGGCGTGCGGACGGAGAGGCGGGGTTGCTCGGTGGAGTTCATGCCGGGAGCGTGGGCGGTGGAGTGCCACCGCGTCCGCCCCTGTGGACGACACGCGGTCCGTCCACAGATACGGAGCGTATCGGTCCAGGTCAGCGGCGATCCGTGGCGTCGCTTGCCCCACGGTTGTCCGGGGTACCCGCTACCTTGCGCTCATGGACCTGGCGTACCTGCGGGCACACCCGGAGCACCTGCCGACCTTCCTGACCCACCAGCGGATCCGGGAGACCCCGGTCTCCGGCGGCGACATCTGCGCCGCTTCCCGGCTCACGCTGGACGACGGGCACTCGGTGTTCGCCAAGACGTGGCCGGAGCGGGCGGCGCGTCCACTGCCGGAGGGCTTCTTCGCCTCCGAGGCGGCCGGGCTGCGCTGGCTGCGCGAGGCGGGTTCGGTGCCGGTGCCGGAGGTGATCGTGGCGTTGCCCGATCTGCTCGCGCTCGACTGGGTGGAGCCGGGCGAGCCGACGCCGGAGGCCGCGGAGGCGTTCGGGCGTGACCTGGCCGGGCTGCACCGGGCCGGGGCGCCCGCGTTCGGCGCGGACTGGGCCGGGTTCATCGGTGCGCTGCCGCAGGACAACACGCCCGATCCCGGTCCCTGGCCGGACTGGTTCGCCCGGCGCCGCCTTCTGCCCTACCTACGCAGTTCGGTCGACGGCGGCGCGCTCGACGGTTCCGGGGCGGCGCTGGTCGAGCAGGTCGTCGCCCGGATCGGCGAGTTCGGCGGTGACGAGCCGCCGGCCCGGGTGCACGGCGATCTCTGGCCCGGCAACCTGCTCTGGGGCGCCGACGACCGGGTCTGGCTGGTCGACCCGGCCGCGCACGGTGGGCACCGCGAGACCGACCTGGCGCAGCTCGCCCTCTTCGGCGGCCCGCCTCACCTGGACCGCGTCCTGGCCGCCTACCGGGAGGCGTGGCCGCTGGCCGACGGCTGGCGGGAACGGGTGCCGCTGCATCAGCTGCACCTGCTGCTCGTGCACACCGCGATCTTCGGCGCGGCGTACGCGGACGCGGTGGCCGCCACCGCCCGGGCCGCCCTCCGGGGCCTCGACCGCGCTACGGTCGACGGATGAGCGCCCCCCGGACGACGACCGACGGCGTCCTCGCCGACCGGTACGGCCGCGTCGCCCGGGACCTGCGGGTCTCGCTGACCGACAAGTGCAACCTGCGCTGCACCTACTGCATGCCGGCCGAGGGCCTGCCCTGGCTGTCCGGTCCGCAGCTGCTCACCGACGACGAGATCGTCCGGCTGGTGGGTGTCGCGGTGACCCGGCTCGGCATCACCGAGGTGCGCTTCACCGGCGGTGAGCCGCTCATCCGGCCCGGCCTGCCCGGCATCGTGGCGGCGGTCGCCGCGCTCACGCCCCGGCCGCGCATCTCGCTGACCACGAACGGCATCGGCCTGGCCCGCATGGCGTCGGCGCTGCGCGACGCCGGGCTGGACCGCGTCAACGTCTCGCTCGACACGCTGGACCGCGACCGGTTCACCGCGCTGACCCGCCGCGACCGGCTCGCCGACGTGCTCGCCGGGCTGGCCGGGGCCGCCGAAGCCGGGCTGACCCCGGTGAAGGTCAACTCGGTGCTCATGCGGGGCACGAACGACGACGAGGCGCCCGCGCTGCTCCGGTTCGCGCTCGCGCACGGCTACGAGCTGCGGTTCATCGAGCAGATGCCGCTCGACGCGCAGCACGGCTGGGACCGCTCGACCATGGTCACCGCCGACGAGATCCTGGCCTCCCTGAAGGCCGCGTTCGCGTTGACGCCGGACCCTTCCGCGCGGGGCGCGGCACCGGCCGAGACGTGGCTGGTGGACGGCGGGCCGGCCCGGGTCGGGGTGATCGCCAGCGTGACCCGGCCGTTCTGCGGCGACTGCGACCGCACCCGGCTCACCGCCGACGGCCAGGTGCGCAACTGCCTGTTCGCCACGGAGGAGTCGGACCTGCGCGGCGCGTTGCGCGACGGCGCGGACGACGAGGAGCTGGCCCGGCGCTGGCGCGCCGCGATGTGGGCCAAGCGGGCCGGTCACGGCATCGACGATCCGACGTTCCTCCAGCCCGCGCGTTCGATGTCGGCGATCGGAGGCTGAGGGTGGAGCTGACCGTCCGCTACTTCGCCGGCGCCCGCGCGGCGGCCGGACTCTCCGAGGAGACCGCATCCGCCGGCCGGTCCCTGGACGAACTCCTCGATGACCTGGCCGCCCGCCACGGCGAACGCCTCGCGGTGGTGCTGAAGGCGGCGAGTTTCCTGGTCGACGGCGTGGCCTGTCATGATCGACGGGCGCTGTTGCCGGCCGGGGTGACGGTGGACGTGCTGCCGCCCTTCGCGGGCGGCTGAGGGGGGCACACGTGCTGGCCATGGCGACATTCCTGGGCTTCGTCGTGCTCGTGATCGGCCTGATCCACTTCTACCTGTGGAAGCGGCTGGTCCGGGACACCACGCGCCCGGGGCGGTGGCGCCGGGTCGGCGGGGTGGCGATCGCGGCGCTGGCGGTGCTCGTACCGGTGACTCTGGCGGGCACCCGCAACGGCTGGTACTGGCTGGCCTGGCCCGGCTACCTCTGGGTCGCGCTCATGTTCTACCTGCTGGTGATCCTGCTGGTGCTCGAAGTGCCGACCGCAGTGGCCCGGCTGGTGCTGCGCCGCCGCGCCCGCTCGGTGGTCGCCACCGGCCCGGAGCCCGAGCCCGTACTCGTGGGCGCGGCGACGGCGGAGGGTGCGACGCCACCGCCGGTCGACAGCGCCGGCGCGCCGCCGGCCGGCGCCCTCGCGCCGGACCACGACCCCTCCCGGCGGCTGCTGCTCGCGCGCGGGGCGGCGATCTTCGCCGGGCTCACCGCCGCCGGCGTCACCGGGTACGGCGTCCGCACCGCCATCGGTCCGCCGCAGCTCGACCGGGTGCAGATCCCGCTGGCCAAGCTGCCCCGGAGCATGGACGGGCTGCGCATCGCCACCGTCTCCGACATCCACCTCGGGCCGCTGCGCGGCCGGGCGCACACCGAGCGGATCGTCGCGATGATCAACCGGATGGACGCCGACCTGGTCGCCGTGGTCGGTGACCTGGTCGACGGCACGGTGGCCGAGCTGGGGGAGGCCGCCGAACCGCTGCGTGACCTGCGGTCCCGCTACGGCAGCTTCTTCGTCACCGGCAACCACGAGTACTACTCCGGCGTGGAGGAGTGGGTCCGCGAAGTGGACCGGCTCGGCCTGCGCGTGCTGCAGAACGAGCGGCAGGAGATCCAGGCCCGGGGCGGCGTGCTGGACCTGGCCGGTGTGAACGACGTGAGCGCCGCCGGCACCGGGGTGGCCGCGCCCGCCGACTACGCCGCCGCGCTCGGCGACCGTGACCCGAGTCGGCCGGTCGTGCTGCTGGCGCACCAGCCGGTGGCCGCGCAGGAGGCGGCGAAGTTCGGCGTCGACCTCCAGCTCTCCGGGCACACGCACGGCGGCCAGATGGTGCCGTTCAACCTGGCGGTGAAGCTCGAACAGCCGGTGGTCTCCGGTCTCGGCGAGATCGACGGCACGAAGGTCTACGTCACGAACGGCGCCGGTTTCTGGGGTCCGCCGGTGCGGGTGGGCGCGCCTCCCCAGGTGACGCTCGTGGAGCTGCGCGCCCCATAGCGCGCACCCGCCGCCGAGTCCAGCACCGCATTGCTCAGGTCACCCGTTCGCGTGGCGGCGGGCGGGCGGGGGACCGGACGTGACAGGATGCGGCGTGCCTCCGTTCAGCGCCGCACCCTCCGGTGGCCTCCCGCCGTACGTGGCGGACCTGCACATCCACTCGAAGTACTCGCGTGCGTGCAGCCGCGACCTGACCCTGCCGAACCTGGCCTGGTGGGCCCGGCGCAAGGGCATCGGCGTGCTCGGCACCGGCGACTTCACCCATCCCGCCTGGTACGACCACCTGCGCGAGACGCTGCACCCGGCCGAGCCGGGCCTGTACCGCCTCGCGCCCGAGGCGGAGCGGGACGTCGCCCGGCGGCTGCCGCCCCGGCTCGCCAGTGAGGCGGAGGCGGACCCGGTCCGGTTCATGCTGAGCGTGGAGATCTCCACGATCTACAAGCGCGACGACCGCACCCGGAAGGTGCACCACCTGATCTACCTGCCGGACCTGGACGCGGTGGCCCGGTTCAACACGGCGCTGGGCCGGATCGGCAACCTCGGCTCGGACGGGCGGCCGATCCTCGGGCTGGACTCCCGCGACCTGCTGGAGATCACGCTGGAGGCGAGTCCGGACGGCTATCTGGTGCCGGCACACATCTGGACGCCGTGGTTCTCCGCGCTCGGCTCGAAGTCGGGCTTCGACGCGATCGCCGACTGCTACGCGGATCTGGCCGAGCACATCTTCGCGGTGGAGACCGGCCTGTCGTCCGACCCGGAGATGAACTGGCGGGTCGGCAGCCTGGACCGCTATCAGTTGGTGTCCAACTCGGACGCGCACTCACCGCCGGCTCTGGCCCGGGAGGCCACGGTCCTCACCGCCGCCCGTGACTACTTCGCGATCCGCGAGGCGCTGCGCACCGGGGACGGGCTCGCCGGAACTGTCGAGTTCTTCCCGGAGGAGGGCAAGTACCACGCCGACGGGCACCGGTTGTGCGGGGTGAACTGGCCGCCGCAGCGGACCCGTGAGGCGGGCGGACGCTGCCCGGAGTGCGGCAAGCCGCTCACCGTGGGCGTACTCAGCCGGGTGGAGGAGCTGGCGGACCGGCCGGAGGGGCACCGTCCGGCGCACGCGCGCGAGGTGACCCACCTGGTGCCGCTGGCCGAGATCCTGGGCGAGCTGAACCGGGTCGGCGCGCGGTCGAAGAAGGTCGAGGGCAAGCTCAACGAGCTGGTCGCCGCGCTCGGCCCGGAGCTGGAGATCCTGACCCGTACCCCGGTGGAGGAGATCGGCCGGGTCGGCGGCGAGCTGCTCGCGGAGGGCATCGGCCGGCTGCGCCGCGGCGACGTGCGCCGGGTGCCGGGCTACGACGGGGAGTACGGCGTGATCACGCTGTTCGACCCGGCGGAACTGGGCGGCCCGGGTGCCGGGGCGGGGCAGGAGACGCTGTTCGACGTACCGGTGCCCGCGCAGCGGAGGCCCGCGGAGCCGGCGCCGAAACCGAAGGCCAAGCGCCCGGCGGCGGTCCGGCCGGAGCCGAAGCGGACGCCGCCGCCCGCGCCTCCGATCGCGACGCCGCCGTCCCCGCACGAGCCGTTCGAGCCGATGCTCGCCGGGATGGAGGAGGTCGGCACCGGCCTGCTGGACCGGCTGGACGCGATGCAGCGGGTGGCCGCGTCCGCGCCCGGTGGTCCGCTGCTGATCGTGGCCGGTCCGGGCACCGGGAAGACCCGCACGCTCACCCACCGGATCGCGTACCTGTGCGCGGAGTTGAACGTCTTCCCCGATCAGTGCCTGGCGATCACGTTCACCCGGCGGGCGGCCGAGGAGCTGCGGCACCGGCTGGACGGGCTGCTCGGCCCGGTCGCCGAGGACGTCACTGTGGGCACGTTCCACTCGCTGGGCCTGACCGTGCTGCGGGAGAACGCGGCGGCGGCGGGGCTGCCGGCGGACTTCCGGATCGCCGACGACGCGGACCGGGCGGCGGCGCGCGCGGAGGCCGGTGACGACGACGAGCGGTACGCGGCGTTGCTGCGCAAGCGGGACCTGGTCGACCTGGACGAGCTGCTGACGCTGCCGGTGTCGCTGCTCAAGGGGGACCGGAAGCTGGTCCGCGAGTACCGCGAGCGGTGGAAGTGGATCTTCGTCGACGAGTACCAGGACGTCGACGCGGTGCAGTACGACCTGCTGCGGCTGCTCAGCCCGCCGGACGGGAACCTCTGCGCGATCGGTGACCCGGACCAGGCGATCTACTCGTTCCGGGGCGCCGACGTGGGCTACTTCCTGCGCTTCTCGCAGGACTTCACCGACGCGCGGCTGGTCCGGCTGAACCGCAACTACCGCTCCTCGGCGCCGATCCTGGCCGCCGCGGTGCAGGCCATCGCGCCGTCGTCGCTGGTGCGGGGCCGTCGCCTCGACCCGGCCCGGCTCGACCCGGAGGCGCCTCTGGTCGGCCGGTACGCGGCGGCTTCGCCGTACGACGAGGCCGACTTCGTGGTCCGTACCGTGGACGAGCTGGTCGGTGGCCTGTCCCACCGCTCGCTGGACTCGGGGCGGATCGACGGGCGGACCACGTCGCTGTCCTTCTCCGACATCGCGGTGCTGTACCGCACGGACGCGCAGGCCGCGCCGATCGTGGACGCGCTGGCCCGGGCGAACATCCCGGTGCAGAAGCGCTCGCACGACCGGCTGCGGGACCGTCCCGGCGTGCCGGCCATCGCCCGCGAGCTGCGCCACGCCGGTCTGGACGGTTCGCTCCCCGCCCGGGTACGCCAGGCCGGGCAGATCCTGGCCGAGCGCTTCGCGGTGCCGACGCTCGACGGCTCCGGCGCGGTACGCCCCGAGGACGTCCGCACGGCGGTGGACCTGCTCACCCCGCTGGCCCGGCGCTGCGACGACGACCTGGAACTGTTCCTCAACCAGCTCGCCACCGGCGCGGAGGTGGACGCGCTGGACCCGCGCGCCGAGGCGGTCACGCTGCTGACGCTGCACGCCGCGAAGGGCCTGGAGTTCCCGGTGGTGTTCCTGGTCGGGGCCGAGGACGGGCTGCTGCCGCTGCGCTGGCCCGGAAGCGAGCCGGACGACGACGCGGTGGCCGAGGAGCGGCGGCTGTTCTTCGTCGGGCTGACCCGGGCGCAGGACCGGCTCTACGTCAGCCACGCGGGCCGCCGTGCCCGGCACGGCGCGGAACGCGACACCCGCCCGTCGCCGTTCCTCGACGTGATCGACCCGGCGTTGTTCGAGCGCCTGGACGCGACCGAGCCCCGCCGCCCGAAGGACCACCAGCTCCGGCTGATCTGACCGGGCACGCCTCAGCTGAGGACGGCGGCGAGCCACGCGCCGCCGAGCAGCGCCGGGCCGAACGGCACCGGCGTGTCCCGGCGTACCCGGCCGGCGGCGAGCAGGACGAGCACGGCAACTCCGGCGAGCACGTGCGGCAGGAGCAGCCCGAGGCGCAGCGCCGGCCAGCCGAGCCAGCCCAGCGGCAACCCGAGCGCGGCGGCGAGCTTCACGTCGCCGAAGCCGAGCCGGGCCCGGGGCAGCAGCGCCAGCAGCGCGTACCCGAGGAAGGAGAGCGCCGCCCCGGCCGCCGCGACGGCCAGGCGGCGCGGTTCGCCGGTCGCCGCCGTGGCAGCGGTGAGGCCGAGCCCGCCGCCGAGCGCGACCATGCCGACGAGCGGGTCGGGCAGCCGCAGCGCTGTCACGTCGGTGACCGCGAGCGCCAGCCCGACGGCGGCGACCAGCAGCAGCGCGGGCAGCGCCGGGTCGGCGGCCCGGGTGGCGGCGAGCCCGCCGAACGCCACGGCGCCGGCCAGCGCGAACGCGCCCCGGCGCGGAGCGTCGCCGGCGGGAACTGTGACGAACGACCGGCCGACCGGTACGGCCACCCACCCGGCCGACGCGCCCACCAGCGCGGCCCCTGTCACCAGCAGCGCCGACACGGGCGGGACGCTACCGCCCGGCGGGTTCCCCGGCTGCCCCGTCAACGGCTGGTGGCGGGGACCGGCGGGGTCGCTCGGTGCTCACCACCACCGCCACGCCGACCACGATGATCGCACCGCCCAGCAGCACCTGCGAGGTGATCGGCTCGGCGACGAACAACGCGCCGAGCGCCACCGCGACCACCGGGTTCACGTACGCGTACGTGGAGACCAGGGAAATCGGCGCGTGCGCGAGCAGCCAGACGTACGCGGTGAAGGCGACGAGCGAACCGGCCACCATCAGGTACGCCAGCGCCGCCCAGGACCGCCCGGTCACCTCGGCGAAGCTGAAGCCGCGCAGCTCGCCACGGGCGACGCCGACGAGCGCGAGCACCGCCGCGCCGGCCAGCATCTCGTAGACGGTGGCCACGAACGGGTCGGCGGGCATCCGGATCCGCCCGGACAGGTACGAGCCGACCGACCAGCTGGTGGCGGCCGCGACCACAGTGAGCGCGCCGGCCACCGGCACGCCGTCCACGCCGTCGCGGGGCAGCACCAGCACGACGAGGCCGGCGAAACCGAGCGCCACCCCGAGGAACGTCCACGGCGGGGGCCGGTCCCCGCCCACGGTCCGCAGCACCACCACCAGCAGCGGCACGGTGGCCACCAGCAGCGCGGCCACGCCCGAGGGAACCGCGGTGCCGGCCGGACCCGACTCGGCGAGCACCACCAGTCCGTTTCCGCCGGCGAGCAGCAGCACGCCGATCAGCGCGGCGGAGCCGACGCGGCGCACGGGCACCCGCAGCGCGCCGGGGCCGCGCCGCAGGCGCAGCACCACGGCGAGCACCACGGCCGCGCCGGCGAACCGCATCGCCGCGGAGATGAGCGGCGGCAGGGACTCGACGGCGACCCGGATGCCCAGGTACGTCGAGCCCCAGAGCAGGTAGACCAGCACGAGTGCGGTCCAGATCAGGGCGGTGCGTGTCGGCGGCGTCGCGGAATCGACAGCGTTCGTCGCACTCGTGGGGCGTGAGCTCATCGAGGGTCCACGCTACGGTGACCACGGCGTCGGCGTCCCCAGTTGGTGGCCGGCCTCTCAGCACTGGCGTACGCAGGAGGCGTTCATGTCGAACTTCGGTCCACCGGGCGGCGGCTCCCCCGACCCCTGGGGACGGCCCGACGACGGCTACGCCCCGCAGCCCGATCCCCGCTACGCCGCGCAGCCCGATCCGCGTCACGACCCGCAGTACGGCCCGCCGGGCGCGCAACCGTACGGCCCGCCGGCCGATCAGTACGGGCCGCCGACCCAGCAGTACGGGCCCGCCGACCGGTACGGCCCGCCGGCCGATCAGTACGGCCCGCCGACGCAGCGCTACGAGCCGGCGCCGGCGTGGTCCCCCGGCCCACCGCGGCAGGGTCACCCGGCCGACCCCTACGCCGGGCCGCAGTACGGCGGGGAGCCGCAGTACGCCGAGCCGACGCCGCCGAAGCGCGGCAAGGGCCCGCTGCTGGTGGTGGTGGTCGTGCTGGCGGTGCTGCTGCTCGGCGGCGCCGGGGCGTACTGGATGCTCGGCCGGGACGAGGAGAGCCCGACCGCCGGGACGACGGCGGCCACCGCGCCGGCCGCTGATCCGACCGAGGCGGCGCCGAGCGATCCGGCGGAGGCCACGCCGACCGCGCCCGCGCCGGCCTCCTCGACCGATCCGCGTTTCGTGAAGGCGGGCCAGTGCGTCGCCAACGAGGGTGGCGGCGGTCAGCCGAAGCTGGTGATCGCCGACTGCGCCCCGAAGACGTACGAGGTGCTGCGGCGCATCGACGGCGCGACGAGCGGCAAGAAGGACGCGGAGGCGAAGTGCGGGAAGGTCGACGGGTACACCGACTGGTACTTCTTCGACAGTGAGCTGGACACGCTCGACTTCGTGCTCTGCCTGAAGCGCCGCTGACGCGCCACTGACGCCCCGGCTCGTCGGTAACCAAAACTAGGGCTGTCTAGCTTCCACGCTAGACAGCCCTAGTTTTATGTCGAGACCGACACGCGGTAGCTGCATCTACGCACGTCTAGCCTGGCCGCTAGAGAAGCCGATACTGTGCGATTCGTGGATCCGGTCCGCAACCCGTACGCGCCGGGCGCCGGCCAGCGCCCGCCCGAACTCGCCGGGCGGGGGCGGGAACTGGACGTGTTCGACGTGGTGCTGGAACGCATCGCGCGTGGCCGGCCCGAACGCAGCCTGATGCTCACCGGGCTGCGCGGCGTCGGCAAGACCGTCCTGCTCAACACGCTGCGGTCCGAGGCGATCAACCACCTCTGGGGCACCGGCAAGATCGAGGCGCGGCCGGACCAGTCGCTGCGCCGCCCGATCGCCGCCGCGCTGCACATGGCGGTCCGCGAACTCGCGCCCCGGCACCGCGCCCCGGACCGGATCGACGCCTTCCTCGGCGTACTCAAGGCCTTCGCGCAACGCTCCGCCCCCACCGGGCGCGGCGGCGCGGCGCCCAAGCTGCGCGACCGCTGGCAGCCCGGCATCGACGTGCCCGCGAGCAGCGGACGCGCCGACTCCGGCGACATCGAGATCGACCTGGTCGAACTGCTCAGCGACGCGGCAGCGGTCGCCACCGACGTCGGCACCGGCATCGCGATCTTCATCGACGAGATGCAGGACGTCGGCGCCGAGGACGTCTCCGCGCTCTGCGCCGCCTGCCACGAGCTGTCCCAGCTCGGCGCGCCTCTCATCGTGGTGGGCGCGGGACTGCCGCACCTGCCCGCGGTGCTCAGCGCCGCCAAGTCCTACTCCGAGCGGCTCTACCGCTACCAGCGCATCGACCGGCTCGACCGGATCGCCGCCGACCAGGCGCTCTGCGCGCCGGCCGAGCGGGAGGAGGTCGAGTACGAGCAGAAGGCCCTCGACCTGCTCTACGAGAAGTCCGGCGGCTACCCCTACTTCGTCCAGGCGTACGGCAAGGCCACCTGGGACCACGCGCCCCGCTCGCCGATCACCGCGGCGGACGTCCGGGTCGCCGCGCCCGAGGCGGAGGCGGAACTGGCGGTGGGGTTCTTCGGCTCCCGGTTCGAGCGGGCCACCCCGGCCGAACGCGAGTACATGCGCGCCATGGCGACGCTGGCGCTGGTGGACGGCGAGGAGGGCAGCCGCGACGACATGGACGCCGCGGTGCCGACCGCCGAGATCGCCCGCGCGCTCGGCCGCAAGCCGGCCAGCCTCTCCCCGGCCCGCGACGCGCTGATCAAGAAGGGGCTGATCTACTCCGGCGAGCGGGGGACCGTGGCGTTCACCGTCCCGCACTTCGGCCGCTACCTGCGCACCCAGCCCGCGTGACGGCCGCGACCGCTCAGACCCGCGACCACGGTGGTGGGAAGACCACCTCGCCGGACGGCGGTGGCGGTTCCTCGCTCGCCGACGGCGGCAGCACCAGCGCCTGCCACGGCTCGCCCAGCCCGGACCACGGGCTGGTCAGGCCCAGCCGGTCCGCCGGGCCGAACCCGAACCGCCGGTAGTACGCCGGGTCGCCCAGCACCACCACCAGCCGTTCGCCCAGCTCGGTCGCGGCGTCGAGCGCCGCCTGCACCGCCGCCGTGCCGTGACCGAGCCGCTGCCGGTGCCGTGCCACAGCCACCGGGCCCAGCGCCAGCGCCGGCCACACGCGGCCGTCGTCGGTGCGTACGCCGACGCGCGTGAGCAGCGCGTACGCCACCACCTCGCCGCCGTACTCGGCGACCATGGCCAGCTCGGGAATCCACGCCGGGCTGTGCCGCAGCTCCTCGACCAGGCCGACCTCCGGCGGGGTGGCCACGTCGGGCCGGGCGAAGGCGGCGGCCAGCACCCGGGCCACCGCCGGCTCGTCGGCGGGGCCCTCCGGGCGTAGTCGCAGCGTCGTCACCCGCGCGACCTTACCGAACGCGACCGGTCCATCCGCGACGGTCGCTGAAATCGATACCGTCCGGACGTCCACGTCGGCCGATACCTTTCGTGTGTTGCGGGGATGACGACGCCCCCGACGGGGTAAGACTGAGCCATGAAGCCCGTGCGCTCCCTCGCCCGAGTCATGTTGAGCGGCATCTTCGTGGTCAGCGGCGCCCGCAACCTGCGCAACCCGGAACGCCTGGTGCAGGCCGCGGAGCCGGTCACCGGGAAGGTCGCCCCGCTGATCCGCAACGTGCACCCGCGCATCCCCACCGACACCGTGTCGCTCATCCGGGCCAACGCCGCCACCCAGCTCGTCGGCGGTCTGATGCTGGCCACCGGCCGGTTCACCCGTCCGGCCGCGCTGGTGCTCGCCGGTTCGCTGATCCCGACCACCGCCGCCGGTCACGCCTTCTGGAACAACGACGACCCGGCGGCGCGCAACAACAACCAGGTCCACTTCCTGAAGAACCTCGGCCTGCTCGGTGGCCTCCTCCTCGCCGCCGCCGACACCGAGGGCAAGCCGGGGCTGCGCTGGCGCGCCGGCCACCGGATCGACCACTCGCGCCGGTCGGTCACGCGCGCGGTCCGCACCGCCCGCCGCGATGCGAAGATCGCCGTACGCTCCGCGGCGGCCGCCCGCCGAATCCCTGGTTGACACCCCTTTCGTACGGCCACCACCCCCCGCAAGGCCACCAATCACCTGAACCGTCCGAGACCCGTTAACGCGGTGGAAATGTCGCAAACACGTGTGGGATCGGACACGGTCGCGTAACGCGGGAGGCAGCAACGTGAGGCGCCGTTCTAGGCTCCGTTCTGGACCTGGACGGGTACGACGACCTTGGTACGGGGGTGGCCACGCCATGCCGACGTCAGTCGGTAGACGGACCAACCGCCTCGCCCCGACCTCCCGCGTCGACCGCCGGACCGTCGTGCGCCTCGGGATCGTGGCCGCCGTGTCGTACGCCGCGTGGCTGGCCATCGGCGCCTTCGGACGGCCGTACAACTTCTTCGACATGAAGATCTACCACGGCGCGGTGGTGTGGTGGGCCAGCGGAAACGAGCTGTACGACTTCGTCGCGCCGTCGACGACACTGGGCTTCACCTATCCACCGTTCGCCGGTGTGGTCATGCTCCCGATGTCCTGGCTGCCCGTCGACGGCGCCGGCTTCGTCAACGCCCTGGCCAGCATCGCCGCGCTCGCGGTCGTCCTGGCGGCGCTGCTGCGCCCCATCGTGGACCGGCTCGGCTGGCCGCTCTGGTTCACCGTCGGCATCGCCACCCCGCTCGCGGTGGCCATCGAGCCGTCCCGGGAGACGCTCGGCTACGGCCAGGTCAACCTGCTGCTGTTCGCGCTCGTCATGGCCGACATGGTGGGCCTGCGCTGGCGCGCCAAGCGGGGCACCCACCACGAGACCGCCGACTCGCCGCTGGCCCGCTTCGTCTACAGCGGCGCGTGGGCGGGCGTCGGCATCGGGCTCGCCACAGCCGTCAAGCTAACCCCGGCGTTGTTCGTCGCGTACCTGATGCTGACCCGGCAGTGGCGGGCCGCGCTCACCGCCGTCGGCACCACGATCGGCGTGACCATCGCGACGTTCGGCCTGGTCGGTGAGGAGTCCCGCGCCTACTTCACGAGCGTGCTGTGGCAGACCGAGCGGGTCGGCGCGGCGGACATGACCGCAAACCAGTCGCTCGCCGGGCTGCTGGCGCGGCTCTACGACTCGATCGAGACGCCCGGCCTGCTCTGGCTCGCCTTCTCGGTGCTGCTCCTGGCGCTGGGCCTGTCCCGCGCGATCAGCGCCCGCGCCGACGGCGACGAGCTGACCGCGTTCACACTCGTCGGGCTCACCGCCAACGTGATCAGCCCGATCTCCTGGTCGCACCACCTGATCTGGGTCATCCCGGCGATCATCGTGCTGGCCGACGCCGCGGTACGCCGCCGCGACGCCAGCCGTGGCCTGCCCCTGCGCGGCAGCGGCCCCTCGGCCAACGGTGTGCCGGCGCTGCGCCCGCCGATCTGGTACCCGACGTTGACCGGGCTCCGCCACGGCGTCGGCGCGCTCGGGCTCTACCTGCTGTTCCTGATCTCACCGATCTGGCCGTACGAGCACCAACTCCCCGAGGTGTCCCACTACCAGGACGGCCTGTTCGGCGCGCTGATGGAGAACTCCCTGGCCATCGCGCTGATCGTGCTGGTGGCGGCGCTGCCGTGGCGTCCGGGAGCCGAGCCCGCGTTCTACCACGACCGGTTCAGCCGCGCGGCCGCGCTCGCCGGCCGGCGCTGAGCACTCAGGGGCAGTTCACCCATTCCTCGGTGCCGTCGTCGAAGACCTGCCGCTTCCAGATCGGCAGCCGCGCCTTCACCTCGTCGACCAGCCGCGCGCACGCGGCGAACGCCGCCGCCCGGTGGGCGGTGCTGACCGCCGCCGCCAGCGCCACGTCGCCGATCTCCAGCGGGCCGATCCGGTGCGACACCGCGACCGCGTACACCGCCGGGTCGGCGGCGATCTCGGCCGCCACCTCACGCAGCACCGCCTCGGCGGTGGGGTGGCCCTCGTACTCCAGCCGGGTGACCCCCCGCCCGTGGTCGTGGTCGCGGACCACGCCCTGGAAGAAGACCACCGCGCCGGCCCGGCGGTCGGCGACCGCCGCCTCGTGCGCGGCCAAGTCGAGCGGCCGGTCGGTCACCGCGCCGAGCACCACGCCTGCCCGCACCGTCACGACGTCTCCCGTCGGCTCGTTCGTCGCGCTCACCCGGCACGCTCCCCGGGGGTCAGCGGCAGCGGCACCAGCGGCACCCGGTCGCCGGCCGCGCCGCTGGCACCGGGCCGGATCACCGCGAAACCATCCGCGCCCGCGAGACCGCGCAGCATCGCCGACCCGACGTGCCGCACCGGGTACGCCGTGCCGGCGACCCGGTCCCAGCGGGCCAGCGCCAGATGGGTGTAGTCGCCGCGCCCCGGAATCGGCTCGGCCAGCGTCACGTGCGGCAGCACCGGCATCGGCCGGCCGGTGAGACCGGCGAGCAGCGGCGCGACGAGCGACACGAGCGCCACCACCGCGGACTGCGGGTTGCCCGGCAGACCGGCCACGAACCGCACCCGCCCGTCGTCGCCCACCAGCCGGGCCAGCAGCATCGGGAAGCCCGGGCGCACCGCCACCGTGTTGACCACGTAGTCGGCGCCGAGCGCCTCCAGCGTCGGGTGCAGGTGGTCGACCGGCCCGTGCATGGTGCCGCCGGTGGTGCAGACCAGGTCGGCGTTGGCGAGCGCGCCCCGCACCGCCGCCACGTGCGCGGGCAGCGTGTCGGCGACCGGGCCGACCACGTCGGCCGTACGCACCTGGCAGCCGTAACGGCGCAGCCAGGCGGGCACCGACGGGCCGAGCGCGTCGCGGACCCGCCCCGCGCCGGGCGGACCCGAGGTGAGCAGCTCGTCGCCGAAGACCAGCAGCGCGGCCCGGGGTGGCCGGCGGACCCGCAACGTGTCGTGCCCGCAGGAGGCGGCCAGGCCGAGCACCGCCGGATCCACCGGCGTGCCGGCGGGCAACAGCTCCTCCCCGAGGTACGCCTCCTCGCCCGGCTCCCGCCACTCCGGCGCCGGGCGGGGCGTGCCGGTCACCAGGCCGTCCACCGTGCGGGCCGACTCCTCGATCCGCAGGATCGCCGTCGTGCCCTCGGGAACCATCGCGCCGGTGGCGATCTCGACAGTGCTGCCGTCGGTCTCCAGCGGCGCGGCGGTGTGCCCGGCGAGCACCCGGCCCACCACCCGCCACGGCCCCGGGCCCCGCACCGCCCAGCCGTCCACGCTGGAGGTGGGGAACGCCGGCAGGTCGGTACGCGTCGTCAACGGCTCGGCGAGGGTGTGCCCGTCGGCCTCGGCCAGCGGGCGGGCGACGGCGGGGAGCGCGGCGGACAGGCCCACCGCGTACACCCGGGAGCGGGCCTCCTCCCACCCGGCCGGTGGTGGCGTGCCCGCCTCGGCCGCGGCGGCTTCGGTTTCCGTGCTCATCCGGCGAGCCTAGCGCCGGGGCACGTGGCCCGCGGGTTCAGTGGTCGCCGCCGCGAAGCTGGTCGACCGCGTGCCGCAGGATCGGCCCGAGCACCGCAAGGCCGTCGCGGGCGCCGCCCCGCGAGCCGGGCAGGTTGACCACGAGCGTCCGGCCGGTCACCCCGGCCAGCCCGCGGGACAGCGCCGCGGTCGGCACGGTGTCGCGGCTGTACGCGCGGATCGCCTCGGCGATGCCGGGGATCTCGTAGTCGAGCAGCGCACGGGTCACGTCGGGCGTGCGATCGGTCGGGGTGATGCCCGTGCCACCGCTGGTCAGCACCACGTCCACACGTTCCTCGCGGGCGGCGAGCAGCGCCTCACCGACCGGATCGCCGTCCGGCACCACCACCGGCGGGTCGACCTCGCAGCCCAGCTCCCGCAGGCCGGTCACGAGCAGCGGGCCGCTGGTGTCCTCGTACACCCCGGCGGCGGCCCGGTTGGAGGCCACGATCACCCGGGCCCGGATCACGGCCGGTCCTCCGGCCGGACCCATTCGCCGGTCTTGCCGCCCTCCTTGCGGAGCACCCGGACGGCCTCCACCGAGGCGGCCGGGTCGACCGCCTTCACCATGTCGATGAGAGCGAGGCCGGCGACCGCCACCGCGGTCAGCGCCTCCATCTCGACGCCCGTCCGGTCGGCGGTCTTCGCGGTGGCGGTGATCTCGACCGTGTCGGCGGTCAGGTCGAGGTCGACGGTGACGCCGTGCAGCGCGATCGGGTGGCAGAGCGGGATCAGGTCGGGCGTGCGCTTGGCGCCCATGATGCCGGCGAGCCGGCCGACGGCCAGCGCGTCGCCCTTGGGCAGGCCGTCGCGCCGCAGCAGCTCGACCACCTCGGCGGTGGTGCGGAGCCGGCCGGCGGCGACCGCGAGCCGGCCCGAGACCGGCTTGGCGGAGACGTCGACCATCCGGGCCGCGCCGGCCGGGTCGACGTGGGTGAGCTGCGCGGGTTCGGTCACGGCCCGACCCTATCCGCCGGGTACGACGACGCGCGTGCTCCCGGCCGTCGGCGGGGAGGAGCGCCGTGTCGGGTGCAGATCCACGACGCCCCTCCCTCACCTACCCACCGCCGATTCGCTGGGGGGAACTGGCGGTGGGGGCCTCGTTCGGCCGGGTCCGATCTGGCGGTGGACCCACCCCGTGGCCGATGCCGGGGACGTTAACGAACGCCGCGATAAGAAATCGATAAGCCGGGTCCACCGCTCAGTCGGAGAGCAAAGTTCGTACGCGCTGCTGTTCCGGCCCGCCGATCCGCTCGAAGATCGCCAGTGCCCTCCGCCACAGCCGGCGCGCTTCGTCCCGGTCCTTACTCGTCATGAGGTCACCGAGCCGGGCCAGGGCCCGGGCTTGTTCTTGTGGGTGGGCGATACGAGTAGCCAACTTCAATGCCTGCTCGTGGAGCAGAATCGCTTCCAGCGGATCACCTTGCGCCCCGGCCGTCGTGCCGAGCTCATTCAGAGCGGCACACTGCGCGTGGCGTTCGCCGTTGTCGAGAGCCAGCCGCAATGCTGTTTCGTGCTGGTGCCGAGCCTCGTCCAGTCTGTTCAGTTCGCGTAACGCGACGCCGAGTTCCACCCGAAGTTCCGGTTCTCCATAACGGTGGCCGGTGCGGTCCCGCAGCCGGAGCGAGGCCTGCATGATCCGGATGCCCGGCAGATGGTCACCCATCTTGGACCGCACGATGCCGACGTGCCCGAGAGCGTTGAGAAGCTGGAACTGGTCGGCCTCGAGCCGAGCCAGGAACAGGTGGAGTCGATGCAGTTCCAGGGATTCGGCATACCTACCGACGGCCGCCAGCGCGATGCCGTGGTTCGGCAGCACCAGGTCGATCCAGTCGTGGCCGTACAGCAACACGTCTCGGCGCATCTGCGCGCCGAGACGCACCGCTGCTTCGAGCCTGCCCGTCAACCAGTAGACCACGCCGAGATTGGCCCGGAATCGCGCCGCGCTGCGCACATCACCCAGTGCCTGGTAGATGTCCACGGCGGATTCCACCAGCCGAGCCGCTTCGGGATAGTCGCCGGTCCGCACGCAGGCCGAAGCGAGGTAATTCTGCATCTGCGCAACCGCCACTCGGTCCCCGAGCCGCTCGGCGGAAAGCAGGCCGTACCGATGGGTCGACAACATGTCGTCGAAGTACGTCCGAATGTAGAAGAAGCGCCAGAGTGCACGTGCCAGTCGCCAAGCGAGTTCGTCCCGCCCGGCCTCTGTCGCATATGCCACTAGTGCGGTGAGGGTGGTCCGTTCGCGTTCCAGCCACTCGACGTCCGGTTCAACGGCAGCGAGCAGATCTGACCTGAACGTGGGTTCGACGGCCAGTCGCTTCCCGCCGAGACGCGCTTCGAGCACGACCGCCACTGACAGCGCGGCGTGAAGACACAGCTTCAGGAGCCGGTCCGTGGCTTCCAGCAGCGCCTCCGGCTTGTCGACCAGCCGTGACATCTCGCCGGCGTATTCGCGGATCAGGTCGTGCATGCGGTAACGCCCGCTCGCGGTCTCCTCCAGCAGGTGACGATCGATCAGATCCTCGAGGATTCGTATGGTCTCGGGCAGTGGCAGGTCGGCCAGCGCTGCAGCCATCGGCTGGCTCAGATCGTCACCGGGGTGGAGCGCGAGCATCCGGAACACCCGCCGGCTCTGATCGTCAAGCGGTTCGTAGGAGGTGGCGAACGCGCCAGCCAGCGTCTGGTCACCCACGGCGAATTGACCGATCCGTCCACGCTCGTCAGCGAGGCGAGTCGCCAGGTCCGCCACCAGCCACGTGGAACGGTGAGCCAGTCGGGCTCCCGCAAGCCGGATGGCGAGAGGAAGATGACCACAGCGCCGTACCACCTCCTCGGCCGCATCCGGCTCCGCGAGCACCCGATCCGACCCGGCCGTGGAGGCAAGGAGACTCATTGCCTCGTCGCGGCTCAGCACGCCGAGCGATTCCGGGACGCCGAACTCGGTGGCGAGCACCCGTGACCGGGAGGTCACCAGCACTGCCGTGCCCGCTCCTCGAGGCAGCAGCGGGAGTACCTGATCAATCCCCGCGGCGTTGTCCAGAACCAGTACTACCTTGCGTTTCGCCAACTCACGGCGCCAGAGGTCGACCCGATCCTCGAGATCGGGCGGTACCCGTCCTGGTGGCACGCCCAACTGTCGGAGCAGGGTCAGCAGCACCGCCGCCGGTTCGAGGGGAGCAGCTTCCCCGTGCCCTCGTAGGTCCACGAACAACTGGCCGTCGGGATACTCGGCCCACAACATCTCCGCCAGCCGCACCGCGAGAGTGGTCTTTCCGCAGCCCGCCATCCCATCGATCACCTGGACGGCAGCGGCTCGCCCGGATCGCTCCTTGATCTCCCTCGACAACCGGTTCAGCACGTCCTCCCTGCCGACGAAGTCGCTCGTCGGCAGAGGGAGCCATCTAGCAGGTTGGGTAACCGGCCTCGATGCTCCCGGCCGGTCAACCGCGCTCGGAAGTGGTCGGGCAGCCTTGATCGCCACTCGGTGAAGCTCATCCAACGTCGGCCCAGGACGTACGCCCATCTCCTCAGCCAGCGCTGCACGAGTTGCCCGATAGACGGCGACCGCCCCGGCTGCGTCCGCACACGCGAGCAGAGCCTGCATGAAAACCGCCTGGAGCCGCTCCCCTGTGGGATGACGCGCGGCATGGGGACGGAGCAACGCGACGGCACGCTCAGGCTGTCCGGAACTGAGGTACAAGCTTGCCAGCAGCAGCACTGCCTCTTCGTGTTCCCCATCGACCGCCTCGCGTCGTGCGGTCAACGTGGGCCCCAGCGGCAGCCCGTGCAGCAAAGGCCCCGGCCAACGCCCAAGCGCATTCACGAGCACACGGATCGCGGCGGCCCCCTGGTTCGTGTCGGCCAACGCGCGGCCCTGCGCGAACTGCCGCTGCATCCCGAACAGGTCGACGGCCTCCAGACTGGCGGAGAGCTGGTAACCGCCCTGATGACGGACGACCGCCGCTTCCCCGCCGGCTTTGGCGAACGCCCGCCTGAGGTTTGCCGCGTACGTGCGGACGTTCGCCACAGCCGAGCGCGGCGGCGATTCGGGCCACAGCTCGTCGACCAAACTGTCGAGGGTCACGAGGCGGCCCGCATCAACGGCCAACATGCCGAAGACAAGTCGTTGCTTCGGCGTTCCGAGATGCAGGGAGTCGCGCCCGGTCCTGACCGCCATGCCGCCTAAGACCCGAATCTCCACGCCGCTCGACCTCGGATTCAGCGAACTCCATTGCGCAACTTGAAATGCTAGTCCCGATCGCGGGTCATCGCTGACCGGCCAAGGCGTGGTCAAGGCCCGGGATAGCCGATTCGGCATGAAACCCGCGCTGCCCGACGGTTGAATTCCGGTCTACAGGTCATCAGGCTGACAGCGGATAGGGGTGCCGATCGGGCGGCGGTTGCAATCCGCAACCGGGCAGGCACATGGGGGATACCTCCGACTCCGTTCTGCACAACCACCGTGGACAGAACGTCATTAATCGCCACAGACTTAACTGATATTGCGCATAGCGACATTTATGTCTTCTAACCGGGAGCTTTCCTCTCCTAAGCTTCTTTCGAGGTTTTGCCCAGCCGCAACGGCTTCGAAAAGAGCAGGAAAGGAGTTCGGCGATGCGCGGTAGCGAGTGGCACTGAAAATCCGGCACTTCTCGCCGAGAAACTCCTCGCGGTAGGCTCCTGACGTCACGACGCTGGGCCACACCAGCACGAACGTCAGCCTCTCAGCCCTGGGAGCTGAATGAGTCACACCGCCGGACGACACGATGTTGGGACCGATCGGCGTCTACTGACGCTCGTCGGTCTCATCGTCGTTCTCTCGTCAGGCGTCGTGATCGGCGCCATGGCGTCACTTCCCCGGACACTCCCCGATTCGGTCCGGGACATCGGCACCTTCGCCACCCTCATCTTCATGATCACATTGGGTGGGGTCGTCAAAGCGTCCATTCGGATCCGCTCCACCACGCACTCCATCGCATGGGTGGAGACGGCAGTGGTCATCGGTGTAGCGATCGCACCAGCGTCCTGGGTCGTCGCCAGCACCGTGCTGGGCGTGGCCCTGTCCTCGTTCATCCTGCGCCTGCCGGCGATCAAGTCGGCCTTCGGCATCGGGAAGAACGTGCTGATCGCCGGCGGCACGGTGGCCATGGCCTCGGCCCTGGACTGGCCGGCCGCATCACCATCGGTGAGCAACCTCATCGGCACCCTGGCGATTGTCTACCTGGTAGCGGCGCTGCTCGATGACCTGCTGGCGATGCCGGTCATCGCGCTCGCGTCCGGCACGCCCATCGTGCGGCAGTTCCGCACCGACCTCGACCTGCGGGTGGCCGGCTTCGCGGTCCGCTTCCTGGTGGCCGCCTGCACCGTACTCATCCTGCGGGCCGATCCCCGGCTGCTGCTCGCCGTGCCGGCACTGGTGCTCAGCCTCCACCTGGCCTATTCCACGCGGATCCGCACCCGCACCGAGCAGCAGGCGTGGCAACGACTCGCCCGCGCCACCGACGCGCTCAACGTGGTCGACCTCGACCAGGTGCTGACCACCGCAGTCACCGAAGCCAGCGAACTCTTCTCCGCCGACGAGATCGAGATCGAACTGCGCGACGGCGGACGCACCGTCCGCGGCAACGCCGCAGGCATCGCGTACGACGGAACGTCGCCCCAGCCCAGCGACATCGACGGCCGGGTCATGCCGGTCGCGCTGGAAGGCCACAACCGCACCGACGACCTCGGCGTGCTGCGGCTACGGTTCGCCGGTCCGGTCGAACTCTCCGAGCGCGAGCAGTACACCCTGCGTACCTTCGCCTCCGCCCTGTGCACCGCGGTCCGCAACGCCCAGGCGTACGCCGAACTCGCCCGCATCGCCGAGGACCACGCCTACGCCGCCACCCACGACGCCCTCACCGACCTGTCCAACCGGCGCCACCTGCTGGACGAGGGCAGCGCCCAGCTCACCACCCGGCACGCCGACGGCGTCACCGCGCTGGTGCTGATCGACCTCAACCACTTCAAGGAAGTGAACGACACCCTCGGCCACGGCGCCGGTGACCAGGTGCTGATCCAGGTCGCCGAGCGGCTGCGCGACGCCGCCCGCCCCGACGACCTGGTCGCCCGGCTCGGCGGGGACGAGTTCGCCGTGCTGCTGCGCGGCCTGCCCGCCCCGGCCGTCGCCTCCCACCGCGCCGAGGCCCTGCTCAACGCCCTGCACGACCCGCTCGACGTGGACGGCATGCGGATCAGCGTGGAAGCCAGCGGCGGCATCGCCGTCGCCCCCGCCACCGGCGGGATGCCCGAGCTGCTTCGCCGCGCCGACGTGGCCATGTACCAGGCCAAACGCGCCGGCCAACGACTCGCCACCTACGCCCCCGCCCGCGACACCGCAGACCTCAGCCGGCTCACCCTCGGCGGGGAACTGCCCCGCGCCGTCGCCGACCACGAGTTCACAGTCAACTTCCAGCCCATCGTCGACCTCGCCGGCGGCGAGGTGATCGGCGCGGAGGCCCTCGCCCGCTGGCACCACCCCACCCACGGGCTCATCGACCCACTGCGCTTCCTCGAAGCGGTGGAACGCTCCGGCCTGCTGCCCGCGTTCGCCGAGGCGATCCTCGACCAGGCGCTCATCGCCGCCGGCTCCTGGCGCGACGCCGGCTTCGACCTGCCCGTCTCGGTCAACGTGTCACCCCGCAGCCTGCTCGACGCCCGCTTCCCCGGCGCGGTCCTGGCCCGGCTGCGCGCCCACGACCTCCCGCCGGACCGGCTCGTGCTGGAACTCACCGAGACGCTCACGCTCAGCCAGCTCGACGTCGTCGACCGCGTCCTCAGCCGCCTGCGCGACTCCGGCGTCCGCCTGGCGCTCGACGACTTCGGCACCGGATATTCGTCGCTCTCCCTGCTCTCCCGCATCCCCGTACACGAACTGAAGATCGACCGCAGCTTCGTCACCGCCATGGAGACCGCGCCCGAGGCCGCCGCCGTCATCCGCTCCACCCTCGACCTCGGCCGCAGCCTCAACCTCACAGTCGTCGCCGAGGGCGTGGAGAGCGAACCCCAGCGCCGCGCCCTCTGGGAACTCGGCTGCGCCGCCGGCCAGGGCCACCTGTTCGCCCGGCCACTGCCCGCCGCCGCGCTGCTCGCCAGCCTCCAGCGCGGCCACGGCGGCCGCACCGGCGCGCTCGCCCCGGCACTGCACGACGCGGGCGCCGTGATCCGCCTCCCCGGACGCCGCGCCGGCGGCGCCCGCACCCGCCCCAACCCGTCCGCCGCCGGCGACTCCCGGCAACCCTGACCCCGCCGGGCCACCGCGCCGGTCTGCCAGACTGGCCCGCGTGACCGCCCACGCCGACCCCGCAACCACCGTCTCCCGCCGCTGGTCGGCACTCGACGCCGCAGCCGGTGGTCTCGCCCTCGACCTGGGCCTCTACGCCGCCGCCACCGTCTTCGCCGCGGTCACCGCCGCCACCTCCACACTGCCGCCGCACCGCGCCTGGGGCGCCGTCGCCACCATCGGGTACGCGCTCGCCACCCTCGCCGCGACCACGCAACTGCTCGCCCGCCGCCGCGCCCCCGGAACACCCCTGGCCGCGCTGCCCGCACGCTGGACGGTCACCGGAATCACCTGGGCCACCACCGCGCTGCTGCCGATCGTCACGCAGAGCCTCGAACGGGCCGGCGGGCGTACCGACCGCGCCCAGGAGGAGGTGATCGTGGTCGAACACGCCGGCGCCCGCCTCGCCGAGCACGGCACCCCCTACCTCGGTCCCGACGCCATCGCCGCGCTGCCCCCCGGCGAACAACTCCTCGGCTACACCCCCTACCAGCCCGGCATGGCCCTGTTCGGGCTGCCCCGCGCCGCGGTGGACGCCTGGTGGACCGACGCCCGCGTCTGGTTCGCCGTCGTCACCGCGCTCACAGTGATCGCCCTCGTCGCCACACTGCGCGCGAGCGGCGGCCCGGCCGCGCCCCGCCGCGACGCCGCCGTGCTGCGCGCCGTCCAAGCCGCCACCGTCCTGCCCGTCTGCGCGCTCACCCTCGCCACCGGCGGCGACGACCTGCCCGTACTCGCGCTCTGCCTGCTCGCCCTCGCACTCGCCGCCACCGGCCGACCCGGCCGCGCCGGTCTCGCCGTCGGCGCCGCCGGCGCGCTGAAACTCTTCGCCTGGCCGATCGCCCTCGTGCTGCTCTTCTGGGCCGCCACCCGCCGCGCCACCCTCCGCACCGCCCTCGGCGCCCTCGGCCTACCAGTCCTCGCGCTGGTCCCGGTGCTGCTCGTCGACCGCGAAGCCCTCGTCGAGAACGTGCTGCGCTTCCCCCTCGGCCACGGCCTGGTCACCAGCCCCGCCCAGTCACCCTTCCCCGGCCACCTGATCGCCGAGACGCTCCCGGCCGGCCGGGCGGTCGCCGCCGCGCTGCTCGTCGCCGCCGGAGGAGCCATCGCCGTCCGGCTGCTGCGCCGCCCGCCGCGCACCGCCGCCGCCACCACGATCATCTGCGGGTACGGGCTGCTCGCCGCGATCCTGCTCATGCCCTCCACCCGCTTCGGCTACCTGCTCTACCCGATCGCGCTGCTCGTGCTCGCCCCGGCGCTGGCGCTCACCCGACCAGGCGACCCGACGGCATTCCCGGCAACCGCCCCGCGCGATGCGGCCGGAAGGCGTACACCTGAGGGATGACCACCTACCGCGACCGGGCCGAGGCGGGACGGCAACTCGCCGAACGTCTGACCGACCTCGCCGGCCGACCCGACGTCATAGTGCTCGGCCTGGTCCGCGGCGGCGTACCCGTCGCCCGGGTGATCGCCGACCGGCTCGGCGCCCCCCTCGACGTGCTGGTCGTCCGCAAGCTCGGCGTGCCCTGGGCGCCCGAGGTCGCGTACGGCGCGCTCGGCCCCGGCGGCGTGCAGATCCTCAACGAGATGGTCGCCGGCCGGATCAGCGAGAACGACCGCGCCCAGGTCCGCCGCCGCGAACAGGCCGAACTGGAACGCCGCGAACAGCGCTACCGCGGCGGCCGCCCGCCGCTGGACCTGACCGGACGCACCGCCGTCGTCGTGGACGACGGACTCGCCACCGGCGCCACCGCACGCGCCGCCGTCCAGGTCGCCCGCCACCTCGGCGCCGCCCGCGTCCTCGTCGCCGTCCCGGTCGGCTCCGAGCAGGCGTACGAGATGCTCGCGCCCGAAGCCGACACGGTCGTGAGCTGCCAACTCCCGCCCGACTTCGCCGCCGTCGGCGCGTACTACGAGGACTTCCACGAGGTCACCGACGACGAGGTCACGCAGGCGCTGACCGCCGCTGCGTGAAAACACCCGGTACCGTCGTTGTCATGCAGATGACCTGTCCCAAGTGCCGCGGAGAGATGCGCCAGTACGAGCGCAGCGGAGTAGTCATCGACCAGTGCGGCGAATGCCGGGGCATCTTCCTCGACCGCGGCGAGCTGGAAAAGCTGTTCGATGCCGAGGCCAACTGGAACCAGCAGCACGGCGGCGCCCGCCAGCCCGCGCCGTCCGGCGCCGGTTACCCGCCGCCTCCGCCGCCCCCGCCCGCCGCGCCGCACCAGCCCGGCTACGGCGCGGTCCCCCCGCCCCCGCCTCCGCCGCCGCCCGGCCACGGCTACGCCCAGCCCGCGTACGGCCACGGTCAGCAGCACTACGGCTACCACGGCCACTACCGCCGGAAGAAGAAGCACGGCTTCCTCGGCGAACTGTTCGACTGACCGCCGACGTCGCCCACGCCGGGCCGGTGCGCCGCATCGACCCGGCGTGCCCGTCGTCGTCTTTCTTCACCGTGCCGGGCGTGGCGCGCCGTGGCAGGCTGCACGGCATGAGCCCGATCCGGCAGCACGAGGCGCTGGCCCAGGCGTACGACGGCATCACCGCCGTGGTCACCCCGCTCGACGACGCCGCCCTGCAACGCCCCACCCGGTGCCGCGGCTGGCTCGTCGCCGACCTGCTCTTCCACGTGCTCTGCGACGCCCAGCGCGCGCTCGTCGCCCTGGCCAGCCCCGCACCCGGGCCGCCCGACGTGGACGATGTCAGCTACTGGCGCGCGTTCCCTCCCGGCGACGACGACGCGAGCGCCCGGCACGCCTGGTGGGCACGCCGCTCCGCCGTCGCCTTCGACCGGCCCACCGGCGTGGTCCGGCTCTGGTCCGACACCGCGCCCGCCGCCGTCCGCGCGGCCACCGCAATAGACCCCGACGGGTACGTGACCACCCAGGGTCACGTGTTGCGCGTACCCCATCTGCTCGCCACCCTGACCACCGAGGCGGTCATCCACCACCTCGACCTCGTGGTGGACCTGCCGGACGCGCCGCTGCCGGCGGCCGACCCGACGCGGGTCGCGGTGACCACCATGGACGGGCTGCTCAGCGACGAGGCGGTACGGCCGGCCGGCTGGGACGACCACGAGTACCTGCTGAAGGCCGCCGGCCGGGTGCCGCTGACCGACCGGGACCGGCTGGAGCTGGGCGAGGCCGCCGGCTGGTTCCCGCTGCTCGGCTGACGCCGCTCAGACGATCGCCATGTCCACGAAGCGCGACAGGTGCAACTGGGCGGCAACCGTCACCGTGTCGGTCGGCCCATTCCTGTGCTTGGCAACAATAAAATCCGCCTCGCCCGCGCGCGGCGACTCCTTGTCGTAGTAGTCGTCGCGGTGCAAAAGGATAACAACGTCCGCATCCTGCTCAATCGAGCCAGATTCACGCAAGTCTGACAATTGGGGGCGCTTGTCGGTGCGTTGCTCCGGGCCACGGTTCAGCTGACTCACCGCGATCACCGGGCACTCGACTTCCTTGGCCAGCAGCTTCAGGCCACGGGACAGGTCCGCGACCTCCTGCTGCCGGCTCTCGGTGCGCTTCGGTGAGGTCATCAGCTGGAGATAGTCGACCACGATCAGCTTCAGGTCGTGCTTCTGCTTGAGCCGCCGCGCCTTCGCCCGGATCTCCATCAGGTTCATGCTTGGTGTGTCGTCGACGAAGAGCGGTGCCTCGCTGATCTCGCCCATGCAGCGGGCCAGCTTGGTCCAGTCGTCGTCGGAGAGCTGCCCGCTGCGGAGCACGTGCAGCGGTACGCGCGCCTCGGCCGAGAGCAGTCGCATGACGATCTCGACCTTGCTCATTTCCAGCGAGAAGATCGCCGACGCCTGGTTGGCCCGGATTGCCGCATTTCGGGCAAAGTCCATAGATGCGGTTGATTTGCCCAAACCAGGCCTGCCGGCCACGATAATAAGTTGGCCGGCGTGCAGGCCGTTGAGCAGTCGGTCCAGGTCGGTGAAGCCGGTCGGCACACCGGTCATCACGCCGCCCTGGGCGCCGACCGCCTCGATCTCGTCGAGCGTGGGCTGCAGCATGTCGGCCAGGACCGCGAAGTCCTCGCTGACGCGCTTCTCGGTGATCTCGTAGACGGCCTGCTGGGCGAGGTCGACGATGTCGTCGACGTCGCGGCTGCCGCTCGGCCCGGTGCCGTAGCCGAGCTGCACGATCCGGGTGCCGGCCTCGACCAGGCGGCGGAGCACCGCCCGTTCCCCGACGATGCGGGCGTAGTAGGCGGCGTTCGCGGCGGTGGGCACGCTGGCGATGAGCGTGTGCAGGTAGGGCGCGCCGCCGATGCGGGCGAGGTCGCCGGAGTCGGCGAGCGCGGCGGCGACGGTGATCGGGTCGGCGGGTTCGCCGCGTCCGTAGATGTCGAGGATCGCGTCGAAGATGGTGGCGTGGACGGGGCGGTAGAAGTCGTTGGTCTTCAGGATCTCCACGACGTCCGCGATGGCGTCCTTGGACAGCAGCATGCCGCCGAGTACGCACTGCTCGGCGGCCACGTCCTGCGGTGGTGTCTTCTCGAACGGCGCGTCGCGCGGCGGCGGCGGCTCGGACGACGGTTGCCCCCCGGTCCGTTCCGTACGCGCCTCGTCGGTGACCGACACGGGTGCCCCCCTTGCTGCGTCGGATCGAGTCCAGCTCTATCGCTGGGGTGTGACAACTTCCGCCGACCCCTCCGGTCGATCGGGGGTCATCGCCCGGCGGTCGGGGGGACCACGATACGGAACCCGAGGTCAGCGACTCAACAAGGCCGGTGGATGAGCCTCGGGACAACCTGTGGACGCCTGGGGACCGGCATGTGCGCAGGGTGTGCACAGGGTGTGGAAAAGTGATGGGGAATTCCGGGCGTATCGCCTCTGACCTGCGCTTTTACTGTCCCCACCCTGTGGACGGAAGATTTCCGGCTGAGCTTTGTCGTCGTTCGTCCCGTACTATCGCTGCGAACGGCGACACCTGGGACAGCGGGTTTACTTTCGGGTTGAGAGAGGTCACGCTCCGGCCGTGAGACACCGGGACTGGGGAAGCGGGGAGGACAGCCCGCGCGAGCGACGGCCGAGCGGTTCCTGGGACGAGCCCGCCGGGCCGCGCCGGGCCGACTCGTACGCGCCGGAGAGCTACCGCACGCCGAGTCGGCGGCGGGCGATCGAACGCGGCCAGGACGAGCCGGTGGACACCTACCTTCCCCGCTGGGCTCTGGAGTCCGGGGTGAGCCGCGCGGACGGTGGCGGGCGGCACGCGGCGCCCGACGACGACGAGATCGAGGTCGAGACGCCGTCGTCCGAGGGTGGCCGGCGCACGGAGGCGGGCCGCCGCCGGCGCGATCGGCCCGAGCCGCGGGCGATCGGTGCGGGTCCGTTGTCGGACCACACCGCCGAGTGGACGATGGATGCCCCCCAGGAGCGGGGGTACGTGGGGAACAGGCGTGCCGACTCGGACGACGAGCCGGTGTCGGGGGTGTCGCCGCGTAGTCGTCCCCGTCGCGCGGCGACCCGGCGTCCGCAGGTGATCTGGTCCGGGCTGCCGGATTCGGCGGGCTCGGGCGACGAGGAAGCCGCGCGGGACAGCGGGCGGCCGGGCGGGCGGCGTCGATCGGCGTCGGGTTCTTCCTGGCCGCCGCCGGTGGCGTCGGACTCCGCCTGGTCGCGTTCGGCGGTTGCGGGCTCGGACCGGTCCCGTCCGGCCGCGTCGGATGCCGACTGGCCCGCGTCGGCGGTGCCGGAGTTGCGGCGGCCGGCGTCGGAGTCGGAGTCGGGCTGGTCGCGGTCGGCGTCGTCGGGCCGGTCGGCTTCGGAGCCGGGCTGGTCGTCCTCGGCGGCTTCGGAGACGGGCTGGTCGCGGTCGGTGGCCCCGTCGGGTTCGGAGCAGTCCCGGCCGGCGGCGGATCCCTGGCAGCGGCGTCGGGCGGCCGACCGTGAGCCGCCGGAGCCGCCGCCTGCGGTCGACCCGTGGGACGCTTCGGGCGTGCACGCCTGGGGCCGGTCGGCGCCCGGTGGCCGCTGGGAGCAGGCGGAACGCCGGTGGGACCGCACGGAGCACACGGGCGAGTGGGACCGGTTCACCGACACCGGTTATCTGGAGCCGGTGCGCGACGAGGTCGATCCGTGGGATCGCACGGCTCCGCCGGTGCGGGAGGGATGGGCGTCACCGGAGCGGGCCGAGGCGTTCTGGTCGGGTACCCGGCTGGCCGGGGACGATCCGCGGTGGATGGAGACACCGCCGTCGGCGCCGAGGTCACCGGCGGTGGCGTACTCGGCTCCGCGTCCGCGTGCCGTGCCGCGCGGTCGGCCGGTGACGCCGGCCGGGTCGACGCTGCGCCGGCGGGTGGAGACGATCGGTGGCGGCTCGTGGGGCCGGCGGCTGGAAGACGACCTGCTGGATCCGGATCCGGGCGGTCCGCTGCGGCCTCTGGTCTACACGGTGGCCTGCTATCTGGTCCCGGCCGTGCTGCTACTCGTCGGTCTGCTGTTCCTGAGCGGTCAGCCGCCGGAGGGTTGCGTCACCGACATCACCGGTGGCGGCTGCGACTCGCCGCGTACGCATGCCCTGGATTCGCTGGTGTCGGCGGCGCCGCGGTTCGGTTTGGCGTTGGTGAGCAGCCTGGTGGTGGCGGTGCTGCTACGGCAGGTCGGGACGACCTGGCGGGCGGCGACGGTGGCGCTGGCGGCTGCCGTGGTGGGCGGTGGTCTGTCGACCGTGGTGATCAGCGCGGTGACCGGCAACCCCCTCGGCTGAGACCCGGGGGTGCGGCCGGGGCCGTGGTGACGGAGATGCGGAAGGGCCCGCACCGGTGTCCGGTGCGGGCCCTTCGCGTCGTGCTACGGGTGTCAGCCCTTGACCACGTTCAGGTCGAACTTGGCGGTCACCTCGGGGTGCAGCCGGATGCTGACCGGGTAGGAGCCGAGCGCCTTGATGTGGCCGGGCAGCTCCAGCCGGCGGCGGTCCAGGGTCGGGCCGCCGGCGGCCTTGACGGCGTCGACGATCTCGGCCGGGGTGACCGAGCCGAAGAGCCGGCCGCCGTCGCCGGCGCGGGCCTTCAGGTTGACCTTCAGACCCTCGATCTGGGTCTTGACCTCGGTGGCGTGGCCCAGGTCGCGGATCTCGCGGGCCGAGCGGGCCCGCTTGATGACCGTGACCTGCTTCTCCGCGCCCTTGGTCCAGGCGATCGCGAAGCCCTGCGGCAGCAGGTAGTTACGGCCGAAGCCGTCCTTCACCTCGACGATGTCGCCCGGAGAGCCGAGGCCGGACACCTCCTGAGTGAGGATGATCTTCATGTCCGTGCCTCCTCTCAGCGGGCCGTGGCCGTGTACGGCAGGAGCGCCATCTCGCGGGCGTTCTTGACCGCACGGGCGATCTGCCGCTGCTGCTGCGAGGTCACGCCGGTCACCCGCCGAGCGCGGATCTTGCCGCGGTCGGAGATGAACTTGCGCAGCAGCGCGGTGTCCTTGTAGTCGATGTAGGTGATCCCGTCCTTGTCGAGCGGGTTCACCTTCTTCTTCGGCTTGCGAAGTGCCGCAGCCTTAGCCATTGCTCGTGCTCCTGGTTTGCGATCGCGGGCGCTCGGCGCCATTAGAACGGAGGCTCCTCGTCGAAGTTTCCGCCCGAACCACCGCGGGAGGGGGCGGGGGCAGCAGAGGCCCAGGGGTCGTCGAAGTTGCCTCCGCCGCCACCCTGGCCGCCACCACCACCGAAGCCGCCGCCACCGCCACCGGAGCGGGACATCTTCTGCACCTTCGCCGTGGCGTAGCGCAGCGACGGGCCGATCTCGTCGACCTCCAGCTCGATGACGGTGCGCTTCTCACCCTCACGGGTCTCGTACGACCGCTGACGCAGCCGGCCGGACACGATCACCCGAGCGCCACGCTGCAGCGACTCGGCGACGTTCTCGGCGGCCTGGCGCCAGACCGTGCACGAGAGGAACAGCGGCTCGCCGTCCTTCCACTCGCCGGAGGCCTTGTCCATGAAGCGGGGCGTCGAAGCGACCCGGAACTTGGCGACCGCCGCGCCGGAGGGGGTGAAACGCAACTCGGGGTCATCGGTCAGGTTGCCGATGACCGTGATGGTGGTGTCTCCTGCCATGACCATCTCCTCGCGCACTCATCTTTGTGCCGTACAGGCTCTCAGAGCCGTACGACAGCGTGGATGAGGCTTGATCCGGACGTGCCGGGACTAGATGCTCAGCGCATCTCCGGACGGATGACCTTGGTGCGCAGCACCGACTCGTTGAGTCGGAGCTGACGGTCCAGCTCGCCAACGGCCTCCGGCGTCGCCTGGAGGTCGATGACGGCGTAGATGCCCTCGGCCTTCTTGTTGATCTCGTACGCGAGGCGCCGGCGGCCCCACACGTCGGTCTTCTCCACCGAGCCACCCGCGGTCCGGATCACGTTCAGGTACGTGTCGAGCGACGGGGCGACGGTGCGCTCCTCGAGGCTGGGGTCGAGGATCACCATGACTTCGTAATGACGCAAGACGTGCTCACCTCCTGTGGGCTAAGCGGCCACGGTCCTTCCGTGGCAGGAGGTCGTGCGTCGTTGCCGTGACCGGTTCCGGGGGAACCCGGCTGGACACGGGCAACCGGACCAGGATAGCCGGTGCGGACGATCATGGACGGACCGGTCGACCGGCACGGCCCGGACGCGGCGACAGGGGCCCACCTTCGGCCTCGAGAGCCGGCAGGTGGACCCCTGTCCACGGGACCGCGGGGCGTCCCGTCCGCATTCCTTGGGTGGGACCTGGGGAGGAACGACCACACCGATGAGGTTGGATCGAAGACGCCCCGCGGAGCTTTATCGTGTTGTCACCTGTGCTGACCATACAATGGCTCTCGTCACCACTTGGGGTAAATTGAGGATTTAGTCCGGACTTCCATTTGGTGTGCCGGATTCCTGATGGATCCCGCCCCGTCGTGCCGGGCCGCACGCCGGGGCGTCCCGTCACCGGGCGTCGGCCCCCTCACCCGTACGTGCTGTGGACCACGTCCGGGCGGAGCGTCGACCATCGATCCCACCTCGGACAACGACCGCCGGGCCGGGTGGTGACGCCTCCGACCCGCCGGGCGCCTCCGGCGAGCGCGGCGACCGTCGCAGGCGCGACGTAGGCTGCCCTGCATGCGAATCGGAGCCCACGTCGATCCGACCGACCCGCTGGCCGAGGCGGCCGCCCGGCAGGCCGAGGCGGTGCAGTTCTTCCTGGCCGACCCGCAGGGCTGGAAGGCCCCGAAGCCGCGCGAGGACGCCGAGCGCCTGCGCGCCGCCGACGTCGACCTCTACGTGCACGCGCCGTACGTGATCAACGTGGCCACGCTCAACAACCGGATCCGCATCCCCAGCCGCAAGCTGCTGCTCGCCCACGCCACCGCCGCGGCGGCCGTCGGCGCCAAGGGCCTGATCGTGCACGGCGGCCACGTCAACGCCGGCCAGGACGTCGCCGTCGGCTTCGACAACTGGCGCAAGACCTTCGCGTACGCGGCGGAGTCCGGCGGATTCCCGCTCCCGGTGCTGATCGAGAACACCGCCGGTGGTGACAACGCCTGTGCCCGGCACCTCGACTCGCTGGCCCGGCTCTGGGACGCGCTCGGCGACCACGAGGTCGGCTTCTGCCTCGACACCTGCCACGCCCACGCGGGCGGCGAGGAGCTGCTGGGCCTGGTCGACCGGGTGAAGGCGATCACCGGCCGGATCGACCTGATCCACGCGAACAACTCGAAGGGCGCCTTCAACTCCGGTCAGGACCGGCACGACAACCTGACCGGCGGCACCATCGATCCGGAGCTGCTGGTGGCGGTGATCCGCGCGGCAGGCGCGCCGGTGATCGTGGAGACCCCCGGCGGCGTCGAGGGCCAGGCCGCCGACATCGCGTTCCTGCGCGGGCAGTTGGGTGCGGCGGAGTGACCGCCGAGAAGTCCGGCACGACCGGCCGCCGGTCCGGCGCCGAGACCCGGGCGGACGGGACCGGCGCGAAGAACCCGCCGGACGACGCGGCCGGGGCCGGGCCGGGGAGCGGCTCGCCCGACGAGCGCGCGTCCGGCGCGGACAGCTCCGGTGAGGACGACACCGCGGGCACGGTGACGAGTGCCGGCAAGGCGAAGCGGACCCGCAAGGCTCGCCGCACCGGCGCGGCGAAGGCGGCAGGCGCGGCGAGCACCGCCGACAAGACGAGCACCGCCGACAAGGCGGAGGCCGGAACCGAAGCCGGGACCGAAGCCGGGACCGAAGCCGGGACCGAAGCCGAGGCCCGGGACAGAGCGGACGCCGCCAAGAAGGACGGCGACGCCGCGGAGAAGAGCGACGCCGCGAAGCAGGACGGTACGGGCGACGACGAGCCGGCCGACCCGTGGTCCGCGTTCGGTCCGGCGCCCGAGCCGGTGCTCGGCCGCCCCCGCCGGGCCGTCCGCGCCGTGGGCCGGTTCCTGGTGCACGAGTGGACGCTCGCCGTCGTCGCCGCGCTGGCGCTGGCGGCGGCGATGACCTGGCCCACGCTGCGCTATCCGCGGCACACGCTGCCGCAGGACTACTGGGACCCGAGCCTGCAGGCGTGGCAGATGGCCTGGTCCGGCCACATCCTGCGGACGAACCCGGCGCAGCTGTGGCACTCGAACACGTTCTATCCGGAGAACTGGAGCTTCGCGTTCTCCGACACGCTCCTCGGGTACGCCCCGGCCGGCCTGATCGGGGTCGGCCCGGAGCACGCCGTGCTGCGCTACAACATCATGTTCGTGCTGGCGCACGCGCTCGCCGCGTTCGGCGCGTACGCGCTGGCCCGGCAGCTCGGCGCGGGCCGGATCGGCGGCGCGGTGGCCGGGGCGAGCTTCGCCTACGCGCCGTGGCTGCTGGCCCAGGCCGGCCACCTGCACATCATCTCCAACGGCGGCATCCCGTTGGCGCTGGCCATGCTGGCCCGGGGGCACGGCTGGTCACTGCGGTACGGGTACCGGCCGCGCCGCCGGCACGCGGGCTGGGCGTTCGCCGGGTGGCTGGTGGCCGCGTGGCAGCTCAGTCTCGGCTTCGGCATCGGGCTGCCGTTCGCGTACATGCTGGCCGGGGTGGTCCTGGTCTCGGTGGTGCTGTGGTTCGTGCGGCGGCGCAAGGTGAAGCGCCCGTTCGGCCGGCGGCTGTTCCTGGCCGACGTGCTGGGCGGCCTCGTCTTCGCGGCGGTGGGCGCGGCGCTGGCGGTGCCCTACTTCAAGGTCGCCGAGCTGCACCCGAACGCGGAGCGCACGATCGGCGACATCGGGCTCTACTCGCCGCCGGCGAGCGGGTTCTTCACCGCGCCGGCCGAGTCCCGGGTCTGGGGTGGTCTGCACGAGGGTGCCCGGGCCGTGCTGCCCTGGCATCCGGAGATGACGTTGCTGCCGGGCTTCGTGCTCTACGCGCTCGCCGCCGGGGGGCTGTTCTTCTCGGTGTGGCGGGTCCGGCACCGGATCTTCCTGCTCGCCGGTGTGCTCGTCACGATGGCGCTGGCGATGGGCACCCGGTTCTTCGGCGGCCGGTTCACCTACGTGCCGTTGTTCGACTATCTGCCGGGCTGGAGCGGGCTGCGCACGCCGGGCCGGATGATGCTCTGGACCACGCTGCTGCTTGGCCTGCTCGCGGCGGGCGCGGTCACCGCGTTCTGCATACGGGTACGCGAGCTGGCCGCCGAGCGGGTACCGCCGTGGCCGGGTCCGTGGCTGCGGCTGGCGACGCTGCTGCCGTTGGCTCTGGTGCTGGTGGAGGGGTTGAACGCCACGCCGCAGCCGGTGGTGCCGCGGCAGCCGGCGGCGCTGCGGACCGTGGACGGGCCGATGCTCGTGCTGCCGAGCAGTCAGAACCTGGATCAGCCGGTGATGCTCTGGTCCACCGACCGGTTCCAGCCGATGGTCAACGGCGGCAGCGGCTTCACGCCCCGGTCCCAGGCCCGGATCCGCGAGGCCACTGTCAGCTTCCCGGACTACGCGAGCGTCGACTACCTGCGGCAGATCGGCGTGAAGAACGTGGTGGTGTTGCGCGACGAGCTGGAGGGCACCCCGTGGGAGGGGATGCTGGACCGGCCGGTCGACGCGCTGGGCGTGGCCCGGGAGCAGGTCGGCGAGGCGGTCGTGTTCCGGCTGTAGACCGGAACACGACCGTCTCGGTCACACCGGCACGGGTTCGGCGGGCTGTTCGGCGGCGCGCGCCCGCCAGCGCTGGTGCCAGGGCGCGTCGGGCGCGCCGTCGAGCACCCCGCCGTCGGGGTCGTCGGCGTAGGTCTGCCGGACCGCGTCGAGTTCGGGCCGCACGATGTCCCGGATGACGAACCCGCAGAGCACCGCCACGGTGATCAGGCGCAGGCTCGACGCCAGCACGAAGACGCCCTCGGGGAAGACGGGCCGGGACATGGCGGTGCCGAGCAGTTCGCCGTAGAACGCGGCGAAGTAGCCGACCTCGGCGATCTGCCAGGCGAGGAACGCGCCCCAGCGCGGCCGGGCGAGCACCGCGAGCGGCAGCAGCCAGAGCACGAACTGCTGGGACCAGACCTTGCTGAAGATGAGGAACGCGGCGACCACCAGGAAGGCGAGCTGGGCCAGCCGGGGCCGGCGCGGCGCCAGCAGCGCCAGCCCGGCCACGCCGAGGCAGGCCAGCCCGAAGAGCAGGTACGACACCCAGTTGAGCGTGGGGATGTTGGCGTTGAGCCATTCGAACGGCCCGAGTTCGCCGGGTGCGGACGGGCTGATCCGGCCGTCCAGGTAGCGGCCGATGTACCAGAGCGTGCCCCAGTCGATGGGTCGTGTGGTGTTCAGGTCGAAGAAGCGTTCCCAGTTCTCCCGGTAGGGGATCGCCACGGGCAGGTTGACCGCCACGAGGGACACCAGTGCGGTGGCGGTGGCGACGAGCCCGGCGGCCAGTTTTCCGGCCCGTAGCGCGAGCACCAGGATCGGGCCGAGGAGGAACAGCGGCCACATCTTGGCCGCGCCGCCGAGTCCGATCAGGACGCCCGCCACCGCGGGCAGCAGCATCGCGTACCGGTCGGGGCGGGCGCGCGCCCAGGCCAGCAGGCCGAACGCGGCCAGGCCGATGGCGAGCAGGTCCCAGTTGACGGTGGCGGTGAGCACCAGGGCCGGGGAGAGCGCGAACAACGCGGCGTCCCAGGGTCGTCGGCGGCGCAGGCTGAGGATGACCGCGACGGTGGCGACGGCGAGCGCGCCGAGCACCAGCGCGTTGAGGTTGTAGAACCACTGCCCCTGGTTGATGGCGGGGTTGTCGACGCCGAGGGCGTGCACCGGCAGGCCGAGCGCGCCCATGAAGTAGCCGGTCAGCACCGGGTACTCCACCGGGTGGTCGGCGTAGGGCACCTTGCCCTCGTTGAGCCCTTCGGCGTAGTAGAGCGCCAGCACGTCGGTATAGCACATGCGGGTGTACTGGATGTTGTTCTGCCACGCGCCGTCCTGGCAGGGGGATTTCTGCACCCAGTGCAGTGCCAGCGTCAGGCAGACCAGCGCCAGCACGATCCGGCCGGCGGTCCAGAACCGGCTCTCGCGGTCGGCCGGCCGGTCCAGGGCGGCGGCGTGGTCGCCGAGCGGCCCCCCGATCAGACCGGAGGCGCCGCGGACGAACCAGTCCGAGCGGGACGGGTGGTCAATCGTCTCGGCCGATCGCGGCGCCGCCTCGGACGCGCCGGGCTCATCGATGCCTGCGGGCGACTGGGTGCTCATGGAGAGGCATCCTGCCGTACACAGGGGGTCGCCGTCCCGTCGCGCGCGGAGAAATTCCGGTACGCGAAACGCCGGCGGCGGCCGGACCGCTCGGGTCCGGCCGCCGCCGTCAGGTCGTGCGCGTCAGTTCTGGCGTGTCGGTGGCGTGCTCGGTAGCAGCCCGCCACCGCCGCCACCACCGCCGGGGCGTCCGCCGCCACCGGGTAGCCCGCCCCCGCCGGGGTTACCACCCTGGTCGCCGCCGCCGGGGTTGCCGCCGCCGGGCGTACCGCCGGGGCAGAACAGGCCCAGCGGGTCGCAGCCCGGTCCGCCCGGCTGGCCCGGCTCGTTCGCCGGCGGCGGCGGGGCCTCGCCGTTGCCGGCGTCGTCCTTGCCGACGTTCGCCGCGGGCGGGAACTCTTCCTTGTCCTTGCCCTTGAGCGCGTCGTCCATGAAGCGCTTGAAGATGTCACCCGGCATCCGGGCGCCGCTGATGTCCCGGCCGTCCTTGTACTGGATCGGCTTGCGGTCCTTGACGTTGCCGACCCATACCGCGGTGGCGAGTTGCGGCGTGTAGCCGATCATCCAGGCGTCGCCGTTGCGGGTGGTCTTGTCGCCGAGTTCCCAGGTGCCGGTCTTCTCGGCCACCTGACGGCCGTCGTCGAGCCGCTTGTTGATCTGGGCCGGGTACTGCTTGAGCACGGAGGTGACGTCGGCGACGATGTCCTTGTCGATCCGCTGCTGCCCCTTGAGCTTCTCCGCGCCGACCAGGTCCCACTTACCCGTGTCCGGGTTCTGCTTCTCCACCTTCCGGATGAAGTGCGCCTTGTGGTACATGCCCTGGTTCGCGAACGTGGCGACGCCGTTGGCGTGGTCGAGCACCGTGATCGGGTACTGGCCGTACCCGAGGACGTGGAAGAACGGCGACGGTGCCAGGTCCTTCGGGTCGGCCTTGGTCAGGTCGTGCGCCTTGGCCGGGTTGGTGTCGGTCTGCCACATCGTGGTGACGCCGGCCTGCTTGGCCATGTCGAGCACCTTGTCCGGGCCGATCTGCTCGGTGATGTAGTAGAACGGCACGTTCAGCGACTTCAGCGTCGACAGTTCGAGCGTGCAGGAGTCACCGCAGGAGACCTTGTCCGCGCCGGCGTTGCTGACCTTGAACTTGGTGCCCTTCGGCGTGAAGGCCGTGCCCTTCCACCGGGACTTGAGCGAGATGCCTTCCTTGAGCGCCGCGGCGAGCGTGTAGATCTTGAAGCTCGAACCCGGTGAGTGGCCACCGCTCACGACGCCGTTGTCGACGTTCTTTCCGGCGTAGTCGGTGCCGGTGCCGTTGTCACCGCCGTAGTAGGCGAGCACGCGGCCGGTCTTCGGGTCGATCGCCACCACGGCGGCCATCAGGTTCGACCGCTGGCCGGCGAGTTCGGAGCCCTTCCTGGCCCGCTGGGCCGCGTCGAGCGCCGCCTCCTGCATCTTCCGGTTGATCGTGGTGGTGATCCTGTAGCCGCCGCGGCTGAGCGCCTTGGCGCACAGCGGCTTCTTGTCCGTCACCTCGGCCTCGTTGTCGGTGCAGAGCTTCATCTCGCGCAGTTCCTGCGAGACGTAGTTGACGACGTTGCCGTACGGGGTGTCGATGCCGTAGCCACCAGCGCTGCTCTTCGACGGCTTCTGGATGTTCTTCGGGTACTCGGTGGGGTGCTGCGGCGTGTTCGGCGCGTCCAGCCACTTCTCCGTGATCATGCCGTTGATCACATAGTTCCACCGGTCGACGGCGGCCTGCGCGTTGATGGCCGGGTCGTAGCCCTTGTGCGTGGCGCTGGGCTCCGGCTGCTTGATCAGGGCGGCGAGCACCGCGGCCTCGGCGACGTTCAGGTCCTTGACGTTCTTGGCGAAGTACGTCTGCGCCGCCGACTGGATGCCGTAGGCGCCCCGGCCGAAGTAGATGACGTTCAGGTAGTGCTGCATGATCACGCGCTTGTCGTACTTGTCGTTCAGCTTGGAGGCGAGGATCGCCTCCTTCACCTTGCGGCCGTACGTGTCCTGGTTCAGGTTGTCGAACGCGTTGCGCGCGTACTGCTGGGTGATGGTCGAGGCGCCCTGCTTGTCGCCGCCGGTGAGGTTGTTCCACGCGGCCCGCGTGATGCCCTTGTAGTCCACACCGGAGTGCTTGTAGAAGTTCCGGTCCTCCGCCGCGGCCACCGCGTGCTGGACGTGCTCCGGAATCTGGTCGATGGTGACGAGTTGGCGGTTCTGGTCACCGATCCGCGCGAAGGCCTTGCCGCTCGAGTCCAAGATCGTGGTGGACAGCGGCGGGATCGTGTCCTCCGGGAGCACCACCTTGGTGGAGTACCAGGTGAAGCTCACCACGCCGATGCCGGCGAGCATGATGAACACGGCGAAGCCGGCGATCAGCATGTTGATCCGGCGGCGCTTCTTCGCGCGCGCCGGGTCCTCGCCGCGACCGCCCCGGCCGGGGCCGGTCGGGCCGCCGGGACCGCCGGGACCGCCACCGGCGGAGCCGGGCACCCGGGCGCGGCCGCCCACCGCCGCCGCGCCGACGCTCGCCCGGGCGCCGACGCTCGCGCGCCCGCCCACGCTCGCCGCCCCCACGCTCGCCGCGCCGACCGCGGCACGTCCGGCCGGAGCGGCCGGGGAGACCGGAACCGACGCCCGTCCCGCGCCCGCGCGCCCGGAGGCGCCGGGTGCCGGCGAGACGGGCACCGAGGCGCGGCCGCCCGCGCCGGCCCGGCCCACCGAGGCCGAGCCCGATGCCGGGCGCGGCGCCGGAGCGGCGCCACCGACCGAGGCCCGGCCGCCCGAGCCGTACGGTGTCGCGGAGGCGCGCGCCGAGGCGCCGCCGTCCGGGGAGCCGGACCAACCGTTCCCGCCCTGGTTCCACTCGGAACCGGGGTCGCCGTTCGGGCCCGGGATCTGGGCCCGCCCACGCGAAGAACTGGGATCGCCGTAGTTCATTCCTCACACCCTGCCGGTCGCGGTGGGGCGCGGGGGCGCCGCCACCGGGTTGCCGTGAGCTGGAACACGGGACGTTACCCGCCGGCCGTGCCCGCGGTTGCCCGTCAAATCCGATCTATTCGGACTAATTACGTCTAAGGGCTGTCGATTCCGCCACCCGGGGAATGGGCCGGCAGAGATCGGGACAGCCACGTTCACCGTTGCGCCTCTCGCCTTCGCCGAGGGGTGGAGCCGTTGGCCGCGACGGAATCCTCCGCGCCCTCCGCCTCGCCCACGAGACCGTCCCGGCCGAGCAGGAACTGCTCGACGAGATGGTTCCAGTCGCAGCCGGGGCAGACCTCCACCACGAACACCTGGAACTCACGCAGCGTCATGGCCAGGACGGGCAACTCGGCCCGGGTACGCGCCTGGCCGGCCGACTGCTTGAGTTCGTCACCGTAAATGTAGTGGACGTGGATCAGGTTCTCGCTGCGGCAGATCGGGCAGCGGTGATCGGTCGGCTCGCCGTGGAAGCGCGCAGCGTTCTTCAGGTACGGCGAGGCGTCGCAGACGTCGTACGTGCCGATCCGCCCGGCGAGCAGTTCACGCAGCACCGCCCGCTTCTGGAGCGAGTAGTCGACGACCTGGCGCTGCGTACGCATGCGGCAAAGGGTACGCGCTCCGACGAACCCAGGCGACCATGGTCACGATGCGTGATGATCACGTCGCGTAAGACAGGGTTTGCCCCGTACATCGGCGTCCGCTAACGTGCGATGTATCGGTCCGATACATCGCGGTGGTTAGTGCTCCGCGCAGGGGGAAAGAAGGGATGGCCCGTGCTCGAGCTCGCCATCCTCGGCCTCCTGCAGGAGGCGCCGATGCACGGCTACGAACTGCGCAAGGAGCTGACCGCCAAGCTCGGCGCCATCCGGGCGGCGATCAGCTACGGCTCGCTCTACCCGACCCTGCGCCGGCTGCAGGCGGCGGGATGGATCACCGAAGCCGCTGAGACACCCGCGACCGCCGAGGAGGTTCCCGCGCTGACCAGCCGACGTGGTCGGGTGGTCTACACCATTACCGCGGAGGGCAAGGAACGCTTCGCCCAGCTGATAGCGCAGGCTGGACCCGAGACGTACGACGACACGGGCTTCGGGGTGCACTTCGCGTTCTTCGCCCGGACCGACCAGGCCACCCGGCTCCGGATCCTGGAAGGTCGTCGTCGCAAGATCGAGGAACGTCGCGAAGGTCTTCGTGACGTGCTCGGCCGGGCAGCCGAGCGACTCGACGCGTACACCCTGGAACTGCAACGCCACGGGCTCGACGCCTGTGAGCGCGAAGTCCGCTGGCTGGAGGAGCTCATCGCCAACGAGCGCTCCGGCCGGGCCCCGGCCGACCCGCGAACCGGGACGGCCGACGGCCGACGAGACAACGACAGCCCGCCCACGCCTGGAACGTCCAGGACAGAGCGGCCGTGATGAAGAAGAAGGAGGCAGACGCTATGGGCTCCGTCCGCGTCGCCATCGTCGGTGTGGGTAACTGCGCCTCGTCCCTGGTCCAGGGCGTGGAGTACTACCGGAACGCCGACCCGAACGACCGCGTCCCGGGTCTCATGCACGTCACCTTCGGCGACTACCACGTATCCGACGTGAAGTTCGTCGCGGCGTTCGACGTGGACGCCAAGAAGGTGGGCATGGACCTCGCGGAGGCGATCGTCGCCAGCGAGAACAACACGATCAAGCTGTGCGACGTGCCGCCGACCGGCGTCACCGTGCAGCGCGGCCCGACCTTCGACGGTCTCGGCCAGTACTACCGCGAGATCGTCGAGGAGTCGGACGCCAAGCCGGTCGACGTGGCGCAGGCGCTGCGCGACGCGCAGGTCGACGTGGTCGTCTCCTACCTCCCGGTGGGCTCCGAGGAGGCCGACAAGTTCTACGCCCAGGCCGCGATCGACGCCGGCTGCGCGTTCGTGAACGCCCTGCCGGTCTTCATCGCCTCCGACCCGGAGTGGGCGAAGAAGTTCACCGACGCCGGCCTGCCGATCGTCGGCGACGACATCAAGAGCCAGGTCGGCGCCACGATCGTGCACCGCGCCCTGGCGAAGCTCTTCGAGGACCGCGGGGTCGAGCTGCTGCGCACGTACCAGCTCAACTTCGGCGGCAACATGGACTTCATGAACATGCTGGAGCGCAACCGCCTGGTCTCGAAGAAGATCTCGAAGACCCAGTCGGTGACCTCCCAGATCCCGCACGAGATGCAGAAGAGCGACGTGCACATCGGCCCGTCCGACCACGTGCCGTGGCTGGACGACCGCAAGTGGGCGTACATCCGCCTGGAGGGCCGTTCCTTCGGCGACACCCCGCTCAACGCGGAGCTGAAGCTCGAGGTGTGGGACTCGCCGAACTCGGCCGGTGTCATCATCGACGCCGTCCGCGCCGCGAAAATCGCGCTGGACCGGAAGATCGGTGGCCCGATCCTCTCCGCCTCCTCGTACTTCATGAAGTCCCCGCCGGAGCAGTACGCCGACCACGACGCGCACGCCGCCGTCGAGGCGTTCATCGCCGGCGAGATCGAGCGCTGACGCGCTGAAACGCCGAAGAAGGAAGGCCGGGTCCGCGCGGACCCGGCCTTCCTTCTTCGGGTACGTCAGGACCAGGCGCGCCGCAGCGCCACGGCCGCCTCCAGCTCCAGCAGCGTCACCTTGCGCGGCAGCCCGCCGCCGAAGCCGACCAGCTTGCCGCCCGCGCCGACGATCCGGTGACAGGGCACGATCACCGGTACCGGATTGCGGTTGCAGGCCACCCCGACCGCCCGCGCGCCGCCCGGGTCGCCGACCGCCTTCGCCACCTCGCCGTAGGTCTTCGTCTCCCCGTACGGGATGCCTGTCATCTCCCGCCAGACCGCGCGTTCGAACTCCGAGCCGCGCGGGGCCGACACCGGCACCGTGAACTCGGTCAGCTCACCGGCGAAGTACGCCCGCAGCTCCGTCACCGCCAGCCGCGCCACCGCGTCGCCGGGCTCGTCGGCCGCCCCGTCCACCCGGCCGAAGTGCGCGCCGCGCACCGCGTCGTCGTCGGTGCCGACGGAGAACTCCCCGATCGGTGAGTCGAGCACTGTCCAGCGCATGCCACCCATTGTCGCGCGACGGGCAAAGATTTCCCCGCCCCGGGCGTCTGGAGATGCGGAGGTGGACGGTGGCAGAGGTCGACGGGGAGTTCACCGCGTTCGTCAACGAGCGGGGAGCGGCCCTGCTGCGGGTCGCCTACGCGCTGGCCGGCAGCCAGCACGCGGCGGAGGATCTGCTGCAGAACGCGCTGGCCAAGGCGTACGTCCGGTGGCCCCGGATCCACGGCGACGCGGAGCCGTACGTGAAACGGATCCTCTACCACGACCAGGTCTCCGGCTGGCGGCGGCGGGCGCGACGCGCGGAGGTGCCGGTGGCCGAACTGCCGGAGCGACCGGCCGCCGGCGACGACAGCGACCTGCGGCTGCTGGTGCGGGACGCGCTGCGGACACTGCCGCCGCGCCAGCGGGCCGTGCTCACCCTGCGCTACCTGGAGGACCTGAGCGTCGAGCAGACAGCCGCGCTGCTCGGCTGCCGCCCCGGCACCGTGGCCAGCCAGAGCACCAAGGCGCTGGCCCGCCTCCGGAAGCTGGTGCCGGGGCTGGACGGGCTGACGAACCGGACGGAGGTGACCCGATGAGCACGTCGCTGGACGAGACGCTGCGGACGGCCGTACACGATCTCGCCGACGGCGCCGCGCCCGCGCCGGACCTGGCGTGGCGCGCGCTCGGCCGGGGCCGCAGGCTGCGCCGCCGACGGCGGGTGGGCACCGCCGCTGCCGCGGTCGTCGCCGTGGTCGCGGTGGCGCTGCCGTTCGTCCTGCTCCGGCCGCGTCCCGCCCCGCCGCCGACCGCGCCGCCGGTCACCGTCGACCCGTCGCCTGTCATCAGGTCGGCGCCCGGACCGGACTGGGCGGACGGGCCGCTGGTGCTGCCCGGCGACTGGGTGGTCACCGGCACGCAGGCGAGGGCGGGCGGCGCCGGGCCGTCGTACCTGCTCGACCGGGGACGCGGCCGGTACTTCGGCAACGGCCGCTACGACGCCGTCCTGCCCGCGCCCACCGGCTCGCTGGTGGCGGTCTGGGACGACGACCGGCCCCGGCAGGTCGGCCTGGTCGACGTGGTCCGGGGCACCACCCGCTGGTACGAGCCGGGCCGCGCGCTGGGCTCGCCGAACTGGTCGCCGGACGGCCGCAGCCTGCTGTTCACCAGTAACCGGGTCGGTCACCCCGGTTTCGTCGTGCTGAGCGTCGCCGGCACCACGCGGTCCCACGCCGTCGACACCGCCCGCTACCCCTGCACCGACTCGTGCTTCTTCCTCTGGTCCCGCGACGGACGGGAGGTGCTGCTCCAGCAGACCGACCCGAACGGGCCTCGGTCCGAGGCGATCCGGCACCCCCGCCGGGGCGTGCAGTTCTTCGCCGCCGACAGCGGCCGGCCCACCCGGTTCGAGCCGCTGCCGGGCGACCCGGCCGGGCCGTGGGCGTGGTCACCGGACGGGCGGCTGGTGGTGGTGCAGGGGCAGAAGGAGCCGCTGCTCGTGGAGGCGGCGACCGGCCGGGTGGTGAACCCGTTGCCGGTGGCCGACGTCGTCTGGGTCGGCGACGACCGCCTGCTCTACCGGCGGCCGTACGGGTCGCGGGACTTCGTGCTCGCCGACACCACCGGCCGCGAACTCGTGCGTCAGCCGCTGCCGGAGGACCTCGCCCTCGCCGAGGTGACGATCGCGCCGCGCTGACCCGGCGCTGAACCTCTGCTGGACGTAGTGGATGTTGCACGGCGTCGATACCGTGCAGGTCATGGCCACCGGGACGCTCATCTTCCTGATCATCGGCGGGGTCGGTGTGGGCGTGCTGACGCTCGCCCTGCTCGGCTCGGGAGTGCTCCACCTCGGCCAGCCGGACGTCGACGGGCCGGTGTCGCTGGAGGCGGCCGCCGGGTTCACCGGCGCGTTCGGCTTCGGCGCCGCGATCGTCAACGAGCTGCTCGGCGGGCGTACCCCCGGGATGATCGCGGCGGCGGTGGCCGGCGGCGCGCTCGCCGCCGTGCCCACCGGCTGGCTGGCGGCCCGGCTCAGTCGCGCGGCCCGCAACATGCGCACCGACGCCACCCCCACCCGCGACCACCTGGCCGGCGCGATCGGCCTGGTGGTGACGCCGATCCCCAGCGGCGGCTACGGCGAGGTGCGGGTACGCCTCGCCGGCCAGCCGGTGAAGCTCAACGCCCGCGCCGACGGGCCGATCCCGGTCGGCACCCGGATCTTCGTGGTCGAAGCACTGAGCGAGACCAGCGTGCACGTCGAGACCTACTGACACCAACAGACGGGAATGCCCATGCCCCTGCTCGTCGCCATCGGCGGCGCGGTCCTCCTCGCCGTCGTCCTCGTACTCTTCGTGTTGTCCCGGATCAAGGTGGCCGGGCCGAACCAGGCGTTCATCGTCACCGGCCGCAAGGGCCGCACCACCCAGACCGCCGACGGAGCCCGCTCCACCGACATGTCCGGGCAGAAGGTCGTGCTCGGCGCCTCGGTGTTCGTCCTGCCGGTGGTGCAGAAGCTCCAGTCGCTCGACCTGTCCAGCCGCCGGATCGACGTCAGCATCCGCGGCGCGGTGAGCAAGCAGGGCATCCGCACCGAGCTGCACGGCGTCGCGATCGTCAAGGTCGGCGGCACCGAGGACGCGATCCGCGCCGCCGCCCAGCGTTTCCTGAACCAGCAGGAGGAGATCGACAACTTCACCCGCGAGGTGCTGGCCGGTGCGCTCCGCTCGATCGTCGGGCGGCTCACCGTCGAGGAGATCATCCGGGACCGGGCGGCGTTCGCCAGCGCGGTCGCCGAGGAGGCCGAGCACTCGATGACCAACCAGGGCCTGGTGCTGGACACGTTCCAGCTCCAGGACATCCTGGCCGAGGGCTCCTACCTGCAGGACCTGGGCCGGCCGGAGGCGGCCCGGGTGCTCAAGGACGCGGCCATCGCCGAGGCGCGGGCCCGCCAGCAGGCCGAGCAGGAGCGGCTGCTCGCCGAGGAGGCGATCGCCGAGGCGAACCGGAACCTGGCGCTCAAGCAGGCCGGCATCCAGGCCGAGATCGACGCGGCCAAGGCGAAGTCGGCGGCGGCCGGGCCGCTCGCCCAGGCCGAGCGGGACCAGGCGATCCTCTCCGAGCAGCAGAAGGTGGCCGAGCGCAACGCCGAGCTGAAGCAGCGCCAGCTCGACACCGAGGTGCGCAAGCCGGCCGACGCGGCCCGGTACAAGGTGGAGCAGGAGGCCGAGGCGAACCGCAACGCGGCGGTGCTCAACGCCGACGCGCAGCGGCAGGCGACCATCGCCGCCGCGCAGGCCGCCGCCGAGCAGGCCCGCCTCACCGGTGAGGGCGAGCGGGCCCGCCGGGCCGCGCTGGCCGAGGCGAACGCGATCGAGGGCGCCAAGGAGGGCGAGGCGGAGCAGCGCCGGCGTTCCGCGATCGCCGAGGCGGTCGAGCGGGAGGGCCAGGCCGAGGCGGCGGCCATCCTCGCCAAGGGTCAGGCCGAGGCCGACGCGATGGCCCGCAAGGCCGAGGCGTTCGCCGCGTACGGCGAGGCGGCCGTCCTGGACCTGCTGGTCAAGGTGCTGCCCGAGGTGGTCGGCGCGGCCAGCGCCCCGATCGGCGCGATCGACAAGATGACGGTGATCTCCACCGACGGCGCGTCGTCGCTGACCAAGTCGGTGGCCGGGAACGTCGCCCAGGGTCTCCAGCTGGGCAGCGACCTCACCGGCATCGACCTGGCCGGGCTGCTGGCGCGGCTGGGCAGCAGCGCGCAGAACAACGGCAAGAGCACTGTGGACGGCAGCACCGTCGACGCGTGACGAACGACGGCGCCCGCCGGGTCTCCCCTCGGGGAGCCGGCGGGCGCCGTTTCGGTGTGGCGGGTCAGAGCGCGGCGAAGACGAACTTCTCGCCGGTGCTCAGGCCCAGGGTCTCGCTGTTCCAGTCGATGACGCGGCTGGCGATGAGCTGGCTGCCCCCGGTCGCGCCGGCGGTGACCGCCTTGCCGTTGGCGTTCGCCCGCAGGTAGACCGAGCCGTCGGTGTTGTAGTCGAGGAAGTCGAAGACCTCCCAGGCGTCGATCACGGTGGCCTTCGCGATCAGCGCCCGGTTGCCGCCGGCGTCCGCCGTGACGAACTGGTTGTTCGCCAGCGCGCGCAGGGCGAAGAACCCGTCGCCCACGCTGACGACCTCGTACCGCTCCCAGGCCCCGACGGTCGCGGCCCGGGCGATCAGGGGCCGGGTGCCGCCGCTCTCGGTGGTCACGTAGTTGCCGTTTGCCACCGCCTTGATGCCGACCACCGGGGGCGCCGCGTCGAAGTCGAACTTCTCCGCCGCGCCGATGGTGGTCTTGCTGGCGATCAGCGGGTTGGTGGTGTTCGAGGCGGTGACGTACTTGCCGTTTGTGACGGCCTTCAGACTGACCGAGCCGTCGGTGTTCGTGACGATCTGGAACTTCTCCCAGTCGCCGATCGCGGCGGACCGGGCGATCAGCGGCCGGTTGCCGCCGCTCTCGGCGGTGACGAACAGGTTGTTCGTGACGGCACGCAGGCCGTAGTAGCCGTTGCCGGCGTCCACCACGTCGTACCGCTCCCAGGCGCCGACCTCGGTGCCGCGCGCGATCAGCGGCCGGTTGCCGCCGCTCTCCGCCGTCACGTACAGGCCGTTGCCGCGGGCCTTGAGGCCGTACGACTCGCGCGCCACCACCGCGTCGCCGACGTGCAGCAGCCGGTCGGGCGAGCCCATGATGTCGTGCACCGCGCCGCTGACGCTCGTGCCCACGACCGAGTCGCGCACCTGCTGCGGGGTCCAGCCCGGGTGTGCCTCCAGCACCAGCGCCGCGGCGCCCGCCACGTGCGGGGAGGCCATCGACGTGCCGTTCATCGTCTCCGTGCCGGTGGCGGTGCCGGCCTTGGCCGAGACGATGCCGGTGCCCGGCGCGAAGGTGTCCAGGCAGGTGCCGTAGTTGGAGAACCAGGCCCGGAAGTCGATCTGGTCGGTGGCGCCGACGGTGATGGCCGCCGGCACCCGCGCCGGTGACTCGCCGCAGGCGTCCTGCATGCTGTTGCCGGCCGCGACGGCGTAGGTGATGCCGGAGGCGATGGAGCGGGCGACCGCGTCGTTCACCGCCTGGTCGATGCCCCCGAAGCCGAGGCTCATGTTGGCCACCGACGGCCCGGTGGCGTGCGAGGTGACCCAGTCGATGCCGGCGAGCACCTGTTCGCTGCTGCCGCCGCCGTCGCAGTCGAGCACCCGTACGGCGACGAGCGCGACGTCCTTGGCGACCCCGTACTTCGTGCCGCCGATCGTGCCGGCCACGTGCGTGCCGTGGCCGTCGCAGTCCTGCGCCACGTCGTCGGACTCCACCGCGTCGTAGCCGTTGCGGGCCCGGCCGCCGAAGTCCTCGTGGTCGATGTCGATGCCGGTGTCGATGACGTAGGCGGTCACTCCGGCGCCGGTCGCCGGGTAGGTGTACCGGCCGTCGGTCTTCGTCCGCGACTGGTCGATCCGGTCCAGCCCCCACGGCGGGGTGGTCTGGGTGCCGGTGGCCTGGTAGCGCTGGACCTGCTGCACGTAGGCGACGGCCGGGTCCGCGGCGAGGCGCTCCGCCTGCCGGCGGTCCATGCTGGCGGAGTAGCCGGACAGCGCCTTGCCGAACACCCGACGTACGGAGCCGCCGTGCTCGCCGGCGAGGGCCGACGCGGTGGACTTCACCTTGGCGGGACCGGCCTTGCCGTCCTTGAGGACGACGATGTAGCGGCCGGGTACCGCCGCGGCGGTGTCGGCGCCCCGGACCGGGGCACGCTTCGGGCCGGCCGGGTCGGCCGAGGCGGCGCCGCCGGTGGCGGCGCAGATGATGGAGGTCGCGGAGGTGAGGGCAAGCCCCACCAGCGCGGAGCGGCGCAGCGCGCCATGACGTGACACTGAATGCTCTCCCCGTGTCCAGCGGCCGTCCCTTCGGGACGGGCGGATGTGATCAGGACAGCCGTACCCGTCGATCCGGGTGGCTGATGATGACCATCATCATGCGCGAGACATCGACCGATGCACGTCAACCTTTCGGTCGACACGCCGCCGTATCGTCGTGGAGCTTCCCCGCGCGGGGAGGTCAGCCGATGATGCCCTCGTCGCGGGCCCAGCGCAGCAGCGCCGCCTCGGCCTCGTCGCGGTCCAGCGGCCCGCGCTCCAGGCGCAGCTCCTTGAGGTGCTGCCAGGCACGGCCGACCACCGGTCCCGGCGGCACGCCGAGCAACTCCATGATCGCGTTGCCGTCCAGGTCGGGCCGCACCCGGGCCAGGTCCTCCTCGGCGGCGATCCGGGCGATCCGCTCCTCCAGCGCGTCGTAGTCGGCCGCGAGCTGCGCGGCCTTGCGCCGGTTGCGGGTGGTGCAGTCGGAACGGGTCAGCTTGTGCAGGCGGGACAGCAGGTCGCCGGCGTCGGTGACGTACCGGCGCACCGCCGAGTCGGTCCACTCGCCCCGGCCGTACCCGTAGAAGCGCAGGTGCAGGCCGACCAGCTTGACCACCTGGGAGGTGATCTCCTTGGAGTAGCGCATCGCCTTCATCCGGGCCTTGGTCAGCCGGGCCCCGACCACCTCGTGGTGGTGGAAGCTGACCCGGCCGTCCGCGCCGACCGCCTTGGTGGCCGGCTTGCCGACGTCGTGCATCAGCGCGGCCATCCGCAGCACGAAGTCGCAGCCGTCGGACTCCAGTGACATGGCGTTGCTGACCACTGTGAGCGTGTGCTCGTAGACGTCCTTGTGCTGGGCGTGCTCGTCGATGGTGAGCTTCAGGCCGGTCAGCTCGGGCAGGAAGCGCTCGGCCAGGCCGGTGTCGACGAGCAGCCGCAGCCCGGTGATCGGGTCGGCGCCGCAGAGCAGCTTGGTGAACTCGTCCCGGATCCGTTCCGCGGTGATCCGGTCCAGGTCGCCGGCCATCTCGGTCATCGCGGCGCGGACGTCCGGGTGGACGGCGAAGCGGAGCTGGGCGGCGAACCGGGCCGCGCGCAGCATCCGCAGGGGGTCGTCGCGGAACGACTCCTGCGGCGTGCCGGGGGTACGGATGATCTTGGCGGCCAGGTCGGCCAGCCCGCCGTACGGGTCGGTGAACCGGTGGTCGGGCAGGCTGACCGCCATCGCGTTGACGGTGAAGTCGCGGCGCTTCAGGTCTTCGACCAGGCTGGTGCCGTACTGCACCACCGGGTTACGGCTGACCTGGTCGTAGACCTCGGCCCGGAAGGTGGTGATCTCCAGGTTGAGGCCGTCGCGCTGGCAGGCGATGGTGCCGAACTCACGCCCGGTCTCCCAGATCGACTCCGCCCAGCCACGGATGACCTTGACCGTCTCGTCGGGGTGGGCGTCGGTGCAGAAGTCGAGGTCGTTGCCGAGCCGGCCGAGCAGCGCGTCGCGGACGGATCCGCCCACCAGGTGCAGTTCGTGACCGGCCTGGGCGAAGCGCCGGCCCAGCTCGTCGGCGACCGGTGAGACTCGGAGCAGTTCGGCGACGGCGTTGCGCTGCGCGGCGGTCAGCTCGCGGCGGTCGGCGGCGTGGGAGGCGGAGGCTTCGGACATGGGATCGCCAGCCTATCGGGCCGAGGGTGGATCGACCGCGCCGGGCGCGGGTAACGGGCGGAGGTTGACTAAGGTTCCGGTTGGGCGGGGCCGGCCGGACCCGGTTGCGACGTACCCCTTGGAGGCTGGCAGATGAGCGGCGGGCTCTACCGCAGCGCGAACGCGCACGGCGGCGGCCTGCCGCCGGACGACGGCGCCACCTTCATCTCCGCCGAGCCGCTGAACCAGCCGGGCGTCGAGGCCGTCGCGCCCCCGCAGGAGGTGGTGGCCGAGACCAGCGCCGCGGCGAACAGCGCGGTGATGGCCATCGGCAGCCTGGTCAGTCGGGGTACGGGCTTCATCCGCAACCTGATGATCGGCGCCGCGCTCGGCACCATGGTCGGTGACGCGTTCACCACCGCCCAGTTCCTGCCCAACCAGGTCTACGAGTTCCTGCTCGGCGGCGTGCTGACCAGCGTCCTGGTGCCGGTGCTGGTCCGCCGCCGCAAGATCGACGCGGACCGGGGCGAGGCGTACGCGCAGCGCCTGCTGACCCTCGCGGTGCTGGCCCTGGCCGCGACCGCGCTGATCGCCGTGGTGCTGGCCCCGGTGCTCACCGCCGTGTACGCGGCCGGCAGCGACGACCCGGCGTACACCACGCTGGTCACCCGGCTGTCGTACCTGATGCTGCCGATGCTGTTCTTCACCGGCATCAGCGCGTTGATCGCCGCGGTGCTGAACACCCGGGGGCACTTCGCCGCCCCGATGTGGGCGCCGATCCTCAACAACATCGTGTCCATCGGCACGTTCGGCCTGTACATCGTCGTCTACAGCGCGAAGGCGCTGCCGCCCGGCGAGGTGGGCTGGGACCGGATCCTGCTGGTCGGCGGCGGCACGCTGCTGGGCGTCGCGGTGCAGGCGATCGGCCTGCTGCCCGCGCTGCGCAAGGTCGGCTTCCGGTGGAAGGCACGGTTCGACTTCCGCGAGTTGGGGCTGCGCGAGCTGGCCCGGCTCGGCGCCTGGATGTTCTGCTACGTCGCGGTCAACCAGCTCGGCCTCTTCGTGGTGGTCAACCTGCTCAACCGGGCCACCGGCGGGGACGGCCAGAACGCCGGCCTGCTGATCTACAACAACGTCTTCCTGCTGCTGATGATGGCGCACGGCATCATCGCCGTCTCGATCATCACCGCGCTGATGCCGCGGATGAGCGCGGCCGCCGCCGAGAACCGGTTCCACGACGTCACCGCCGACCTGTCCCGGGGCACCCGGATGGTCACCGCGGTGCTCGCGCCCATCGCGGTCTGCTACGCGGTGCTGGCCGCCCCGATCTCGGTGGTGGTGTTCCGGTACGGCGCGTTCACCGGCGACAACGCGGTGGCCACGTCGACGGTGCTGCTGGTGGCGGCGCTCGGCCTGGTGCCGTTCGCGGTCAGCCAGCTCTTCACCTTCGCGTTCTACGCGCTGCCGGACACCCGTACCCCGGCTCTGGTCAACATTCCGGTGGTGGCGCTGCGCGTCCTGCTCCAGGTCGGTCTGTTCCTGATCTTCTCGAACACGTTCGCGGCGGCCGGGATGATGCTCGGCAACGCCGTGTCGTACCTGGCGGCGGCGATCATCTCGGCGATGCTGCTGCGGCCCCGGGTGGGCCGGATCGGGCTGGGCGGGATCATGCGCACGCTCGGCCGGGTGGTCGTGGCGGCCCTCGGCGCGGCGGTCGTCGGCCTGCTCGTGGTCGCGGTGCTGCCGGGCGACCCGGCGAGCCTGAGCTGGCTCGCCGCGGCGGTCCAGTTGGTGATCGGCGGGGCGGCGATCGGCGCCACCTACCTCGGGCTCGCCATGGTGCTGCGGATCGGCGAGATCACCGAGGTGGTCGGGATGGTCCGGCGGCGCCTCGGGCGTTGACCCCCTCGGTGACCGACGGTGAACGAGGATCACCAGGCTGGGGATACGGCTGTGGATAACTTGGAATTCCCCCGTCCACTGGGCCTCTCGGCCTGTGGACAACCAACCGTACGGACGAGGGAGCGCAGGCCGGGAAGGGGAAAACCTCCCCGTCGCCGCACCGGTACGCCCCTGTGCCACCTCGTTGCCGTCAACCTCTAGATTGGCGGTGCGTGTCCGGCTCGCCCGCCGGGTGGGCGGGCGACCCGGCCGGGAGCCCGTGGCGACTGGCCTTCCGGCCGGTCACAGCGGGAAGATGACATGTCGGAGAACCGGGCATCCCGGGTAAGGTCGCTCTCGACGGGTACGACCGGGATCGACGCGGGCGTCGAGACCGCGGCCGTTCCACCGAAGGCAGAGCGGGAAGCCACATGCCCAGCAGCACGGGTCCATCGATCGACGCGATCACCGAGGGAGGACGGGTGACCCAGGTCGGCGAGGGTCAGGAAGCGGAGGAGACCTCTCCTGCGGTCGTGACCTTCGGTGCTCCCACGGTCGGTGAGCTGCTCGCCGAGCGGTACGAACTGGTCGAGCACATCAACAACGACAGCGCGGGCCGGCTGGTCTGGCGCGGTGTCGACGTGGTGCTCCGCCGTCCCGTCGCGGTGGTCCTCCGCTACCCGGGTGGCGACTCCGCCACCGAGATGCTTCAGGCCGCGGTCGCCGCGAGCCGCGTCATCCACCCCAACCTGGTCGGCGTCTACGACGCGATCGACGAGGACGACCGCGCCTACGTGGTCCGCGAGTGGGTGGACGGGCAGTCGCTGCGCGAGATGGTCGCCGCCGACGGGCCGCTCGACCCGGCTCGGGCCACGGCGATCGGCAACGCCGTCGCGAGCGCCCTCGCCGCCGTACACGCCACCGGCATGGTGCACGGCAACCTGCACCCCGGCACGGTGATGATCAGCGACGACGGCCGGGTGGTGCTCGCCGACGCGCGTACCGACGGGGCGGACAGCCAGCAGAACGACCTGCGCGCGGTCGGTGGGGTGCTCTACTTCGCCCTGACCGGGCACTGGCCGCACGGCGAGGCCCCGCTGCACGGCGCCACCGCCGGGCACGGCCGCGCCGCCCTGCCGGACGCGGTCCGCGACGCCGCCGGCGCCATCGCCGCGCCCCGGCAGGTGCGTGCCGGCGTGCCGGCGTACCTCGACGACCTGACCATGGACCTGCTCGACCGGGAGATCGACCCGCCGGCGTCGGACGTGCTGGCCGCCGAGCTGAGCCGGCTCGACATCCCGGCCGACGAGCAGTTCCTGGAGCAGGCCGGGCCGCTGCGTTTCACCGCCGAGCCCGGCGAGGAGCCCTCGCCGCTGGCCGCGGCCGGCGGGCGCAAGGTCGCCATCGGCATCGCCGGCATGCTGGCTGTCGCCCTGGTCGGGCTGCTCATCGGCATCAACGCGCTCGGCGGTGGCGACGACGGCGACAAGGAGCCGGTCGCCCAGCCGTCGAACAGCGCGCCGGCCAGCGCCGGCGGTGGCGACGAGCCCGCAGCGCAGGTCCGCAAGCTCACCATCCAGGACGTACGGATCATCGACCCGGACGGCGATCGCGCGGAGGTGCGCAACGCCGAGAAGGTCATCGACGGCGACGACGACGAGGGCTGGGAGACCAACACCTACCGGACGAACGCCAAGTTCGGCGGCCTCAAGAAGGGCATGGGCGTCTGGATCGACCTGGGTGCCCCGCACTCGGTCAAGCAGCTGGAGGCGACGCTGTCGGCCACCGGCGCCACCGTCGAGCTGCGTACCGGTGCCCGCGGCGACTTCCCGTCCACCTCCGCCGGCGACAAGCAGCTGGTGAACGCCTACTCCACGGTGGTCGGGCCGGCGAACGAGAACGGCGGCACGAAGATGATCTTCGACGCCTTCCAGCCGGACCAGAAGTACCAGTACCTCCTCTTCTGGATCACCAAGCTGCCGGTGAAGGACAACGGCAGCACCTGGAAGCTCGGCGTCCAGGAGATCACGGTCCAGGGCTCGTGACCCGTCGGCCGCGCCCGCCGCGCCACCTCCGCCGGACGTGGTGATGGCGGAACGCGACGGCCCGCAGCCCGGCCGCTCCGACCTGGACCTGCTCCGGGCCCACGTGGCGGGCGACCGGGACGCCTTCACCGAACTGTTCCAGCGGCACCGCGACCGGCTCTGGGCGGTCGCCCTGCGTACGATCGGCGACCGCGAGGAGGCGGCCGACGCCCTCCAGGACGCCATGCTCTCCGCCCACCGCGCCGCCGCCCGGTTCCGGGGCGACTCGGCGGTCACCACCTGGATGCACCGGATCGTGGTGAACGCCTGCCTGGACCGGATCCGGCGGCGGCAGACCCACGCCACCGTCCCGCTGCCGGACGGGACGCACACCGACGGCGAACCGGGCCGGCACACCGGCGGGCGGGAACCGGCCGCACCGGCACACGACCACGACACCGCGCTCGTGGTCCGGCAGGCTCTCGCGGCGCTACCGGCCGAACAGCGGGCCGCGCTGGTCCTGGTGGACGTGCAGGGCTATCCGGTCGCCGAGGTGGCCCTGATGCTCGGCGTCGCCGAGGGGACCGTGAAGAGCCGGTGCGCCCGGGGCCGGGCGAGGCTCGCCGTCCTGCTCGGGCACCTGCGGACCGGTTCCGACTCCCCCGCGGCCGACGTGCCGCGGGTCACCTCCGGGAACCGGCGGGGCCCCGAGGGCGTCGGATCCTCGTCGGGAGCGTCCCGTCAGGCCGTCAGCCAGGAGGAGCCGTGACTTCCCGGGAGTTCAGCGAGGTCGACCACGACCTGCTCGCCGACTACCTCGGCGGGGCGCTGGACGGCACCCCCGAGCAGGCGACAGTGGCCCGGCTGGTCGAGCAGGACCCGGCATGGCGGGTCGCGTACGAGACGCTCGCCGAGGCGGTCGACCTGGTGCACGCCGACCTGGCCGGCTGGGCGGCGGCGCCCACGCCGGAGATGCCCGTGGCGGTGACCGACCGGATCACGGCGGCGCTCGCCGGGGCCGGACCGGGCGCGCTGCGCGACGGTACGCCCGTCGTACCGGCTCAGGCCGGCGGCGCGGCCCGCCCGCCCGGCGCCGCGTCGCGTCCCGAACGACACAGCGGCCCCGGTCGTCGTCCCCGGCGCTGGGCCCGGATCGCCGGGCCGGTGGCCCTGGCCGCGGCCTCGGTCGCGGCGGTGGGGCTCGGTGTCGGCCGGCTGGCCGACCCGGGCGACGGCGGTACGGCCGACCGGGCGGCCGGGGAGGCGGCGCCGATGGCCGCCGCGCCGTACCGGACCACCGGACCGGCGCTGCGCAGCGGCACCGACTGGACCCCGGAACGCCTCGCCGCCGCCCGCGTGCCCACCGGGGCGAAGTCGACGCCGCAGGACATGGCCGCTCCGTCCGGCGCGGCGCGGGAGAACGGCCCGGAGACGCCGCTGTACAGCGACAAGTACCGCGCCGGGGGGTTCGCCGGGCTGGACCGGCTGACCCGGCCGGAAACGCTCGGCGCGTGCCTCACCGCGATCGGCGCGGAGCACGGCGCCACCCCGCTCACCATCGACATGATCGACTACGCCCGGTACCAGGGCGCTCCGGCGCTCGTGGTGACGTTCGCCGACGCGACCGGCGCCCGCTGGGGCTGGGCGAGCGGGCCGGAGTGCGGCGTGCCCGGGTCCGGCGCGGACACGCGCTTCCGTACGCGGGTAGGGTGAAAACGCGGTCATCACGCGTGTCCCGCCACGTGACCTGACCCACCGGATGACCGGCTCGGGAATCCCCGCTTCGTACGATGACGTTCTGCAAGTCAGGCGCCGGCGCCGCTGAGCCGTCGGCACTCGGGATCGACATCGGTGCGGCCGGTGACGAACACACACATCGGGAGACGGCAGTGGACGAGGTCCGCAACCTGATCATCATCGGCTCCGGTCCGGCCGGCTACACGGCTGCGGTCTACGCCGCACGCGCCAACCTGAAGCCGCTGGTGATCGAGGGCGTGCAGTCGGGTGGCGCGCTGATGACCACCACCGAGGTGGAGAACTTCCCCGGCTTCGCCGACGGCATCCTCGGGCCCGAGCTGATGGACAACATGCGCAAGCAGGCCGAGCGTTTCGGCGCCGAGTTCCTCACCGACGACGTGACCCGGGTCGAGCTGAAGGACACCGGCGAGATCGGCTCCGACGCGGTCAGCACCGTGTGGGTGGGCGAGACCGCGTACCGCGCCCGCGCCGTCATCCTCTCCACCGGCTCCGCCTGGCGGCCGCTCGGCGTGCCGGGCGAGCAGGAATACCTCGGCCACGGGGTGTCGTCCTGCGCCACCTGTGACGGCTTCTTCTTCCGCAACCAGCACATCGTGGTGGTCGGCGGCGGCGACTCGGCGATGGAGGAGGCCAGCTTCCTCACCCGGTTCGCCGAGTCGGTGACGATCCTCCACCGCCGCGACTCGTTCCGCGCCAGCAAGATCATGGCGGACCGGGCGCTGAGCAACGAGAAGATCAAGGTCGAGTGGAACACCGTGGTCGAGGAGATCCTCGGCGACGACGGCAAGGTCAACGGCGTACGGGTGCGCAACGTGCACACCGGCGAGAGCAAGGTGCTCGACGTCACGGGCGTGTTCGTGGCGATCGGGCACGACCCGCGCAGTGAGCTGTTCCGCGGCCAGGTGGAGCTCGACGACGAGGGGTACGTGAAGGTCGAAGCGCCGAGCACCCGTACCAGCGTGCCGGGCGTGTTCGCGGCCGGTGACGTGGTCGACCACACCTACCGGCAGGCCATCACGGCGGCCGGCACCGGCTGTGCCGCCGCGCTGGACGCCGAGCGCTTCATCGCCACCATCCAGGGCTGAGAGTTCGACGAGCAAGGTTCGGAGGAGGAGAGTTCATAGTGGGAGCAACCAAGGCGGTCACTGACGCGAGTTTCGTCAGCGACGTGCTGCAGTCCGACAAGCCGGTCCTGGTGGACTTCTGGGCGGAGTGGTGCGGCCCGTGCCGCAAGGTCTCGCCGCTGCTGGAGGAGATCGCCGGCGAGATGAAGGACCAGGTCACCATCGTCAAGCTCAACATCGACGAGAACCCGGAGACGGCGCGCGCCTACCGGGTCATGTCGGTGCCGACGCTGACGATCTTCAAGAACGGCCAGCCCGTGCAGTCGATCGCCGGCGCCAAGCCGAAGGGCGAGTTGCTCAAGCTCATCGAGTCGGCGCTCTAGCCGTACCGACAGCGCCGGAACCCCCGTCACCCCGCCCGGGTGACGGGGGTTCCGGCTTTCCTGACCTGCATGAACACGAACCCGCCGGGTACCGGTCACGGTACGCTCCGTAAGCATCTCGTCGGAGTTCCGGTCCTGCCAACGTCCGTGCATAGGGGGTCGTCGTGCATCCGATCCGACCCGGTGACCAGGGACCGGCGGTGGCCGAGATCCGGACCGTCCTCGTCGGCCTGGAGCTTCTTCCCGCCGAGGGCGGAGGCGACGACTACGACGCCGAGACCGAACGCGCGGTCCGGGCGTTCCAGCAGTCCCGCGGCCTCAGCGTCGACGGGCGCGTCGGCGCCGAGACCTGGCGGGCGCTGGACGCGGCCCGCTGGCGGTTCGGCGCCCGCGCGCTCTTCCACGCCGTACCCGAGCCGATCACCGGCGAGGACGTCCGCTCGCTCCAGGAACGCCTCCTGGAGATGGGGTACGACGTGGGGCGCGCCGACGCCATCTACGGCATCCGCACCTCCCGCGCGGTGGCCCAGTTCCAGCGGGAGATGGGGCTGAAACCGGACGGGTCGTGCGGGCCGCACACCGTCAACGCGCTGCGCCGCCTCGGCCGCAAGGTGGTCGGCGGACGCCCGCAGTGGCTGCGCGAGTCCGACGCCATCCGGCAGGCCGGGCCGGAGCTGGTCGGGCGGACCGTGGTGATCGACCCGGGGCACGGAGGCACCGACCCGGGCGTGGTGGTGCCCGACGGCCCGCTGCACTGGACCGAGGCGGACCTCGTGCACGACCTCGCCAGCCGGCTGGAGGGGCGGCTCGCCGCGGCCGGCGTACGGGTGCAGCTGACCCGGGGCCCCGCGCCCGCGAGTTGCCTGCCCGACGCGGACCGGGCCCAGCTCGCCAACTCCCTCGGCGCCGACGTGTTCATCTCGCTGCACACCGACCACCACGCCAACCCGGCCGCCGAGGGGGTCGCCACCTACCACTACGGCACCGACAACGGCGTCACGTCGGCGACCGGCGAACGTCTGGCCGGGCTGGTGCAGCGGGAGATCGTGGCCCGCACCGGGCTGCGTGACTGCCGTACCCACGCCAAGGCGTGGGAGCTGCTCCGGCTCACCCGGATGCCCGCGGTACGCGTCGAGGTCGGCTACCTGACCTCGCCGGACGACCGGGCCCGGCTGGTCGACCCCCGGTTCCGGGACCGGGTGGCCGAGGCCATCGTCGCCGCGGTGCAGCGGATGTACCTGCCGATCGAACGCGACGTGCCGACCGGCTCGATCGACGTGACCGAACTGCGGGCGGCACTCGCCGCCGGCACCGTCGTCGACTGATCCCCGCTCAGCTGGTCGAGCGGGTGGCCGGCGCCGGGCGGACCGGCCGCAGCAGCGTCTCCGGGCTCATCGAGCCGAGCAGCTTCTCCAGCGCGTACTCGACGTCCGACTTCCAGCTCAGCGCCGTCCGCAACTCCAACCGCAGGCGCGGGTAGCGCGGGTGCGGCCGGACCGTCTTGAAGCCCACCGAGAGGAAGAAGTCGGCGGGCGCCACGCAGGCGCGGGCCGGGTCGTCCGCGTCGTCGCCGAACTTGGCGTCCCCGAACGCCTCGATCGCCTTGATGCCGCGCTTGGTCAGGTCGCGGGCCACGCCCTGGACCAGCATCCGGCCCAGGCCGCCGTCGGCGAAGGCGGGCACCACGTGCGCCGTCATCAGCAGCGCCGCGTCCGCCGAGACCGGCGAGGTGGGAAACGCCATCGAGCGCGGGACGTACGCCGGCGGCGCGTACATGACGAAGCCGGCCGGCATCCCGTCGACGTAGACGAGCTTGCCGCAGGAACCCCACTCCAGCAGCGTCTGGGAGACCCACGCCTCCTTCTCCAGGCCCGGGTCACCTGCTGCGCAGGCCCGCTCCGCGGAGACCGGATCCAGCTCCCAGTAGACGCAGCGCCGGCACGATCGAGGCAGGTCCTCCAGCGTGTCCAGGGTCAGGCTGACCAGACGTCGCGACATGAGCGCACCCCACCAATAGGCTCGGAGCGCCGGTTCCTCCCGCGCCCTCCTGCTCCCGACGAGCGATCGTACGCCCCTGTCCGGCGGTACGGGAGGGAACGCGTGAACCCCCGCCCGGACGGCCGAGTGGCGGGTCCGGGATGTGGACGTGTCCACACGGCCGGTGCCGCTACCGTCACCGGGGACTACGATCGACCAACCGGCCCTCGCCGCCAATGGATGTCGGCATCGCGGGTACCACACCGGGCGGCAGCCCCGCCGACACCCGATCGAGGTGATGTCATGACCGGCACGACGCTCGACGACTACACCGACAGATACGCCCGGCGCGTCCGCGGGATGACCGCCTCGGAGATCCGGGCGCTCTTCGCGGTGGCCAACCGGCCGGAGGTCGTCTCGCTCGCCGGTGGGGCACCCTACATCGCGGCGCTGCCGCTCGACGCGGTCGGCGAGATGCTCGGCCGGCTCGGCTCCGAGCACGGCGCCACCACCCTCCAGTACGGCGTCGGCCAGGGCGCCCCGGAGCTGCGCGAGCGGATCTGCGAGGTGATGTCCCTCTCCGGGATCGACGCCTCGTGCGGCGCCTCCCCGGAGGACGTGGTCGTCACCGTCGGCGGCCAGCAGGCCCTCGACCTGGTGGCCCGGCTCTTCCTGGACCCGGGTGACGTGGTGCTCACCGAGGGGCCGACGTACGTCGGCGCGCTCGGGGTGTTCCAGGCCGCCCAGGCCCAGGTGGCCCACGTGCCGATGGACGACGAAGGGCTCATCCCGGAGGCGCTGGAGGTGGCCATCGCCGAACTGGCCCGGGCCGGCCGCCGGGTGAAGTTCCTCTACACCATCCCCACCTACCAGAACCCCGCCGGCGTGACGCTGAGCGAGGAGCGGCGCGAACGGGTGCTCGACATCTGTGAGCGCGCCGGGCTGCTCGTGGTGGAGGACGACCCGTACGGTCAGCTCGGCTTCGAGGGCGAGGCGCCCCGGCCGCTGCGGGCCCGGCGGCGCGAGGGGGTCTTCTACCTGAGCACGTTCTCCAAGACGTTCGCGCCGGGCCTGCGGGTGGGCTGGATCCTGGCCCCGCACGCGGTCCGCGACAAGCTGGTCATCGCCAGTGAGGCGCAGATCCTCTGCCCGAGCGCCTACGCCCAGTCGGCCGTCTCGACGTACCTCGGCACCATGCCCTGGCGGCAGCAGCTCAAGGTCTACCGCGAGATCTACCGCGAGCGCCGGGACGCGCTGCTCGACGCGATGGCCGACCTGATGCCGGAGGGCACCACCTGGACCAGGCCGCAGGGCGGCCTGTTCGTCTGGGCGACGCTGCCCGACGGGCTCGACTCCAAGGCGATGATGCCGCGGGCAGTGGCCGCCCGCGTCGCGTACGTGCCGGGAACCGGCTTCTACGCCGACGGCACCGGCGCCGGGAACATGCGGCTGAACTTCTCCTTCCCGACGCCGGAGCGGATCCGCGAGGGTGTCCGCCGGCTGGCCGGGGTGATGGAGCAGGAGATCGCGATGCGGAAGGTCTTCGGTGCGGTCGGCGGTGCCGGACCCCGCCGACGCCAGGGCGGCTCGGACGCGCCCGGTCCCGACTTGGCATGATGCCCGCATGTCCGACAGCCCTGCCGCACCGCCTCCCGTGACCGGATCCGCCGTCGACGAGCTGCACGTGCTCGTACTCGCCGGTGGCCTCTCCTACGAGCGGGACGTCTCGCTGCGGTCGGGCCGCCGGGTGCTCGACGCGCTGCGCGCGGTCGGAGTGCAGGCGGAGCTGCGCGACGCCGACGTGGCGTTGCTGCCCGCGCTGACCGCCGACCCGCCGGACGCGGTGGTGATCGCCCTGCACGGCGCCACCGGCGAGGACGGCTCGCTGCGCGGCGTGCTCGACCTCTGGGACGTGCCCTACGTCGGCTGCGACGCCCGGTCCTCCCGGCTCGCCTGGGACAAGCCGTCGGCGAAGGCGGTGCTGCGCGAGGCGGGCATCCCGACGCCCGACTGGGTGGCGTTGCCGCACGACCGTTTCTCCGAGCTGGGCGCGGTCGCCGTCCTGGACCGGATCGTCGACCGGCTCGGGCTGCCGCTGATGGTCAAGCCGGCGCAGGGCGGCTCCGGACTGGGCGCCGCCGTGGTCCGGGAGGCGGCGTCGCTGCCGGCCGCCATGGTGGGTTGTTTCGCGTACGACCAGACCGCACTCGTGGAGCGCTACGTGCCCGGAATGGACGTGGCGGTCTCCGTGCTCGACCTCGGCAAGGGCCCGCAGGCCCTGCCCCCGGTCGAGATCGTGCCGCGCAACGGCGTCTACGACTACGCGGCCCGCTACACCGCCGGCCGTACCACCTGGCACGCGCCCGCCCGGCTCGACGCCGCGACGACAGCCCGGGTGACCGAGGTGGCGCTCGCCGCGCACACCGCGCTCGGCCTGCGCGACGTGTCCCGGGTCGACCTGATCGTCGACGCCGGCGGTGACCCGCACGTGCTGGAGGTGAACGTCTCCCCGGGCATGACCGAGACGTCGCTGCTGCCGCTGGCGATCCAGGCGGCCGGGCTGGACTTCGGCCGGGTGCTCGGCACGCTCGTGACCCGGGCCGCCGCCCGCCGCTGAGGTCAGCCCTCCCGGGTACGCCCCGCCCGCGGCTGGCCGTCCTCGATCACGTCCTCGGCCTCGCCCGCAGTCGGGGCGTCCCCGGTCTCCTGCTCCTCGGCCGCCTCGGATCCGTCCTCCGGGTCGTCGACCGACGGGCCCGCGGAGGGGTCTGAGACGCCCCCTGCCGCCTCGGACTCCGGGATCTCGTCCGCAGCCTCGATCACTGATGCGGGCTCGTCCTCGGGCTCCTCAGCGGCGTCCGCGGCCGAGGCCGGGGCAAAGCTCGACGGGGCCTGCCACTGGATGCGCGGCGGCTCGGCGAGCGGCCGGCCACCGAACTCGGCGAGCCACGCGGCCACCAGGGCCAGATTCTCCCGCCACTTGTCCTCGGAGATGGGAGGCAGGATCGAGTCCCACAGCGACAGGAACGTGCCGCGCAGTTGCAGCCGCCCGTACGGCCGGGCCAGGAACCACAGGTGCAGGTGCGCGGAACCGTCGCCCCAACGATTCACGTGGACCCGGGCCACGCCGTCGAGCGACCGGACGGCCCGCTCCAGGCGCACAGTCATCACGCCCAGCTCGGCGGCGAGCAGATTCGGCAGGTCGCCCAGATCCAGGTGGGACCGGGACTCCAGGATCAGGACCATCGGCAGACCGGTGGGCCGGTCCATGGCACGGACCCGCCACCGCTCACCGACCCAGATGTACGCCTCGTCGGGCGCATTGCAGGCGGTGCACTCCCGGTCCGCCTCGCCGCGGCGGGGAGGTTCGAACGGTACGGGCTCGTCGAGCTGCTTGACGCGGAGATCGCCCTCGAAGGGAAAGGACGGCCACTGGGTGAAGTCTGGAACTGAGGGAGGGGTGTCCGGCACGACGCTGACCCTAACCGAGTTGGCGACGCCTGTCCCTACCCGTTCCACTGGCCGCGCACAGGTTGTCCACCACGTTGTCCACAGGGTGCCGAGATCACCAGTACGGTGCGTCATCCACTGCTCAGCAAGGGTTTCCGCGCTTCGTTTCACGTGAAACGAGACGAGCCTGTGGACAACTGCTGTGGATAACTAGAGGGCGTGTGGATCCGTTCTTCCAACGATCGGGCGCGCGATCCGTACCGGGTTCGGGAAGGGCTTCTTGCGGTCGGTTTCACGTGAAACGACGGCGGTCGGATCGTCCGTGGTTCCACGCCGGTCCTCGGTGCGCCGGAGTGCTGGGTCCTACGTCAGCCCGGCGCGGGGGGTTCGCTGGGCCGGGGTTCTCGATGGCCGGCTGATCCACGGTGGCTCTCGGCCGGTCCGCCGCCCCGCCGAGTCGACCAACCGGTCTGCGACATGAAGGCACAGCACGGCCGGACACCCCGTCGAGTGCCATGCAGCCGGGACGGCGGCGTCCGCCAGGCCGGCCCACGAAGCGGCATCCGAGCCACCTCGGGTCAGCGGCGCACCGCGGCTCACCCCGAGCCACCGCGGCTCACCCCGAGCCACCGGGGCCAGCCGGGTCACCGGGGCTCCTGCCGTTCCCGGCCGCCCGCCGCTTTGGCTGCCCCGGCCGGACGGCCCGCTCCGGCCCGCTCCGGCCCGCTCCGGCCCGCTCCGGCCCGCTCCGGCCCGCTCCGGCCCGCTCTGGTCGCTGCGGTCGCTGCGGTCGCTCGGTCGCTCGGTCGCTCGGTCGCTCGGTCGCTCGGTCGCTCGGTCGCTCGGTCGCTCGGTCGCTCGGTCGCTCGGTCGCTCGGTCGCTCGGTCGCTCGGTCGCTCGGTCGCTCGGTCGCTCTGGCGAGCATTCTCGCGCCCGCTTCGAACCTGCGAGGGATCAGCGGCTAGCGACAACTCATCCGGCTCCTGTGCGGGTGGTCTGGAGGCGTTGCTGACAGGGTGGTCATCGGCCGGGGCGACGGGGACATCTTGGGAAACGCGCGCCCCCCGACGGGACCACTTCGGTCCGGGCTCGCCAACGCCAGCCGCCCCGGGTGCGGTGGAACACCATGGGTGTCTCCGAGGCGTTTTGACACCCATGGTGTTCCACTCGGTCCAGCTGCCGCTCTGGCGGGATGGCAGCGTGCGGGGCGGTGGGTGTCGGGGCGGTGAGTGCGCAGCGGCGGCGGCTGCACCGACGGCCACCGGCGCGGGGCATCGGCGAGACGGCCACATCGGCGACGCGATGTCAGCATCGACGCGATGGACGCGCGTCATCGTTTGGCCGGGTGGCCAGTAGCGGCCGGGATGGGACTGGGCCGCCCGAAGGGCGGGCCACGGTAGCCAAAGGCGACGAGCCCAGGTCTGCAACCCACGTGGTTGCCCTTTGCCCACGCCCGAGCGGACGTTCACGTTCGGGCAGCGGCCGCCGCTTCGTGGGCAGTTCGATGTACAGCTTCGACCAGTAGCGTCGCGCGCCGCATCGGCGGGGCGGCGGGAGTGCTTCAGCGGCCTTATGCGGGCCTACCCGTTTCACGTGAAACGCCGCCGCCTACCGACCGGGCTGCACCCCGTCCTTGCCCTCGTTCTGAGGCGAGTCTGCGAGTTCGGCACCCCAGCCCGGAAGCAGAAGCGAACCAGCCGCCCAAGTTGCGCCAGTCGCCTTAGCCACCCGGCCTATCCCGCCGCCGCGCGCGACCGCGTCGCCTCGGCACATCGCCACCGCGCTACCACCGCTACCCCCGCCACCCCCGCCACCCGCATTACGGCGCCACCGCGCCACCGCGCCACCGCGCCACGACGTCACCGCGTCACCCGCGCCCCCTCGCCACGCGCCACCGCGCCACCGCGCCACCGCGCACCGGGCACCGGGCGGGCACCGGGCACCGGGCACCGGGCACCGGGCACCGGCATTCTCGTTTCACGTGAAACCAGCGGGAAGGACGCCGAGCCGGCCACGCCCTCGCGCGGGCAGCAGCAGACGGTTCGCAACCGAAACGGCGTCCTGGAGAAAGAGAACCGGCCGCACCCCCTCGCGGGCGATGCGGCCGGCCGGGCAACCTCTGACGGCTACGCCTCGGGCTGCTCCTCACCGTCCATGCCGATGATCCCGACGATCCGCTCCAGGTCGTCAACGGTGGCGAACTCGATCGTGATCTTGCCCTTGCTCCGGCCGATGTCGACCTTCACCCGGGTGTCGAACCGGTCGGAGAGCCGGTCCGCGAGATCGGTGAGCGCCGGGGCGTGCGGCTTCGGCCGGCGCTTCGCGGCAGCCGTCTTCGCCGGCTCCTCGGCGAGCGCCAGGTGCACCAGTTCCTCGGCACCGCGTACGGAGATGCCCTCGGCGACGATCCGCTTGGCGAGCTGCTCCTGCGCCTCGGCGTCGTCGAGGCTGAGCAGTGCCCGGGCGTGACCGGCGGAGAGCACTCCGGCGGCGACCCGGCGCTGCACAGCGGCCGGCAGGTTCATCAGCCGGATGGTGTTGGAGATCTGCGGGCGGCTGCGGCCGATCCGCCGGGCCAGCTCCTCGTGGGTGGCGCCGAACTCCTCCAGCAGCTGCTGGTAGGCCGCCGCTTCTTCCAGCGGGTTCAGGTTGGCGCGGTGGATGTTCTCCAGCAGCGCGTCCCGGAGCATCGCGTCGTCCTTGGTGTCCCGGACGATCGCGGGGATGGTCTCCCGGCCGACCGCCTGGGCGGCGCGCCAGCGCCGCTCACCCATGACGAGTTCGTACTTCTCGGTGTCGAGCTGGCGGACCACGATCGGCTGGAGGAAGCCGACCTCCTGGATCGAGGTCTTCAGCTCCTCCAGCGCCTCCTCGTCGAAGACGTGCCGGGGCTGCTTCGGGTTCGGCACGATGGCATCGACCGGGATCTCGGCGAAGCGTGCGCCGGGCACCGGGCTCAGGTGCGACTCGGGCTCGACGGCCGGCGGCGGGGTGCTCCCGACACCGCCGGTGATGGCGGCGGTCGCGCCTGCGACCGGAGCCGAGGGCGACGCGGCAACTGCCGACGACTCCGGTTCGGTGGCCGCCGGTTCGGCGCCCGGTACCGGTCCGGTGGGGATGAGGGCGCCGAGCCCTCGGCCCAGTCCGCCGCGGGGACGGTTCTTCATGCGACGCCTCCCAGCGACATCTCCGCACTACGCATTCCGGCTCACCGGCTCCTTGACGCCTCGTTCCGCGATCTCCTGGGCGGCCTCGAAGTAACTCGTGGCTCCCCGCGAACCGGGATCGTAGGTCATCACCGACTGGCCGTAGCTCGGTGCCTCGGAGACACGCACGTTGCGCGGGATGACGGCCTGGAGCACCTTGTCGCCGAAGTGGTTTCGGACGTCCTGCTCCACCGCGTCCGCCAGCCGGGTGCGCCTGTCGTACATGGTGAGCAGGATGGTGGAGACCTCGAGCTTCGGGTTGAGGTGCTGGCGCACCAGGTTGATGTTGTTGATCAACTGGTTGAGCCCTTCCAGCGCGTAGTACTCGCACTGAATCGGGATCAGCACCTCCTGCGCGGCGACGAGCGCGTTGACGGTCAGCAGGCCGAGCGACGGGGGGCAGTCTATGAAGACGTAGTCGAAGTGCCCCGGGTACGCGGCGATCGCCCGCGCCAGGCGCGACTCCCGGGCCACCACGGAGACCAGTTCGATCTCGGCGCCCGCCAGGTCGATCGTGGCCGGTACGCACCACAAGTTGGGGATGCCCTCGACGGCCTGCGCCACCTCTTCGAGCGGCACGCTGTCGATCAGGCAGTCGTAGACGTCGGGCACGCCGGTGTGGTGCGGGACGTTCAGACCGGTGGAGGCGTTGCCCTGGGGATCAAGGTCGACCACGAGCACCCGGTTGCCGTGCAGCGCGAGCGCCACGGCCAGGTTCACGGTGGTGGTCGTCTTACCCACGCCGCCCTTCTGGTTGGCGACGCACATCACCCGGGTCCGGTCCGGGCGGGGCATGGTGACCTCGCCACTGGGATTCAGGATCTGCACGGCGCGCATCGCCTCCATAGCCAACGGTGGATCATCCTCTTCGCGCGTCGGGGTTTCACGTGAAACGTACGTGCTGGCGTCTACCTCATCGCCGTACCCGCTCGCCTGTGGCGTGTCGGACGGCGTCACGGTGACCTCGGGAGCGGCCTGGTGCGGCACGGCCGAGACGGGCGGCTGGGGTTCGAAGCGAGCGGGCACCGCGACGTTCGCCCGCACCGCGGGTGGCCGCGGCGTCGGCGCGTTCGCCGGGCCGTCTGCCGGGTCGAGCGGGTCACGGGCCGGCGGGACGTTCGCCGGCGCCGACGAGACGGGCCGTACGGAACCGGCGGGCGGCGTGTCCCGCCGCTGCGGCGGCGGCTCGGTCGGCGGGTAAGAGGCGGACGGATCGCGGGGCTCGTTCACCGTCCACTCCCGGTAGTTGGTTTCACGTGAAACGGGGCCGGGGGATTTCCCTCCGGGCCCGGTCAACCGTGGATCGTCGTACCTGCCGTCGTCATGCACCTGTCATCCCTACCCGCTCCGGATGGTCGGTCCGCACCCGTCGAATCGAATACCGGGCCCTCGCCCGGCGTGGTCGGCTCGGCGGGAACCGTCGGGTTCGGGTGCCGCCCGGCACCGCCGTTCCACACTATCGACGCGCGGTCAGCCTACGGCCGACGGGCGCGGTGGGTCCATGTCGGGTTGTGATCGATCGCGTCACGCCCACCCGGTCCAACGACCGGGTGGGCGTCCGGACAGCCGTTTCGGTCAGCGGTCGCCACGACGGCGGCCGCCACGCGACCGCTTCGGCTTCTTGGCCCGGCGCGGGTTCACCACGCGCTCACGGACCACCTCGATCACGGTCGCCGGGGGCTCGATCACCCCGTCGCCGCACCGGTGCAGCTCCGGCGTGCCGCCGCCGAGGCGTACCACCGCTTCGGTGTGCTCGGCGATCTCCTCGGCGGCCGAGGCGCCCTTGAGCGCCACCAGGCGGCCGCCGGAGACCAGCAGCGGCAGGCACCAGCCGGCGAGCCGGTCCAGCGGTGCCACCGCGCGGGCGGTCACGATGTCGGCGGAGAGCGGCTCCCGGTCTCGCGACCCGGCCGCCGCCTCCTCGGCCCGCCCGCGGAAGACGCGGACGTCGCGGGTCAGGCCGAGGCGTTGCACCGCCTCGATCAGGAAGGAGGTACGCCGCGCGAGCGGCTCCACGAGCGTCACTGTGAGATCGGGACGCGCGATCGCCAGCACCAGGCCGGGCAGTCCGGCGCCGGAGCCGACGTCGATCACGCTCGCCCCCTCCGGGATCCGCTCGGCCACCACCGCGCAGTTGAGCAGGTGCCGGTCCCAGAGCCGCGGCGTCTCGCGGGGGCCGATCAGACCGCGCACGACGCCGTCGGTGGCAAGCAGTTCCGCGTACGCGGCGGCGAGGTCGAGCCGATCGCCGAAGAGCGCGCGGGCCGCCTCCGCCAGTTCCGGCGGCAGCGTCGCGGACGCCGGGTCGGGGACGGCCGTCGGCTCCGCACCGTCCACAGGGGATGGCATGTCCTCCGCCGGCTCCGCGAACACCGGGTCGGCCGCCGCAGCCGCGGCCACCGGTGCCACGTCCGCCGCCGGCTCACCGGAGAAGGCGGGCATCACGTCCACCGCCGGGTCGGCGGGCTCGACCCCGGTCACCACCGCCGGCTCGGCCGAGAAGGCGGGCTCGCCGGGGTCGGTCGCGGCCCTTTCCGGGTACGCCGGGTCGGCCGGCCCGTCGTCGTCGGAGAAGACCGGGTCGACTGTGGGATCGGGGCGCACAGCCGACGGCCCGGGCGGCGTACCACCCGGGCCGGCCACGGCGCCTGCCGTCGTCTCGTCGGAGATCACGGACCTCAGTCCGTCACCGGACGCACGACGATGCGGCGGTTGGGCTCGACGCCCTCGGACTCGCTCTCCACGCCGCTCATCGCGTTCACCACGTCGTGCACGCACTTGCGCTCGAACGCGGACATCGGCTCCAGGCGCACCGGCTCACCGTGCTCCTTGACCTTCTCGACCGCGTTCTTCGCCACGGCGGCCAGTTCCTTGCGCCGGGCGGCCCGGTAACCGCCGACGTCCAGCAGCAGGCGGCTCGGCGTGCCGGTCTGGCGGAACACGGCCAGCCGGGCCAGTTCCTGGAGCGCCTCCAGGGTCGCGCCGCGCTGGCCGACGAGGTTCTGCAGCCGTCCGCCGACCACTTCGACTACCGGACGGCCGCCGGAGACCAGCTCGTCGATGTCGCCGTCGTAGTCGAGGATGTCCAGCAGACCCTCGACGTAGTCGGCGGCGATCTCACTCTGCCGGAACAGGTCGCTGTCGGCCGGGGCCTTCTTCTCCCGGGCCTCGCCCGAGGCGTCCTCGGTCTCGGTGGCGGCGGTAACGGGGGTCTCCTCGTCCAGGGACTGGTCGGCGCTGGGGATGCTGGTCTCGGTCACGGGTCTCATCTCCGTACTCGCTCGGCCGGACCGTTCGGGGGTCCGCTGGTCTCCCGGGGCCGGCGGGAGGTTCGCCGGTTGCCCTCGGGCACGTCTGTACGGGCCAGTTTCGCCCGCGGCCGCGCGTCGCGCGGCGATTCCGGCCCGGCGCCGACTCCTCGGATGGCAGCACGTGACCGGAACGGGCCACCGCCGGTGTCGCGGCGGTGGCCCGGTGGAACTCAGCCCTGTCGCTTGGCGGGCCGGCTGCCGCCCTTCTTCGGGTTGACCGGCTTGGCGCCCGGCTTCGGTCCGGCCACCTTCGGCGCCGCGGCCGGGGCCTTCGCCGCCGGCTGGGCCGCCTTGCGGCCGAACAGGCCACCGGTCTTGGCCGGCTGCACCGGGCCCTTGCCGCCGGTGTTCTTGGCGGCGGTGGTGCTCTTCGCGGTGGGCGGCGGCGGGAACTTCCGCAGCACCCACTGCTGCTGGCCGAGCGTGAAGAGGTTGTTGGTGACCCAGTAGATGATCACACCGATCGGGAAGATCGCGCCCGAGATCAGCAGCGACAGCGGGATGCCGTAGAGCATCAGGCGCTGCACCATGCGCTGCTGCGGGTCCTCGGCCCAGCCGGTCTTGAGGATCATCTGACGGCTGGTCAGGTAGGTGGTGGCGATCATGATGATCACCAGGATGCCGGCGACGACCTTGACGGTGCCGGTGTTCGCGCCCAGCCGGCTGAGCTCCTCGGCGGTGGAGCCGAACTTGCCGGAGATCGGCGCGGTGAAGAGCGTCGCGTTCGAGGCGCTGTTGAACTGGTCGACAGTCCAGCCGTACAGGGTCTTGCCCTGGTTGTCCGGGCTGAGGCGGCGCAGCGTGTGGAACAGGCCCAGGAAGACCGGGATCTGGAGGAACATCGGAAGGCAGCCCATGAGCGGGTTGGCCTTTTCCTTCCGGTAGAGCTCCATCATCTCTTTCTGGAGCGTCTCCCGGTCACCCTTGTGCTTCTCCTGGAGCTCCTTCACCTTCGGCTGGAGCGCCTGCATGGCACGCTGCGACTTGATCTGCTTGACGAAGACCGGGAACAGGATCACCCGGACCGTCACCACCAGGAAGATGATGGCGAGGATCCAGGCCCAGTTCGTACCGATCACGGCCCCGACCGGAACTCCGATGGCGTCCCAGGCCGAGTGCCAGGTCAGCAGGATCCACGAGATCGCGTAGTAGATCCAGTCGAGACTAAACACTCAGGCTCCAGTCACGTCGGCACGGCGGCGGTCGCCCGGCTCCGGAACCGGGTCGTGTCCACCTGGGTGGAAGGGATGGCAGCGCGACAGCCGACGGACCGTCAGCCAGGCGCCCCGCAGCGCACCGTGCCGGGACACCGCCTCCACGGCGTAGGCACTGCACGACGGGTAGAACCGGCAGCGGGCCGGCAGAGCCGGACTTATCCACCGACGGTACGCGATGATAGGCGCCAGCAGCATGCGGGCACCGCTTGTGGGCGACGGAGTCGCGGTCGGGCCGGTCACCGCGACCGCCGTCCCCGGGGGGAACGCGCGGCGGCGAGAGCGGCGTCGAGGTCGGCCCCGAGCCGGGTGTACGTGGCGTCGGCGGCTGCCGGCAGCGCGCGTACCACGAGGGTCGTGCCGGCGGGCAGCTCGGCCAGCCGCTCGCGAACCAGGTGCCGGAGTCGGCGGCGGACCTTGTTCCGGACCACCGCGCCGCCGACGGCCTTGGACACGACGAAGCCGGCGCGGCTCGGTGCGGAGGTCTCCGCACCGCTGGTCCGCGCCGGCTCCGGCGAAGGTGTCGCGGTGGTGCCGATCGGCTCGGGGATGGTCAGGTGGACCACGACGGCGCCACGGCCGACGCGTCGGCCACCGCGAACCGCTGCGGCGAAGTCGCTACTGCGCCGCAGTCGTTGCGCGGCGGCCAGCACGACTGCCCACGTCCCCGGACCGGACCTGTCGGCCTCAGGCCGACAGGCGGGCGCGGCCCTTGGAACGACGGGTAGCGATGATGGCGCGGCCGGCACGGGTGCGCATGCGCAGCCGGAAGCCGTGGGTCTTCGCGCGCCGGCGGTTGTTCGGCTGGTAGGTGCGCTTGCTCACGTCAGGCTCTCCGTTGTCGTACGCCCCGCGCGGCGGATCGCCCGGGGTCGTGTGCTGGTCCAGGCCACCTTGTCGGTGACCTCCGATCGGCGCTGCCGTGACGCGCTCCCCGGCGATGCGAGGTGACAGCCACGGACAGCAAGCATCAATCACCCTAGCAGAGGGCGAGAGAGCAGCCGCTCCAGCCTACGCAGGGGCGCAATGACCGTCAAACGTCACACTCGGGCGTCCGACCTGCGTCGGAACGACGACCGAAGGGGCGGTTTTCACTGATGTTGCCAACGTCGTCAGGGTGTCGCCGGTTGATGGCGTGGGGTCCGCGCTGTTAGCGTGCCCGATTGCGGTCGGCGTCGGGGGTCCGGGGTTTGTCGCCGATCGGCAAGACCGGACACGCTGTTGAATCGTTCGGCACGGTGAACCCGCTTCAGCGCCTCCGTGGATCGAGGGGGGCAGGTCCGACCCGCGTCCGGTGGGCGGTCACAATCGGTCGGTACACAGGCTGTGGATAACTTGTGGATGACGACCGGTCAGCCGTCCGGGCGGGCGTGAGGAGCAGGCGAGGGGGTGGCACGACGGTGACCGGAGCGACCGACCTGGCCGCGGTGTGGACGGCGACCACCGACGAACTCGCCGACGAGATCATCTCCGCGCAGCAACGGGCGTACCTCCGGCTCACCCGGCTGCGGGCGATCGTCGAGGACACCGCGTTGCTCTCGGTGCCGGACGCCTTCACCCGCGACGTGATCGAGTCACGGCTCCGCCCGGCCATCACCGAGGCGCTGAGCCGCCGGCTCGGACGGCCGATACAGGTGGCCGTCACCGTACGGGTCACCGAGGACCCGGGCGCCCGCCCGGCCGGCACCGTCTACCGCAGCAGCCCGGAACCGCTCCCCGAGCACGACGGCGCCGCCCCGCTGCCCGGCTTCGACCAGGCCGCCCCGACCTTCCCGTCGCCCCGCCCGGAGCCCGGCTACGCCGACTCCCGCCCCGAGCCCGGTTACGCCGAGTCCCGCCCGGAACAGCAGGTGGACGAACCGGCGCCCCGGCAGCGGACCGCGGACGGCGGCCGGCCCCACCTGATCCCCGCCGGCCGGGACGCGCAGGACACGCTCTTCAGCGCCGCGTTCGCCGAGCCGCTGCGCGCCGCACCCGAGCGCCGCGCCTTCGACGAGCGCACGCGCATCGAGCCGTCCGCTCCCGACGCCGGGGGTTACGAGCCGCGCTACCGGGAGAACCCGGCCGCCGACCCGGGGCCGATGCGCGGCCTGCCCCGCGACGGCGCCACCGACAACGGCCCCGGCCGGGGTGGCGCCGACCACCACCGTCCGGGTGGCGGCGGCCAGGCCGACCGCAGGCTCCCCGGCGGTACGGAGAGCGGCGGCAACCGGCTCAACCCGAAGTACATGTTCGAGACGTTCGTCATCGGCTCGTCCAACCGGTTCGCGCACGCGGCGAGCGTGGCGGTGGCCGAGTCGCCGGCCAAGGCGTACAACCCGCTGTTCATCTACGGCAGCTCGGGACTGGGCAAGACCCACCTGCTGCACGCCATCGGGCACTACGCGACGACGCTCGGCAACGCCCGCTCGGTCCGGTACGTCTCGACCGAGGAATTCACGAACGACTTCATCAACTCGCTGCGCGACGACAAGACCAGCGCGTTCCAGCGCCGCTACCGGGACGTGGACATCCTCCTGATCGACGACATCCAGTTCCTGGAGAACCGGGAACGGACGCAGGAGGAGTTCTTCCACACCTTCAACACGCTGCACAACGCCAACAAGCAGATCGTGATCACGTCCGACCGCTCGCCGAAGCAGCTCGCGACGCTGGAGGACCGGCTGCGTACGCGCTTCGAGTGGGGCCTGCTCGCCGACATCCAGCCGCCGGACCTGGAGACGCGGATCGCGATCCTGCAGAAGAAGGCCGCCCAGGAGCGGCTGTTCGCACCGCCGGACGTGCTGGAGTTCATCGCCTCCCGGGTGTCGAACTCGATTCGCGAACTGGAGGGGGCCCTGATCCGGGTCACCGCCTTCGCCAGCCTCACCCGTTCCTCGGTCGAACTGTCGCTGGCCGAGGAGGTGCTGCGGGACTTCATCCCGGACGGCGCCGGCCCGGAGATCACCGCGGACCAGATCATGGTGTCGACCGCCGACTACTTCGGGGTGAGCCTGGAGGACCTGCGCGGCCACTCCCGGTCCCGGGTGCTCGTGAACGCCCGCCAGGTGGCCATGTACCTGTGCCGCGAGCTGACCGACCTGTCGCTGCCCCGGATCGGGCAGGCGTTCGGTGGCCGGGACCACACCACAGTGATGCACGCGGACCGCAAGATCCGCCAGCAGATGGCGGAGCGGCGCTCGCTCTACAACCAGATCGCCGAGCTGACCAACCGCATCAAGCAGAACACCTGACCCTGCTCCGCGCCGCCCGCGCACTGCCCGTCCGGCGGCTCCGGCGGTGATCAAGGAGTTTATGTCGGGACGACACGTCATTCCTGCCCCGAACTCCTTGGTCAACAAGGCGGGGCTGCTGCGCAGGAGTCCGCCGACCCGAGCGCCTCACCCAGCGTCTGCACGGACCCCGACCGCAGATCTTGGAAGGAAACGGCCGCTACAGGGGCCCTCGCCTTCCAAGATCTCTGCGGAGCCGGGGCTTGGCCTCGCACGAGTCGCCCGGGGCCCCGAGCCCCATCGAAACTTTGCGTCGATCATGAGGTTGACGGCGACAAACCGGGCGCCAACTGCCGCCAACTTCATGGTCGACACGTGCGAGGCGGGAGCCGGAGGGCGGGCGGGGACGGGGGCGGCGCGCCGAGGAAGGCTCGTGTCGACGCCCTGTTGACGTGATGAAGGTGACCAGCGGACGCCGACAGGCGGCTGACGGCAAGCCGACAGCACGGGTTCGTTGACCCTCGACCCGGTGGAGGGCCCAGGATCGGCGCTGTGTTCGTCCACAGCTCGTACCCCTTGTCCACAGCCCCTGTGTCACAGGCAGTGGACAACCACCGTCCGCACCCGGCCGGTTACCCACAGACTGTGGACAACCCCTGGGGACGAGGCTGTGGACGCCTGGGGATGACGATCACGTTGTCCCCAGATGACAGGTCGCCTGTGGGCGAGCTGTTGAAGGTTCTGGGGATTAAGGCGGTCGACGCTGTCGGCGCTGTCCACAGCGCTGGGGAGAAAACCGGTGGATTAGCGGTGGACAACCGGTGGACAGCCGTGGAAAACCCGGCGGCTGGCGGGGGCTGTGGACCGGGACACGAGTTTTACCCCCGGTTCTCCACAGCCAAACCACCGGTGGATAACGTGTCTGACCTGCGCAGACGGTGGTTCTCCACAGTTTGCACAGGTGCGATGAAGACGATGAGTTATCTCTTCTAAACAACAAAAACCAATCATCACCGTTGGACTTCCTGTGGATCGGGCCGGAGCGCTGCCGTCGGCAGTCACCCCGGGCACCTGGATCCACGGGGTCGGGCGCACAGCCGATGCCCGCGCGCCCTAAGGTGCGATGGGTACCCGCACGGTCGGGCGGGACGGGTGGCAGCGGTCGGCATGAGAGAGTTGTCGCTGACGTCGACGCGGAGGCATTGATGAAGTTCCGAGTGGAGCGCGACGCGCTCGCCGAGGCGGTCGCGTGGACCGCCAAGAGCCTGCCCAACCGGCCCTCCGTACCGGTGCTGGCCGGGGTGATGCTCCGCGTCACCGACGGCAACCTGCAGGTCTCCGGCTTCGACTACGAGGTCTCCAGCCAGGTGACGGTCGAGGTGCAGGGTGACGCGGACGGCGCCGCCCTGGTCTCCGGCCGCCTGCTCGCCGAAATCACCAAGGCCCTGCCGGCCAAGCCGGTGGACATCGCCGCCGTCGGCGCCCACCTGGAGCTGGTCTGCGGCAGCGCCCGCTTCACGCTGCCCACCATGCCGGTGGAGGACTACCCGACGCTGCCGGAGATGCCGGAGAGCGCGGGCACCGTCGACGCCGCCGCCTTCGCCACGGCCGTGGCCCAGGTTGCGGTGGCCGCCGGCCGCGACGAGACGCTGCCGATGATGACCGGTGTACGCCTCGAGCTGAGCGGCGGCACGATGGCCATGCTGGCGACCGACCGATACCGCCTCGCGCTGCGCGAGATGGAGTGGAACCCGGACGACCCGGAGATCAGCCTCAACGCGCTGGTGCCGGCCCGTACGCTGCACGACACCGCCAAGGCGCTCGGCCCGCTCGGCGGCCACGTCACCATGGCGCTCTCCTCCGGCGGCGCCGGCGAAGGCATGATCGGCTTCTCCGGTGGCACCCGCCGGACCACCAGCCGCCTGCTCGACGGCGCCAACTACCCGCCGGTGCGTTCGCTGTTCCCGGCCGACCACAACGCCGAGGCCCGCGTCGCCGTCGCCACGCTCATCGAGGTGGTCAAGCGGGTCGCTCTCGTCGCCGAGCGCACCACCCCCGTGCTGCTCAGCTTCAGCGCCGACGGCCTCGTGGTGGAGGCGGGCGGCACCGAGGAGGCCCGGGCCAGCGAGGCGATGGAGGCCACCTTCACCGGTGAGCCGCTCACCATCGGCTTCAACCCGCAGTACCTCATCGACGGCCTGTCCAACCTCGGCGCCCAGCACGCCCTGCTCCGGTTCGTCGACGCGTTCAAGCCCGCGGTCATTTCCCCGGCCGGCGAGGATGGCGAGGTCATACCGGGGTACCGGTACCTCATCATGCCGATCCGCGTGTCCCGCTGATCGCAGGCAGCACGACCCTGACGTACGGAGGTAGGAGCAGATGCAGCTCGGCCTGGTAGGACTCGGCCGGATGGGCGGCAACATGCGGGAGCGGCTGCGCGCCGCCGGGCACGAGGTGGTCGGCTTCGACCACAACCCGGAGATCAGCGACGCCGCGAGCCTGACTGAGCTGGCCGAGAAGCTCCAGTCGCCCCGCGCGGTCTGGGTCATGGTTCCCGCCGGCGTCACCGACGCCACCATCGACGAGCTCGCCGAGGTGCTCGGCGAGGGCGACATCATCATCGACGGCGGCAACTCCCGGTTCAGCGACGACGCCCCGCGTGCCGAGCGGCTGAACGAGCAGGGCATCGGCTACATCGACGTCGGCGTCTCCGGCGGCGTCTGGGGCCGGCAGAACGGGTACGGGCTGATGGTCGGCGGCGCGCAGCAGCACGTCGAGCGCCTGATGCCGATCTTCGAGGCGCTCAAGCCGGAGGGCGAGTTCGGCTTCGTGCACGCCGGCCCGGTCGGCGCCGGCCACTACGCCAAGATGGTGCACAACGGCATCGAGTACGGCCTGATGCACGCCTACGCCGAGGGCTACGAGCTGCTGACCGCCTCCGAGCTGGTCACGAACGTTCCCGGCGTGTTCAAGTCGTGGCGCGAGGGCACCGTGGTCCGGTCCTGGCTGCTCGACCTGCTGGACCGGGCGCTGGACGAGGACCCGGAGCTGGCCGAGCTGAGCGGCTACACGGAGGACACCGGCGAGGGCCGTTGGACCGTGGACGAGGCGGTACGGCTCGCCGTGCCGCTCAACGTCATCACCGCGTCGCTGTTCGCCCGGTTCGCGTCCCGGCAGGACGACTCGCCCGCCATGAAGGCCGTCGCCGCGCTGCGCCAGCAGTTCGGCGGCCACGCCGTCCACAAGCGCTGACCGGTATCCACAGCCTGTGTACGTCCGCCGGCTCGAACTGGTCGACTTCCGCTCGTACGAGCGCGTCGGCGTGGACCTGGAGCCGGGGCCGAACGTGCTCGTCGGCGCCAACGGCGTCGGCAAGACGAACCTGGTCGAGGCGCTCGGCTACGTGGCGACCCTGGATTCGCACCGGGTCGCCACGGACGCCCCGCTGGTCCGGATGGGCGCCACCTCGGCGGTGATCCGCTGCGCGGTGGTGCACGAGGGCCGGGAACTGCTTGTCGAGCTGGAGATCGTGCCGGGCAAGGCCAACCGGGCCCGCCTCGGCCGGTCCCCGGCCCGGCGCGCCCGGGACGTGCTCGGCGCGCTGCGCCTGGTGCTGTTCGCGCCGGAGGACCTGGAACTGGTCCGCGGGGACCCCTCGGAACGTCGCCGCTACCTGGACGACCTGCTGGTCACCCGCCAGCCCCGCTTCGCCGGGGTACGCGCCGACTACGAGCGCGTGGTGAAGCAACGCAACGCGCTGCTGCGTACCTCGTACCTCGCTCGCAAGACCGGTGGCACACGCGGCGGTGACCTGTCGACGCTGGCCGTGTGGGACGCGCATCTGGCCCAGCACGGCGCGGACCTGCTCGCCGGCCGCCTGGAACTGGTCGCCGCGCTCACCCCGCACGTGGCGAAGGCGTACGACGCGGTGGCGGCCGGCCGCGGCGCGGCGGGCATCGCGTACCGGCCCTCGGTCGAGCTGCCCGAACCCGGCGCCGACCGCGCGGCGCTGGCGGAGGCGCTGGCCGCCGCGCTGACCGCGAACCGCGCCGCCGAGATCGAGCGCGGCACCACGCTCGTCGGCCCGCACCGCGACGACCTGGCGCTCACCCTCGGCCCGCTGCCCGCCAAGGGGTACGCGAGCCACGGCGAGTCGTGGTCCTACGCGCTGGCGCTGCGGCTGGCCGGGTACGACCTGCTGCGCGCCGACGGGATCGAGCCGGTGCTGGTGCTCGACGACGTCTTCGCCGAGCTGGACACCGGCCGGCGGGACCGGCTGGCCGAGCTGGTGGGCGGCGCGAGCCAGCTGCTCGTCACCTGCGCTGTGGACGACGACGTGCCGGCGACCCTGCGCGGCACCCGGTACGCGGTGGGCGACGGGACGGTGCGACGTGTCTGACGACGAGGTGCGGCTACCGCCCGCGCGGCTCGGGCCGGGACGCGACGCGCGTACCCCGGGAAAGCCCGCGGACGGCGAGCCGGGCGCGAACCTGCCGGAGGGCGCGACCGGGCCGGAACTGGCGCGGGCGGTGCTCGACGCGGCGAAGGCCCGGCGGCAGGCGGCGGCTCCCCGGCGGCGCGGCGCGGTCCGCGGCGACGGCGAGAAGCGGCTGCGCGGCTACTCCGGCCCGGGGCCGGACCCGCGCGACCCGCAGCCGCTGGGTGCGGTGCTGGACAAGCTGGTCAAGGCGCGGGGCTGGCAGCAGCCGGCGGCCGAGGCGACGGTGTTCGGCGCGTGGGAGAAGGTGGTCGGCCCGGAGGTCGCCCAGCACAGCCGCCCGGTGAAGCTGGAGGACGGCGAGCTGACGGTGGAGGCGCGCTCGACGGCGTGGGCGACGCAGTTGCGTCTGCTGGCGGGCTCGCTGTTGCAGCAGATCGCCCGCGAGGTCGGCCACAACGTGGTGCGCAAGCTGCACATTCACGGCCCGGCTGCGCCGTCGTGGTCGCGCGGCCCCCGGCGGGTACGCGGGCGCGGGCCCCGCGACACCTACGGCTGACCGTCGCCGCCCGAGCGCTGGGCCTCCCGCCGGGCGCGCTTGAGTTCGCGCTGCTCGCGGCTCCACTGCTTGCGGCGTTCCAGGTCCTGCTTCCAGGCTTCGCGGGCCAGCCGGGAGCCGCCCTGCACCGCGCCCTGGACCTGGGAGGGGCCGGCGAGGTTCTGGAACACCCAGCCCAACAGGCGGCCACCCTTGCCGGAGGCGTCGCCCACCTGCTCGTCGTCGCTCATCCCGCCGCCCTCCCTGTTTTGTGTGCAAACCATTGGTACACCAATCGTTGCTAGGATCGCAACGACGACGAGGAGGACGAGGTGACCGACCCGATCGAGGAGGACCCCCTGGCGCTGGAGCAGCAGGTCTGCTTCGCGCTGTCGGTCGCCGCCCGGAGCGTCGTCGCGGTCTACCGCCCGCTGCTGGAGCCGATGGGGCTCACCCACCCGCAGTACCTGGTCATGCTGGCGCTCTGGCAGCACGCGCCACTGTCCGGGCGGGATCTGAGCCGGCTGCTCCAGCTCGATCCGGGCACGCTGTCACCGCTGCTCAAGCGGCTGGAGGCGGCCGGCTACATCCGGCGGGAACGCGACGCCGCCGACGAGCGCAGCCTGGCCGTCTCGCTCACCGCCGAGGGGCAGGCGCTGCGGACGCAGGCCGAGCGGATCCCGCCGGCCATCGTGCAGCGCCTGGGTCTGCCGCTGGCCGACCTGCGGCACCTGCACACGGCGCTGACCGAGGTGATCGCGGCCGCCAACCGGGCCACGTCTTCTTACGGCGCTGCGGCGCCCGGTCAGGCGTCGGCGTAGACCGCGAAGCCGCGCTCCGCGCAGCGCCGGTAGAAGGCCGCCAGCACGCTCAGCTCGGCGCAGGTGAAGTTCCACTGCGGCGGGTCGCCGCTCTCGTCGCGCAGCCGGTCCAGCCGGCTGTCCAGCCAGCGGAGCTGCTGCTCGGCGAGCCGCCCGTCACCCAGCAACGCGCGCAGCACCTCGCTCACCGACTCGAACGTGACCGCCTCGCCGTACGGCCGGTGCCGGGCGACGAACTTCTCCAGGCCCTCGGCGATCCACGAGCAGCCGTCCGGGTCGATCACCGGGTCCTCGTCCTCGGCCGAGTTCTCCGTGGCGTAGAGCACATTTTCCAGCCCGAGGATCAGGTCGACCAGTTCGGTGTACGCGGTCGCCCGTACCGTGCCGGTCTTGGCGATCAGCTCGGCGAGCGCGGCGGTCGGCGCGGAGATCCGGGGGACGTCCACGATCTCGCCGAAGTCCACGAACTCGGCCGGCGCGACCGGGTCGTAGAAGCGGCCGGTCCGCGGCCAGTGCACCGCGACGTTGTCCAGCCCCATCGGGCGTCACCTCTCACCAAGCGTTTTCGGACCATCTTCGACGATCGTCCCGGTTGCGGGTGCGAAAGATCAAGACCGCAACGGCGGCGCCGCAAAAGCTACGGCACGCCGGACCCGGCCGCGACCCCCGGTCGGGACAGCAGCCGATCACCGGTCGGATGATCGTCACGGCTCACGGTGGCCGGTGGCGCGGCGGTGCCCCGTTGGCGTGTAGGGGGAGTCGCGGGAGGCGCGGTTCGTCCGGCTACGGCATTCTCAGCCGCCTCGGAGAGGGTGCCGAGTGGCGGTTTGGTCGGCTCCGCACAGTAAGATTGGGAGCGAGACGAAAGACCCGAGACGGAGCGACGGGCAGGGGCCCTCCGGGCCCTCGATCATAGTCCCGCCTCGGGTCCGAGCCGATCGCGATCCGCGGGCAACCGTGGCGCCCGGCGTACACGATCCGTGCCTGGTGATCCCAGGGGCGGTCCGTGCGCGCCGACGTCGCGTCCTGTCCGCCGAACCCGCGCCCCCGCGCCCACGCGCGGCCGGTGCGAGAAAGTGGCCGAGCGTGGCAGCGGAGGACAACAAGAAGTACGGTGCCGAGTCCATCACCGTTCTCGAAGGCCTGGAAGCGGTCCGGAAGCGCCCCGGTATGTACATCGGGTCCACCGGCGAGCGCGGTCTGCACCACCTGGTGTGGGAGGTCGTCGACAACGCGGTGGACGAGGCGCTGGCCGGGCACTGCGACACCATCGACGTGGTGCTGCTGGCCGACGGCGGCGTCCGGGTGACCGACAACGGCCGTGGCTTCCCGGTCGATCTGCACCCGAAGCTGAAGAAGCCGGGTGTCGAGGTCGCGCTGACCGTGCTGCACGCCGGCGGCAAGTTCGACGGCAAGGCGTACGCGGTTTCCGGCGGCCTGCACGGCGTGGGCGTCTCCGTGGTCAACGCGCTGTCCACCCGGATGGCGGTCGAGATCCACAAGGACGGTTTCGTCTGGCGCCAGCGCTACGACCACTCCAAGCCGACGCCGCTGGAGAAGGGCGAGGAGACCGACCGCACCGGTTCGGCCGTCTCCTTCTGGCCCGACCCCGACGTCTTCGAGACCGTCGACTTCGACTTCCACACCATCTACCGGCGCCTCCAGGAGATGGCCTTCCTCACCCGGGGCCTCACCATCCACCTGCTCGACGAGCGGGTGCCGGAGGACGAGGACGGCAAGACCCGCGAGGTCACCTTCCACTACGAGGGCGGCATCGCCGACTTCGTCCGCCACCTCAACGCCTCCAAGAGCCCGATCCACAAGACGGTGGTCGAGTTCGGCGCCGAGGAGACCGGCATGTCGGTCGAGATCGCCATGCAGTGGAACGAGTCGTACGGCGAGTCGGTCTACACGTTCGCCAACAACATCAACACCCACGAGGGTGGCACCCACGAGGAGGGCTTCCGGGCCGCGTTGACGAGCGTCGTCAACCGCTACGGCGCCGACAAGAAGCTGCTCAAGGGCGACGAGCGCCTCTCCGGTGAGGACATCCGCGAGGGCCTGGCCGCGATCATCTCGGTCAAGCTCACCGACCCGCAGTTCGAGGGCCAGACCAAGACCAAGCTGGGCAACACCCCGGTCAAGGGCTTCGTGCAGCGGGTCTGCAACGAGTCGCTCGTCGACTGGTTCGACCGCAACCCGGCCGAGGCGAAGATCATCATCCAGAAGGCGTCCCAGGCGGCCCGGGCCCGTATCGCCGCCCAGCAGGCGCGCAAGCTCGCCCGGCGCAAGTCGCTGCTGGAGTCCGGCTCGATGCCCGGCAAGCTGGCCGACTGCCAGTCCACCGACCCGCGCGAGTCCGAGGTCTTCATCGTCGAGGGCGACTCGGCCGGCGGCTCGGCCAAGCAGGGCCGCGACCCGCGTACGCAGGCGATCCTGCCGATCCGCGGCAAGATCCTCAACGTGGAGAAGGCCCGCATCGACCGGGTGCTGAAGAACAACGAGGTGCAGGCGCTGATCACGGCGCTGGGCACCGGCATCCACGACGACTTCGACATCGAGAAGCTGCGCTACCACAAGATCGTGCTGATGGCCGACGCCGACGTCGACGGCCAGCACATCCAGACGCTGCTGCTCACGCTGCTGTTCCGGTTCATGCGGCCGCTGGTGGAGCTGGGGCACGTCTACCTGGCCGCCCCGCCGCTCTACAAGATCAAGTGGAACAAGAAGGGCGACGACGCCCAGTACGCGTACTCGGACCGGGAACGCGACGGGCTGATCGCGCTGCGCCAGCAGAAGAAGCCCAACGCCCGCCCGGACGACATCCAGCGGTTCAAGGGTCTCGGTGAGATGAACTACCCCGAGCTGTGGGAGACCACGATGAACCCGGCGACGCGCACGCTGCGCCAGGTCACGCTCGACGACGCCGCAACCGCGGACGAGCTGTTCAGCGTCCTGATGGGTGAGGACGTCGAGGCACGTCGGTCGTTCATCCAGCGCAACGCCAAGGACGTGCGGTTCCTGGACATCTGACGGACGCGCCGGGCCGGCCGGTGATCCACCGGCCGGCCCGGTAGTCCACAGATTTATCCACAGTCTGAACGCTTTCCACAGCCGTTATCCACAGCGAGACCATGACTGAAGAGTCTGATAAGGGTTAACAGTGACCGATACTCCCGAGTCCACCCCGAACGAGCCGGAGACCCCGGAGACACTGGCCGCGGTCGTCCAGCACGACCGGATCGAGCCGGTCGGCCTCGAGGTCGAGATGCAGCGCTCGTACCTCGACTACGCGATGAGCGTCATCGTCGGGCGGGCCCTGCCGGACGTCCGGGACGGGCTCAAGCCGGTCCACCGCAAGATCCTCTACGCCATGTTCGACTCCGGCTACCGGCCGGACCGCGGGTACGTGAAGTGCTCCCGCGTCGTCGGCGACGTGATGGGCCAGTTCCACCCGCACGGCGACTCCGCCATCTACGACGCGCTGGTCCGGATGGCGCAGCCCTGGTCGCTGCGCTACCCGCTGGTCGACGGCAACGGCAACTTCGGCTCCCCCGGAAACGACCCGGCCGCCGCCATGCGCTACTGCCTCGTCGGCGATGCCCGCATCCGTACCGCCGAGGGTTCCGTCCGGATCGGCGACGTCGTGCCGGACGCTGCGGCGAGCAGCGAGACCGACGTCGACCTCAAGGTCCGCGACCGCAACGGCGACCTGGTCCGCGCCAGCAAGTTTTTCCACTCCGGCGAGCACCCGACGCTGCGGCTGCGCACCCGTGAGGGGTACGAGCTGACCGGCACCCACAACCACCCGGTGCTCTGCCTGGTGGACGTGGCCGGCGTGCCGACCCTGCTGTGGAAGCTGCTCGCCGAGATCGCCCCGGGCGACCGGGTGGTCCTGCAGCGCACCGTGCCGGACGAGATCGGCTACCCGATGCTGGAACACGTCGAGGCGGCCGTGCTCGCGGGCGCGTTCGTGTCCGAGGGGTGGGTGTCGGAGAATCGGGCGGGCTTCAACAACGTGGACCGGGAGTTCTTCGTCCGGGTCCTCACCGCCTACGACCTCGCGGTCGGCGGCCCTCGGTACGTCGCCGAGCGGGTCATCGCCTCCGGCAGCAGGCTGCACGAGCTCGACGTGCAGGACCTCACCGCGCTTCGGGCGAGCGTGCTCGGCGAGATGGTGGGCGCGCGGAGCGCCGGCAAGTTCGTGCCGGAGTTCGTCTGGCGCGGACCGGCCGCGGTCAAGCGGGCCTTCCTCCAGGCGCTGTTCGAGGGCGACGGTTCGTCGTCGCTGCTGCCCCGCCACACGATCCAGGTCTCGTACTCGACCCGCAGCGAGCGGCTGGCCCGCGAGGTGCAGCAGCTGCTGCTGGAGTTCGGCGTGGTCAGCCGGCAGTGCCGGTACGACAGCGGTGAGATCAAGGTCGTCGTCACCAACCGTAGGGACGCCCGGATCTTCGCCGCTCACGTCGGCTTCCTCGGCCGCAAGCAGGCCAAGCTGGAATCCGAGCTGGCCCAGGTGCCGGCGACTAGCACCGCGCTTTCCGGCGATCACGTGCCGTTCGTCGGGGACTTCGTCCGCGAGCACGGCGCGAGCCGCTGGACCGAACGCGACTGGCTGCGCCGGCACAACGTGGACCGGATCGAGCGCTGGGAGCGGGACCGCGACGAGATCGCGGCCCGGATCACCGAGCCCGGCATCCTCGACGTGGTCGAGCCGCTTGTCGACGGGCGCTTCTACTACGCCGAGGTGACCGAGATCACCGACGCCGGTGTGCGGCCGGTCTACAGCATCCGGGTGGACACCGAGGACCACTCGTTCGTCTCCGACGGTTTCGTCAGCCACAACACCGAGTGCAAGCTCGACCCGCTGGCGATGGAGATGCTGCGGGACATCGACGAGGACACCGTCGACCTGCAGGACAACTACGACGGCCGGGCCAAGGAGCCCACGATCCTGCCGTCGCGGATCCCGAACCTGCTGATCAACGGCTCCGAGGGCATCGCGGTCGGCATGGCCACCAAGATCCCGCCGCACAACCTGCGCGAGATCGGCGCGGCGGTGCAGTGGTGCCTGGAGCACCCGGAGGCCGACGAGGCCACCACGCTGGAAGCCCTGCTGGAGATCGTCAAGGGCCCGGACTTCCCGACCCACGGCCTGATCGTCGGCCAGGCGGGCATCCAGGACGCGTACCGGACCGGGCGCGGCTCGATCCGCATGCGCGCCGTGGTCGAGGTCGAGGAGGACAAGCGTGGCCGGCCGGCGCTCGTGGTCAGCGAGCTGCCGTACCAGGTCAACCCGGACAACCTCGCCGAGCGCATCGCCGAGCTGATCAAGGAGGGCAAGCTCGCCGGCATCGCCGACATCCGCGACGAGTCCTCCGGGCGTACCGGCATGCGGATCGTGCTCGTGCTCAAGCGCGACGCGGTCGCCAAGGTGGTGCTGAACAACCTCTACAAGCACACCCAGCTCCAGGAGACGTTCGGCGCCAACATGCTGGCGCTCGTCGACGGCGTGCCGCGCACGCTCAACCTGGCCCAGTTCATCCGGTACTACGTCGAGCACCAGATCGAGGTGATCCGGCGGCGGACCGCGTTCCGGCTGCGTAAGGCCGAGGAGCGGGCGCACATCCTGCGCGGTCTGTCCAAGGCGCTGGACGCGCTGGACGAGGTGATCGCCCTGATCCGGCGTTCGCCCACGGTGGAGGACGCCCGGCAGGGCCTGATCCGGCTGCTGGACATCGACGAGGTCCAGGCGACCGCGATCCTGGACATGCAGCTGCGCCGGCTGGCCGCCCTGGAGCGGCAGCGCATCCTGGACGACCTGGCGAAGCTCGAACTGGAGATCGCCGACCTCAAGGACATCCTGGCCAAGCCGGAGCGGCAGCGGCGGATCGTCTCGGAGGAACTGGGCGAGATCGTCGCGAAGTGGGGCGACGACCGGCGTACGAAGATCGTCCCGTTCGACGGCGAGGTCTCGATGGAGGACCTCATCGCCCGCGAGGACGTGGTCGTGACGATCACCCGCACCGGGTACGCGAAGCGGACGAAGGTCGACCTCTACCGGTCGCAGCGGCGTGGCGGCAAGGGCGTCAGCGGGGCGACGCTCCGCCAGGACGACATCGTCAGCCACTTCTTCGTATGCTCTACCCACGACTGGATCCTGTTCTTCACGAACAAGGGTCGGGTCTACCGGGCGAAGGCGTACGAGCTTCCTGAGGCCAGTAGGGTGGCCAAGGGCCAGCACGTGGCCAACCTGCTCGCGTTCCAGCCCGACGAGCAGATCGCGCAGATCATTGAAATCCCGAACTACCAGGTGGCGCCCTACCTGGTACTGGCCACGAAGAACGGCCTGGTGAAGAAGACGCGGCTCGAGGAGTTCGACTCCAACCGTTCCGGCGGCATCATCGCGATCAACCTGCGCGATGAGGACGAACTGGTCGGTGCGGTCCTGGCCGCTCCGGAGGACGACCTGCTGCTGGTGTCGAAGAACGCCCAGGCGATCCGCTTCAACGCCACCGACGAGGCGCTGCGTCCGATGGGCCGGGCCACGTCCGGTGTGATCGGCATGCGCTTCAGCGGCGAGGACGAGTTGCTCGCGGTCGAGGTGGTGCGAGAGGGTCTGGACGTTCTGGTCGCGACGAACGGGGGTTACGCGAAACGTACCCCGATCGAGGAATACCCGGTGCAGGGCCGGGGAGGTAAGGGCGTGCTGACCGCGAAGATCACCGAGCGACGCGGTGGTCTGGTCGGCGCGGTAGTGATCGATCCGGAGGACGAGCTGTTCGCCATCACCAGCAACGGCGGCGTCATCCGGACTCCGGTGAAGCCTGTACGCCGTACGCGTGACCGGAACACAATGGGGGTCAAGCTGATGGACCTCCCGGACGGCGTGACTATCGTGGCGATTGCTCGCAATGCCGACGAGCCTGACGAACAGGACTAGTTGATGACGGAGACACAGGCGAAGTCGGGGAACAAGGGGACCTCGGCCACCCCGGCCGAGGAGGAGGCTGCGCAGGGCGGTACACCAGCTACCGGCCGTGCGGCCGTGGGCCGGGCCACGGTTCCCGCCGATGCGCCTGCCCCGAAGTTCACCCGCGCCCCCGGCATGGCGCCGCCTCCGGACAAGCCGGGCGAGGACTCGGGTTCCCGGGACTCGTCGGCCGAGACCAAGGTCGACGCGCCGACGTCGGCCAACGGTCTGGCCGCTCCGGCGGCCAAGCCCGCGAACGCCACGAGCACACAGCCGATCAAGCCACCGGCCGCGGCCGGCCGGGCCTCCACCGGTACGACCGGCACCCAGCCGCGTATCGGCGCCGGCCTGGGCACCGCGCCGAAGACGTCGCCCGACGGCGCCCGTCCGACCACCACCGGCGCCACCGGCCAGTCCCGGCCCGCGAACGGCGGGGGCCTGCCGCCGGGCGTCAGCGGCGCGGCCGCTGTCGGCGCCGCGCGCGTGGGCGAGGCGGTACGCGCCGCGCGTACCTCGGTCAGTTCGGCCGCGTCGCGCGGGCCGCGACGGGCCCGGCTGAACCTGAAGCGGATCGACCCCTGGTCCGTGATGAAGTTCGCGTTCGCGGTGTCCGTGGTGCTCTTCATCGTGGTCGTCGTGGCGACCTCGGTGCTCTACCTCGCGCTGGACGCGATGGGCGTGTTCAAGAGCGTCAACGACAGCCTGACCGACCTGGTGAACGCCGGCGGCGGCCAGGGCGGCGGCGGCTTCCGGATCACCGCCAAGGGCGTGATCCTGACGTCGGCGCTGATCGGCCTGGTCAACGTCGTGCTGTTCACCGCGCTGGCCACGCTCAGCGCGTTCGTCTACAACGTCTGCGCCGACCTGGTCGGCGGGATCGAGCTGACGCTCGCCGAGCGGGACTGATTCGGTCGACGCCGGGGCGCCGCGCAAAGCGGTCGCCCCGGCGTCGTGCGTCCGGGTAGGTTCGGGGTGGCGCGGGTGCTTCCGCCACGGACCCCCCGATTTGGGCGCGGCGGAGGCGATGGGTTAACCTTGCTCGTCGCCACGCGGGGCTATAGCTCAGTCGGTTAGAGCGCAGAGCTGATAACTCTGAGGTCGCTGGTTCGATTCCAGCTAGCCCCACCGCACATCGTCCGACGGCAGTCGAGCACGAGGGGTCAAGCACATGTTCAAGAAGCTCCTGATCCTGGCCGGCATCGTCGGTGTGGCCGCCGTCGTGGCCAAGAAGGTCAAGGCGTCGAACGACGAGCGCGCCCTGTGGCACGAGGCGACCACCGCGCCCGACCTGCGCTGAGCGCCGACACGGGGCCCTAGCTCAACTGGCAGAGCACTGCCTTTGCAAGGCAGGGGTTAGGGGTTCGAGTCCCCTGGGCTCCACCACATCATCTGGCCAGGTCAGGGCCCGTGACACGTCCGGCTAGACGCTCTTGCACCGTTGACGGTGGGACTACCGTCGGAGGCGTGATCGTGCGTACGCGCTGGACGATCCCCCACCCGCCTGAGGTGCTGTGGCCGGCACTCTGCGACTCACGCCTCGAACTGCAGCCCCGGTGCCCGGTGTTCTACCTGGGTACGCCTCGACCGACGATGTGCCGGTTGCCCGATGGCCCAGGCGAGGTAGACGCGGCCCGGCAGTGTGTCTCGGAGCAAGGGGTGGTGCGGCAGCGCATCACCGTATGGGAGCCACCAGCCCGGCTGGCGTTCCACATGGAGTCGACGGATCTCGGTTTCCACCGCTACGTTGACTATCTCGGGGATCTATTCGAGATGGCCCCTGCTGGCCGTGGCACGCACGTCACCCGGACCACGACGGTGACAGTCCGCGGGTTCGGCCGCGCCGTGCTCTATCCGGCGTTATGGGTCGGGTTGAAGTCGGTGCACCGCTTCGTGTTCCGCAACTGGCAGACGATGGTGTTATCGCCCCCGCGGCCGGGTGACGCTCCCTCGCCTACTAGGTGACGGCCGTCTGCCGCATATGGAGTCTCCTGACCTCCCACCACATGCTTGACGAATCCGTCCCAGCACATGCTTTACGTTTGGCCTAGATTCCGTGGTCGGCCTTGCGGGCCCGCCTGTGCTTCCAGGCGTAGATGAATGCTGCCAGGCCGATTACGGCGAGTGCGCCGGCGATGGCTGCGTGGACGGCGAGTCTGTGTTCGGCTGCGGTGATGTCGGCGGCTTGCTTCTCCAGCATCTCGGGAGTGGGGTCCTGGTAGGGCATCGAGATCCCGGACAGATCCAGGAACGGCAGGCACGGCAGCAGGCACGAGGCGATGAGCAGGAGAACCCCGGCGGTCAGCGCTAGGCGGGCACGCGACATCGCGACAGGCTTTCACAGGGGTCGTCTTCTGCGTTGACCGCCTCACGCCGTGGTCACCTTGCGGGGCCGGCTGGTTGAAGAAATATGACGCAAGGTGTCAGGTTTCGGGTGAAGCATGGGTTCATTGGTAGGCGCCGGCGAGAGGCGCGGACCACGGCGCAGATAGATGCGGAAAGACAAGGACCTCTTGATCGGCGGGAACTCACTCGCTCCCGCCTCACCCCATAGGCTCCGCCACTCGGAGTCGTCGCCGAGGACCCGGTCAAGTGCTTCGATCGCCAGTTGTGGCAGGTCGTCGTCCAAGCCAAGGGCTTTGCAAGGAAGAAGTTCGGGGTTCGAGGACCTCAGGCCGGGAACGGACGGTTGACGCGTGCGTCGGTGAGGACGGCGGTCCACCAGGCCAGTTCGGCCAGCGCGCTGGCCAGCGCCTTGTTAGTGCCGTCGGCGGGTGTGAAGCGGTTGCTGTCGTCCAGGGCTTCCCACGGGGCAGCCAGTCCGAGGCAGCGTCGCGTGGTGACCATGTTCAGTTCGGCCAGGACACCGCGCAGGTGTTCGATCGCCGCGTACCCGCCCTGGACTCCGTAGGCGACGACGGTGGCCGGCTTCAGCATCCAGGCGGCGTAGTGCCAGTCGATGAGCCGCTTCAGCGATGCGGGGTAGGAGTGGTTGTACTCCGGGGTGACAAACACGAACGCGTCGGCGGCTTCGATCCGGTCGGCGACCTCGGTCCTCGGGCCGCCGCCGGGAGAAAGCCGGGTGTCGTCGGGCAGGGTGATCCCGGCGAGGTCGATCAGGTCGACGTTGACGCCACTGCTCTGCTGGAGCGCGGCGACGACCCACTCGGCGATGGTCGGGCTCATCCGCCCGTTGCGAAGGCTGGAGGCGATCACCGCGACTCGCGTCGTGGTCTGCGCGGCCGTGGTGGAGTGGTGATTGGCATGTGCTGTCGGAGCGGTCATGTCCACCACGCTGCGGGTTGAACATATGTTGAAGTCAAGCCGGATCGACGCGCATCGTCGGGGGGAAGCAACCCCTCGCGGCGTACGGTGAGGGCATGACGCTCACGAACCCGGTCGTGGCATACGCGACCGTCAGCGAGGTCGCCGCCGACAGTGGAGTGGCGCCCTCGGCGGTGCGGTTCTACGAGAAGCACGGCGTGATCAACGCGGTGCGTACCGCAGGCAACCAGCGCCGGTTCGACGAGTCCGCGGCCTGCCGCATCCATGTCGCCAAGCTCGCTCAGCGGGTCGGGTTGACGGTGCGCGAGATCGCCGAGTTGTTCTCCGCGCTTCCCGCGGACCCGAGACCCGAGGATTGGGGTCGGGTCGCCGAGCACATCGTCACCGAGGCCGAGCAGCGCGTGGCCGACCTGAAGGCCCGGCTCGAACTGCTCGGTTCGGGCGCCAGGCTCTGCGATCTGGGAGCGGCACTGGACTCCTGACGCCGCCGGCTCGGCAACCGGCTGGAGGCGCTGCGATCCTGACCGCAGACGCCGCCGGAAGGCGCTACCGCCTCGTCGCGTACCTGCTCAGGGTCACGCCGCCGGGAAACGTCCGCGTCTCCACCAGGTCGAGCTTCGACCAGCCGTCCAGCGCGCCGAAGAACGGCTTGCCGGCGCCCACGAGGACCGGGTGGGTGACGATCTCGTACTCGTCGATCAGCCCGGCCCGCACGGCCGCCCCCGCGAGGGCTGCGCCACCGACCCTCATCGGGCCGCCGTCCCCGGCCTTGAGCCGGGTTATCTCGGCGATCGCGTCCCCGGTGAACAGGCGGGCGTTCCAGTCGACCTTGTCGATGGTGGAGGAGAACACCACCTTCGGCGTGTCCCGCCAGTTCCGGGCGAACTCGATCTGCGCCGGGGTGGCGCCCGGCTGCTGGTCGCCGGTCGGCCAGTAGGAGCTCATGTTCTCCCACAGGCGGCGCCCGTACAGGAACAGGCTGACCGCCCGCTCCTGATCGAGCCACCACTGGAACAGTTCGTCGCTCGATTCGCCCCACCCGATGTCGTCGCCGGGCGCGGACACGTAGCCGTCCACTGTCAGGTTCATGCCGTAGATCAATTTCCGCACAGCGCATGCCTCCGTCGGTCGGTCCCGCAACACCGGACCCCGCAGGTCAGTCGTGGCGGTGACGCAGAATGTAGTCGATGTGGCGGATGGTGTCCCGGCGGTCGTACTCGCTGATCGAGTCCCACAGGTCCGCCAGCCAGTAGAGCGATACGGACAGCATCCACGCCCATCCGCGTACCCAGGTCGCCTCGTCGAACCCGAGCGCCTCCCGGTAGGCGGCCCGGGCGCGGGCGTCGAACAGACTCCAGGCGGGTCGCACCTCGACGGCCGGATCGCCGCGGCCGAGACCGCCGAAGTCGATCACGCCGGTGAGCCGGCCCCGGTCGACCAGCAGGTTGCCCGCCAGCAGATCGCCGTGCAGCCACACCGGCGGTCCCGGCCACTCGTCCGCCGCCATCGCCTCGTCCCACGCCGCGGTCACTGCCCGGCCGTCGATCCGGTCGCCCAGCTCCGCGATCGACCGGCGGGTCAGTTCGTCGCGCTGCACCAGGGGTACGCCGCGCTGAATGCCTTCCTTGACCGGCCCGTCCATCGGGTCGATCGCGATCATCGCCCGTACGAAGCGGGCGAGGTCGACGGCGAGGTCGACGTGGTCCTGCCCGGATTGCGGGTTGTCCCCGTCGAGCCACGGGACGACGGTCCACGGCCACTGATAGTCCCCGCCGGGTCGGCCGACCGCGACCGGCACCGGCACGGGCACCGGGAGGTGAGGGGCGAGCCGCGGCAGCCAGGTCGCGTCGGTCGTCACCTGGTCGACCGCCCACGGCGCCCGTGGCAGCCGTGCCGTCAGGGAGTCGCCCAGCCGGAACAGCGCGTTGTCGGTGCCGTTCAGCGGCTGCGGCACGATCGCCAGGCTCGACCATTCGGGGAACTGGTCGCTGACCAGGGCGCGTACCTGCTCCACAGTGACGACGATCTCTCCCGGACGCATCGACGCGACCGTAGGACCCGCCGGATCACACGGTCAATCGAATTCGGAGCGCGGCGTGATCCTGATCATGAACCGATCGGTACAGAACCCTGCTACGGTTAGCTCCGAACCGAGCGGTACAAAATGTGCGGAGGGGAACGAGCGATCATGAGCGCCACCACTGAGGAACTGCGTGACTTCTACCTGCGGTACGTCGATCTGGCGAACAAGCGGGAGTTCGACCGCATGGCCGACTTCGCCCACGAAGAGGTGATCATGAACGGCACGCCGGTCCGGATGGCGGACATGGTGGCCGAGTTCTACAAGCACGTCGAGGCGGTGCCGGATCTCCACTGGGAGATCCAGGATCTGGTCGTCGAGGGCGACCGGATCGCCGCCCGCCTCGTCGACACCGGAACGCCCGTCAAGGAGTGGAACGGCCTGGCACCTACCGGCGCCTCGGTCTCGTTCGTCGAGACCGCCTTCTACCGGCTCCAGGACGGCAAGTTCAAGCACATGTCGTACCTGATGGACACCGACTCGGTGCGGCGGCAACTCGCCGGCTGACCGGGGGAATCCGGAAACGCGGCGCGCCCAGCCCGATGCGACATCGAGCTGGGCGCGCCCAGGAAGCTATGCGACGAAGCGGGAACGACGTCGGCGTCCGATGACGTAGCTGGCGCCGCCGAGGAGCAGCAGCGCCCCGCCGATGCCGGCCACTGTCGCGGTGTCGGAGCCGGTCACCGGCAGGCCGCCACCCTCGCCACCACCGTCGCCGCCGGGTACGCCCACGCTGGCGGAGGGACTGAGGGGCGGCACGACTGTCGACGTGGCGCTGGGCGTCGCGGTCGGCGTGGTCGTGGGCTGAGACGGCGTCGGCGTCGGCTGGGATGCGCAGTCGAGCGCGCGAGCCTCGTACAGGCCGTTGTTCAGGTAGGCGAGGTAGGCCTCGACGGACGGGTTGTCGAGCACCTTCTGCGCGGCGGCCCGCACGTTGGGGCCGGCACCCGTCATCGTCTGGCCGATCGAGACGCGCAGAGCCGTCGCCCAGCGATTCTCCACGTTCTTGAGGTATGCGCGAAGGTCGTCCGAGGTGCCCTTCAGCCGCTCCTCGATCTCGCCCGGCAGAACGGGCAACGATTCGGCCTGCGCCTCGGCCAGGAGCCGGTAGGCCAGCAGCCGCAGCTCGGAAACGTTGGCCGTGTCCAGGTCGATGGTGACGAGCTCGCGGAAATCCTTGTACACCTTGCGTTCGACCGTCTGGCAGGCGTCGTTCAGCCCGGGCGCTGCGGCCTGCGCCGCCGCGGGCGCCGCCGGAATCACAAAGGCCAGCGCCACCAGGGCGCCGGCCGGGGTTTTCCATCGCATGTGGACTTTCCTCCCCGTGTAGATCAAAACATGGAGATGTTACCGGTGTCCCTCCGAAGCGCAAGGAGCATTGATTGCGCTAACGGCGCAGTCGATCAACCGCCTCTCTTATCGCCGCGACCCGGCTCGCCAGTGGGCCGGCCGGCACGTCGGCGAGGTCGAATCCGGCCTCGCGATAGGTCAACTCGTGGATTCGCTCGAAGACGAGTGATTCCTCGAAGGTGATCCGGCGAGCGGCGGTCGCCTCCACGAAGCCCTGATGGCGTACGAAGAAAACGGTTTGTTCGTAGTGGCGATTCGCCGTCATGTCCTTGATCTCGGCGAACAGCGCGGACGGTGCGGCCCGGCCCAGATAGCGGCACAACGCCAGCGTGCAGACGGGCGAACGGTCGTGGAAGACGACCTCGCCGGCGTTCGCCGCGGCTCGGCGACGGCGCTCCCGTTGGAGATCCAGCACCCGGTCGGCGAAGCCCGGCTCACGCCACGGCTCCGGTCGTCCGAGCGCCTGGTGAAGCGCGATCACGTCGGTCGCCGCCTCCTCCACGACGGGGTACCCGTCGATCTCCAGGTGCCGGAGAATCGCTGTCTTACCGGAGCCGGGAGCGCCGGTGAGGATGTATCCGGGCATGTCGTCCTCCGAATGGCGGGCAATCCGCTTGATAGGCAAGCCGTCACTTGCATATGGTGGGTGACGTGGGCGATCTGTACCAGGCGCTGGCCGACCACACCCGCCGCCTGATCCTCGACGAGCTGACCGAGCGCGACGGTCAGACCCTGTTCGAGATCTGCGGGCGGCTGGCTACGAAGCACCAGGTCACGTCGTCCCGGCAGGCGATCTCCCAGCACCTCGACGTCCTGGAGGCCGCCGGCCTGGTCGTCACGCGGCGGCAGGGTCGCTACAAGTTCCACCACCTCGACACCCGGCCGCTGCGGGCCGTCACCGAACGATGGCTCAGGTCCGCCGAACCCACTCAGGAGAACTCATGAGAATCAACCTCACCAGCGTGTACGTCGACGACCAGGACAAGGCGCTGCGCTTCTACACCGACGTGCTGGGCTTCGTGCCGAAGACCGACGTGCCGACCGGGGAGTACCGCTGGCTGACAGTGGTCTCGCCGGACGCCCCGGACGGCGTGGAGCTGCTGCTGGAGCCCGACGCGCACCCGGCCGCCAAGGCGTTCAAGGAGGCGCTCGCGGCCGACGGCATCCCGCTGACGCAGTTCGCGGTGGACGACGTGGCCGCCGAGCACGAGCGGCTGCGGGGCCTCGGCGTGCTGTTCACCCAGGAGCCGGTCGACATGGGCCCGGTGACCACCGCGGTGTTCGACGACACCTGCGGCAACCTGATCCAGATCGCACAGTACCGGTAGCCGGGCGCTGACGCCGCGCTGAACCGCTGGACACGATCGGTCACCCTGGCGGCATGACGGTGTGGCGGCGCCCGTACTCGCTGGACCTGGCCACCTCCGGCTCCATGGTCGTGGCGGGGCTGGCGGTCGGCTACTTCGTGCTCATCGTGTTCGGGGTCCGTAGCGGCAGTCTCCTGGAACGGGAGGCGGTCGTCCTCGGAGTGTGGAACGCCGGCGTCCTCGCCGTCGCGGTCCGCCGCGCGATGCTCGGCGTCTGGGTGAGCCCCGTCGGCGTACGTTCGCGCTCGCTTCTCCGCACGACCACGGTGCCGTGGGCGTCGGTCGCGGATATCCACAGCGGTACGGGTTCGATAGCAGGTCTGGACATGGGACGCGACGCGATCGTCATCGAGCGGACCGACGGCGCGCCGGTGCAGACGCCGATCCAGTCCGGCGCCATCGTCCGGCCGTTCCGCCTGGAGCTGACCCGGCTGGTCACCTGGCCGGAGCACTACGACGAGATCCTCGCGACCCTGCGGGAGTGCCACCGCGAGGCCCGGCCCCCGGAGCAGCGCGCGGCGGCGAGCCCGGCGCCGGATCCGGTCCGCGTCGACCGTCCGGACCGGACCCGGCCGCCCGCGCCGAGCGCCGGGCGGCGGCGTGACATCCACGCGCTGACCCGGCAGTACGAGCGCGGGGTGCTGACCGACGCCGAGTACGCGGCCGAGTTGGCGCGGCTGCGGGGTGACGAGTAGGCGTCAGGCGAGCCGGTCGAGCAGTTCGCGGCTGCGGCTCACCACGAGCGCGGTCGCCTCGGCGTCGTACGAGGGCAGCGAGTTGTCGGTGAACAGGTGCCGGTCGCCGGGGTAGACGTACAGCTCGCCGCGCTCGGGGCCGACGATCGACACCAGCTCGCGGGCGGCGTCCACGTCGCCTTCCAGCCCGAAGAACGGGTCCTGCTCCATGCCGTGCACCTGTACCGCCACGCCGTCGGGCCAGGGGCCGATCGCCCACTCACCGGTCACCGGCAGGCAGGCTTCGTAGAGCAGGGCGGCCCGGGCGCCGGGCCGGGTCTGGGCGAGCCGCTGGGCGATGGCGGCGCCCCAGGAGACACCCGCGTGGACGAGGTCGGCGGGCAGGTCGGCGACGACCGCGTCGGCGCGCTGGTCGAGGACGTCGCCGCCGATGCGCTTGACCAGCGCGGCGCCGTCGGAGATGGTGGCCGGCCGTTCGCCGTCGAATAAGTCCGGGGTGTGCACGGTGTGTCCGCCGGCGCGCAGGGAGTCGGCGAGGGCGCGTACGCCGTCGGTGAGCCCTTGAATGTGGTGGAAGAGCACGATCTCGGCCATCACTACACTCCTGAGTTGTCAGACCAGAGTTATCGAACGAACCAGAATCTTAGAACGGTCGAGAAATGTCGGTCAATCAGCGGATCCCGGACTACGACCTCGAGGACCTGCTCGTGGTCACCGCCCCGGAGCAGTTGCGCGCGCTCGCCGACCCGCTGCGCAGCACGCTCCTGGAACTGCTCCTGGAACGCGCCGCCACGGTGAACGAGCTGGCCCGCGCGGTCGACCGGCCGAAGAGCAGCGTCGCGTACCACGTGAACCAACTGGTGGACGCCGGGCTGCTGCGCGTGGTGCGGACCCGGCGGGTACGCGCCATCGAAGAGCGGTTCTACGGGCGTGTCGCCCGCACCTTCTACGTCGGCGCGCTCACCCGGACAGAGGACAAGCAGGTCGTGTCCCGGATCAACGGGCTCGCCGAAGCAGCCGCCGAGGCGGCCGCCGCGCACGCCGCCGACGAACTGCGGTGCACGCTCGTGCACGCGCGCATCCCGATCGAGGACGTCCGCGAATTCTGGGCGGAGGTGCAGGCGCTGGCCCGGCGGTTCGCGCAGATCCCCCGCGCCGGGGACCAGGTGTACGGCTTCGCCGCCGGCCTCTACCCCACGGACGCGCCCACGCTCCCGGACACGGACCCCGCCCCTTCGACGGGGTCTCGCCGGGGCGGCGAAGAGAGCAGGCTAGCGTCGGAAGCGTGAGCACCGGATCCCCGCGCGTCCTGCCGGCCGAGCGCGGCATCGACGAGGCCGCCGCCGTTCTGCGCGCCGGCGGGCTGGTCGCCTTTCCCACCGAAACCGTCTACGGCCTGGGCGCCAACGCGCTCGACGCGCGGGCGGCGGCCCGGATCTTCGAGGCCAAGGCGCGGCCCAGCTTCGACCCGCTGATCAGCCACCTGGCCGACGCCGCCGACCTGGCCGCGCTGGTGGGCGAGGTGCCGGCGGCGGTGGCCGAGCTGGCGAAGCGCTTCTGGCCCGGCCCGCTCACCCTGATCGTGGACCGACCGGAGATCATCCCGCCGATCGTCACCTCCGGCCTGGACACCATGGCGGTACGCGTACCGGACGAGCCGTCGGCGCGGGCGCTGATCGCGGCGGCCGGCGTGCCGGTGGCCGCGCCGAGCGCGAACCGGTTCGGCCAGCTCAGCCCGACACGCGCCGAGCACGTGGTGGCCGGGCTGGGCGGCGCCGTGGACGTGGTGCTCGACGGCGGGCCCACCCGGTGCGGCATCGAGTCGACGATCGTGGACGCGCGCGGCGACCGGCCGGTGGTGCTGCGGCTGGGCGCGCTTCCGGTCGAGGCGATCATCGAGGCGGTCGGCCCGGTCGAGGTGCGCCAGGGCAGCTCCGGTCAGCCCGTCGCGCCCGGGACGCTGGCCGCGCACTACGCCCCGCGTACCCCGTTGCGGTTGGGCGCGGCGGCCGAGCCCGGCGGCGGCCGGCGGGGGTTCCTGGCCTTCCGGGAGCCACCGGCGGACGGCGACTGGGCGGCGGTGGAGGTGCTGTCGCCCGACGGCGACGTGACCGCGGCGGCGGCGCGACTGTTCGACGCGCTGCACCGGCTGGATGCGGCCGGGGTGACCGAGATCGTCGCCGAGCCGGTGCCGGACACCGGAGTGGGCCGCGCGATAAACGACCGGCTGCGCCGGGCCGCCGCCACCTGGCACTAGAACTGTTCCGCGTCGGGACGCCCGTGCGAGCCGGGCTGCGGCATGCGGTCCATCAGTTTGGTGAGCGTGCCGTTGGCGAACGTCGCGCCGAGCGCCGAGCCGGTGGCGATTGCCCAGCCCACCGGGCCCATCGGGGTGCAGCCGAAGAACTGGCTGACACCCGGCGTCTGCACCACCACGACGAGCGCGCCCACCGACGCGGCGGTGGCGGCGAGCACGCTGGGGCTGGTGCCGCCGGCCAGTACGGTCTGGCCGAGCTGAGTGCCGATCAGGGACGCCAGCGCGACGGTGCTGGCCCGCCGCTGGGTGCCGGTCCACCTGGCGATCGTCCAGCCGGCGGTCGCGCCCAGCGTGGTCGACGCCGCCCGCAGCCCGATCTCCCGGGTCATGGTCACACCGAGCGAGGAGTCCGGACCCTCTCGTAGCAGGTGGTCGGCACGGTCGTCGGCCGGCGGCCGTACCGCGATGGCGAGCGCCGGCGCGAGATCGGTGAGCAGGTTGACCAGCAGCAGTTGCCGGCCGTTCAAGGCGGAGCGGCCGGTCGCGGCGGCGCTGAGCACACTGAACGCGATCTCGCCGAGGTTGCCGCCGACCAGGATGCTGAGCGCGTGCCGCACCGACGACCACATGGCCCGGCCCTCGACCAGCGTGGCGATGATCGTCTCCAGCCGGTCGTCGGTGACCACCAGGTCGGCGGCGGCGCGGGCGGCGGGTGTGCCCCGTTGACCGAGCGCGATACCGACGTCGGCGAGCCGGATCGCCGGGGCGTCGTTGGCGCCGTCACCTGTCATCGCGACGGTCCGGTCCTGGCGCTGCAAAGCCTGGATGATCCGTACCTTGTGCGCCGGCGTGCAGCGCGCCACCACGTCGGTGGCCATCAGGCGCTCGGCGAGCGCGGCGTCGTCCAGCCGGTCCAGGTCGGTGGCGGTGACAACGCGCTGGCCGCCGTCCTCCGGGCTGATCGTGGCGGCGATCGCCTCGGCGGTGGCCGGGTGATCGCCGGTGATCATGACGGTGTGTACGCCGGCGGCCCGGATCCGGGCCACCGCCGGCCGGGCGCTGTCCCGCACCCCGTCGGCGAGCGTCAGGAAACCCACGAAGACCAGACCGTTCACCTGCTCGTCGCTGACCTGCTCGGTGGAGACCCGGCACTCGGCCACGGCGAGGATGCGGTGCCCGGCCCCGGCCCGCCCGGCCAGCATGGCCTGCACCTCCTCGCGCCCCGCCGCATCGAGCGGCCGGTCCCCCTCGGCGGTGCGCCGCGACGCGCAGCGCGGCAGCACCGACTCGGGGGCGCCCTTCACGCTCAGCAGCAGCCCGCCGGAGGAACGGCCGACAGCGGCGCTGTAGCCCCGGGACGGCTCGAACGGCAGCCCGGCCGTGGCGGTCCACTCCGCGGCGCCGGTCCGCTCGGTCACCCCGGCGGCGTCCGCGCCGTGGCGTACCGCCCGGTCGGTCTGCTGCGGCAACTCGTCCGGGTCGGCGGCGGACGGGGTGGCCCGCACCGCGGCGGCCAGCGTCGACCGCAGCGGCTCGTCCAGTTCGCCCAGCACGGCGTACCGGCCGTCACCGGTGCCCACCCCGGCCAGCAGCAGCTTCCCCTCGGTGAGCGTGCCGGTCTTGTCGAAGCAGAGCACGTCGACGCGGCCCAGCGCCTCGATCGTCCGGGGGTTGCGGACCAGGGCGCCGTGCTCGGCCAGCCGCCGCGCCGCCGCCAGCTGCGCGGCGCTGACCAGGAACGGCAACCCCTCCGGCACCGACGCCACGGCCAGGTTCGCGGCGGTCGCCGCCGTTTCGGCAAGGGGTACGCCCCGAAGCAGCCCCGCACCGGCCACCGAGATCGCCGAGGCGGCCGCCAGCGGTACGGCGCTGCTGGTCAGCTTGCCCAGCCGCGCCTCCACACCACTGGCGGGCGGGGCCTGCCGGGCCATCGCGAGGCTCCGCCCGGACTCGGTCTCCGCGCCGGTGGCCACCACCACAGCGGTGCCGTGCCCGGCGGCCACTGTGGTGCCCTCGAACAGCATCGAGTGCCGCTCGGCGATGGCCGCCGCGACCACCGGATCGGGGCTCTTCGCCACCGGCAGCGACTCACCGGTCAGTGACGACTCGTCCGCCTCCAGCCCGTCACTCGTCAGCACCCGGCAGTCGGCCGGTACGGCGTCCCCGGAGCTGATCGTGATCACGTCGCCGCGTACCAGCTCCTCGGCGGGCACCACCCGTTCCGCGCCGTCGCGCAGAACCCGGGCGGTGACCGCCGAGCGGGACAGCAGCTCGGCCAACGACCGTTCGGTGTTGCGCTGGTGCACCGCGCCGACCAGCGCCGACCCGCCCACCACGCCGCCGACCAGCGCCGCGTCGACGAGTGAGCCGAACGCGGCGGAGAGCACCGCACCGGCGGCCAGCACCGGGGTGAGCGGGTTGGACAGCTCCTCGACGAACGAGCGGAGCAGCCCGGCCGGACCGTGCTCGTCGCCGACCTCGACGCGCCGCCGCCGGGTCGCCTCGCCCTCGGTCAGCCCGGACGCGTCGGTGCCGAGCTGTTCGAGGACGGTCTCCACCGGCATGAGATGCCAGGCGCTGAGCGCGGGCACCGGTACGCCGGTGCGGTCCGGCAGCCGGTGCGCCCGGAACACGCCGTGCGCGAACGCGAGCGCCGCCGCGCCGTTCACCGCCGCGAGCGTCGGGCGGGGCAGCCGCCGACGGTCGGCGGTGAATGCTCCGAGCGCGCCGAGCCCGGCGCCGGCCATGGCGATCCGGATGTTCTGCTCGGTCATCCGGCGGGCCACCCCGGCCGCGTCGATGAGCAGTGCCGGTACCCGCAGGTCGTCGCCGACCAGCAGGTGCGCGCCCCAGGGCGGCAGGTCCTCCGGGCCGTACACGCCGAGGCCGCAGTCCGAGGCGGCGAGCGCCGACCGCTCGCCGGAGACCACCATCACCACCGCGCCCTCGCGTTGCAGGTCGTGCACCGCGTCGGCGAGCCGGGCACCACCGGGTACGAGCAGGTCGGCGAAGTCGTACCGGCCGTCGTCCGCGCCGCCGACCACGAGCCGCAGGCCCGCCTGCCGGGCGGCCGACGCCAGCGCGTCCACGCCCGGTGCGGGCTCGGGCTCTACCCGCAGTACGGCGGCGAGCCGGCCGTTCTCGGCCAGCCCGAGCAGCCGTCCACCGTCGGCGCGCAGCCGCGCGCTGTCCGCGGTGTCCCCGGGATCGTCGGCGCCGAGCCGGTCCAGCGGGCCGATCCGCCAGCCGTCGGCGGCGCGTACCGCGTCCGGCTCGGCCGGGTCGAACAGCGCGAACGCCCGGGCGGCGACCTGCCCGGTGTCGGCGTCGGCCAGCGGCGCCAGGTCGGCCAGCACCCCCCGGTCCGAACCGAGCACCGCCGCGTCCAGGACCACCGTGTCGATCCGGTCCAGCTCACGCAGCACGCTGCGGTCCATCGCGATCACGCCGCGCCGGGCGAGCATCCGGCCCAGTTGGGCGCCGTAACCCTCGCGGCCGGAACCGGGCGCCTTCGGCAGCGAGGACAGTGCCAGCGCGGCGGCCCGCTTGGGTCCCAGCACCGGCAGCGCCGCCGCTCCGGCGACCGCGCCGGCCGGGAGTACCCGCTTGGCGTAGCGCTCCGGCTGCCCGTCCGGCACCGGGCACGGCCGCTCGCCGTCCGGCACCCGGGCCACAGCCCGTTCCGGGTCACCGGTCAGGTGTGGCTCGGCCCGCCGCCACGCGGCCAGTTGAGCGGCCCCCTCGCCCCACTGCACGACGCGCTGCGCGCCGTCCAGCACGATCCCGGCCCAGCCGCCGGTGAGACCCTGCACCACCGCCTCGGCCAGCGGGAACAGCACCTCGGCGCGCGGGTCGGCGCGGATGCCCAGCCCGGCCAGCGCGTGCAGCTTCGGGTGCAGGTCGACAGCGCCGAGCAGCCCGGCGACCTCGGCCGGCACGGGGGTGAGCGGCAGCACCCGGGTGGCGGCGGAGATGCCCAGTCCGAGCACGTCGGACAGCAGCGCGCCGAACGTGCGCGCGGTACGCGGGCCGTCCTCGGGCGGCTGCGGCGGTTCGATCTCCGGGTCCGGCTCGTACGGGCAGGTCTGCTCGACGCGGGCCACTGTGGCGATCAGATCGCGCAGTTTCGGCGCCGGCTCCCCGGTCGCCACCACCACCCGGCCGGACGGCGCGTTCACCCGCGCCCAGGTCACGCCCGGCATCGACTCCAGCGCCGCCTCGACCTGACGGGCGAGCCGGTCGCCGCCGTCCTGGCAGACGCCGTGCACCTCGATGTGGTGGCGGCCGTCCTGCGACCACACCCGGCGGCTGGTCAGCCCGGTGAGCCGGGCCAGCCGGGCGGCGGCCGTACCCACGCTTCCCGCGACCTCGGAGACCTTGGTGGGTACGACCGTCGGGGACAGCAGGAGGCCGGCGAAGCGTCCCAGCGCCATCTCGCCTCCCGGTCTCGTCCCGGCGGCCCGACTTCCCGGCGCGGCGTCCGTTATGCCACCCGGACGGCAGAAGTTCGGGGTCCGGTCGTTCCCGCCGGACGAGACGGGGACCACAGTTGACCTCAACCCGGGGTGAGGTCCGAGGCTGTAGCCCATGACCAGCACCGCCGCCCTCCCGGCCGATCCACCCGTCGACCTGTGGTCGCCGCGCCTTCGGGCGATGACTGTGGGCAGCGTCGCCCTGGTGTCCCTGCTCGCGTTCGAGGCGCTGGCGGTGGGCACCGCCATGCCGACGGTGGCCCGCGCGCTGGACGGGCTCGGCCTGTACGCGCTGGCGTTCGGCGGCTCGTTCGCCTCCGGCGTGGTGGCGATGGTCGCCTCCGGCATCTGGTGCGACGCGCGCGGACCACGGCCGGCGATGTGGCACGGCGTCGCCTGGTTCGTCGCCGGGCTGGTGGTGGCCGGTTCCGCGACGACCATGGAGATGCTGGTCGTCGGGCGGGTGGTGCAGGGCTTCGGTTCCGGACTCGTCTCGGTGGCGCTCTACGTGGTGGTCGGTCAGGCGTACCCGGAGCAGTTGCGGCGGCGGATCTTCGCCGCGTTCGCCGCGGCCTGGGTGGTGCCGTCGCTGGTCGGCCCGGCGCTGGCCGGCCTGATCGTGGAACATCTGGGCTGGCGATGGGTGTTCCTCGCGGTACCGGCGGTGGCGATTCCGGCGGCGCTGCTGATCCAGCCGGGTCTGAAGGCGCTGGCCGGCACCGTGCCGACCCGGCCGCCCGCGGGCGCGCTGGCCCGCGTCGGCTGGGCCTGCGGGGCGGGGGCGAGCGCCGCACTGCTGCACTACGGGGGGCAGCAGCGCGGCGTGCTCGCCGCCGCCCTGACCGCCGGGGCGCTGGCCGGGCTGTTCGTCTGCGTGCCGCACCTGTTGCCGTCCGGGTTCCTGCGCGCGGCACGCGGTCTGCCGACGGTGATCGGCCTGCGCGCGCTGGCGTCGGCGGCGTTCGTGGCCGCCGAGGTGGTGATCCCGCTGATGCTGTCGCGGGAGCGCGGCTTCTCGCCCACCGGCGCCGGCCTGGTGCTGACCGTGGGGGCGCTGTCCTGGTCGGTGGGCTCGTGGATCCAGGGCCGGATCGCTTCGCCCCGGTCGGCGGCGAGCCTGCCCCGGGCCGGGCTGGCCTGCATCACCATCGGTACGGCGGGCGTCGCGTCGGCGCTGCTGCCCGGGCTGCCGGTGTTGCCGGCGGTGTTCTCCTGGGCCGTGGCCGGGCTCGGCATGGGACTGCTCTACCCGTCGCTGTCGGTGCTCACCCTGGAGCAGTCGGCCCCGGCCGAGCAGGGCCGCAACAGCTCGGCGCTGCAACTGGGCGACTCGCTCGCCGCGGCCACCGTACTGGCGCTGACCGGCGCCGTCCTGGCCGCCGGTGCGTCACCCGGCCCGGCCAGCTACGCGACCACGCTGGCGGTGGCAGCGGGCTGCGGCCTGCTCGGCCTGACCCTTGCCGGTCGAGTGGTGCCTCGCCCGGCGGGCTGAGGCGTTGCCGGCCCGGTCGCCGCTCACGCGCAGTAACGCTCCTGCCGAAGGCATCGCCTGACTGCGGTATGACTCCTGGTCATGATTATGACTCTCAGGTATATCGCTCAACAGTCGTAGTCGCCTGCGCCGGGCTCACACACTGTGATGGAGCAGCCCGGCAAGCGCGACTTCGGGCCGACGGCCCGGCGGGCGGTCACGATCCCGGCCGGGCTGCCGTCCTGAATGCGGACCGAGTGGGCAGGGCGTGGCTGGGAGGAGTGGCGATGCGGGTGCTGGTGACCGGGGCGACCGGACGGCTCGGGCGGGTGGTGGTGCCCCGGCTGCGGGACGAGGGCTTCACGCTCCGGGCGACCAGCCGTCGGCCCCGTACCGGAGACGGGGTGGAGTGGGTGAGCACCGACCTGGCCACCGGCGCCGGGCTGGCGGAGGCGGTCGGCGGGGTGGACGCGGTGCTGCACCTGGCCTCGTCGCCGCAACGGCGTACCCACGAGATCGACGTGCTCGGCACCCGCCGACTGACCATGGCCGCCGGCCACGCCGGGGTCCGTCACCTGGTGTACGTCTCGATCGTCGGCGTCGACCGGGTGCCGATCCCCTACTACCGGCACAAGCTCGCGGCCGAAGAGGTGGTGGCCGCCGGAACGGTGCCGTGGAGCGTGCTGCGCGCGACCCAGTTCCCCGAGTTCCTGGCGGACCTGCTGAAAGGCGCGAGCCGCCTCGGCCCGGTGATCGGGGACCGGGCCGTACTCGCCCAGCCGGTCGACCCGGCCGACGTGGCGGACCGGCTGGCGGTGCTGCTGCTCGCCGGACCGTCGCACCGGGTCGAGGACTTCGCCGGGCCGCAGGTGCTGCGCTTCGACGAGGCGGCCCGCACCTGGCTCGCGGCCCGCCGGGTACGCCGTCCGCTGCTGCCGGTCCGGATTCCCGGCCGCCTCGGGCGGGAGTTGCGTGGGGGCGGACTCACCACGACGGCCACGCCGACCGGCACCCGGACCTGGGCCGACTACCTCGCGGACACGTACGGGGGAACCGGCGGAAGATGAGAACCGGTCGGGTCCGCACCGGCCTACCGTGACCGCATGCTGGTCTTCGTCGCCACAGTGCTCCTCTACGTCTTCGGTTTCGTCTTCCTCTACGGCGTGATCCGGGTCGGCGTCCGGCACGGCATCGAGGACGCCGAGGCGAACCGTCCCGAGGTGCTGCGCCGCCGGCAGCTCACCACCGCCGAGAACCGGGACTTCGCGCAGGAGAACGCGTTCCTCAGCAATCCCAACTGAGGGGCGGAGCCGGGGCCCGGAGGGGCGATCCGCGAAGCGGGTGCGAGGATCGCGACATGATGGGGACGCTGAAGACGGAGCCGGCCCGGGCGCGGCTCGACCTGCTGGCACCGCCGGTCGCCGCGGCGCTGCAGGAGTGGCCGGCCGAGGCCCCGGTGGACGTGGACGACGTACTCGTCGCCCCGATCGACGCCGACCTGGCCGACACCGCCGCGTTCTGCGAGGCGTACCAGGTGGGGCTGGAGGAATCGGCCAACTGCGTGGTGGTCGCCGGTAAGCGCGGCGGCGAGACCCGGTACGCGGCCTGCGTCGTGCTCGCCACCACCCGCGCCGACGTCAACGGCGTGGTCCGCAAGCTGCTCGACGTGCGCAAGGCGAGCTTCGCGCCGATGGCCGAGGCGGTCGAGTTGAGCGGAATGGAGTACGGCGGCATCACGCCCATCGGGCTGCCGGCGGACTGGCCGGTCCTCGTCGACTCCCGGGTGATCGCCACCCCGCACGTGATCATCGGATCAGGCGTACGGCACAGCAAGATCGCCCTGCCCGGGCCGGCGCTCGGCGCGCTGCCCGGGGCGAGGGTGGTGGAGGACCTGGCCAGGCCGGCCTAGGTCCTCATTCGCATCGATCTTGTTCCACGTGAAACATCAGGCTGCCGCTTCGCGCTGCGCCACCTCGCGCAACGCGGCGAGCAGCGTCTCCGGCTCCTGCGCGCCGGTGACCGCGTACTTTCCGGCCAGCACGAACGTCGGCACGCTGGAGACGCCGAGCTGGTGCGCGGCGCTCAGGTCGGCGGCGACCTCCCGGCGGCCCAGGTTCGACTCCAGGTACTCCCGCGCCTCGGTCTCGTCCAGACCGGCCTCGCCGGCCAGCGTGACCAGCGCGTCGATCGATCCGACGTCGATGCCGTCGTGGAAGTGCGCCCGGTAGAGCCGCTCGACCATCTCGGCGGAACGGTCGCGCTCGGCGGCGAAACGCACCAGCCGGTGCGCGTCGAACGTGTTCGCCGCCACCGCCCGGTCGAACCGCAGGTCCAGGCCCGCGCCCGCGGCGACGCCGGTGACGTGCGCGGCCATGCCCTCGGCCTTGTCCCGTCCGCCGAATTTGTCGCCGAGCGCCTCCAGCAGCGGCTTCGGCTCGGTGACCGGCGTCGGGTCGAGCTGGAACGGCCGGAACCGGACGTTCACCTCGCCGTCGTACGACTCCAGCGCCTGTTCCAGTCGGCGCTTGCCGATCCAGCACCAGGGGCAGACCACGTCGGCGTAGATCTCGATGTCCATGACCAGCGACAACCCGCCGGTCAGGAGATCTGTTCCCGGACCTGGCGCTTGAGCCGGGCCAGGATGGCGGTGCCGCCGCGTACGCGCAGCGGGCTGATCGCCTGCGCCAGGCCCATCCGCTGGTAGAGATCGTCCGGCACGGCCAGCACCTCCTCGGCGCTCGCCCCGGCCAACCCTTCGGCGAGGATGCCGGCGAACGCCCGGGTGGTGGGCGCCTCCGGCGGGCAGTCGAAGACGGTGCTGACCGTCTTGTCCGCGTTCACCTCGGCGCGCAGGAAGAACGCGGTCTGGCACTCGGGGACCTGCTCCAGCTCCTCCCGGTTCACACCCTCGGGCAGGGGCGGGATCACGTCGGCGAACTCCAGCAGCATCTCCAGCACGACGTCGCGCGGTGCGGCGGCGAACTCGTCCACGATCTCGGCCAGCTTCGTCGGCATCTCGGGCATGAGTCGAGGCTATCCGCCGCCGCGCGCCGTCATGCGACGGTGGTGGCGGTGCCCCGCGTCACGCGAGCGGGCCCGCTCTCACGCGTTCGGCGCGGCCTCGCTGATGTCGCTGAGCGCCGACTGGGGGTCGAGCTGCATGGCGAGGTCACCGAGGGAGACGATGCCGACGAGCTTGCGGTCGCTGTCGCAGACCAGCACGCGCCGGATGTTGCGCTCGCGCATCAGCGCCGCCGCCTCGTTCGCCGTGCAGTGCTGCTCGATCATGACCACCTCACGGGTGATGATCGAGCCGATCGTGGTGGTGCCCGGGTCGGCGCGTTCGGCCACCGCCCGCACCACGATGTCGCGGTCGGTCAGCATGCCGGCGAGCGTGGCGCCGTCGGTCACCACCACGTCGCCGATGTCCGACTCCTTCATCACCCGGGCCGCCTCGTCCAGCGGGGTCTCCGCCGGGAGGTAGATCACCTGCCTGGTCATCACGTCACTGACGCGGTACATGAGAGCCTCCGAACACCTCGGTCGATCCGTCTGCGGTACCCGGTACCGCGTTCGCTACACCCCGTCGTGGCGCGTCGCGCCCACCTCGTCGCGCAGACGCTCCACGATGTCCTCCACCGGCACCTCGGCCCGTTCACCGGTGGCCCGGTCACGTAGTTCCACGTACCCGTCGGCGAGACGGCGGCCGACCACGACGGCGCGCGGAATGCCGATCAGCTCGGCGTCGGTGAACTTCACCCCGGCGGACACGTGGGTGCGGTCGTCGACCAGCACCCGCAGGCCGGCGGCGGCGAGGCGCCCGCCGAGGTCGAGCGCCGCGTCGAGTTGCGGCCCCTTTCCGGCGGCGACCAGGTGTACGTCGCACGGCGCGACAGCCGCGGGCCAGACCAGCCCCCGGTCGTCGTGGTGCTGCTCGGCCACCGCGGCGACCGCCCGGGACACGCCGATGCCGTAGCAGCCCATCGTGGGCCGGACCGGCTTGCCCTCCGGGCCGAGCACGTCGACCGCGAACGCGTCGGTGTACCGGCGTCCGAGCTGGAAGATGTGCCCGACCTCGATGCCCCGCCGGATGGTCAGCTCACCGGCGTCGCAGGCCGGGCAGGGGTCGCCGGGCCGCACCTCGGCCGCTTCGATCGTGCCGTCCGGTACGAAGTCGCGCCCGCAGACCACGTCGGTGGCGTGCCGGCCCGGCTCGTTCGCGCCGGTCAGCCAGGCGGTGCCGGGCACCACGCGGGGATCGACCAGGTAGCGGATGCCGTGCTTGGCCAGGATCTGCGGCCCGATGTAGCCGCGGACCAGCTCCGGGTGGGCGTCCCAGTCCTCGAAGACCGCCACCGTGGCGGGGGCCAGCACCGCCTCGACCCGCTTCAGGTCCACCTCGCGGTCGCCGGGCAGGCCGATGACCAGCGGTTCGGCCTGCTCGGCACCGGGCCTGCGGACGGTGAGGACCACGTTCTTCAACGTGTCGGCGGCGGTCCAGCCGGTGCGCCCGCCCAGCTTGCGGGCCTCGGCCAGCTCGACCAGCGCCGCGATGGTGGGCGTCTCCGGGGTGTCGTGCGTCTCGGCGGGCGGGTGCGCGTCCGGGTCACCGGCGGCCGGGGCGCGGGTCACCACCGCCTCGGTGTTCGCCGCGTAGTCGCAGGCGGTGCAGCCGACGAACGTGTCCTCACCGACCGGCGTGGCGGCCAGGAACTCCTCCGACGCCGACCCACCCATCGCGCCGGACATCGCGTGGACAGTGGTGAAGTCCAGCCCGAGCCGGGTGAAGACGCGCTCGTAGGCGGCCCGGTGCCTGTCGTACGCGGCCTGGAGCCCCGCGTCGTCCAGGTCGAACGAGTAGGCGTCCTTCATCAGGAACTCGCGCCCGCGCAGCAGACCGGCGCGGGGACGGGCCTCGTCGCGGAACTTCGTCTGGATCTGGAACAGCGTCACCGGGAAGTCCCGGTACGAGGTGAACAGGTCCTTCACCAGCAGCGCGGCCAGCTCCTCGTGGGTCGGCGCGAGCAGATGGTCGGCGCCCTTGCGGTCGGCGAGCGTGAAGATGTCGTCCCCGTATTCGGTCCACCGCCCGCTGGTCCGGTAGGGCTCGGCCGGGAGCAGCGCCGGGAAGTGCACCTCCTGGTCGCCGATCGCGGTCATCTCGTCCCGGACGATCGCGGTGATCCGGTCCAGCACGAGCTTGCCCAGCGGCAGCCAGGTGTAGCCGCCCGGCGCGGCCCGGCGGACGTATCCGGCGCGCAGCAGCAGCCGGTGGCTCGGCACTTCCGCGTCGGCCGGGTCCTCGCGCAGGGTCCGGAGCAGCAGGGTCGACATGCGCAGCAGCATTGCCGCAGCTTATGGCGCGAGCGGAGGGCCGGGCGACCCCTTTCGGTGTCCGTGCGGGCCGATCGTCGCCGGCTCGGCGAGGTGGCGGTATCGACACCAGTCGGATGCCGCCACCCCGCCGAGATGGTGCGGACGGGCCGGTAAATGTCGCGGGTGCCGGGTAGGAATGCGGCATGGCTGAGCGACCGCTGATGAAGCTGACGACAACGGTGCTGGACGCGCCGTCCGCAGAGGACCTGGCCGCGTTCTACGAGCGGCTGCTCGGCTGGATCCGGCGCGAGAAGGAAGCCGATTGGGTCCTCCTCGCGCCGCCGGAGGGCGGCCACTGGCTGGCGTTCCAGGACGAGCCGGCCTACGTGCGGCCGGTGTGGCCGGCCGGTCCCGGCGACCAGCAGATGTCTGTCCACCTGGACATCAAGGTCGACGACCTGGAGGCAGCCGTGGCGTACGCGGTGTCCGTGGGCGCGACGCTGCCCGACTTCCAGCCGCAGGACGACGTCCGGGTGCTCCTCGACCCGGCCGGTCACCCGTTCTGCTTCTACCTCTCATGACGGGCGACGCAACCGCATCGGCGCGGGCGACCAGCCAGTACGCGACGACGACCGGCAACCTGACCGCTCGCATCGCGCTGCACGCCTACGGCACCAATCCGCAGAACTGGTACGCCTGGCTGGGCGAGCGGCTTCCACTGGCCCGGGACGTGCTGGAGGTCGGGGCCGGCACGGGCGAGCTGTGGCACCGGATCGGCCCACATGATCAGCGCGACGCGCGGCTCCCGCTGAGCCGGACGAAGGCCCGCCAGGCGTCGGGTGTGAAGGTGAGCACCGGCCCGGCCGGGTCCTTGCTGTCCCGCACCCCGACCACACCGGCCAGGTTGTCCGCCACCTCGACACAGTCGCCCTGGGTACCGCTGCGTGTGGACTTCCGCCAGATCGCTCCAGTCAGCTCCACGAGGTCATCACGTCCTTCATCAGCTCGACCGACTGCCGGCGCGGTAGTGCCTCGCTGCGGACACTCTCCCATCTGGACAGCAGGATAGCCACGTCCTCGTCCTTGTCGACCACGACGCCGCCGAGTTGGTTCTCCAGGTGACCGACCCAGCCGCCGTCTGTGCCCCGGGCCAGCGCGAACGGTCCGACCAGGCCGACGTGCACGGTAACCGAGGTCGGCACGATGTGAATGTCGACGTGCGGGCGCTCGGCGCACTCGGCGAGGTGCGCGATCTGCTCGGCCATGAGTCCGCGGTAGCCCTCGTCGGCGCGGCGTAGAACGGACTCCTCGATGACGGCAATGTACTTCGGGCGGCCCGGGTCGGAGAGGATCGACTGCCGGTCCAGCCGCACTCCGAGGCGTCGTTCCACCTCGTCATCGGTGATCAGGTCATCCGTGCGGATCATCGCGCGGGCGTAGTTCTCGGTCTGGAGCAGTCCGGGAACCAGGGTCGGTTGGTAGGTGCGCAACTGCTGCGCCTGGCGTTCGGCTTCGAGCCAGGGGCGGAACCAGCTCGGCTGGCCGTCGCGCTCGGCGAGCTTGAGCAGCGACATCAACAGTCCGCCGGTGCCGAGCACCTCGTCGGCCCGGGCGAGGAAGAACCTGTCGAGCGGCCGGTGGCCCAGCTCGACCGCCGACACCTGGGAGCCGGAGAAGTGCACGAGCCTCCCGAACTCCTCCTGGCTCAGTTCGGCCCGCACCCGCAGCCGCCGCAGTTGCGCGCGGATCAGCTCGGCGGTCGGCTCGTTCTCCACACGCCCTCCTCAGATTGCGGCCGGTCTCCCGGCCTCTCCCCGGACCGGCAGCGAGGACTTCCGAGCGTAGTGGCGCGATCAGCAGACTGTCACGCATGAACCTTCCCGTACCGCGGCTCGGGCCGTACCCCGATCGGCCCCGCCCCTACCCGCCGGACCACCCGGCCCACCTGCCGATCCGGCCGCTCTGGCTGTGCCGCGCCTGCGGCGCGCCGTGGCCCTGTGCGCAGGCGCGCCTACTGCTCAAGGTCGAGTACGCGGACCACCCCGTCGACCTGGCCGTCTACCTGTCCGGGCTCTACCACGAGGCCACCCACGACCTGTTCCGCCTCAACCCGCAGGACGGGCCGACCCCGCGCGAGCTGTTCGAGCGGTTCGTCGGCTGGGGCCCATACCGGCGCGGCATCACCGATACGATGCCCGCGACATGACTGCGCCCGGGGACTTCGACCTGACGATGGACGAGTTGCGCGAGGTGGCGCGGTACGCGGTCCGGCACGCGGAGGACGTCCTCCCGGTCTACGAGCGGGCGGTTCCCGGCGATCCGCGTCCCCGTGCGGCTGTCGACGCGGCGTGGACGTTCGCGCGCGGCGCCGCCCGGACGAAACTCCAGCGGGCCACGTCCCTCGACGCGCACCGGGCCGCCCGGTCCGCGCCCACCGAGTCCGCGCGCCTGGCCGCCCGGGCCGCCGGTGACGCCGCCGCGGCCGCGTACCTGCACCCGATCGCGAAGGCCACCCAGGTCGGCCACATTCTGCGGGCCGCCGCCAACGCCGCGCGCGTCGCCGAACTGGAGGCCGGCGGTGACGAGATCGTCGGCGTGGCAGCGCTGGACCGGTACCGGCAGCTCGCCACCCCCGTGCTGGTCGACGTGCTCCGCCGCTATCCGCCGGTGACCGGCGGCGGCAGCCGGGTCGCCCGGCTGATGAGCGCACTCGACCGCGACCTGCGCCAGGGCGCCGCCGGGCCGGAGGCCGCGTCGTGATCCTGCCGAAGGTCCGCGATCCCCGGTTCACCACGATCCGCCGGGGCGGCACGCTCACCGACGAGCACCACCACCTGCTGGCGCTCTGGGCCGCCACCTGCGCGGAGCACGTCCTCGGCCTGTTCGAGGCGGTCCGGCCGGACGACAGCCGCCCGCGTGAGGCGATCGCGTACGCCCGCGCCTGGGTGCGGGGCGAGGTCAGGATGATGGAGGCGCGCGCGGCGGGCGGGCACGCCATGGGCGCGGCCCGGGACCTGCGCGGGGCGGCACGCAACGCCGCGTACGCCGCCGGACAGGCCGCCGTCGTGGCCCACGTGGCCGCCCACGAACTCGGCGCCGCCGCGTACGCGATCAAGGCGGTACGCGCGGCGGCGCCCGCCGGTCTCGGCGAGGCGGCCGGGCGCGACGAGTGCCGGTGGCAGCGCGATCAGCTCCCGGCCGAGATCCGCGAGCTGGTCCTGGACGACCAGCGGCTGCGCAACGACATCTGCTGGTCGGTCTTCGACTGCTGACACCGGCCGGAGCCTGTCGGGAAAGTGCCACCGGAGGTGGCAACCATGGCGTGGCCGGGTGGCGTCTCGGAAGGCGTCACGCCGATGCACCACCTGACCCCAAGGACCGGCTCGTGTGGATCTTCTCCTGACTGAGTTCGACCTGTTCGTCCGAACTCGTACGCCCGCGCTGCTGCGCTCCGCCTACCTGCTGACCGGCGACCAGCATCTGGCCGAGGACCTCGTCCAGTCCGCGCTGGCCCGTACGCACCGTGCCTGGAATCGGTTGCACGAGACCGGCAACGCGGAGGCGTACACCCGGAAGGTCATGTACCACCTGCAGGTCTCCTGGTGGCGACGCCGCCGGGTGGCCGAGTCGATGCCGGGCGACGTGCCCGAGCCGCGCGGAGGCGACTCGGCCCCCGACCACGCCCAGCAGACCACGCTCCGGCTGACCCTCCGGGCCGCGCTGGCCCGGCTCTCTCCCAAACAACGGGCCGTGCTGGTTCTGCGGTTCTTCGAGGACCGCACCGAGACCGAGGCCGCCGACCTGCTCGGTGTGACAGTCGGCACCGTCAAGAGCCAGACCTCGAAGGCGCTGGCGAAGCTGCGCAGCGTGGCACCGGAGCTCGCCGAGCTGTACGTCACGGAAGGAACCGCCCGATGAACCAGGACCGACTGCGTTTCGACCTGGCCGATCTGGCCGAGGAGGTCACCCCGGTCGACCTGCGGGACCGGGCACTGCGTACCTCGCGGCGGCTCGGCCTCCAGCAGGCGGCCGCCACTTCTGCCGCCGTGCTGGTGGTGCTGGCCGCCGCGACCGGAACGGCACTGGCGATCCGGCCGAACAGCCAGACGCCCGTGCCGGCCGGGCCGTCGGTGACAGTCACCGCCCCGCCGGTCGAGCCCACCCCGACCCCGTCCGCCGAGCCGTCGAGCACGCCGTCGACCAGTCCCAGCGAAACCACAGGCGGGGGGCCGAACGGTGACGCGACCTTCGGGCGGCTCGTCTACGGCCCGTCCGACCTGGCGAACGCCCCGTCCCCGACGAGCACCGTCCGGCTTCAGTCCTGGCGTCCGGGCGACGACCCGGTCCGCCTGCTCGGTCTCCCGTACGGGCCGGCGCAGGTAAACGTCTCGGTGTCACCCGACGGACAGAGGGTCGCCTGGGTCGAGACGACCGGTGCGGTGTGGGTGTCGGCCATCGGCGGCTCGGGGCGGCGCAAGCTCCGGGACGGCGTCGACGACGTCTGCTGGTCACCCGTCTGGCTGCCGAACTCGCAACAGCTCGTCGTGCGTCTGAACGCTGGCGGAGACGACCCGGCCACCGGCGTGCTCGACGTCTCCTCCGGGAAGTTCACCAGGGTGACGGGCCTCGACGGCTGTCACGCCGTGTTCGCGGCGGACGGGACGCTGGCGTTCGCCGACGGCTCCGACGGCACGATCGTCCTCACCGACCGGAACGGCAGGGCGCGCCGGACGGTGCCGGGCCTGGGCACCAAGGGCAGCCGGTACGTCTCCTTCGACCTGTCCAGTCTCTCCCCGGACGGCCGGCGGGTCGCGCTCCTGCGGATCGACCGGAACGGCACGTACGGGGACGCGGCACGGGAGCTACTGGTCAACGCCGTGCTCGACACCCGGACCGGCGCGGAGGTGTCGCTGCCGCTGGAGGGACGTCAACTGCGGCAGGTCTTCTTCCAGCCGGACGGGTCGATGGTGGTCCGGGTGCGCAGCGGTGACCGCTACACGGTGGTCCTGGTGGATGCGAACGGCAAGAAGATCACGGAGCGGGCGGAGCCCTCGGCGCTGCGGGACATGCAGATCATCACCGCAGGACCGTGATCGCCGCGTCCGCCGTGACCTGCTTCCACGGCACCAGCACCACTGTGCCGTCGCGCTCCAGCACCTTCGCGTCGCTGCCCTCGGTGCCGGCCGACAGCGGCGCCTCGGCCACCACGCCCACCTTCCCGGTGGCGGGGTCGATCCGGACCAGCCGTGGGGCGAGATCCCGCCGGTCACCCACCTCCCACGCCAGCACGCCCTGCCCGTCGAGGCGGACGAGTTCCACCTCGCTGTCGGTGTGCCCGGCCGACACCCAGCGCCGCTTCCCGGTGGCCAGGTCGATCGCCACCACCTGGTTGGCCTGGCGCATCTTGTCGCCCACCGGAGAGGGCTCGGTCGGCAGGTAGAGCGTGTCCGCGTCGGCCAGGTACGGCCGGACCGCCGGCCCGCTCACCGTGTTGGAACGGTTGACCGGCAGGTCGCTGAACCGCGTACCGTCGACGGGGTTGCCGAACGCGGCCCGCTCCTTGCCGGTGGCGTCGCGCGCGACGAACGTCTCGGTGTTCAGGCCGGGCCGGCTGACCAGCGGGTCGACGCTGAGCACCCCGTCGCTCTGCTGCGCGGCGGGCAGGTCCTGCTTCCAGCGCGGCTTGCCGGTGGCCGGGTCCAGGCCGAGCAGCGCGCCCCGGTCGCCGTCGCAGAGCGTGGTGACGACGGCCTGGTCCCCGGCGGCCTGCGCGTCGGTCAGGCGGCAGTCGCGGCCGGGCAGCAGCCGGTCGGCGTCGGTCTGCCACAGCCGCTTGCCGTCGGCCAGCGAGTAGCCGAGGACGTTCCCGCCGCTGCGAACGACCACCTGCCCGGCGGCCACCGACAGGTCGGGGGCGACGGTCTCGGACCGGCCCGTCCGGCGTTCCACAGGGAACGTCACCCGCCACGTCTGCGTGCCGGCGGCCGCGTCGAACCCGACGAGCGTGTCGCACGAGTCGGCCGGGCCGAGCGCCACCACACCCCGCCCGTCGGCGAGGGTCTGCGCGGCCGCGCACAGCGAGGCCCCCTGCGGCGCGGGCACGCCCCACGCCTGGCCGCCGTCGCCGAGCCGGTAGGCGATGATCCCGTCCGGCTGCGCGCGGACCACCGCGTCACCGGCCAGCCAGGCGCCGAACATGTCCTGCCCGTCGTACGTCTTCAGGCCGTTGCGCTGCAACTCCGGGAAGTCGAGCACCCACGCGGCACGCAGCTTCCTCCCGCCGTCGTCACCGCCGCCGACCAGCCGGGACACGCCGTAGGCGGTGCCGGCCGCGACCGCGAGCACGGCCACCAGCCCACCGGCCACCAGCAACGCGACGCGCCCGCGCCGCTTCGGCGCCGCCGGCGGCGCACCGCCCGGACCCGGCCGGCCCACCGGTGGGTACGCGGGCGGCGGGTACTGCTGGTGCTGATACGTCATCGGTCGTCTCCCGTTTCCGTCAGCCCGCCAGTTCGCGGACGTAGTCGGCCCAGCCGGCCTGGAACTCGTCGAGCGACACGCCGAGCACGTCCCGGGCGGCGCGGTCGGTCGGGGCGCCGGCGTAGACCGCCTCGACGAAGCGGAACAACTTCGGCTCACCGTGCTTCTCGGCGAGGTGCGTCATCGCGGTGTGCCCGAGCCAGTAGTGGAAGGTCAGCAGGCCGCTCTTCTGCCAGTCGGCGTTGCTGGGCAGCGTGCCGTTCCAGCCGTTCCCGCCGTCGCGGACCAGTTGCAGGGCGGGCGCGGTGCGCTCGCTGGCGGCCAGCGGGCGGCCGTGGAAGGCGATGTACTCGGCGAACCCCTCGACCACCCACTCGTCGAGCTTGCTGAACTCGTCCACGGCGGCCGGGTCGGTGCGGGGCGTCATCAGCGAGTGCGCGATCTCGTGCCGCAACACCATGTGGGCGTCGTTGTCGCCGCCGGAGCGGGTGAAGTAACGATCTCCGGTGTCCACCACGATGCGGGTGCCGCCGATCGTGTTCCCGCCGTCCTTGCGCTCGGCCGCGACCATGCCCACCGAGTAGCCCGCCTCGGTGGCCTTCTCGGTGCCGATCCGGTAGAGCGAGGTCATCTCGTCCTTGCCGGCGGCGAGCGTGACGACGAACTTGTCCGACACCGGCTCGGGCGGCGCGTTGGCCCGCCACACGGCCAGGTTGCTCGTCACCGCCTTGTCGACGGCCGGGGCGTACCGCCTCGCCACGGCAGCCCGGGCCGCATCGGTGATGATCAGGGCGTACGGGGTCCGCTCGACATGGATGTCCCGCCACTTGTCCCACGGCCCGGGGTAGTAGACGGTTTTCGAGTCGCCGTTGCCGCCGGCCGGTGCGCCGGTGACGGCGGTGACCTGGATCGGCGCGTCCTTGCCGGCGCGGACGACCGTCCAGCGGTACCACTCGGCGACCGGCGCCAGGTCGAAGCCGTCCAGCTGGTGCACGAAGGAGACGTCGAGCTGGAACGTGACGCCCTGCCCGAAGGCGTCGCTGACGCGGCCCTGCTTCTCGATCGTCTCGTAGCGGGCCACCGACAGCGGCAGTTTGCCCAGGTTGCGGAACAGCTGGGTCTGCCCGGCGATCAGTTCCTTGCGGGCCGGGTCGAACGCGGCCAGGTAGCCGTCCAGGTCCTTCGCCGCCAGCGCCTTGCTGTGCCGGTCGAGCAGGGCGGTCAGCTCGGCGTCGGTGACGGTGACACCGTTCGCGCCGGCTGCCGCCTTCGGCGCGGATCCGTCCTCGTCGTCGCCGCGCAGGCCCAGCCCGACGCCGACCGCCGTGCCGGCGCAGACCGCCAGCGCGAGCGCGCCCGCCGCGAGCCCGATCCAGAGCCCACGGCGGGACTTCGGCGGCGGGGGCGGCGTACCCCACGGCACCGGCTGCGCGGGCGGCGGCGGTCCGCCGTACCGGGGGTCGGCGTTGCCGGGCGGTGGCCAACCTGCCGCCGGTGGGTGCCCCTGCGTCATGTGGTTCCTCGCTCGTGCCGGATGCGGGACCGGCCGGACGGTTTCGCGCGGCCGGATGACGGCAGCCATCATCCCCGGTCCGGACGACGGATTCTGCCCCGCCTGGACGGGTCGGGGCTTTTGTCCCCGGGGGGTGGTTGTCGTGAACAGGACGTCGAGACATCCGCCACGTCCGGCGTCCAGGGCCAGCGGGAGCGGCCCGCGCGGTGACAGACTGTGCGACGCACTTCTGCCGGGACGTCTGAGGGAGGCGCCGTGCGCTGGCGCAGCTACGTGGCGGTGGGCGACAGCTTCACCGAAGGCATGGACGACGCGTATCCGGACGGCAGCTACCGGGGCTGGGCCGATCTGGTCGCCACCCGTCTCGCCGTCGAGGCCGGGCCCGACTTCGGCTACGCCAACCTGGCCATTCGGGGCCGGCTGTTCCCGAACGTGGTGGCCGAGCAGGTGCCGTCCGCGCTGGCCATGAAGCCCGACCTGATCAGCTTCGCGGCCGGCGGCAACGACGTGCTGCGCCGCACCTTCGACCCGGACGCGTTCGTCCCCCGCTTCGACTCGGTCGTGCAGCGGCTGCGCTCCGGCGGCAGCGACGTGGTGCTGTTCCGGTTCGCCGACGTGATGTCCCGGCTGCCCGGCCAGCGGCTGATGGCCCCGCGCGTGACGCTGCTCAACCGGGTGGTCGGCGAGGTGGCCGAGCGGCACGGCGCGATCCTGGTCGACCTGTACTCCGACGACACCTACCTCAACCCGCTGCTCTGGAGCACCGACCGGATTCACCTGTCGGCGGCGGGCCACCGCCGGGTCGCCGCCCAGGTGCTCACCGCGCTCGGCGTCGGCTGCGACGAGGAGTGGCTGCTGGTCCCGCCGCACCCGGCGCCCAGCCCGTGGCTCGCCGCGCGGGCCGCCGACCTGCGCTGGGCCGGCAAGCACCTGGCGCCGTGGATCAGGCGCCGGCTGACCGGGCGGTCCTCCGGCGACTTCGTCACCGCCAAGCGGCCGGTGCTCGGGCCGGTCGAGCGCGACTGAGTGTGCGTACCGTCCACGCCGCCGACCTGCTGCGGCTGACAGCCGACGACCCGCCCCAAGCGGGGCTGGCCGTCGTGGTCGCCGGTGACCGGGTCGAGGCGATCGTGCCGACGGACGAGCTTCCCGGCGCGTACCCCGGGATGCGGGTGCGGCGGTGGGCCGGCACGCTCGGGCCGGCGCTCGTGCACGACGGTCCGCTGCCCCCGGCGCCCACGCCGCGCGAGCGGGTGCACGCGCTGTTCCGGCTCGGCGTCGCCGCGGTGGTCGAGGAGCACGTGGCCGACCCGGCGCTGCGGGCTGCCGCGGCCCGCAACGACGTGGCGGTGCTGCCCGGCGTGCGGCCGCCCGCACTGGTGACCGGCGGGCGGGCCGACCTCGCCGTGTTCGGCCCGGACGGCGCCTGCCTGGCCACAGTGGTCGCCGGCCGCCTGGTGCACCGCCGCGCCTGACCCCGCCGCACGGCTCGACCTTCACCGCCGTTCGTCCGATGTGTCCGGTTGCCCGCTTATCGGGATCGCCCGATGTCCGCCCCACTGGATAGCATCCGCTACCCCCGTCGATCGAGTACGGGGCGAAATCGGGGAAAGGTGGATGAGGGATGACCCTCATGCCTGACAGAAATCCACGTCGAACCGGTCGGCGAAGCGTGCTCGCCGCCGCGCTGTCGATGATGGTCGCGGCCGGATCGGTGGCCGCCACCGCGGCGCCGGCAGCCGCGTACGACATCCGCTACGAGACGAACACCTCGTGGGCCTGGACCGACTCGCACACGCCCACCACGATCAGCGTCGACCGGCCCGGCGATATGCCGGTCGGCACCTGGAAGGACGGGAAAGGCCGCCCGCACACGTCGCGCGCCTACTTCACGTTCGACATCTCCCGCTACCGGGGAGCGGACATCGAGTCCGCAGTCCTCGACGTGAAGGAGACGGCAGGCGGCGACTGCACCAGACGTCCCGTGGTCGAGCTGCGGCGTACCGCCGCCTACACCGCCCGGTCGAGCTGGCGGAACCCCCCGGCCGACCTGGGGCTGGTCGACAGCCGCCAGCTCACCGACCAGACCGTCTGCCCGGCGCCCCGGGTGGAGTTCGACGCGGTCGACGGGCTGCGCCAGGCGCTCGCCGAGGGCCGGTCGACGCTGACCCTCTCGCTGCGGCTGCCCGCCGACGCCGAGCGGGACCCGGCACTGGCACGGAAGTACGCCAGCAAGGTCGGCATCTCGATCGACTACAACTTCCGCCCCGGCGTGCCGACCGACCTGCGGAGCGAGACCGGCACGGCGTGCACCACCACCGAGCCGTACCAGGTGATCCGCTACCCCGTCCCCTCCGGAGTGGTGCACGACCGGGACCGCAACGACAGCGGCGGCACGGACCAGCTCACCGTCTCCTTCGCGGCCTGGCCGGTCGACCAGCCGGAGGCGCGGATCGAGCAGACCGACTACGCGCGCGACGGCGAGCGGGCCGTCGGCCGCTACGACACCATCTATCCGTCGCCGTTCGAGCACGACCGGACGTACGCCTGGCAGATGCGGGCGGCGGACAGCCGGGCCACCGGCGAGTGGAGCCCGGTCTGCTACTTCCGCCTCGACGTCCGGGGGCCGGCCACGCCGCCCGTCGTGACGTCGACCGACTTCCCCGACGACGACGGGTGGTACCCGGCTCTGCCCGGCGAGTTCACCTTCACCGCCAACGGCGCGACCGACGTGGTGCGGTACGGCTACTCGCTGGACTCCGGCGTCGAGAAGACGATCGACGCGGACCGGACGGGCGGCACGGCCACCGTCACGCTCACCCCGGACAGCGGCCCGAACACCCTGCGGGTGTGGAGCCTCGACGCGGTCGGCAACCGCTCGGCGACCACCGAGTACACGTTCCGCGCCTCGGACGTGTCGCCGGTCGTGGAGGGACGGCTGAGTGAGATCGGGGTGCCTGCCACGTTCCAGCTGCGTCCGCAGATGGACGGCGTGGTGCGCTACCGCTACGCCCTCGACGGCGACCCCGAGCAGACGGTGGACGCCGCGGCGGACGGCTCCGCCGCGATCACCGTCACCGCGACCCGGGGCGGCTCCCGCACCCTCACCGTCACCAGCGTCACGGCCGACGGTGTGGAGGCCACCAGCAGCCGGCAGTTCAGCCTGCCGACCGCGCCGAAGGTCTCGGCCACCGTCTACCTGCCCATCCCCAGCGGTGGGCAGGGCATTCCGGGCGTCTTCACCTTCACCCCCCGCCTGCCCGACACGGTCAGCTACCGCTACCAGTTCACCGGCGAGGACCAGCAGGTGGTGGCCGCGCAGGCCGACGGCACCGCGTCTGTCACCTGGGCGCCGACCGAGGCGGGCGTGGTCAACCTGGTCGTGCGCAGCGTGAGCGGGGACGGCACCGTGTCGGAGCCGGCGACCCTCTCCTTCCGGGTGCGGGACCTGCGCCCCGCCGTCACCGCCGACCCGTACCGGACGGACGTGCCCATGGGCGGTCCGGGCCAGCCGGGCGAGTTCCGGTTCACGTCGCAACTCACCACGACGGTGGCCTTCCTCTACCGGTTCGACGACGGCGTCGAGCAGCGCGTCGAGACCGGCAGCCGGGCGACGGTGAGCTGGACGCCCACCGAGGGTGGGACGCACACGCTCACTGTCGTCGGGGTCACCCCGGACGGCACCCGCTCGCCCGAGCAGGTCTGGACGTTCCTGGTGGCCGAGGGCTGAGCACCTGACCGCGCCGGCCCCACCACCTTTCCGAGGCGGTGGGGCCGGTGTCACATCCGTGGCCCGCGATCCGGCGTACCTTGGGGATCATGCCTGTGCCGAGCGATCCGCATCCTGATCTCCAGTCGTACGCCGACCCGCAGCGCCTGGTCACCACCGAATGGCTGGCCGAGCACCTGGGCGACGAGGGGCTCGTGGTGGTCGAGTCCGACGAGGACGTGCTCCTCTACGACACCGGCCACATCCCCGGCGCCGTCAAGGTCGACTGGCACACCGAACTCAACGACCAGGTCACCCGCGACTACCTGGACGCCGCGAGCTTCGCCGAGCTGTGCGCGGCCAAGGGCATCGGGCGGGACGACACGGTCGTCTTCTACGGCGACAACTTCAACTGGTGGGCCGCGTACGCCCTCTGGGTCTTCACCCTCTTCGGTCACCCGGACGTACGGCTGCTCGACGGCGGCCGGCAGAAGTGGATCGCCGAGGGGCGGGAGCTGACCCGGGACAAGGTGAGCCGGCCCCGCGCCTCGTACCCGGTGCCGGAGCGCAACGACGCGCCGATCCGCGCGTACCGGGAGCAGGTCATGGCGCACGTGGCGGCCGGTCGGCCGCTGGTGGACGTGCGGTCGCCGGGCGAGTACACCGGCGAGATGCTGCACATGCCGGACTACCCGCAGGAGGGCGCGCTGCGCGGCGGGCACATCCCGGGCGCGGTGAGCAAGCCGTGGAAGTCCGCCGCGAACGACGACGGCACGTTCAAGTCCGCCGACGAGCTGCGCGCCATCTACGCCGACCAGCTCGGTCTGAGCCCGTCCGACGACGTGGTGGCGTACTGCCGGATCGGCGAGCGGTCCAGCCACACCTGGTTCGTGCTGCACCACCTGCTCGGCTTCCCGCAGGTGCGCAACTACGACGGTTCGTGGACCGAGTGGGGCAACCTGGTCCGGGCTCCCGTCGTGAAGGGCGACCAGCCCGGCGGCCTGACCCGCTGAGCGTCCCGGCCGGTCCCGCCGTCACCGCGGCGGGACCGGCCGCGTTCCGGACCCGTCAGCGGGCGGCGATCGACAGGCTCCCGGGGACGTCGGCCGCCACCAGGTCGACAGCGCCGGTCTCCGGTCGCCAGCGGGCCAGCCCGGCGTCGTAGCGGAACAGCAGGCCGCCGTCGGCGGTCCAGCCGTACACCTCGCAGCACGCCTTGGCCCGGCCCTCCCGGCCCAGGTCGAGCAGGCGCGTCACCGCGCCGGTGCGGGCGTCCAGCACCGCCACGCCCTCGCCCCCGCTCATCGTGCCGGCGCCACTGGCGGTGGTGGTCCACCCGGCCTGGCCGATCCGGTCGCCGCGCTGCCAGCCCCGCCCGTACACCTCGTCCAGCCGGTAGCCGGGGGGAAGCGCGCCGGTGGTCACCGGCAGCCGGTCCGGCGCGCCGCCGGAGGCGGGGAACCGGCGTACGGCCAGGCCGCCGTCCCCGGACCAGCCGCCCACTGTGAGCAGGTCGCCGGACCGGGCCGGCTCGGGTACGACGAGTGTCCACGGGTCGACTGTCAGCTTCGGCGCCGCTCCGGTGCGCCGGTCCAGCTCGTACGCGGTGTCGTTGTCCCCGACGATCAGCCGGTCACCGGCCCAGACCACGTGTTCCAGGTAGCCCGCGAGCGGATAGCGACGCACCTCGGCGTCGGTCAGGTCGACCACCACCACCTCGCCGGTCTGCGCGAACGCGGCGGTCCGGCCGTCCGGCGACAGGCTGCCCGGCTTGAGTGCCGTCGCCTCGTTGCCCCCGGCGTCGCGGGTGGGCGCGAGCGTGACCACGTCGAGTTCCCGGACGATGCCGTCGTCACCCAGCACCCGGACCGTGCCCGCCTCGCCGGTGGCCGGGTCGACCGGCTGGTACAGCGCCAGCGCCCGGCTCACCGGGCGGTCGGAGAGGTCGGCGCCGACCCGGTCGCCGAGCCGGCCGAGCGGGTCGCCCGCCTCGCCGAGCCGGTCCGGGGGCCGCTGCACGACCGGCGCGTTGGGGGCCGAGGTCACCGCCGGGCGGGGTGGCGCGGCGGGGGGCGGGCCGGAGCGGTGCAGGAGCGCTGTCGTACCGCCGCCGACCAGGACCACGGCGACGGCGGCGGCCCCGGCGGCGCGGCGGGCACGACGGACCCGCCCGGCCCGTTCCCATCCGGCGGCGGCCGGCCGGGTCGGGTGGATCTCCTCGGTGGCCCGGGTCAGCAGCCGGTTCAGCTCCGTCTCGTTCACGGGTTCGCCTCCCTTCCGGCGGCCAGGCCGTCGCCGGACCGGCCGGGGGCGGGCACCACGTCGCGCAGCCGGCGCAGCGCGTCGTGGCACTGGCTCTTGACGGTGCCGACGGTGACGCCGAGCGCCTCGGCGGTGGCGACCTCGGTCAGGTCCTCGAAGTAGCGCAGCACCACGACGGCCCGCTGGCGTGGCGGCAGCCGGTCCAGCGCGGCGCGCACGGTGAGCCGCAACGCGGGGTCGCCGTCCGTGTCCGGCCGCTCCGGCGGGTACGCGCTGAGCCACTCCCGCCGCCGGCGTCGCCACCAGGACACGGCGTCGCGGTAGAGGATGGCGCGCACGTACGCGGCCGGGTCGCCGTCGCGCACCGACGGCCAGCGCAGCGCCAGCTTGAGCAGCGCGTCCTGGAGCAGGTCCTCGGCCTGGTGCCGGTTGCCGCAGATCAGGTACGCGGCGCGCAGCAGCCGGTGCTGGTGCGACTCGACGAAGGCGAGGTAGTCCGCCCGCCCGTCGTCCGAGTCACGCCCCATCCGGCTCCTCCTCCGTCACCGGCCAGACGCGCGGGACGGGGGCAAAGGTTGGGTCAGGTAGCGCTGAATCGTCGGGCCGACCCAGGCGGTCAGTTCCTCCGGGTCGAGGTCCACCACGGGTGGCAGCCGGACGACGTACCGGGTGAGGGCCAGTCCGAGGATCTGGCTGGCCACCAGACCGGCCCGCCGCTCGGCGGTGGCCGGGTCGGCGCTCGACCGGGCCACCGCGGTGGCGAGCTGGCCGGCGAAGATGCCGCGCATCCGTTCGGCCGCGCCGGGGTTGGTGGCGGCGGCCCGGAGCAGGGCGACGAGTGTCCCGTCCGCCTCCCAGCGGCGTACGAAGTGCCGGGTCAGTGTCTCGCCGAGCCGGTCCGGCGGCACCTCGGCCAGGTCGGGCAGGCGCAGGTCGAACTCGGCCGCCGCGGCGAAGAGTCCCTCCTTGCTGCCGTAGTAGCGCATCACCATCGACGGGTCGATGTGGGCGTCGGCGGCGATGGCCCGGATGGTGGCCCGGTCGTAGCCGTCGGCGGCGAAGCGTTCCCGGGCGGCGCGCAGGATGGCCGCCCGGGTGGCGTCCGAGCGGCGGGTTCGGGTGGCGGGTTCGGTCACGTCCACGACTGTAGGCCAACACGTGTTGACATCGCCTCTACTGTGAAGTCAACATGTGTTGGCAAACAGTTGTTGACCGAGCCGGAGGTGGGAGCGATGCTGCCCGAACGCACCGACGTCCTCGTGGTGGGCGCCGGGCCGACCGGCCTGGCGGTGGCCGTGACGCTGGCCGGGCACGGGGTTGCCGCGACCGTCGTCGACCGGCTCGCCGAGCCGCCCGTCACGTCGCGCGCCGCCGTCGTGCACGCCGGCACCCTCGAAGTGCTGGACCGGATCGCTGTCGCCGCGCCGCTGGCCGCCCGAGGGCTGCGCTCGGCCCGGTTCAGCGTCCGCGACCGGGACCGGGTGCTGCTCACCGTCCCCTTCGACCGGTTGCCGTCGCGCTACCCGTACGCGCTGCTGATCTCGCAGGCGGAGACCGAGGCGGTGCTCACCGACCGGCTCGCCGCGCTCGGCGGGCGCGTGCTGCGGCCGTACGAGATGACCGGCCTGGACCTCGACGGCGACGGCGCTCTCGCGCGCTTCGACGGCGGCCGCGCGGTCCGGGCGCGCTGGATCGTCGGCGCGGACGGGATGCACAGCCGGGTCCGCGAACTCGCCGGCATCGGCTTCGGCGGCCCGGCCGATCCCGGGGAGTCGTTCCTGCTCGCCGACGTCCGGGTGGACAGCGCGTTGCCGCGCGACCAGGTGAGCCTCTTCCTGTCCCGGCGGGGCCCGCTGGTCTGGGCGCCGCTGCCCGACGGCACGGTGCGGCTGGTCGCCGCGGTGGCGGACGCGCCGCGGGACCCGCAGGCGCACCACTTCCAGGCGCTGCTCGACGAGCGCGGTCCGGCGCGCCGGCCGGACCGGATCACCGGGATGGACTGGTCGTCCCGGTTCCGGATCCACCACCGGATCGCGAGCGCCTACCGCTGCGGGCCGGTGCTGCTCGCCGGGGACGCGGCGCACGTGCACAGCCCGGCCGGCGGGCAGGGGATGAATCTCGGCCTCCGGGACGCGGTCGCGCTCGGCGACGCGCTCGCCGCCGGTCCGCGGGCCCTCGACGGGTACGCGGCCGACCGCCGCCCCCGCGCCGAGGAGGTGCTCGGCTTCGCCGCCACCCTGACCCGCCTAGCCGCCGCCCCACCCCCACTCCGCCCGTTGCGAAACCTCCTGCTCCAGGCGGTCTCCACCCTCCCCCCGATGCGCGCCCGAATCGCAACCCGCCTCGCCGGCTTCGAACCCCCACCCCGCTGATCTTGCAGTTCGGGCCCTCGACGGGTCCTTTTTGTGCGCCTTCGACCGGGCGGAAAGTGCAAGATCAGCGAGGAGGTGGGTGGGCGGGGGAGGGATGAAACGGGTCGGACACTGTCGGCGCTGACCGGTACGGTGAGCGCCGAAATCCGAACCGGGAGCGCGATTGGACCGCACCTTCCAGGTGGACCTCCGTGGCGTGGTCGACCTGCTCAGTCACCACCTGTACGGCAGCCCGCGCGTCTACGTGCGCGAGCTGCTCCAGAACGCCGTCGACGCGATCACCGCGCGCCGGTCCACCGAGCCGAACGCCCCGGCCCGGGTACGCATCGAGCCGCCCGAGCTGACCGGCGACGGCACCCTGCGCGTGCACGACACCGGCATCGGCCTGACCGAGGCGCAGGTGCACGAGCTGCTCGCCACCATCGGCCGCAGCTCCAAACGCGACGAGCTGGGCTTCTCCCGGCACGAGTTCCTCGGCCAGTTCGGCATCGGGCTGCTCTCCTGCTTCCTGGTCGCCGACGAGATCCGGGTGGTCACCCGGCACGCCGACGAGCCCACGGTGCTCTGGACGGGCTGGTCCGACGGCCGGTACGCGGTGCGGCTCGCCGAGCCGGAGCAGGCCCGCGACGAGCCCGGCACCACAGTGACGCTGGTGCCCCGGCGCGACGCCGACCAGTGGCTCGGCGTACCCACCGTCACCGAGCTGGCCCGCCTCTACGGCAGCCTGCTGCCGGTCGACGTCCGGGTCGGCGACATGTCGACCACCTCCGGGCCGCCGCCGTGGCCCACCACGCCCACCACGCCCGTCGACCGCGCCGGGCTCCAGCGGTACGCGCAGGAGCTGCTCGGGTTCGTCCCGTTCGACGTGGTGCCGCTTTCGGTGCCTGAGGCCGGCCTCACCGGAGTGGCGTTCATCCTGCCCGCCGCGGTGAACCCGGCCGCCCGCGCCGGGCACCGGGTCTACCTCAAGCGGATGCTGCTCAGCGAGCACGCCGACGGGCTGCTGCCCGAGTGGGCCTTCTTCGCCCACTGCGTGGTCGACGCGAGCGAGCTGCGCCCGACCGCGAGCCGCGAGGCGCTCTACGAGGACGCGCTGCTCACCTCCGTCCGGGAGGCGCTCGGCGACCAGATCCGGGGCTGGCTGGTGCGGCTGGCCAAGCACGACCCGCGCCGGCTCGGCGAGTTCCTCCAGGTGCACCACCTCGGCGTCAAGGCGCTCGCGATGCACGACGACGAGATGCTGCGGCTGGTCGACCAGTGGTGGCCGATGGACACCAACGTCGGCACGATGACGCTCGCCGAGTTCCGGCAGCGCCACGGCGTGCTCCGGTACGCCGCCGGCCTGGACGAGTTCCGCCAGCTCGCCGCCGTGGCCGCCGCGCAGGACCTGGCGGTGGTGAACGGCGGCTACACGTACGACACCGAGCTGATCGAGCGATTGCCCACAGTGGATCGATCGGTGCTCATCGAACGACTGGAGCCCAGCGACCTCACCACCCGGTTCGAGATCCTCGACCCGGCGACCGAGCTGGCCCTGCGGCCGTTCCTGACCGGCGCGCAGCGGGCGCTGGAACGGCTCGGCTGCGAGGTCGTCATCCGGGCGTACGACCCGGTCTCGCTGCCCGCGCTCTACCTGGTGTCCCGCTCGGCCGCGTTCCACGACCAGCTCGCCGCCAGCCGGGACAAGGCCGACGAGCTGTGGGGCGGAGTGCTCGACGCGCTCGCCGCCTCCGCCCCGCCGGACCGCCCGCAACTCGTGCTCAACCACCGCAACCCGCTGGTCCGCCGGGTGACCACGCTCGCCGACCCGGAGCTGGTCGGGCTGGCCGTCGAGGCGCTCTACGGGCAGGCCCTGCTGCTCGGGCACCACCCGATCCGGGCGGCCGACGCCGCGCTGCTGAACAGTTCCTTCCTCGGCCTGCTCGGCCGGGCCGTACCGGGAGTGACCCGTGACTGACGACGACCTCTGGCGCATGCACCACGAGATCGAGACCATGCCGTACGGCCCGGGGCAGATCGCCGCGCTGGAACAACTGCTGCGCCGCGCCGACGCGGGCGACGACCGGCACCTCGCCTTCGCCGCCCGGGTCACCGGCACCACCGCGTACGTCTACGGCGGCGAACCGGCGAAGTCGTTCGTCACGTTCTCCTGGTGCCTGTCCGAGTACGACAAGGATCCGCAGCCCTACCACCAGGGCTACACGCACCAGCTGCTCTGGGCCTTCAAGTACATGGTCAACGCCATGGTGAAGTTCCCGGAGCTGCCGCTGGACCGGACGTACGCGGTGCTCGACGACATGGAGCGGCGCTACCGCGACGCCGGGCACTCGTTGCAGGCGGTCCACAAGCACCGCTACCTGGTCGCCGCGCACGTGGGCGATGAGGACGCGGCGGAGCAGTGGTACCGCAAGTGGATGACCACGCCCCGCGACACGCTCTCCGACTGCGCCGGCTGCGACCCGACCACGCAGGTCGCGCACCTGGTCCGGCTGGGCCGGCACGAGGAGGCGGTGGCCCTCGCCGAGCCGGTGCTCGCCGGCCGGCTGACCTGCAGCGAGCAGCCGCAGGGGATCCTCACCGCGCTGCTCACGCCCTACCGCGAGACCGGCCGGGGCGACGCCGCGCGGGACGCGCACCGGGAGGCGTACCGGCGGCTGCGCGGGCACCTGGCCAACCTGTGGGACGTCGCCGAGCACATCGAGTTCTGCACCGCGACCGGCAACGAGGCCCGCGCGCTGGAGCTGGTCGAGCGGCACCTGGACTGGCTGGACCGGGCACCCACCCCGGCCGCCGCGATGCACTTCGCGGCCGCCGCGTCGGCAGCGCTGCGTCAGGTGCCGGCCGAGCTGACTGTGCACCGTCGCGCCTCCGGTGACCGGCCGGCCGCCGACGTGCCGGTGGGCGCGCTCGCCGACGAGCTGGCCGGTACGGCCACCGGGCTGGCCGGGCGCTTCGACGCGCGTAACGGCACCACGCACCAGTCCGCGTTGATCGCCCGGAAGCTGGTGGCCGGGCCGGAGGGCGAGCACCTGCCGCTCTCCGCCAGCGTGCGCCGCCCGGTGGTGCCCGCGCCGCGTACCGCGCCGGACGACCGGGCGACGACCGAGCCGCCGGTCAGCGTGCCCGCCGACGCCGGCGCCGACGAGCTGCTGGCGCTGGCCGAGGAGTGCTGGCGCACCAACTGCCGGGAGGGGCTGGGCACCGTACTGCGCGCGTACGACGAGCGGTACGGCGACGCCGACCTGCCGCCGGCCACCCGGGCGTGGCGGCTGGAGCTGCGGGCGGGCGAGTTGTCCCAGGAGGACGACGACGGCGTGGCGGTGGCGACCGCTGTCAACCGGGAGGCGCTGGCCGCGTGGCGGGAGGTGCCGGACCCGCTGCGGGCGCAGGTGGTGGCCGGGCGGCTCGGTGTGCTGCTGAGCATGACCGAGGAGAGCGCGGACGAGGGGCTGACGCTGGCCCGGGAGTCGGCCGCGTACCTGGCCGCGCACGGCGAACCGCGGGATCGGGCCGCCGGTTGGGACCGGCTCGCGCTCGCCCACGTGCACCGGGAGCGGTGGGCGGAGGCGCTCGACGCGCTCGACCGCGCCGACGCGGAGGCGGACGCCGATCCGTGGCTGGCCGGGCGGGTCGCGCTGCACCGCACGCACGTGCTGGAGCAGTTGGAGCGGGCCGAGGAGTTCCGGGACGCGGCGGCACGGTCCCGCCGGCTGGCCGGCGAGCTGGGCGACGCCGAGATGCTGACCAGCGCCTGCCTGGCGTACGCCCGCTCCACCGACGATCCGGCCGACGCGGTGGCCGCCTGCGACGAGGCGCTGACTGTCGCCCCGGCCGGCGCCCACCTGCCGCTGCGGGTGACCCGGGGCCGGGCGTTGCTGGCCGCCGACCGGGCCGGCGAGGCGGTGGACGATCTGGCCGAGGCGGTCACGCTCTGCGTCGAGCAGGGGCTGGAGGGCGACGCGCTGCTGCGCTGGGAGCTGGCCGAGGCGTACCGGATGGCCGGCCGGCTGGCCGAGGCCGCCGAGGTGGCCGAGGAGGCGGTGCTCGGGCTGGACCGGGCCGGCGCGCAGGCGGAGGCGGACCGGTGCCGGCACATGCTGTCGGGGATCTACGCGGGGCTCGGTGAGACGGATCTGGCGCTCGCGGTGCTCGACACGTTGGCGGAGAACCTGGACGGGCCGGACAATCTTCCCCGCCGGGCGCAGGTGCTGGAGGAGTCCGGCGGCCTGCTCTACGACGCCGACCGGGACGCGCTGGCCGCGCAGCGGTTCGCGGCGGCGGCCAGCGCGTGGCGGCTGGCCGGATTCCAGGTGGACGAGTTGCGGGCCCGGCGGCGGGAACTCCTCGCCCTGCACTGGTCCGGTGACCTGCCGGCCGCGGTGGCCGCGATCGAGGGGGTGGACGCCGCGGCGGCCGCGGTCTCCGGTCAGCCCGACGAGCCGCCCGTGGTCACGTACGAGCGGGCGATGGCCGCCGACGCGGTCGCCCGGGTGCTGATCGGCGAGGACCGGCTCACCGCCGCGCTGGACCGGCTGGAGGGTGTGCCGGGGCGGCTCCGGTCGATCGAGGCGTTCGGCGAGGCGGCGCAGGTCGAGGTGCTGACCGGCGAGCTGCTGCTGCGCGACGGCCGGCCGGAGCAGGCCGAAGGGCTGCTGCGTCCGGTGCTGGGTGGTCTGCCCACCGGCTCCCGGCCCGCCGCGCATGCCGCCTGGCTGCTGGCCCGCGCGCTCGACGACCAGGGCCGGCCGGCCGAGGCGGCGACGGTCCGCGCCGAGCACGGCATCGAGGAGGACTGAGGCGACTGCCGGGTAACCGCGGCTGCTCTAGATCGACGCCGAGGTCTAGGCTGATCCGGTGGCGGTGGAACAGCAGGCACGGGGGACGGCGGGCACGGCCCGGCGCCGGTCCCGGCGGGACGAGATCCTGGAGATCGCGGTCGGCCTCTTCGCGGCGCGCGGCTACCACGGCGTGTCGATGGACGACATCGGCGCGGCGGCCGGTGTCACCGGGCCGGCTCTCTACCACCACTTCGCCGGCAAGGAGGCGATGCTCGTCGCCGCACTGGTGCCGGTCAGCGAGGGGCTGCTCGCGGGCGGGCGGGAGCGGGCCGCCGGGCACCCGGACGACCCGCGTGGCGCGCTGGAGTCGCTGATCGACTTCCACGTCGAGTTCGCGCTGGCCAACCCGGCGGTGATCGCCCTGCACCTGCACGAGCTGGACCGCCTTCCGGACGAGCCGCGCCGGCGCATCCGCCGGCTTCAACGGATGTACGTCGAGGAGTGGGTGACGGTGCTGACCGCGCTGCACCCCGGCCTGCCGGACGGCGCGGCCCGGGTGCTCGCCCACGCGGCGTTCGGCCTGATGAACTCGACGCCGTTCCTCGGTGGCGAGGTCGATCGCCGGCGCCGGGCCGAGCTGCTGCGCGGCGCGACGCTCGCGGCCCTGCTCGCGCCCACCGACCCGACCTGACACGCCGCCCGGACCTTAACGCATGTTAAGAAGAGACCCCGGCTTTGCGTCGAGAAGGGGTCACGTCCGTGCAGAAGATGATCGAATCGTTGTTGGTCGCCAACCGGGGGGAGATCGCGCGCCGGATCATCCGTACCGGCAGGCGGCTCGGGATCCGGACGATCGCTGTGCACTCGGAGGCCGACGGCGCGCTGCCGTTCGTGACCGAGGCCGATGAGGCGGTCTGCGTCGGCCCGGCGAACCCGGCGCAGAGCTACCGGAACGTCGAGGCGATCCTCGAGGCCGCCCGCAGCACCGGCGCGCAGGCGATCCACCCCGGCTACGGCTTCCTGTCCGAGAACGCGGACTTCGCCCGTACCGTCGAGGGGTCGGGCCTGATCTGGGTCGGACCCGGCGCGGACGCGATCACCGCGATGGGCGACAAGATCAACGCCCGCAACCTGATGGCGGCGGCCGGGGTGCCGGTCGCGCCCGGCACCACCGAGCCGGCGGCCGACCTGGACGCGGCGGTCGCGGCGGCCGCGGAGATCGGCTACCCGGTGATGGTCAAGGCCGCCGCCGGTGGCGGTGGCATGGGCATGGGCGTGGCCGCCGACGAGGCGGCGCTGCGCACCGAGTACGACAAGGTCCGCGCGTTCGCGGAGCGGATGTTCGGCGACGGCTCGGTGCTGATCGAGCGGTACTTCCCCCGGGTACGCCATGTCGAGGTGCAGATCCTCGGCCTGGCCGACGGCCGGGTGGTGGCGCTCGGCGAGCGGGAGTGCTCGGTGCAGCGGCGCAACCAGAAGCTGGTCGAGGAGTCGCCGTCCCCGGCGGTCTCGCCGGAGCTGCGCGAGCGCTTCCTGGCCGCCGCGGTACGGGCCGGCGAGGCGGTGAACTACCGCAACGCGGGCACCGTGGAATGTCTGCTCGATCCTTCGACGCAGGAGTTCTTCTTCCTGGAGATGAACACGCGGCTGCAGGTCGAGCACCCGGTCACCGAGTACGTCTACGGCGTCGACCTGGTCGAGGAACAGCTCCGGGTGGCGGCCGGGCTGGCACCGACGTTCGACCCGGACGCGCTCGCCCCGCGCGGCCACGCCATCGAGCTGCGGATCAACGCCGAGGACCCGAAGCGTTTCCTGCCCGGTCCGGGCGCGATCACCACCTGGAACGAGCCGGCCGGCGCCGGCGTACGGGTGGACTCCGGCTACGTCGCCGGCAACACGGTCACGCCGTTCTACGACAGCCTGATGGCCAAGCTGATCGTCAGCGGGGACACCCGCGAGGAGGCGGTCGAGCGGGCCCGGGCGGCGGTCGCCCAGTTCGAGATCGCCGGCCCGAAGTGCAACCTGCCGTTCTTCGCCGAGCTGCTGGAGAACCCGGAGTTCCTCTCCGGCGACTACGACACCGGCATCGTCTCCCGGATGCGCTGACCTTCGACCCGAACGAGGTGAACCTGATGGCGGAACTCCCCGACTCCGTGAGCATCCGTGAGGTCGGTCCCCGGGACGGCCTCCAGAACGAGGAGCCGATCCCCACCGACGCGAAGGTGCGGATGCTCGACGCGCTGTCCCGTACCGGGGTGCGGCGCATCGAGGCCGTCTCCTTCGTCCACCCCCGGGCGATCCCGCAGATGGCCGACGCCGACGAGGTGTGGCAGCGGGCGGAGAAGGCCGACGGGGTGCGCTACTCCGCGTTGGTGCCGAACACCCGGGGCGCGCAGCGGGCGCTGGCCGCCGGCTTCACCGAGATCGAGGTGGTGGTCTCGGCCAGCGACACGCACAACCGCCGTAACGTCAACCGCTCCACCGACGAGTCGCTGGACGACATCGCCGAGCTGATCGACCTGCTGCACGGCGCGGGCGCGACCGCCGAGGTGATCGTGGCGACCAGCTTCGGCTGCCCCTACGAGGGCGACGTGGACCCCCGCCGGGTCGCCGCGATCGTGGACCGGGTCGCCCGCGACGGCGCCGACCGCGTCGCCTTCGGCGACACCACAGGCATGGGTACGCCCCGACGCGTCCGCGAGCTGGTCACGGCGGTGCGGGACCGCAACGCCCACCTGCCGGTGCTGCTGCACTTCCACAACACCCGGGGTACCGCGCTGGCGAACATGCTCACCGCGATGGAGCTGGGCGTCACCGAGTTCGACGCCAGCGTGGGCGGCCTCGGCGGCTGCCCGTACGCGCCGGGCGCCAGCGGCAACCTGGCCACCGAGGAGGCGGTGCACATGCTGCACGACATGGGCATCGACACCGGCATCGACCTGGACGCCCTGATCGCTGCCGCCGAGCTGGCCGAGACCCTGGTGGGCAAGAAACTCCCGTCCGGCGTCCTCCGGGCCGGCCCCCGTACCCGCCTGACCCCCCTCCCCTCCTGATCGTTTCGCGCGTTGATCAAGGAGTTTGTGTCCTCATTCGGTCGCGCGGAGGACGCAAACTCCTTGATCACGGGAGTGGATGGGTGGGGGTGCGAGGAGCGGGTCGCCGGAGAGGGCGGCGGTGGGGTAGCCTAACGATCGTTCAGGTCGGTGGCGCCCTGCGCGGGCGGTGGCAACGGGAGTCGGCGTGACGCTCGACGGTGAGGCACTGGAGCAGCTGCGCAAGCGCGCCCGCGCCGGTGGTGCGGACAAGTACCACGCGGCGAACGCCGCGAAGGGCAAGCTGTTCGCCCGGGAGCGGGTGGCGTACCTGGTCGACGAGGGCTCCTTCGTCGAGGACGGGCTCTACGCCAACGCGATGGCCGACGGGCTGCCCGCCGACGGCGTCGTCACCGGCACCGCGACCATCGACGGCCGCCAGGTCTGCCTGATGGCGAACGACTCCACGGTCAAGGCCGGCAGCTGGGGCGCGCGTACCGTCGAGAAGATCATCCGGATCATCGAGCGGGCGTACGCGACCGGCGTGCCGATGGTCTACCTGGTCGACTCGGCCGGGGCCCGGATCACCGACCAGGTCGACCTGTTCCCCGGTCGGCGCGGCGCCGGGAAGATCTTCTGGAACCAGGTCCGCGCCTCCGGCTCGATCCCGCAGGTGTGCGCGCTGTTCGGGCCGAGCGCGGCGGGCGGGGCGTACATCCCGGCGTTCTGCGACGTGGTCGCCATGGTGGACGGCAACGCCAGCATGTACCTCGGCTCCGACCGGATGGTCGAGATGGTCACCGGCGAGAAGACCACGCTGGAGGCGATGGGCGGCGCCAAGGTGCACTGCGCCGAGTCCGGCGTCGGTCACTTCCTCTGCAAGACCGAGAACGACGCGCTCGACGTGGTACGGACCTACCTGTCGTACCTGCCGTCGAACTGGAAGCAGGACCCGCCCGCCGCCGAAGCGGTGGACGCGCCGGAGAAGGCCGACCTGGCCGCGCTGGTGCCGGCCAGCGAGCGGCAGGCGTTCGACATGCGCCGGTACGTCAAGGGTCTGCTCGACTCCGGCAGCTTCTTCGAGATCCAGGCGCTGTGGGCCAAGGAGCTGACCATCGGGTTCGGCCGGCTGAACGGCGAGGTCGTCGGCGTGGTCGGCAACAACTCGATGTTCAAGGGCGGCGTGCTCTTCGTCGACTCGGCCGACAAGGCGACCCGGTTCGTGCAGCTCTGCGACGCGTTCAACGTGCCGCTGCTGTTCCTGTCCGACGTGCCCGGCTTCATGGTCGGCAGCGCGGTGGAGAAGCAGGGGATCATCAGGCACGGTGCGAAGATGATCACGGCGATCTCCGAGGCGACCGTACCCAAGATCTGTGTGGTGGTCCGCAAGGCGTACGGCGCGGGTCTCTACGCGATGGCCGGCCCCGGCTTCGAGCCGGACGCCACGATCGCGCTGCCCACCGCGAAGATCGCGGTGATGGGCGCGGAGGCCGCCGTCAACGCGGTCTACGCCAACAAGATCGCCGCCATCTCCGACGAGGCCGAGCGGGCCGCGTTCGTGGCCGCGAAGCGCGAGGAGTACGAGCGCGACATCGACGTGGTCCGCCTCGCCAGCGAGCTGGTGGTGGACGCGATCGTCGAGCCGCACGAGCTGCGCGCCGAGCTGGTACGCCGGTTCGCCGCCGCGCGCGGCAAGGAGCGGCACTTCTCCCGGCGCCGCCACGGCGTCACCCCCGTCTGACCCGGTAAGGAAGGGCCCCCTCTTAACGCCTGGTGCATGTAAAGGGGCCCCTCCTAACGCTTCAGCCGCTCACGGCGTCACGAGCGCCCGGCGGCCCGCCCTTTCCAGGAGGATCGATATGGACTTCCGGCTCGACGAGGAGCAGCAGGCGCTGCGGGAGAGCGTCCGGGAATTCGCCCGCGAGGTGGTCGCGCCCACCATCGCCGAGCACTACGAGCAGCACACCTTCCCGTACGAGATCGTCCGTCAGATGGGCAAGATGGGCCTGTTCGGGCTGCCGTTCGCGGAGGAGCACGGCGGTATGGGCGGCGACTACTTCGCGCTCTGCCTGGCCCTGGAGGAGCTGGCCCGGGTCGACTCCAGCGTGGCGATCACGCTGGAGGCCGCGGTGTCGCTCGGCGCGATGCCGATCTACCGGTTCGGCACCGAGGAGCAGAAGGCGCAGTGGTTGCCGAAGCTGCTCAGCGGTGAGGCGCTGGCCGGGTTCGGGCTCACCGAGCCGGGCACCGGGTCGGACGCGGGCGGCACCCGGACGCGGGCGGTCCTGGACGGCGACGAGTGGGTGATCAACGGCTCGAAGGCGTTCATCACCAACTCCGGCACCGACATCACCGCGCTGGTCACCGTCACCGCAGTCACCGGTACGCGGCCGGACGGCGGCAAGGAGCTGTCCACGATCATCGTGCCGTCCGGTACGCCCGGCTTCACCGTCGCGCCCGGCTACTCGAAGGTTGGCTGGACCGCGTCGGACACGCACGAGCTGACGTTCGACGACTGCCGGGTGCCGGCGGCCAACCTGCTCGGCGAGCGCGGCCGGGGCTTCGCCCAGTTCCTGCGCATCCTGGACGAGGGCCGGATCGCCATCGCGGCGCTCGCCGTCGGCCTGGCCCAGGGCTGCGTGGACGAGTCGATCAAGTACGCCAAGGAGCGCCAGGCGTTCGGTCAGCCGATCGGCAACTACCAGGCCATCCAGTTCAAGATCGCGGACATGGAGATGAAGGCGCACACCGCCCGGCTGGCCTACTACGACGCCGCCGCGCGGATGCTCGCCGGTGAGCCGTTCAAGCGCCAGGCGGCGATCGCCAAGCTGCACGCGAGCACCGTCGCGGTGGACAACGCCCGCGAGGCGACGCAGATCCACGGCGGGTACGGCTTCATGAACGAGTACCCGGTGGCCCGCTTCTGGCGCGATTCCAAGATCCTGGAGATCGGTGAGGGCACCAGCGAGGTGCAGCGCATGATCATCGCCCGCGACCTCGGCATGTGAGAGGCGCACTCGTCCGCGTCCTGTCGGATAACGGCAGGGGACGGTCGGGTGGGTGACGATGGGCTGTGGAGCGTCGGAGTCGATCCGTACTCTTCGTGCCCATGACTCCGGATCATGACGGTGCGCGGAGCCCAGGCGGTCGCACCGGTCTGTCCGATCTGTTGCGCGGGCACCGGCTCGCCGCCGGCCTGACCCAGGCCGAGCTGGCGGGCCGGGCCGGCGTGGGCGTGCGGACGGTCCGCGATCTGGAGCGAGGGCGGGCCGTCCGCCCTCAGCGCACCACAGTGGATCTGCTGGCCGACGCGCTCGGCCTGGCCGGTGACGACCGGCGGGAGTTCGTCGCCACCGCCCGGCCCACGCCGGCCCGGCCCGGACCCCGCCTCCCCGACACCGCAGCCGCCGGACCGTCGGCCGCGCCGGTCGCGTTGCCCCAGCCCGTACCCCTGGTGGGCCGCGACCGGGACGTGGCCGAGGTGTCCGGTCTGCTCGACGCCCACCCGGTGGTGAGCCTGGTCGGGCTCGCCGGGGTCGGCAAGACCGCGCTCGCCGTCACTGTCGCGCACGCGGTGGCGGCCCGGCACCCGGGCGGTGTCAGCGGGGTGCTGGTCGGGGAGGGCTCGGACGTCGCCGACGTGCTCGCCGCGTCCGCGTCGGTGTTCGGTGTGAACCGGCTGGCCGACCTCGCCTGCCGGCTCGACGGCCGGCCGGCGTTGCTGGTCGTCGACGCGGTCGACCGGGCACCCGAGCCGGTGGCCGGGGCGCTTCGAGCCCTGACCGCCGCCGCGCCGGATCTCCGGGTGCTGGTGACCGGCCGCCGCCCGGTCGGGTTGCCCGGCGAGCTGGTCCGCCCGGTCGCGCCGCTCGACGTGCCACCAGCGGACGCCGCGCCCGCCGACCGGGCCGACCTGGATCGCTGGCCCGCTGCGGCGCTGTTCGCCGCCCGCCTCGCCCAGGCCCGCCGCGAACCACCCACGGCGGCCGAGCTGCCGGCGCTCGCCGCGCTGGTACGCCGCCTCGGCGGGCTGCCGCTGGCGATCGAGCTGATGGCGGCGCGGGGACGCATCCTCGACGTCACCGAACTGCTCGACCGCTACGGCGACCGCGTGCTGGACCTGACCGGCGCCCATCCCGGGTGGGAGCCCGCCGCCGACCGATCGGCCGGCACGGTGACGCTGCGCGAGGCGGTGGCCAGCAGCTACCACCTGCTCGCGCCCGCCGACCGGGCCGCGTTGCGGCGGCTCTCCGCGTTCCGTAACCGCTGGTCGGTCGAGCTGGCCGAGGATCTGCTCGCCGGGGAGCTGCTCGCCGGGGAGCTGCTCGCCGGTGGCGGCGAGCGGTGGGACGCGGCGCCGATGCTGGACCGGCTGCGCGAGCTGGGCCTGCTCAGCGTCCGGGGCGCCGGCCCGTTCCGGTTCCGGTTGCTGGACGCGGTCCGTGACTTCGCGGCCGAGCAGGCCGACGTCGAGGGCGAGACCGCCGGGATCCGGCTCCGGCACGCCGCGGTGATCGCCAGGTTCGTCCACCGCACCGCGCCCGGGCTGGTGGGCGCACAGTTGTCCGGCGCGGTACGCCTGCTCGACGAGGCGACGAGCGACATCACCGCCGCCCTCGCGTACGCCGCCGAGCATGCGCCGGAGACGGCGCTGCTGCTGGCCGCGTCGCTGCCCCGGTGGTGGCGGCTGCGCGGGCGGGACGTCTCCGGCCGGCGCTGGCTGCGGCGGCTGCTGGCCGATCCGCGTACCGCCGGCACCCGGTCCACGCTGCGGGCCTGGGCGATGCTCGGCGCGGCCCGGCTGGCCGCCGAGCACGGCGCGGGCGCGGAGGAGTTGCCGGCCGCCCGGGCCGCGCTCGTCATCTTCGCCGAGGCGGGTGACGTGGTCGGGGAGCTGTCGGCCCGGTCCGTGCTCTGCGTGCTGCTGCGCGGGCTCGGTGCGCACGACGAGGCCCGTGAGCAGGCCGAGGCCGCGCTGGCGACGGCCACCCGCCACGGCCGGGTACGCGAGATGGCCGTTGCCCAGTCGCACCTCACCTGGCACGACGTACGCGCGGCGCGGCTGGCCGACGCCCGGCGGCGGCTGGCCACCGTGGACCGCCTGGCGGCGCAGTGCGGCGACCGGCGCCTGCGCCTGCTGGCGCGGGCCGATCAGGCCGAGCTGACCCGTCTGGAGGGCCGGTACGCGGAGGCGGTCGAGCAGGGCCGCCGGGTGGCGACCGCGCTCGCCGAGCTGGGCGATCCCCGCCGACAGCGGCGGACGGTCGGCAAGGTCGCGCTGGCGCTCGCCGGCCAGGGCCGGGGCGACGAGGCGCTGGCCGCGGCCGCCGAGCTGTGGCCCTCGGGTGCGGTGCCGGGCCAGCGTCGGCCGCCGGTCATGGAGAGCCTGAATCCACCCGGCGCGGTGGCGGACGCACGCGCCGAGGACGCGCTGCGTGGGCTGATCGAGGGGCACGTGGCGCTGCGCCGGGGGGACCGGGAACTGGCGGTGGAGTGGTTCGCGGCGGCGGCCGACGCGGCGGCGGGCGGCGCGGGCCGGCGCGACCTGGTCGAGGCGCTCGTGGGGCTGGCGGTCAGCAGCGGGGACCCGGCTGTGCTGGACCGCCTGGACGCCGCTCGGCGGGCCACCGGCGTCAGCCTGCTGCCGCAGGAGGAGGAACTGCTCTTCTCCCTGGCGGCCCGGCGTCAGAAGGCACGCTGACCAGCGGCTGCGTGCGCCAGGAGGCGGAGGGCGCGGGGGTGGCGCGAACGAAGTAGCCCCCTGGTGCTGCCCCTCGCTCGACGCTCGCGCCAGCACCCCCCGGTGCCCCCCGCTCCGGGAAGACTACCGATGGACTGCAAGAGATATGGGGGCTTTTGCGCCCCTTTGTCCGACTGTTTGAGCAGTTCTGCCGGTCATTCTGCCGGTGACCCGCCGGTATCAATCGGCGGACAGTGGAGCTGTGGACCGTCGGCAGTGGACCGTCAGGCGGCGTCCTCGTCCGGCTCGGTGCTGCCGGCCGTGGCGCCCGGGTGGACCGCGTCCCGGACCCGGCGCAGCCCGTCCAGCAGCCCGTCGAGCTGGCTCGGGTCGAGCTGGCCGGTGAACCACTGCTCGATGATCCGCAGGTGGCCGGGAAGGATGGCGTCCAGCCGGCTCAGGCCCGCTGCGGTCACCACCGCGAAGGAGCTGCGGCGGTCGGACGGGCAGGCGCGCCGGCGGATCAGCCCGTCCCGCTCCATCCGGTCCACCACGCGGGTCACGCCGCTGGTGGAGAGCGAGGTCTGCGCCGCCAGGTCGGTCATCCGCAGCTGGTTGTTGGGTGAGCGGGCGAGTCGGGTGAGCACCTCGAACTCGACCGGGGAGAGGCCGTGCTCGTCGAACTGGGCGGCGAACCGGGCGGAGAGCCCGGCGTGCGCCTCGACGAGGAGGCCGACGGCGGTGATCCGGGGATCGTCGAACACGTTCTGGTCCACGCCACCATCCTAGCAACACTTGACACAGGGAATATTGCTGTAGCTATAGTTGCTCAGTCAGTCGTTGGGATACTAAACCGTTTTCCCCGGAGGAGAGCACCATGACCAGCAGCACCGAGGCGACTACCCGCGACTGGGAGGGTCTCACCATCCCCACCCCCGGCACCTATCTTCTGGATGCCGCGCACAAGCGTGTCGGATTCGTCGCCCGGCACATGATGGTCAGCAAGGTACGCGGTGAGTTCGCCGACGCGACCGCCACCATCACCATCGCCGACGACCCGATGCAGTCCACGGTCACCGCCAGCATCCAGGCCGCCAGCATCAACACCGCACAGGCGGACCGCGACGCGCACCTGCGCAGCCCGGAGTTCCTCGACGTCGAGCAGTACCCGACGCTGGAGTTCCGCAGCACCGAGGTGAAGTCCCGCGACGGCAACGAGTTCGTGCTCGTCGGCGAGCTGACCATCAAGGGCGTGACCCGTCAGGTCGAGCTGGAGGTCGAGTTCGAGGGCGTCGGCCGCAGCCCCTTCGGGCAGGACATCTTCGGCTTCTCCGCCTCCACCGAGATCGACCGCGAGGACTTCGGCCTGACCTGGAACGTGGCGCTGGAGACCGGCGGCGTCCTGGTCGGTCGCAAGGTCAAGATCGAGATCGAGGGTGAGGCCATCCGCCAGGGCTGAGCCCGGCCAGGCCCGTGGGGCCCGCACCGTCCGCCGACGGTGCGGGCCCTTCCCGTGTACGCGCAGCGGGTGCGAATCGTCACCCGATGTTCTCCGGCCGACGGCGCTGGTGGGCGCGCCGACGGGGTACAGGTGCAGATCTGCCGCCCGTACAGCGGGCTGCGGACGGGGCGCACTTACGCGCCCCACGTGAATGGTTCACAATGCGTTGCGGAACGGTACGGTTCCGTCGCACCGGCGTCGGGAGGACACATGGGCAGAGACGTCGACCAGGGCGCCTTCTCCCGCGAGGATCGGGTCCGCTACCGGCAGAAGGTCCGGCGCTGCCTGGACGTCTTCGCACTGATGCTCGACGACTTCGGCTTCGACGCCGACCGGCCGATGACCGGGCTGGAGATCGAGCTGAACCTGATCGACGCCGCCGCGGAACCCGCCATGCGCAACGACCAGATCCTGGCCGACATCGCCGACCCGCTGTTCCAGACCGAGCTGGGGCAGTTCAACCTCGAACTGAACGCCTCGCCCCGGCTGATCGAGGGCAGCGGCTTCGCCGACTACGAGCAGGACCTGCGCAGCAGCCTCAGCCGCGCCGACGAGCGGGCCGCCAAGTCCGACGCGACGATCATGATGGTCGGCATCCTGCCCACGCTCACCGAACGCCACCTGGTCGCCGACAACCTCTCCACGAACGAGCGGTACCGCGTCCTCAACGACCAGATCGTGGGCGCCCGGGGCGAGGACATCGAGCTGGACATCAACGGCGTCGAGCGGCTGCGTACGCACACCGACTCGATCGCGCCGGAGGCCGCCTGCACCAGCCTCCAGTTCCACCTGCAGGTCGCGCCGGACAGCTTCGCCGACTACTGGAACGCGTCCCAGGCGATCGCCGGCGTCCAGGTCGCCGTCGGGGCCAACTCGCCGTTCCTCTACGGCCGGCAGCTCTGGGCGGAGACCCGGATCGCGCTGTTCCAGCAGGCCACCGACACCCGCCCGGACGAGCTGAAGGCCCAGGGAGTACGCCCCCGGGTGTGGTTCGGGGAGCGCTGGATCACCTCGATCTTCGACCTGTTCGAGGAGAACGTCCGCTACTTCCCGCCGCTGCTGCCGATCTGCGAGGACGAGGACCCGGTCGAGGTGCTGCACGCCGGGGGCGTGCCCCAGCTCGGTGAGCTGCGGCTGCACAACGGCACCGTCTACCGCTGGAACCGGCCGGTCTACGACATCATGAACGACCGCCCGCACCTGCGGGTCGAGAACCGGGTGCTGCCCGCCGGCCCGACAGTGGTGGACATGCTCGCCAACGCGGCCTTCTACTTCGGGCTGGCCCGCGGCCTCGCCGAGGCGGACCGTCCCATCTGGAGCCAGCTGACGTTCAGCTCGGCGGAGGAGAACTTCCACGCCGCCGCCCGGCGCGGCATCGAGGCGGTCCTGCACTGGCCGCGCCTCGGCGACGTACCGGTGACCAAGCTCGTCCTCGAGACGCTGCTCCCGGTGGCCGAGCAGGGGCTGGACCGGTTCGGCGTCGCCCCGGCCGAGCGGGACCGCCTACTGGGCGTGATCGAGGGCCGTTGCCGTACCGGCCGCAACGGCGCGGTCTGGCAGACCGAGACGGTGTGGGCGGCCGAGCGGCACCGCGGCCTGGACCGCGAGGCCGCCCTGCACCACATGGTCAAGCGCTACGCCGAACTCCAGCGCAGCAACGAGCCCGTACACACCTGGCCCGCCGACTAACCCCGCCCCCGCCCCCGCCCTCCCGCCCCCGCCTCGCCGATCTTGGAGTTGTGGCGCCTCGGATGCCCTTGTTGGGCGGTTTGGGAGGCACCACAACTCCAAGATCGATGGGAGTGGGCGGGATTCGGGCGACCGCTGAGGAGCCTCGGGGTACTACGAGGGCTTGTCTGAACGTGACGAAGGACCGTCCTGGCTGGTCTGCGGGTGGTCCAGGGCTTCGGGCTGGCGCTGCGGCGGGACGGCCCGACCCCGACGGCCGGTAGCCGACCGGGTGGCACGGCCCTTCTCCGTTCCGGTCCGGCCGACGGCTACGCCAGGCTCGGCTGCGGCCGTCGCCTCACGCGTGCCGGCCGAGGTGTCCGGTGCCTTGTCCGTCCCGGCCGCCCAGTCCGCCGACCGGTCCGACGCCGACCGGTCCGACGCCGACTGGTCCGACGCCGACCGGTCCGATGCTGGCCGGCCGACCGCTGACGGGCTCGACGGATCTGCCGCCGACGGACCCGACGTGCCGACCGCTGACGGGCTTGACGGATCTGCCGCTGACGGGCGGGCCTTCCGCGCCCCGAACAATCCGGTCGAGCGCCGGCGCGCCACACCCGACGGGCGCTCACCGGAGCTGCCCGCCGACGACGTGCCGGACGGGTCCGACGCGGATCCGGCCGGCTCCGACAGCCCGTCCTTCGAGGCCGGGTCGCCGGTCGCCAGGTCGCCGGTCGCCGGGTCGGCCTCGCCGACGACCGGGTCCGGCTCGCCGGTGCGCTGGCGCGGAACGGTGACCCGCTCGGCGGCGCGACGCTCGGCGCGCTGGGCGAGCGCGGCCGTCAGCATCGAGCCGCCGACACCGGCGATCACCGCGTACGGGGCGATCAGGTGGGCCGACAACTGCTCGGCGGCGATCCCGGCGAGCCGCGGTACGGCGAGCAGGTACGCCAGTGCCACGAGCAGCGGTCCGGCCGCTCCGGAGGCGGCCGCGCCGACCCGTACCTCGGCGGCGCGGGCCGCGCGCCGGGCCGCCAGCACGCCGATCACGAGCGCGGAGAGCACCGACAGCAGCGCGCCGGGCCAGTAGAAGTAGTCGCGGATCCAGAACGCTCCTCGGTCCGCGCTGATCTGCCAGATGCCGAGTTGGGCGGTGGTCAGGCCACGGCCGGCGATCACCCCGTCGACCACCGACACGACGGCGAGCAGCCAGAGCCAGCCCGAGGTGGCGATGAGGTTGGTGGCGGCGGCGCGGGTGTGCAGCGCCCAGGTGGCGAGCAGCATTCCGAGAAGCAGTCCGGCTCCCGCGTACGCGGCGGCGACGGTCTGCGGCGCGGACACGTCCGGCACCTGGGCCGCCCGCGCCGGCACCGCCACCAGCAGTACGGTGACGAGCGCGCCGACAGCTGCGGCGAGCACCAGCGCGAACCGGGGCGGCCGGCCCTGCGACTCGTCGTCCCGGCCCCGCAGGCGCTGGGCGCAGACCGCGCCGGCGATGACCGAGGTCGCCGCGATCCAGGTCGCCCACGCGAGGCTCGCCACCCAGGCCGCCTCGATCCGTACCGCGCCGGTCGGCGCCCAGTTGATGATGCCCAACCCGTACCCGAAACCGAGCTGCGCGGCGCCCGCGCCGGCAGCGACGCCGAACGCGGCGGCGGTCGATCCTCCCCAGCCCCGACTGACCATGCCGGGGAGCGTAACGTCCCGAGGTCGGCGCGGCGAGTCGTGGCGACACGCCGTGACCGTTTGGCAGCGGTGGATACGGTCGTCGATGAGCGGGGGCGGGGGACATGACGGACGAGCGGCGACCGGACGGCGACGGCACCGGCCCGGGACGGGCCCGGCTGTTCCTCGGGGGTGGCCTGGCAGTGGTTCTGCTGGCGGTGATCGGGGGCAGCGCCGGCTGGATCCTGGCCGGCGACCCGGACCGCCCGGCCGCCTCCGGCGAGGCCACGCCGGTTGTCACCGCCTCGACGTCCGCGCCGGCCACCACGCCTCCCGCGACCACGGCCCCGACCGGTACGCGGACGAGCACGCCCGCCGGGCTCACCGTGCCCGAGGTGGTCGGCGTCGACTTCGAGCAGGCCCGCCGGGAGTTGCGTGACCGCCGGCTCGGCTGGCGACTGGTCTTCGGCACCGGCGCCGGACGCTCGGTGGAGCGCGCCTCCCCGGCGCCGGGTACGCCGGTGAAGCGCGGCGTCACCGTCTCCCTGTTCGTGACCGGACCGGCTCCGGCGGTCAGCGTGCCCGACGTGGGTGCGCTGTCCTGCTCCGACGCCGCGGACGATCTGGTGGACGCCGGGCTCTATCCCCGGTACGGCACTGGTCGCCAGGGCCCGGTCACGGCACAGGAGCCGGTCGCGGGCAGCCCGGCGCGGTGGAACGACCAGGTGGTGCTGACCTGCGGCGACACCCGGTCCGAGTCGCCGTCCGCCACCCCGTCGCCGACTGGCTGACCGGCACGGGCGCGCTGATCCCGGCCGACCTGGCGGTGGCCCGTTACGGTGGACGATCGAGGGCCGTGCGCCCCGTCCCGGTGGGGAAAGGACGTGCCATGAGCGACGACCGTCAGGATCCTCCCGCCGGTGACGCGGACGAGACCCGCGCCATGCCCCGGCATCCGGCCGGGGAGGACGCCGACGCCACCCGCGCGATGCCGCGCGACTCGGGCGGAGAGGACGTCGACGCGACCCGCGCCATGCCGCGCAATGCCGCCGGGAGCGACGAGACCCGGGCGATGCCGCCGGACGCGGGCGGTGACGCAACCCGTCCGCTGCCCGGCGGGCCGTCGCGGCGTCCGTTGGACGCCACCGCACCGCAGGAGCCGGTGGGCGCCTGGTCCGGCCGGGCCGGGGTGCCGCCGCCGCGACCGGCCGGCTATCCCGAGCCCGGGGGCGAGTGGTACGGCGACGAGCAGGCCGGACGCCGCTGGTGGATGCCGATCCTGCTGGGCATCCTGGCGCTGCTCCTGCTGGGCTTGATCGGGGCGGGCGTGTGGCTGGCGCTGCGTGCCGCTGACCGGGATTCGGATCCGGGCACGGTGCCGTCGGCGGTGCCGAGCACCTCGGCGCAGACCAGTGCCGCCCCGACGAGCGCCGCGCCGAGCAGTTCCCCGCCGAGCACGCCACCCACGACCGAGGCGGTCGAGGTGCCGATGCCACCGCTTGTGGGGCTGCCGGAGGCCGCCGCCCGGGCGGCGCTCGACCGGCTGGACGTGGACTACCGGGTGCAGCGGCGGGCGTCGGACCGGCCGGCCGGCACGGTGATCTCGACCGATCCGGAGGCCGGCTACCCGGTGGGCGAGGAGGACCGGGTCACCATCGTGGTGGCCGTACCTGCGCCGCCGACCGCCGGCCCGAGCTCGCCGGGTTCCGCCCCGGCGACCACCACCACGCCCTGACGTCCACGACCGGCGTCGGAACGTTCACCACTGACGCCGGCGGGCGCCGACCAGCCCGAGGCCGGCGAGGGAGATGGCGAGCCCGAGCAGGCCGGAGTAGAACAGCGACCGGCTGAGGTCGTCGGTGGGGTCGGTGGGCCGCTCGGCGAGCGTGCCCTCGCCGCCTCCGGTGCCCGCGGGCGGCGCGTCGGCCTCCGGATCGTCCTCGTCCTGCGACGGGTCGGTGGGAGACCAGCCGTCGTCCTCGCCGGCCGCCGCCCGGGCGTCCTCGCCGGATGCGGCTCGGCCGTCCTCACCGGCCACGGTGATCTCCGGGGCCGGTACCGGCTCGGCGAGCTGCTGGGTGGCGGAGAAGGCGGGGTGCCGCACCACGAGCGCGAGCGCGGTGGCCACGACGAGGAAGGCGAACAGCCCGAGGGCATAGCCGACACGGGACCGGTGGTGCCGCCGCGCGGCGGGCAGATTGACCATGACCATCCCAGGTTCAGGGTCCGTGGCGCGCGGGTGGAACATGCCGGGGTGGGCGTACCGATTCTATGGCGTCGGCACGCCCTCCCGACCGGGAATCGTGAGGTCAGCCCACCCGGACCGGAGTCCGGACCACCGGGCGGCGGGCCGTCCGGACGGTGTGCTGCCGGGGAACCGGCGCAGCGTGGACCTGCTGCAACCCCTCTTCGAGTACGAAGATCGACCGCCGGTTGACCGCGTCCCCCGCCGCGTTCAACTCGTAGCCGTCGAGCCAGAGCCAACCGTCGTAGGTCGGCCAGTCGAGAATCCGGATCACCCGGAACATGATCGGTCGGAAGAACTGGACACTCGCCGCGCGCGTCACGTGCAGTACGTCACCGGAGCGGGGAAGCACATGGGCTCCTGGGGAGGGTCGGCCGGTCGTCGGGACCGGCGAGGCTGAACGAGGTCGGTGCGGTCCGGTGACGGGGGTCTGCCTCGTGGACCGGCGGTCGTTTGGCGGTGCTGGTCGGGCCGTACCCGCGGTGGCGGACCGCCACCCGACCATCACCCGGCTGCTCCCGGTTACCGCTCCCGCCGCCGCAGCCAAGCTGGCTTGCAGCGACGGGGTCTTCATTCCGGGGCAGGTCGCACGGCGCGGGACGGCTCCCCTCCGGCCGTCCCACGGACCGCGGTGTCACCACGCCCGGAGATCGTTCGAAGACGGTGAGTAACCCGTGCCATACGGACAGAGTGCTACAGCGACGTGCGACATGCAAGTTGCACGTCGTGTTTTGCGGATAGGTGAGGAGGACACGTGAACGGGAAACTTGAAGCGTCAGGTATCGGGGCGTCACACTGGACGCCGGTTTCGCCCGTCGCGGCCGGTCGACGACCGGCACCACCCCTGCCGCGAACGCTCGCCCGCCGCCCGCCGGTCGCGCCCGCGGTGGGTGCGGAATCGGGGCGCGACCGACCGGAGGTAGCCGGGTGACTGTGACGCAGTCGCGAGCCGAGGAGATGCCGTGACCGAACGGCGCAGCCCCACCATCCGGCGGCGCCGGCTGGGGGCGGAACTCCGCCGGCAGCGCGAGGCCGCGGGCATCACCATAGAAGCGGTGGCCGAGCAGTTGGAGTGCTCGGCGTCGAAGGTCTCCCGGATCGAGACCGGCCACACCACCGCCACGCCGCGCGACGTGCGCGACATGCTCCGTATCTACGGAGTCGTCGGCGCGGAGAGCGACGAGCTGGTGCAGATCGCCCGTGAGGCCCGGCAGAAGGGCTGGTGGCATCCGTACAGCACGGTGCTGGTCGGGGCGTACGTCGGCCTGGAGGCCGCGGCCAGCTCCATCCGGGCGTACGAGCAGCAGGTCGTGCCGGGGCTGCTGGAGACCGAGGAGTACGCCGGCGCGATGATCCGGGCGGCCCGGCCGGACTTCACCGCCGAACAAGTAGACCAACGGGTGCGTGTCCGATTGGGCCGTCAGTCGTTGTTGACGCAGGACGATCCGGTCGATCTGTGGGTGGTGCTCGATGAGGCGGTGCTGAGCAGGCCGGTTGGCGGCGACGCGGTGATGCGTGGTCAGCTCAAGCGGCTGGTGGAGGTGGCTGAACTGCCGAACGTGACAGTGCAGGTCCTGCCCTTCGAGGTGGGCGCGCACGCGGGCATGGACGGCACCTTCACGATCCTCAGCTTCCCCGAGCCGAGTGATCCCGATGTCGTGTACGCGGAGAACGCCACGGGTGGGCTCTTCCTGGAGAAGAGCGACGAACTGCAGAAGTACAGCTTCATCTTCGATCACATTCGAGCAGCGGCCATACGCCCGGAGGAATCCATCGCACATATCGCGAAACTGGCAGAGGAGCCACTGTGGAAATGGCGACCAAGGAGTTCCCCGTGGACCTGACGCAGGCGACGTGGTTCAAGAGCTCGAAGAGCGGGCCGAACTGCGACAACTGCGTGGAGGTCGCGTACGTGACCGGGGCGGTCGGAGTCCGGGACTCGAAGGACAAGACAGGCCCGGCCCTGATCTTCGCTCCGGACGACTGGCAGACCTTCGTCGCCCGCGCCCGGGGCGGCGCGTTCGGCCGGAGCTGACCGGCACCGCAGCGTGGTCCCGTCCGGCAGCGTTGCCGGGCGGGACCATTCGCGTCCGGACGCCGCACCCGTCGCCAGTTTCGATCCGCCTCGTTGAACCGCACGGATCGGCAACCGAACGAGGCAGGCGAGACGGATGACGACGATCGGTTCAGAGAACCTCACCAGCGGCCCGGGCAAGGCCGAGCGGTTCGGTGGCAAGTACCGCGGCGCCCGCCGGGACACCGTCCTCACCGAGGTGGTCTCCGGCGACGGCGAGGAGGCCCGCGAGGGTGGCGTGCCCGAGCAGGCCGCGACGCCGCTGTCCCTGCCGTCGCTGGACCCCAACCCGCTCACCGAGCCGTCGTTCCCGCCGAGCGGCTGGCCGATCGAGCAGCAGGAGTCCCTGGTGGACCATCCGCTGCTGCGCGGTCTGCTGATGGAACTGCCGCCGAAGGGCAGCGTCCCTCCGCCCGGCTGGCTGGACCGATGGTTCGAGGCGACCCGCGCGATCCTGGAGCTGCTATACGTGCAGGGCGCGAGCCGGTCGCGCTGACACCGGCTCGGCCGCCGGCATGGCCCGCTCGGCGAGCCGGTTGTGCCGCAGCGCGTGGCGTACCCCGATCGCGCACACACCGAGCACCGCGACGGTGATCACCGGGCCGGCCACTCCGGGCGCGGCGAGCAGGTCGACGCCGAGCGCCGGCAGCACGGCCACCAGCACCGCGAGCGCCGTCGCCTGCAACGGCAGCGCGATCAGCGGATGCGCCGCGGCCGCGCGCAGCCCGTGCGGGGCGGGCGTTCCCGGCGCCGCCGCGAACGCGCCCGCGCCGGAGCGCAGCCGCCGGACCCGCCGTACCGTGCAGACCGCCACCACGGCCGCCGGCGCCGCCGCGAGGCCGAGCGCGGCGGCGGCCCGGTCCACAGCGGTGTCGCCGGCGCTCTGCAGGCCCGCGGCGAGGACCGCCGCGGTGAGCGCGAGGCCGGTCAGCACCAGGGCGGACAACCATCCGGTACGCCGGCGCAGCGCGCGGGCGCGGTCGAGCCCGGGCAGGCCCTCCGCGACCAGTCCGGCGGCCAGCCAGACGGCGGCGACGGGAAGCAGTACGGCGAGACGGTCATCCATGCCCCTCAGCCTTGCCCGTTTCGACGTTCGCCGAATCCGGGACGGCACCCCGGTTCGTCCCGTATCCGGGCCCGTAGGGGTCGTCGGGGCGGGTCAGACGTCGAAAGTGGCCGGTCGGGTGGTGGCCGGCGCCGGCGGGGTGGCCTTCCACAGCCCGGTCTTCTGGGCGGCGAGCCGGGCCAGGTAGGCCGGGTTGAGGATGACGTACCGGCGCCACAGGCGCTTGGGCTCCAGGCCGAGGCGCCAGAACCACTCCAGCCCGGCGCGCTGCATCCACGGTGGCGGGTTGCGCAGCAGACCGGCGTGGTAGTCGAACGCCGCGCCGACAGCCATCAGCGGCATGTCCAGCAGCGGGCGCATGGCGTACGCGAAGACCTCCTGGCGCGGGCAGCCCAGCCCGACCAGGACGAGGCGGGCGCCGCTGGCCCGGATCCGGTCGGCGATCTCGGCGTCCTCGCCCGGGGTGGCGGCGCGGAACTTGGACGGCTCGACCCCGGCGATCTTCAGCGCGGGGAACTTGCGCTCCAGCGCCGGGACGAGCCGGGACAGCGTCTCCTCGGTGGAGCCGTAGAGGTAGACCGGCAGCCCCTCCTCGGCGAACCGGGCGAGCACCCGCAGGGTCAGCTCCGGCCCGTAGACGCGGTCGGTGAGCCCGGCGCCGTGCAGCAGGTTGAGCGCCCAGCGCACCGGCTGACCGTCCGGGGTGACCACGTCGAACGAGTTGAGCCGGGCGTTGTGCGCCGGGTCGAGTACGCCGGTCATCACGCCGTGCACGGCGAGCGCGGTGAGCGCCAGTGGGCGGCGTTCGTGCGCGGCCGAGACCACGGCCTCGGTGGCCCGGGCGTAGTCGGTCGCGTCGACCCCGACGCCGAGGACGTTGCGCTTGGTCCCGGCGCTCATGCCTTCGGCACCCACTTGTCGACGTTGGCCTCGTAGATCTCGCGGAGGATCATCGGCACGTCGTACGTGATCTTCCAGGACGGGTAGTGCTCCTCGAAGCGGGCCATGCTGCTGACGTACCACTGGTGGTCGCCGGTGCGGGCCTGCTCGACGTAGTTGATCCGGGCCTCGCGGCCGGTGATCTCCTGGGCGATCCGGAACGCCTCGATGTGCGAGGTGTTCGAGTGCCGGCCGCCGCCGAGGTTGTAGACCTGGGCCGAGCGCGGCTCGCGGAAGAACGCCTCGAACGCGGTGAGCACGTCGTGCGAGTGGATCGCGTCCCGGACCATCTTCCCCTTGTAGCCGAAGAGGTTGTACGTCCGGCCCTCCATCACGCAGCGCATCAGGTACGCCAGGAAGCCGTGCAGCTCGGCGGCGGAGTGCGCCGGGCCGGTCAGCGTGCCGCCCCGGAAGCAGGCGGTCTTCATGTCGAAGTAGCGGCCGTACTCCTGGACCATCACGTCCGAGGCGACCTTCGAGGCGCCGAAGATCGAGTGCAGCGACTCGTCGATCGACATGTCCTCGGTGATGCCGTCGTACCAGCGGTGGTCCTCGGGCAGCTCGTAGCGGGTCTCCAGCTCGATCAGCGGCAGCGAGTTGGGCCGGTCGCCGTACACCTTGTTGGTGGAGCAGTGGATGAACGGCGCGTCGATCGCGTGCCGCCGGGTGTACTCCAGCACGTTGAGCGTGCCGCCGGCGTTCACGTCGAAGTCGGTGAACGGCTCCTTGGCGGCCCAGTCGTGGCTCGGCTGGGCGGCGCTGTGGATCACCACGGCGATGTCCTTGCCGTACCGCTTGAAGACCTGCTCCAGGCCGTCCCGGTCGCGGATGTCGACGGCGTGGTGGGTGTACGCGGAGCCGAGGTCGGCGGCGAGCCGGTCCAGGCTCCAGGCGGTCGAGCCGTCCTCGCCGAAGAAGTACCGCCGCATGTCGTTGTCGATGCCGACCACGTCGAGACCCAGTCCGGCGAAGTGCCGGGCCGCCTCGGAGCCGATCAGACCGCCGGAACCGGTCACCAACGCGACAGTCACACGCCACTCCTGGTCCGTGGGAGGCAGGGAAACCATCGGAGCATAGCGTGACGTCCGAAACGCCCCGATACGAAGCAAGGGCCCCGCTGTCTGCGGAGCCCTTGTTCTGGTGGGGATGGGGGGAGTTGAACCCCCACGTCCTTTCGGACACACGGACCTGAACCGTGCGCGTCTGCCATTCCGCCACATCCCCGTGGCACGACCCGGAACACCATATCGCATCCCGCGCCCGCCATCTGCGACGGGTGCCGGGACATATTACGCTGTCCACTGGCCACGCCACGAACGATCACCGCTCGTGGCGGGCGAAACTTTAGCACGTCCGCGGGCCTGGTCACGAACGGGCCGACGGCAGCCGGCCGAGCGGCGTGTGAGCTGCGGAGGCGGTGTCCGGATACCATCATTGCCTCGGGACCCGAGGAGGAGCCGGTGAGCGTGCTGCAACGCTTCGAGAAGCGTCTGGAAGGCCTGGTCGAGGGGGCCTTCGCCAAGGTCTTCAAAGGGGTGGTCCACCCCGTGGAGATCCTCAACGCCATGCAGCGGGAGGCCGAGGCGCACAAGGCGATCCTGGCCGGTGGGCGCACCCTTGTGCCCAACCGCTACGTGATCGATCTCTCGCCCTACGACCACAGTCGGCTGGCGCCGTACGCTGCCGCGCTGGCCCAGGAGCTGGCGCAGTCGCAGGCCGAGTTCATCGGCGAGCAGGCGTGGACGGTCTACGGCGACGTGATCGTCGAGGTCGAGCGCGGTGAGGGCCTGGACACCGGCATGTTCCGGGTCACCGCCGAGGTCTACACCGGCGGGGACGTCGCCCCGGTCTCCGCGCCCGGCGGCTACGACGCCGGCCCGGCGTACCCGGCGTACGACCAGGGCGGCGGCTACGGCCCTCCGCCCGGTCACGGCGGGGGCCGCAACGTCCGCCTGGTCTCCGGCGACGGCCGCACCTACCCCCTCCAGATGGGCTCGACCGTGATCGGCCGCGGCGACCAGGCCAACCTGCGCCTGCCCGACGTCGGCATCTCGCGACGCCACGCCCGGCTGGACTTCGACGGCGGGCAGGTCGTGCTGACCGACCTGGGCTCCACGAACGGCACGATGGTCAACGGCCAGCGGGTCTCGGCGGTCGCCCTCAACCCCGGCGACATGATCCAGCTCGGCACCACGACGCTGACCTTCCGCGTGGACGGCTGATCCCCGTTGCCGGAGCTCGTCATCACCGTCGCCCGGTTCGGGTTCCTCATCCTGCTGTGGATCTTCGTGTTCACGGTCGTCGGTGTGATCCGCCGGGACCTGTTCGCGGGCGCCCGGTCGGGCCGCCTGGTGGCCGCGCCGCGGGGGATCGGCGCGTCGACCGGGCAGGCGGGGAAGCCGGCGAAGGCCAAGCGCGGCCGGGCCGCCCACCAGCTCGTGGTCACCGCCGGCCAGCTGGCCGGCACCCGGATCACGCTCGGCGAGGCCCAGATCACCATCGGCCGGGCGGAGGACTCGACGCTGGTGATCACCGACGACTACGCCTCGGCGCGACACGCCCGGCTGGTGCCCCGTGAGGGGCAGTGGTACGTCGAGGACCTCGGATCGACTAACGGCACCTATCTCGATCGCGCTAAGGTCACCGGACCAACCCCCGTCCCCCTCGGCGTGCCGATCCGGATCGGCCGCACTTCCCTCGAATTACGGCCATGACTCTGACCCTGCGCTACGCGGCCCACAGCGACCGCGGTCTGATCCGAGACGGCAATCAGGATTCCGTCTACGCCGGACCGCGGCTGCTCGCCGTGGCCGACGGCATGGGCGGCATGGCCGCCGGTGACGTCGCCAGCAACATCGTCATCGGTGCCATGGCGCCGCTCGACGAGGACGTCCCCGGTGACGCCCTGGTCGACGCGCTCCGCTCCGCCGTGGGCACCGCCAACCAGCAGCTCCGCGACACCGTGGACGCCAACCCGCAGCTGGAGGGGATGGGCACCACGCTCACCGCGACCCTCTTCTCCGGCAGCAAGCTCGGGATGGTCCACATCGGTGACTCGCGGGCCTATCTCCTGCGCAACGGTGAGTTCGCGCAGATCACCAAGGACGACACGTACGTCCAGATGCTCGTCGACGAGGGCCGGATCAGCGCGGAGGAGGCGAGCAGCCACCCCCAGCGCTCGCTGCTCACCCGGGCGCTCGACGGCCGCGACATCGACCCGGAGTACAGCGTCCGGCAGGTGCTGCCCGGCGACCGCTACCTGATCTGCTCCGACGGGCTCTCCGGCGTGGTCAGCGCGGACACCATCGCCGACACCATGCGGGAGTACCCCGACCCGCAGCGGTGCGTGGAACGCCTGGTGCAGCTCGCGCTGCGCGGCGGCGGCCCGGACAACATCACCGTGATCATCGCCGACGCCACCGACCAGGACATCGTCGAGGCGTCCCCGATCGTGGGCGGCGCCGCCGCCCGGGACCGCGGCATGGCGACCTCGGCCGACGACTCCACCCCGGCGGCCCGCGCCTCGGCGCTGTCCGCGCCCCGGCCACCCGTCCCCGAGGAGCCGGCGGACAACCGCGACGACGAGCCCGACGGCCGGCGCCGCCGACCGCTGCGCACCGTCGCGATGGTGCTGGCGCTCGCGGTCATCGTCGGCGGCGGCGTGTTCGGCGGCTGGACGTACACCCAGCGGCAGTACTACGTCGGCGCCACCGACGACGGCCAGCTCGCGGTCTTCCGCGGCGTGCCCGGCCAGGTCGCCGGGCTGGACCTGTCGAACGTGCACGAGCGCAGCGACGCCCGGCTCGACGACCTGACGCTGGCCGCCCAGGAGCGGGTGAAGCAGGGCATCCAGGCCCGCAACGAGCCGGACGCCGAGCGCCGGCTGGCGGAGCTGACCAGCGACGACCCGGGCAACCCGAACCTCAAGCCGCTCTGCCCGCCCGACCCGACGCCCGGTGTGACCAGTCCGACGCCGGTGGCCACCACCGACCCGCTGCCCCCGCCGAGCGGCAGCCCGCTCCCGTCCACGCCGCCCGCGGGCGCGTCGACGCCCACCCCCGACGCGCCGACGCCGACGTTCACCACCACGCCCGACGCCGTTCCCTCCGACACCGTTCCGCCGGCCGATCCGGCGGGTTGCCGGTCGCCGCAGTGAGTGCCGGCTCGATCCCGAGGACGTATCCGTGACCGCAGCCGCCGTACCGGCCGCCTCGCCCGCTTCGACGGGCGAGCAGTCCGGCGTACGCCTGGCCCGGTCCCGGCGTAACGCCGAGCTGTCCCTGCTCCTGCTCGCCATGGTGCTCGTGGCGGCGTACGCGGCGATGGTCGAGGCGAAGGCGCTGGACACGATCACGTCCGACTTCTGGATCCCGGCCGCCGCGCTGGGGCTGGTCTTCCTCGGCCTGCACCTGGTGATCCGCTGGCTGGCGCCGTACGCCGATCCGGCGCTGCTGCCGGCGGTGGCCCTGCTCAACGGCATCGGCGTGGGCTTCCTGCGCCGGTACGACCTGGCCAAGGCCGCGCCCGCGGAGCGGGAGGACCTGGCCATCTTCGCCGGCACCGGTGGCCGGCAGCTCGCCTGGACGCTGGCCGCCGTGGTGCTGGCCGCCGGGCTGCTGGCGATCCTGCGCGACCACCGGTCGCTGTCCCGGTACGCGTACACGCTGGGCCTGGCCGGCATCGTGCTGGTGATGATCCCGGCGGTGCTGCCCAGCCGCTTCTCCGAGATCAACGGCGCCAAGCTGTGGATCAAGTTCGGCGGGTTCTCCATCCAGCCGGGCGAGTTCGCCAAGCTGGCCCTGCTCACGTTCTTCGCCTACTACCTGGTGCGCAAGCGTGAGGTGCTCTCGCTCGCCAGCCGGCGGGTGCTCGGCATCGACTTCCCGCGCGGGCGCGACCTCGGCCCGGTGCTGGTGGTGTGGCTGGTCAGCCTCCTGGTCCTGATCTTCGAGAAGGACCTGGGCACCTCGCTGCTCTACTTCGGCATGTTCGTGGTGACGCTCTACATCGCCACCGAGCGGGTCAGCTGGCTGCTCATCGGTCTGATCCTGTTCTTCGGCGGCGCCTATCTGGCGTACGTGCTGGGCAGCACCGTGGGCGGCCCGTTCGCGAACTTCTACGACCGGGCGCAGATCTGGCTCGACCCGTTCGCCGAGCCGTACGACCGGGGTTACCAGTTGGTGCAGGGCCTGCTCACGCTCGGTACCGGCGGTCTGTTCGGGGCGGGTCCGGGTGGCGGTCAGCCGACGCTGCTGCCCGAGGTGCAGACCGACTTCATCTTCGCCGGCATCGGTGAGGAGATCGGCCTGTTCGGTCTCTCCGCGCTGCTGGTGATCTACCTGCTGATCGTGGAGCGGGGCCTGCGCGCCGCGCTGGCGGTGCGGGACTCGTTCGGCAAGCTGCTCGCCGGTGGCCTGGCGTTCACGCTGGGCCTGCAGGTCTTCGTCATCGTCGGCGGCATCAGCAAGCTCATCCCGCTGACCGGCCAGACCACCCCGTTCCTGTCCGCCGGTGGCTCCTCGCTGATGGCGAACTGGCTGCTGATCGCGGTGCTGCTGCGCGTCTCCGACGGTGCCCGCCGACCGGTGACCGGTGGTGGCGGCCCGGCGGCCCGGCCGTCCGGTGGTCCGCCCGAGCAGTTGCACGGCGCCCCGACGGAGGTGATCCGACCGTGAACGCCCCCCTGCGCCGCGTCGGCGTGGTCGTGATGGTCCTGTTCGGGCTCCTCTTCGCGAACCTGAACTGGATCCAGGCCTACAAGGCCGACGAATACCGCAACAGCGACTACAACGGCCGGGTCCAGGTCGCCGAGTACGACCGCAAGCGCGGCAACATCGAGGTCGGCGGCACCGCGTACGCGCTCAGCAAGGAGACCGGCGGTGAGCTGAAGTACCAGCGCACCTACCCGGGCGGCGAGATGTACGCGCACGTGCTCGGCTGGAAGCCGGTCAACGGCAGCGCGAGCGGTATCGAGCGGGTGGAGAACGACTTCCTCGCCGGCACCAGCGACGCGCTGATCGCCAACCGGATCAAGGACATGTTCACCGGTGACGAGACCGGTGGCGGGAACGTGGTGCTGACGCTGTCGAAGCGGGCCCAGGAGACGGCGTACAAGCAGCTGAACGACAACCAGGTGGGCGCGACGAAGGGCGCGGCGATCGCGATCGACCCGCGTACCGGCGCGGTGCAGGCGCTGGTCTCCATGCCGAGCTTCGACCCGAACCCGCTGGCCAGCCACAACAGCACCGAGGCGGACCGGGCGTACAACACGCTGGAGAAGGACAAGGATCGGCCGCTGGCGAACCGGGCGCTGTCCGAGACGCTGCCGCCCGGCTCCACCTTCAAGATCATCATGGCGGCGGCCGCGCTGGAGAACGGCGTCGGCCAGCAGACCCGCATCCCGGCCGGCTCCAGCTACACCGCGCCCGGCGCCGGGCAGCCGATCCGCAACGCCGCGCCGTCGATCTGCCCCGAGTCGCAGGTGACGCTGCGCGAGGCGGTCACCGAGTCCTGCAACACCGGCTTCGCCCAGCTCGGCGTACGGCTCGGCGCGGACAAGGTGAAGGAGAAGGCCAAGCAGTTCGGCTTCGAGCAGGACGACCTCACCGTCGGCCAGCTCGGCGAGGGTGGCCTGCCGGTGGCGGCCAGCCGCACCGGCGACATGCAGAACCCGGACGGCAGCACCGACCCGGCCGCGCTGGCCCAGTCGTCGATCGGCCAGAACAACGTGCGGATGACGCCGCTGCAGGGCGCGCTGATCGCTGCCGCGGTGGCGAACAAGGACGGCAAGCAGATGCGTCCGTACCTGGTCAAGCAGTTGCTCGGGCCGGACCGCACCACCGTCTACGACCCCGCCCAGCCGCGCGAGCTGCGCCGCCCGATCAGCGGCCAGGTCGCCGCCGACCTGCGCGACATGATGCAGAACGTGGTGAAGGAGGGCACCGGCCGCCGGGCCGCCATCGACGGCTACCTGGTGGGCGGCAAGACCGGTACCGCGCAGTCCGGCCCGAACACCCCGGACCACGGCTGGTTCATCGGCTTCGCCCTGGACAAGGACGGCACGCCGCTGTCCGCCGTCTGCGTCGAGCTGGAGCAGGCGGGCAACGGCGGCAGCGCCGAGGCGGCCCGCATCGCCGGCCGGATCATGGCGGCGGCCATCGCGGACTCCGGGAGGCGCTGACGTGCTGAGCCCGGGGGTGAAGCTCGGCAACCGCTACCGCCTCGACGAGCGGATCGCCAGCGGTGGCATGGGCGACGTGTGGCGCGGCACCGACCAGGTGCTGGGCCGTACCGTCGCGGTCAAGAGCCTGCTCCCCGCGCTGCTGGACGAGCCGGGCTTCGCCGAGCGGTTCCGGGGCGAGGCGCGGACCATGGCGACCATCAACCACCCGGGCGTGGTCGACGTCTACGACTTCGGCAGCGACCAGCACATCGCGTTCCTGGTGATGGAGTACGTCGAGGGCGACGCGCTGTCGGCCACGCTCAGCCGGGTCGGCCGGCTGACCCCGGCGCGGACCATGGCGCTGCTGGCCCAGGCCGCCGACGCGCTGCACGCCGCGCACGAGAAGGGCATCGTGCACCGTGACGTGAAGCCCGGCAACCTGCTGGTCCGGCCGAACGGCACGCTCGTGCTCACCGACTTCGGCATCGCCCGCTCCGAGCTGGTCGGCCAGCTCACCGCCGCCGGCTCGGTGCTCGGCACCGCCTCGTACATCTCGCCGGAGCAGGCGACCGGCGCGGTGGCCACGCCCGCCTCGGACGTCTACGCGCTCGGCGTGGTCGCGTACCAGTGCCTCGCCGGCCGGCGCCCCTTCGAGGGGGACAACCCGCTCGAAATCGCCATGAAGCACGTACGGGAGACGCCCCGGGCGCTTCCGGCCGACATCCCGCCGCAGGTCCGGGCCATCGTGGAGCGGGCCATGGCGAAGGACCCTTCCGCCCGCTGGCCCAGCGCCGCCGCGCTGGCGAGCATCGCCCGGCAGGCCAAGCTCGCGCTCTCCCAGGCGGCCCGCGCCGGACGGCCCATCTCGGCCGCGCCCGCCTCACCGGCCGCACCCGTCGCACGCGCTCAGGTGCCGACCGCTCCCCGGCCGCAGCCACCGGCCGCCGCCGCGCATCCGCAGCCCCGTCCGCCGGTCTCCCCGGCCCGTCCGCCCGTTTCGCCGGCCCGCCCGCCGGTGACGCAGCGCCCGGCCGTGATCGCCCACCCGGCCCCGATGCCCCGCCCGCCGGTGGCGCCGCGTGGAGCGGCACCCGTACCGCAGCGGCCCGTGCCCCAGCACAACCCCATGCCGTACGCGCGCCCGGCCGCCCCGCCCCCGCCCCGGCGCTCCCGGTCCGGGCTCTGGACGACGGCGATCGTGGTGGCCGTACTGGTCATCCTCTGCTCGGGCGTGATTTCGTTCCTGTACCGGAAATACGGTGCTACCGCATCCGCTCCGGCGAGTGTGAGCGTGACCTCCGGCGCGGTGCGGCCGCACGGAGGCGACTATCCGGTCCGCACGTCGTACCGTCGTGAGGTACGCCTCCTGCCGGCCGACGGCGGTACGACGACGAGCGAAGGACGAGACACGCGATGACAGCGCAGGCCCGCCTGCTCGGTGGCAGGTATCAGGTCGGCGAGCTGCTGGGCTACGGCGGCATGGCCGAGGTGCACCGCGGCCGCGACCTCCGGCTCGGGCGGGATGTCGCGATCAAGATGCTCCGTGCCGACCTGGCCCGGGATGCCACCTTCCAGATGCGGTTCCGCCGCGAGGCCCAGAACGCCGCCTCGCTGAACCACCCGGCCATCGTCGCCGTCTACGACACCGGTGAGGAAACCGGCCCGACGGGCGAAACCCTGCCGTTCATCGTGATGGAGTTCGTGAACGGCAGGACGCTCAAGGAGGTCCTCGGCGTCGAGGGGCGGCTCCAGCCGCGCCGGGCGCTGGAGATCTGCGCCGACATGTGCGCGGCGCTGGAGTTCAGCCACCGGCACGGGATCATCCACCGGGACATCAAGCCCGGCAACGTGATGCTCACCCAGACCGGCCAGGTCAAGGTGATGGACTTCGGCATCGCCCGGGCGCTGGCCAGCGGCGCCACCACGATGACGCAGACCAGCGCGGTCATCGGCACCGCGCAATACCTCTCTCCCGAGCAGGCGCGCGGCGAGGCGGTCGACGCCCGCTCCGACGTCTACGCGGCCGGCTGCGTGCTGTTCGAGCTGCTCTGCGGCCACCCGCCGTTCGTCGGCGACAGCCCGGTCAGCGTCGCGTACCAGCACGTGCGGGAGCAGCCGCCGACGCCGAGCACGATCAACCCGGACGTCAACCCGGCGGTCGACGCCATCGTGCTCAAGGCGCTGTCGAAGAACCCGCTCAACCGCTACCAGAGCGCCGGTGAGATGCGGGCGGACCTGCTCCGCGCCGCTGCCGGCCGGCCGGTGCTGGCCACCCCGGTGATGCCGGCCGAGGAGACCATGCCGATGGGCGCCGCCGCGGGCGGCTACCAGCAGGCGCAGCAGACCCAGATGATGGGCCCGCAGACCCGCCCGCAGCCGGTGGCGCGGGTCGGCGATCCGGGCAAGCGAAAGAGCTCGTCCTGGGTCATCGCGGCGTTCGCCGCGCTCGGCGTGCTCGCGGTGATCGCGCTGGGGACAGCGCTCTGGCTCAACCAGGCCGGCAACGAGAAGGTGTCGGTGCCCCAGCTGGTGGGCCGGTCGGCGGACGACGCGAAGGCCGCGCTCACCCAGGCCGGGCTGCGGTACGGCACAGGCGATCCGGTGCAGAACACCACCTGCGAGAAGGGCTCGGTGGTCGAGCAGAGCCCGACGTTCGGCCAGCGGGTGGACAAGGACACCGAGGTCACCGTCAAGGTCTGCACCGGTCCGGGCCAGGTGACCGTCCCCACCGGGCTGAAGGGCAGTACCTACAACGCCGCGAAGGACCGACTGACGGAACTTGAGCTGGTTCCGGTTCGCGAGGATGTCAACGACAGCGCGCCGGAGGGTCAGGTCATCTCCGTCTCGCCCACCGAGGGCAGCTCGGTCGCCGAGGGCAGCAAGGTGACGCTCAAGGTCTCCAAGGGCAACGTCGGCGAGGTGCCGACCGTCATCGGCTACACCGAGGAGCAGGCGACACAACAGCTCAAGGAGGCCGGCTACACGGTCCGGGTTCGGGAGGGCAACGAGGTCGACCCGTCCCAGGCGGGCAAGGTCAGCAAACAGTCGCCGGCCGGCAAGACGAAGCTGGCCAAGGGCGAGCGGGTGACCATCGAGGTCGACGTGCCGCGCGAGGACGAGGAGCCGACCAGCCCGACGCCGAGCGGCAGCCCCAGCACGACGCCGACCACGCCGGGCGGTGGCGGCGGCAACGGCGGCGGCAGTGGCTTCCCGTTCCCGACCATCGCGCCCAGCCGTACCGAACGCTGAGCATCACCTGACCGACGACGCGGCGGCGTCCCCGATCCCGGGGCCGCCGCCGCGCCCGTCCCAGCGCCCGCCCCTTCCCCGTCGATCATGAACTTGACGGCGACAAATCGGGCGTCGAACGCCGTCAACTTCATGATCGTCGGGGCGGGCGGGCGGGCGGGCGGGCGGGCGGGGGGAGGAGCGGGCGGGCGGGTCAGGCTGCGGCGAAGGCGGCCCGGCGGCGGGCGTCGACCTCGGCGGCCAGCTCCGGGGCACGCTCCAGCGCTTCCGGGAAGCCGCAGGCGGCCAGCCAGTTCGCCAGCATGAGGTGACCGCCCTCGGTCAGCACCGACTCCGGGTGGAACTGCACGCCCTCGATCGGCAGCGTCCGGTGCCGCATCGCCATCACCACGCCGGAGCCGGTCCGGCCGGTGACCTCCAGCTCGTCCGGCAGCGTCTCGGGCAGTACGGCGAGCGAGTGGTAACGGGTGGCGGTGAACGGGTCGGGCAGGCCGACGAGCACGCCCACGCCGTCGTGGCGTACCTCGGAGGTCTTGCCGTGCAGCAGTTCCGGCGCGCGCGCCACTGTGGCGCCGAACGCCTCGCCGATCGCCTGGTGACCGAGGCAGACGCCGAAGATCGGGAGCTTGCCGGCGTACTCGCGGATGACGTCCAGGCAGATGCCGGCCCGGTCCGGGCTGCCCGGACCGGGCGACAGCAGGATGCCGCCGGCGCCGGCGCGGCCCACCTCGGCGACGTCGATCTCGTCGTTGCGCCGTACGTCGCAGTCGGCCCCGAGCTGGCCGAGGTACTGCACGAGGTTGAAGACGAACGAGTCGTAGTTGTCGATCACCAGGACACGCATCGGGGTCACCTGTTCGGGGTGGGGGGCGGGGCGTTGTTCGTCTCGGTGCTGTACGGCAGTTCCTCGTCGCCGGGCAGCCCCGTCGGCTCGGTGAGCCCCCCGTCACCCGGTACGCCGGAGTCCTGGGTGACCTGCACGTCGTCGAAGGGCAGCAGCGGCTCGGCCCACGGGAACACCACGAACCAGAGCAGCGCGACGGTGGCGGTGGCCAGCAGCAGCGAGCCGATCAGCTTTCCGGGCAGCCCGAAGGGAAGTTTCCGCCAGATCCAGGAGTACACGGCTCACGTCTCCAGTTCGGCCGGGCGGCCCGCCGACTTGGCCTGGACGGTGTCCAGCCGGGCGTGGATGATCAGCCGCTGGTAGTTGTCGAACTTCGGGTTGCAGGTGGTGAGCGTGAGCAGCTTCTCGGTGGGCTTCTGGCCCGGCTTGCCCGGCACCGGTGCGACCACCTCCACCTGGGACGGCTTGACGATGCGCTGCTCGTAGACGCGGTAGACGAGCCAGTCGGTGCGGGTCTCGACCACTATGGCGTCGCCGGTCTTCAGCTCGTCCAGCCGCCAGAACGTGGAGCGGATCCGGTGGCCCGCCACGGCGAAGTTGCCCACCTCGCCGGGCATGGCGCTGTCCGGGTATCGGCCCGGGGCGTACCGGATGTCGTTGGGGGTGACCCCCTCGACCACCACCCAGTGCTTGTCGAACTTGGGGATGTAGAGGCCGGCGACCGGTTTTCCGTTGGCCGGCGGCTTCGGCTTCACGGTCGGCCCGGTGGTCGGGGCGACCGTCGGGTCCGCGCCCCACTCCTGGGCGAGCTGGCTGTTCAGGTCGCTCTGGTGGGCGTCGACGATGACCGCCTTGCCCCAGATCTCGTAGCCGGCGAAGAGGAGCACCACCAGGCCGAACGTGATGAGCAGTTCGCCGGCGCCGCGTACGACGGTGCGCAGCCGGGAGCCGGCGCTGGGGCGGGTCAGCTCGGAGTAGACGCTCCGGTAGCCCTCGCCGGTCTGCTCGGGCCGCAACTGCACCACCCGCTCGCCGCGCCGGGGGCGGGGCGGCTCGGCCGGTGGCTCGTCGCCGCTGTCCGCCGCGTCCGGCGCCGGAGGCACCGCGCCCATCAGCCCGGTGGCGTCCATCCGGGGGTCCGCGGGCGGCCGGGTGACGGCGGGCAGCACCGCCGTCGCTCCCGGGTCGGCCGGCGGGGTCCGGTCCGCGTCGGCCGGGCCGCCGAACCGGGGTACGCCGGGCGCACCGGCCGCCTGCCGTCCCTCGCCCCCCGGCGTACGTCCTCCGTTCTCCCACGGCTGCGGGCCGGTGTGCGGCGGCTGGGCCCCGCGCACACCGCGTTCCGGCGGGAGCGCGCCGCCGGCCGGGCGGGCGGGATTCTGGTGCGCCGCCGGTCCGTACGCGCCCGGCCGCATCTGCCGCTCACCCGTCCCGGGCGGGGCATCGCCGGGTCGCGTCCGGCGTTCACCCGCCGGGGGTGGGACGTCGCCCGGTCGCGTCGTGCGTTCGCCCGTCCGGGGCGGCACGTCGGCCGGCGTGGCGGGACGCATCCCGGGCCCGCGCTGGGGCGCGGCCGTGTGCTGCGGTGGACCGCCCGGCTGGCCGGTGCCGGGTCCGGCCGGCCCGGCGAAACGCGCCGGGCCGGGCCCGCCCGCGCCCGGACGGCCGGGCGATCGGTGCGCCGACTCGGGGATCCCGTCACCGGAAGGCTGGAACCCGGACTCGGGAACTCTGCCACCGGAGGGCTGGAACCCGGATTCGGGAATCCCGCCGGCGGAGGGGCGGAACCGCCTGTCGGCCTCGACGTGGTGCGGGCCGGCCGGCGGATGGGCCTGGTTGCCCGGCCAGGGCGGCGGAGCGGACCGTGGCGGGCCGGGCGGTGGCGGGGCGGCCGACGGTGGGGCGGTCCGTGGCGGGGCGCTCCGTGGTGGGGCGGGCGTCGGTGGGAACGGGCCCCGTCGCGCCGGAGAGGTGTGAGACGGTCCGGCGTCGGGCCAGGGCAGGTCGAGCGGGGGCGGCGACGCCGGGGCGGGGGCCGGGCGCTCGACCTTGGGGAGGAACGCGGTGGGCTCCTCCTGGCGGTCGTGGCCGCGGCGGTCCCGGGGGTCGCCGCCGCTCACCGGGGCACCGTCGCCGACTGCAACGCGGTGGAGTCCTCGAACGCCGGCACGGTGACTGTGGAGACGCGCTCGACGTAGCCGAGTTGGTAGTGCTCAGCCACTTCCTTGAACACCCGCACTCCCTCAGAGGCGGCGAGCGCCCGCTGGAGTTCCGCGGGGTCGCCGATTGCCACGATCTTGAAAGGAGGGGAGTACACCCGGCCGTGCAGCAGCAGGGTGTTACCGACGCAGCGTACCGCGCTGGTGCTGAGCACGCGGACGTTCATGATTGACATGGCCTCCGCGCCGCCGGCCCAGAGCGCGTTGACCACCGCCTGGACGTCGCCCTGGTGCACGACCAGGTCGTCGTTGCTGGCGCCCTTGGGCAGCGGCTGGTCGGGCCGGCGGTCGGCGTCGTTCAGCTCGACCGTCACGCCGCTGCCGGTGAGCGCGGTGAACCCGGCGGCCTGCCGGCTCGCGGCGGCCCGGTCCCGTTCGGTCTTGATCGGCCCGTCGGCGCCGGCCAGCGCGGCGGTCTGCTCCTCCACCTCGGTGCGGAGCCGGGCGGCCTTCGCCTCGCTCGCCGCCACCTGCTCCCGGCGGTCCTCGATCAGCTGGGTGAGCTGGGGCCGGCGGTCCTCGCGCAGCGGCGTGCCGCCCGCGGTGGTGGCGGTGGTGGTGAACAGCAGCCCGGCCGCGGCGGCGATCAGGGGTACGCCGATCGACCAGCCCGGGCGGCGCTGGCGGGCGCGCCGGGGCAGCAGGGCGGCTGCCGCGCGGCGGAGGACCTTCTGCCAGGAGGCGGCGCCGGACGTGTACTCCACCGGGCGTTCCCTTTCCCGTCGTCTCGTTCCGGCTCGCGCCGATGCGAACCGACCTGATCGACCCGGAAAGTCCGCTCTTTCCGGTTACTGAGTGCACCGGCCTGGCCCCATTCGTGGCCTGGACGGTCCGTCGGGACTACGCTAGCTGTCGAACATTATTGGCCATGGACCGTCGCCCTCGCGCCCGGTTGTCAGGCCGGACGAGGTCGTACCCCCCTCTGGAGAGCGTCGTGCCCAAGTCTCAGGTCCGCAAGAAGAAGGTGTACACCCCGCCCACGGACGTTCGTCCGACGGCGACGGCGTCGACGCGCAAGCCTAGCCCGGTCTGGCTGCCGGTCACGGCGGTCGCGCTGATCGTGGTCGGCATCGGCTGGCTGGTGCTCTACTACCTGTCCGAGCAGGCGTACCCGGTCGCCACCTGGGGTTACTGGAACCTCGCTGTCGGCTTCGGCGCGATGGTCTCCTCGCTGATCCTGCTCTCCCGCTGGCGCTGAGCCGGCCGCCCGTCGACCCGGCGTAGGTCACGCCACGCCGCCCCTGCCAGGCGCTTCGTCGCCGCTACACCTAAGGTGTGCGCAGGGCGGCGTGGCCTGGTGCGAGAAGACTCACGTTACTGCTGGGTAACCTTGCGCGTAGGCTGCACGGACAAGCAGCAGACCGGGAGGCCAACTCGATGGGCAGCGTCCAGATCGTCACCACGATCCTCGCGGCCGCCATCACCGCTGTCGCGGTGTGGCTTGCGGTGCGCGCGGTCATGAAGATGACCGCCGTCATCCGGCTCGGTCAGCCCGCGCCGGAGCGCTTCGGCGACAAGGGCGCGCGTACCAAGAAGATGCTGGTGGAGACCGCAGGTCACACCCGCATGCTGAAGTGGAGCGTGGTCGGCGCCGCCCACTGGTTCGTGATGGTCGGCTTCATCGTGCTGTCGCTGCTGGTGCTGGAGGCCTACTTCGAGGTGGTCTCGACCGGCGGCGGGCTGCCGATCATCGGGCACTGGACGATCTTCGGCCTGGTCACCGAGTGGATCGGCATCCTCGGCCTGGTCGGCATCCTGGTACTGATGGCGATCCGCCTGCGCAACCGGCCGGGCCGCGCGGAGAACCGCTCCCGGTTCACCGGTTCGAGCATGTGGCAGGGCTACTTCGTCGAGTGGGTCGTCCTGCTGGTCCTGATCTTCGGGTTCGTGATCCGGGGCTTCAAGGTCGCCACCGACCACTTCGAGTACCCGGTCTGGGCCGCCCCGCTCAGCCACGCGATCGGCTCGGTCCTCCCGAACTGGGAGGCCGGCGTCAGCGTCGCCGCGCTCATCAAGATCTGCATCTCGATGACCTGGCTCATCGTGATCTCGCTGAACGTCACCATGGGCGTGGCCTGGCACCGCTTCCTGGCCTTCCCGAACATCTTCTTCAAGCGCGACCCGGAGAAGCCGGCCGGCTCGGGCCTCGGCCCGCTGCGCCCGATGACCAGCGAGGGCAAGCCGCTGGACTTCGAGGAGGCCGACCCGGAGAAGGACCAGTTCGGCGTCGCCCAGGTCGAGCAGTTCAGCTGGAAGGGCCTGCTCGACTTCAGCACCTGCACCGAGTGCGGCCGCTGCCAGTCGCAGTGCCCGGCCTGGAACACCGGCAAGCCGCTGTCGCCGAAGCTGCTGGTGCTGAGCCTGCGCGACCACGCGTACGCGAAGGCGCCCTACCTGCTGGCCGGCGGCGGCAAGGACCTGACCGGCGAGGAGAAGGCCACCGAGGCGCAGCTCGCCCACATGGACGTGCTGGCCCTGGCCGAGGCCGAGCGGCCGCTGATCGGCACCGCCGAGGAGGGCGGCGTCATCGACCCGGACGTGCTCTGGTCCTGCACCACCTGTGGCGCGTGCGTCGAGCAGTGCCCGGTGGACATCGAGCACGTGGACCACATCGTCGACATGCGCCGCTACCAGGTGCTGATCGAGTCGAGCTTCCCGTCCGAGGCCGGCGTCATGCTGCGCAACCTGGAGAACAAGGGCAACCCGTGGGGCGCCCCGCAGAACACCCGCGAGGACTGGACCAAGGGCCTCGGGTTCGAGGTGCCGCGGGTCGGCGAGGTCGACGACTTCGAGTACCTGTTCTGGGTCGGCTGCGCCGGCGCGTTCGAGGACCGGGCCAAGAAGACCACCCGTGCGGTCGCCACGCTGCTCAACGAGGCGGGCGTCTCCTTCGCCATCCTCGGCGAGGGCGAGACCTGCTCCGGTGACCCGGCCCGCCGCATCGGCAACGAGTTCGTCTTCCAGATGCTCGCCCAGCAGAACGTCGAGACGCTGAACGAGGCGTTCGAGGGCCGGGAGAAGAGCAAGCGCAAGATCGTCGCCACCTGCCCGCACTGCTTCAACACGCTCGGCAACGAGTACGGCCAGCTCGGCGGCGAGTTCGAGGTCGTGCACCACACCCAGTTGCTGGCCCACCTGGTCAGCGCCGGCAAGCTCACCCCGGTGCAGCCGGTGGACGGCGGCGTCACCTACCACGACCCGTGCTACCTGGGCCGCCACAACCGGATCTTCGCCGCGCCGCGTGAGGTGCTCGGCGATTCGATCCAGGGCGAGCTGACCGAGATGCCGCGTAACAGCGAGCGCTCCTTCTGCTGCGGCGCCGGCGGCGCCCGGATGTGGATGGAGGAGAAGATCGGCAAGCGGATCAACGTGGACCGGGTCGAGGAGGCCATGTCCACCGGGGCGAAGACCATCGCGGTCGGCTGCCCGTTCTGCTCGACGATGCTGAACGACGGCGTGAACGGCAAGGGCGCGGGCGAGCAGGTCGAGGTGGTCGACGTGGCCAGCGTGCTGCTGCGCTCGGTCAAGCCGGAGGCCCCGGCCGGCGAGCCGGAGGTCGCGCCGAGCGCGAGCTGAGGCGTACCCCGGCAGAAGCCGGACCACGACGGCGGCGGCACCCGTGCGGTGCCGCCGCCGTCGCGCGCCACGGGGGCCCACCGTCGGCGCTCGCGTGCCACAATCACGCCCATCGACGGCCTTCTTCTTCTGACGCTGTTGCCCCTGGTCGGTTTCGTGCTGCTGACCGCCGGCAACGCCTTCTTCGTCGCGGCCGAGTTCGCCCTCGTCACCGTGGACCGGGCGGAGATCGACAGGCGGGCCGGCGAGGGCGACGGCCGGGCCGCCACGGTACGCCGCGCGCTGCGCGAACTGTCCTTCCAGCTCTCCGGCGCGCAACTCGGCATCACCCTCACCGCGCTGCTCACCGGCTACCTCGCCGAACCCGCGCTGGCCCGGATCTTCGCCCCGCTGCTGCATCCGCTCGGCGGCGCGGAACGCTTCTCCGGCCTGCTCGCGCTGGCCCTCGCCACGCTCATCTCGATGCTCTTCGGCGAGCTGGTGCCGAAGAACCTGGCGCTGGCCCGCCCGATGCCGGCGGCGCTCGCCACCGCCGCGCCGATGCGCGCGTTCTCCCGCATGTTCGGCTGGCTGATCCGGCTGCTGAACGAATCAGCCAACCGGCTGGTGCGCCGCCTCGGCGTGGAGCCGCAGGAGGAGCTGGCCAGCGCCCGCTCCCCGGAGGAGCTGGGCCTGCTCGCCGCCATCTCGGCGCGGGCCGGCGCGCTGCCGCCGGACACCGCGATGCTGCTGCGGCGCACGATCCGCTTCGGTGACAAGCGGGCCGCCGAGGCGATGACGCCCCGGGTGGACGTGACAGCGCTGCGCGCCACCGCGTCCGTCGCCGACCTGCTGGACCTCTCCCGGCAGACCGGCCGGACCCGGTTCCCGGTCTACGAGGAGACGCTCGACCTGGTCACCGGCGTCGCCGGGGTGCCCGACGCGCTGGGGGTGCCGCTGGCCCGCCGGGCCGTCACTTCGGTGGCCGCGGTGGCCCGGGAACCGGTGTACGTGCCGGAGAGCCTCAACCTGAACGGGGTGCTGGCCGCGCTGAAGGCCGCCGGGGCGGACCTGGCGATCGTGGTGGACGAGTACGGGGGCACCGACGGCGTGGTGACGGTGGAGGACCTGGTCGAGGAACTGGTCGGGGAGATCGCCGACGAGTTCGACCCGGACGCGGTCGACGACGCCGGGCCGGTGGAGCTCACCGTGCCGGGCGGCGAGCGGACCGTCCTGGCCGACGGCGTGCTGCGCGCCGACGAACTGGTCGAGCAGACCGGGTTCCGGCTGCCCGACGGGCCGTACGAGACGCTGGGCGGCTTCCTGATGGCGCGGCTGGGCCACATCCCGGTGCCGGGCGAGACGGTCGACGAGGCCGGGTACGAGTTCACGGTGGTGGAGGTCGACCGGCACCGGATCGAGCAGGTGCGGGTGGTGCGCCCCGAGGAGCCCGACGACGGTGCCTGAACTACTCGTGGCGGTGGTGTTGCTGCTCGGCAACGCGTTCTTCGTGGGCAGCGAGTTCGCGCTGATCGCCTCCCGCCGTACGGTGATCGAACCGCTTGCGGCGACGTCGAAGCGGGCCCGGTGGGCGCTGGCCGCGATGAACCAGATTCCGCTGATGATCGCCGGAGCGCAGCTCGGCATCACCGTCTGTTCCCTCGGCCTCGGCGCGATCGCCGAGCCGGCGCTGGCCCACCTGCTGGAGGGGCCGTTCGCCGCGCTGGGGATGCCCGCCTCGGCGGTGCACCCGGTGACCTTCGTCATCGCGCTGGCGGTGGTGGTGTTCCTGCACACGGTGGTCGGCGAGATGGTGCCGAAGAACATCACGCTGGCCGGTCCGGAGCCTTCGGCGCTCTGGCTCGGCCCGGCCATGCTGGCGTTCTGCCTGGTCACCAAGCCGCTGCTGCTGGCGATGAAGTGGGCGTCCCGGCAGGTCCTGCGGTGGTGGCGGGTGGAGGCGACAGACGCGGTGAAAACCGTGTTCACCGCCGAGGAACTGGCCGGGCTGGTCTCGCAGGCGCGTACCGAGGGGTTGCTGGACGCCGAGGAGCACGCCCGGATCACCGGCGCGCTGGCCCTGCACAGCCGTACGGCGGCGGACGCGCTGCAACAGTGGTCCACTGTCACCACAGTGGCCGAGGACGTCTCACCGGCGTCGCTGGAGGTGCTGGCGACCCGCACCGGCCGGTCCCGCTTCCCGGTGGTGCAGCGGTCCACCCGCCGGGTGCTCGGTTTCGTGCACGTGAAGGACGTGCTCGGGTACGCCGGCGCGAGTCGCCGGGCCCCCGTGCCGGCCGCTGTCTACCGGCCGCTGGCGGTGGTGCCGCCGGACCGTACGCTCGCCGACCTGCTGCTCGCGATGCGCCGCGAACGCCGCCACATGGTGCTGGTCAGCGACGGACGGCGGCCGATGGGCGTGGTGACGCTCGACGACGTATTGACAGCCATCGTCGGAAGATGAAATGAATACCCTTGGTGTGCAATCGATTGCGGATACGTGATTGAACAAACGGTCGCCTTGATTCCACCGGACGCCTTCCCTAATGTGGGGCACCGACCGCTGTGGGTCGTCTGCCTCGATCTTCCCTCTCGCGAGGCGCCCGGCGGTCGGTTGCAAAGGAGTCCGTGCCGGTGGCAACCACGCCCCCTCAACGTCACGCCCCGAGCGCTCCACCCGGCCGACGTGCCGGGTTCCACCGGATGGCACGCCGTCTGGTCACCCTGGTCGCGGCCGCCGCGGTCGGCGCCGGGATGCTGACGGCTCCGGCGCACGCGACGCCGTCGGTGGACGAGATCGACGCGCAGATCGACAAGCAGTGGGAGCAGCTCGAACCCACCATCGAGCAGTTCAACAAGGTCCGCTCGCAGCTTCGCGCCAACCAGAAGAAGTCCAAGGCGCTGAAGGACAAGATGGTGCCGTTGGAGCTGGCCTCCACGCTCGCCATGAACAAGGTCGGCGACATCGCGGCCCGCTACTACATCCAGGGCCCGTCGCAGGAGCTGGGCGCGCTGCTGGTGAGCACCAAGCCGGGCACGCTGGCCGAGCAGTTGGTCATGCTGGACCGGATCGCCGACGACCAGCGCCGTCAGATCGCCGGTGTGCTCAAGGTGCGGGACGAGTACAACAGGCAGAAGGAGAAGCTCGACGAGCTGATCGAGCTGGAGACCAAGCAGCAGAACGACCTCGCGGCGAAGAAGAAGCAGATCGACTCGGAGATCAAGCGACTCACCGCGATGCTGCCGGTGACCTCGATCCGCCCGGCGGGCTGCCCGAAGATCGACGGCGTGGTGAGCAGCGCCGCGCGTACCGCGATCGCGACGGCGTGCGCCCAGGTCGGCGACCCGTACGTGTGGGGTGCCACCGGCCCGAACGCGTTCGACTGCTCCGGCCTCACGCAGTACGCGTACAAGGCGGCGGGCATCTCGCTCACCCACTTCACCGGCGCGCAGTGGAACGAGGGCCGCAAGGTGTCCCGTTCCGAGGCGCGCCCGGGTGACCTGGTGTTCTTCGGCTCCGATCTGCATCACGTCGGGCTCTATCTCGGCAACGGGGTGATGGTGCACGCGCCCCGGACAGGCAAGCCGGTCCAGGTGTCGAGCATCAACACCCAGCCGCTCGCCGGCTTCGTCCGGGTCACCTGACCTCGGTCACACCGAAAGGCCCCCGGTCCGCACGGACCGGGGGCCTTCGCGTTCTCGGGGAGAGGTCAGCGCGGCGCGCCGACCGGGGACGGCAGGATCAGCACGTCGTCCAGGTTCACGAACATGATCCGGTGGCCGAACTGGACCTGCACGTACTGGTTCTTCCCGCGTACCACGGTCCGGTCACCCGGCGCGGAACCGTCGAACGAGACCGCCCGGTAGTACTCGCCGGGCAGCACCCCGCCGACCGCGTACCGCTGGCCGGCGGCGAACGTGTACTGCAGCGGAGAGATGGCCTGGTATGGGATGGTGTCCGGGTAGGCGGACTGCTCCGGGTAGGCGCGGCCGTACACCGGGATGGTGGCCTTGCCGGGCCGCGGGGTCACCACGAAGCCGGTGGCCCACTTGGCGGTGGGCGCGGAGGCCGGGTTGTGGAACCACGCCTTCTGGCCGAGGTACCAGATCGCGGTCCAGTCGCCCTGCCGGCCGGCGAGCGCGTACGTCTGGCCGGCCGAGGCGCGGGCGCCGTGGTCGGAGATGTACATGGTGTCCGGCGTGCCGTCCGGGCGCAGCCCGAGGTCGTTGACGAGCGGGGCGTCCGGGCTCGGCGCGGTCCGCAGGATCACCGCGGAGGAGCCGCGCGAGGGGCACGGCTGCGCCGGCGGGGTGGGCGTCGGGACGCCCGGCGGCTGCTGGTTGCAACCGGTGAACGCGGGCCGGTTGGTGGCGAAGTCCGGGTCGATGGTGACCAGGCCGGTCTTCGCCGTGCCGGTGCCGCGGAACGGCGCCTTCATCAGGTCGAAGTAGTGCGACCAGTCCCAGTAGGGCCCCGGGTCCCAGTGCATGCCGCCCACGTTGGCGGCGGTGATGCCGGGCACGTTGTCGTGGCCGATGATGTGCTGCCGGTCCATCGGGATGCCGAACTTCAGCGCCAGGTGGCGGACCAGCTTGGCGGAGGTGCGGTACATCGCCTCGGTGTACCAGGTGCCCTGGCCGGCGAAGCCCTCGTGCTCCAGGCCGATGGACTTGGCGTTGACGTACCAGTTGCCGGCGTGCCAGCCCACGTCCTTGGTCTTGATGTGCTGGGCGATGTAGCCGTCCACCGAGCGCAGCGTGTAGTGCCAGCCCAGGTAGTCGGCCCGCTTCACCAGGTCGACGCTCGGGCCGAAGTAGCCCTCGGTGTCGTGGATGACGATGTACTCGATCTTCTGCTGCTTCGGCCGGTCAGCCAGGTCGTGGTTGCCGTAGTCGCCCGGGTCGTCGCTGAGCTGCTCGTAGGGCGCGGGAATCCACTCGCAGGCCAGCCGGACCGGGCACTCCAGCCCGTCCGGCCGCTGCGCGGTGCGCAGGCCGAGGCGGGCCAGCCGGGAGCGGTCCGGCTTCGCGGCGGTGGCGGCGAGCGTGACCCGCTGGCCGTCGTCGGTGGTCCGGGTGGCGCCCTGGCCGAGCTGGTCGTAGACCTCGTCGGCGAAGGCCGCCGCCGCGTCGGCGGTGTCCGCGCCGGAGTAGCGGGCCACCGCGGCGTACCAGGCCGCCGGGTCGGTGCCGGCGCCGACCGGCCCGCCCAGAGCCTTCTGGTACGACGACAGCAGCGCCGCGCCGCCGCGGATGTTCGCGGCCGGGTCGGTGCGCAGCGTCCCCGCGTCCAGCCCGGTGAGCGCGGCGGCCGCGTCGAGCGTCTGGAGCGAGGCGCTCGGCAGCGGCGTCTCCCGCGTCGGCGCGGCGGCGGTGGCCGGGTCGAGCTTCAGCGGCCGGGAGTCGTCGCCGCGCGGGTCCTCGTCCTCGTCGACGTGGGCGCTGCCCGGCGTGGCGAGGATGTGCGCGGCGTCGGTCAGGTGCATCGGGCCGTAGCCGCCGCTGGTGCTGGGCTGACCCGGGTGGGTGTCCCAGCGGGACTCCAGATAGGAGACACCGAGCAGCACGTTCTGGGGCACGCCGTACTCGGCCGCGGCGGCGGCGTATTGTTGTTGCCGGTCGCTCGCGGGCGCGGACGTGTCCGGCGCGGCGGTAACCGGGCCGGTGGTCGCCAGCGCGGTGGCCGTGGCCACGGCGGCGGCGAGCAGTATCCGTCTGCCCGACGGCGGGGCGGAGAGATGCATCGAACCTCCTGGACAGGGATGGGGGTCACTGCGTTTCCACCCTCACTCCGCACACCCGCGACGGTCAATACCTTTCCAGTAAGTAATCAGTCGTGAAAGAAAATTTCACCTCCGTGCGCGGTGTGGCGCTGGATCGCGTACGGAGTGTCACGGCGCTGGAAGTTGCGGATCGATAACGGTGGTCCCTACTCTGGTGAATCGTCGGCCGCACGTCTCACCGTCCAACCCGGTCGGTGACGGTCCGACACCGCCGAGTCGCCTCCGGGCGAGCCGGGGAACCAGGTACCTGGGGTGAATCCGCAGCACTGCTGCGGTAGGGCGGCTCCCTTCCCGCCCGAATCCGTCAGCTAACCCGGTAGGCGGTACGGAAGAAGGAGTACGGACGCCCGGTGGCACTCCATGCCCCGCGGCCGTCGTCGAACCGGTCGGTCGACCGGTCCAGCGCCGCGCCGCGTTCCCGCTGGTCCCGCTTCACCACCGCCCTCGCCGCACTGGTCGGCACCGCCGTCGTACTGACCGGCGGCGCCACTGCGGCACACGCCGAACCCTCGGTCGCCGAGATCGAGGCCCAGATCGACCGCGACTGGAACAAGCTCGAACCGGTCATCGAGCAGGTCAACGACGTACGCGAGCAGCTCGCCGCGCGGCGCAGGCAGGCCGACGCGCTCGGCCGCCAGATCGCACCCCTCCAGGCGCGGGTGGACGCCGCGCTCGGTCAGGTGGGCGGCCTCGCCGCCGACGCCTACAAGGCCGACAACCTCTCCACGGTCAACGCGCTGCTCGGCAGCCGCTCACCCGGTGACCTGGTCGACGGCCTGGAGCTGCTCGACCGCTTCGCGCACCGCCAGCACGAGCAGGTGCGCTCGGTCGCCGCGCTGCGCGACGAGCTGGCGGCGAAGAAGAAGCCGCTGGACGAGATGATCGCCGGCCTGGCGCGCACCGAGGCCCAGCTCGCGGCGAAGAAGAAGCAGATCGACGCCGAGATCGCCAAGCTGGAGAAGCTGCGGCTCAAGGTGTACGGCAAGGGCGGCGGCGGCCCGCTGCGCCCGGCGCCCTGCCCGGCCGGCTTTCCCGGCGGCCCGGCCGGTGCGGCGGTGAAGTTCGCCTGCGCCCAGATCGGCAAGATCTACGTCTGGGGCGCCGCCGGCCCGGACCACTTCGACTGCTCGGGCCTCACCATGGCGGCCTGGGCCAAGGGCGGCGTCTCGCTGCCGCACAGCGCACGCCAGCAGCACGGCGTGACGAAGCGCATCAGCCGGGCCGAGCTGCGCGCCGGCGACCTCGTCTTCTACTACAGCGACCTGCACCACGTGGCGATGTACGTGGGCGACGGCTGGGTGGTGCACGCCTCCCAGTCCGGCAAGCCCATCACGATGAAGCGGGTCGACGACGGCGACATCAACAGCTACGGCCGCGTGTAAGGAAGGGCCCCCTCTTAACGCCTCCGGTAGAGGAGGGGGCCCTTCTTAACAACTGCGGGCGGCGTCAGCGCGTCGGCCAGGTGCGCCAGCTCTGCCAGGACCGGCTCGGCGTCGGGCCGCGCTGCCCCTGGTAACGCGAGCCGTAGACGGCCGAGCCGTACGGGTGCTCGGCCGGCGAGGAGAGCCGGAAGATGCAGAGCTGGCCGATCTTCATGCCGGGCCAGAGCGTGATCGGCAGGTTCGCCACGTTCGACAGCTCCAGCGTGACGTGACCGGAGAAGCCGGGGTCGATGAAGCCGGCTGTCGAGTGGGTCAGCAGACCCAGCCGCCCCAGGCTCGACTTGCCCTCGAGCCGGCCCGCGAGCTGATCGCCCAGCGAGATCACCTCAAGCGTGGAGGCGAGCACGAACTCGCCCGGGTGCAGCACGAACGGCTGGCCCTCGGGCACCTCCACCATCGAGGTGAGGTCGTCCTGCTGGACCGACGGGTCGATGTGTGTGTAGAGGTGGTTGTTGAAGACCCGGAACAGCCGGTCCAGGCGTACGTCGATGCTCGACGGCTGCACCAGCGTGGGCTCGAAGGGCTCCAGCGCGAGCGTGCCGGCCTTGATCTCGGAGATCAGGTCGCGGTCGGAGAGCAGCATCGGAACACCATAGCGACCGGTATGGGTGACCTGCGTGTCGCACTACTTCTTCGTACACGTGTTCGATAGGATGTCCGCATGGCTTCCTGGTCCGAATTCGCCGCCGACGAGCCCCGCCTCGCCGGCGAGATCCGCCTCCTGATGCAGCAGTACGGGCCGGGCTTCGGCTACCTCGCCACGGTCCGCGCCGACGGCGGCCCCCGCGTGCACCCGGTCTCCCCGGTGTTCACCGACGACGGCCTCTGGTGCTTCGTCATCGACTCGCCGAAGCGCCGTGACCTCGAACGCGACGGCCGCTACGCGCTGCACTCGTTCCCGCCCGAGGAGAGCGACGACGAGGCGTACGTCGCGGGGCGCGCGCGGCCGGTGACCGACCCGGCCACCGTGACGCGGCTGGCCCGGATCGCCCGCGCGTCGCCACATGGTGACTGGCGGCTGTTCGAGTTCACAGTCGAGGCGGCGATGCTGACCCGGCGCGACCCTGTCGCCCAGCCCGGCGCCGCTCCGCCGCAGGTGCGGGTGTGGCTCGACCCGCTCGGGGCCGAACCGGCCCGGCGTGAGCCGGTGGGCGCGGAGGGCCGGCGCGGCCGGCACGGCTTCGACACCCGCCGCCCGGCCGCCTGACCCCGACCCCGAAACGAGCGGTGCCGGCCCCGTCCGAGGACAGGGCCGGCACCGGTACGCGGTACGAGGCGGTCAGGCCGCGCGGTAGGCGTTCCACGCGGTGAGCATGCGGCTCGCCTGGCCGGCGGTGAACTGGTACATGCAGGAGTCGTACGTGTAGTCCATGAAGTTGGTGATCGGGTCCTTGCCGGCGGTCGAGCAGGTGTCGCGGCCGGTCGGGCACTGGTACGCCGGGGACGCCTCGGCCGGGGTGTCGGAGACGCTGTCGCCCGAGCCGGAGCAGCCGCCCTGGAAGGTGTGGTAGAGGTTCAGCCAGTGGCCGACCTCGTGGGTGCCGGTGTCACCCTGGTTGTAGTTGGTGGCGGTGCCGCCGGGCAGCGACTCGTTGAGCACGACCACGCCGTCCATCTTGTCCAGCGTCCGCTTCGGGAACGTCGCCCAGCCCAGCAGGCTGTCGCTCAGCTCACCGAGGTAGATGTTCAGCGTGTTCTTGCCGCCCTCACGCAGCGAGGTCTTCATCGAGCGCTCGGCGGAGGAGCCCTGCACGATCGGGTACCACGACGGGTTGGTCACCCGGTTGATCTTCGTGAGCTGGAACCCGAAGGCGGTGGCGGCGCCGCCGGTCGAGCCCGCGTACGACTGGTTCAGCACGGTGATCTGCTGGTTGATCATCGAGTCGGTGATGTTGCCGCCGGCCCGGGTGCTGTTCTCCTGGATGACGTGCACGACGACCGGGATCGTCACGGTGGCCAGCGGGGTGACCGCGCCGGTCCGGAAGTTGGCCCGCTCGCGCTGCGCGGCGGCGAGGTCGGCCTCCCGGTCCTGGACCTGCTTGGCGGTCAGGTGGTTGGGGTCGAGCTTGGCGTTGCCGCCCTTCGCGACGCGGGCGTTCGCGTGCTCGTCGGCGTGGGCGTCAGCAGGCTCGGCGCAGACGCCGGCCGGGGCGGCCGAGAAGGCCGAAGCAGCGGGGACGACGCCGACGGCGGCGGTGCTGAGCAGCAGCGCGAGGGTCGACGTCGCGACACCGGCGGTACGCCGGGTCAGCAGGTTGGGACGGAGTCCCATGGGCCCACCTCTTTCTGACGGCGTGCCAGGGGGTGTGTCACGCCGGTGCGGAAACGTGGGGCAGACGTTACATCCCATCGATGCATTTGAGAATGCCCATACGTTTCCGACGTGCAACTTCGCGGCCCGCGACCTCGGTGCGTGCTTGATCCACTCCAGTTCGGGGAGATGGTGGGGTCAACCGGCCGCCGATGCCGCCACCTCGCCGAGGTGGCGCGCGCACCTGAGTGCACGGGGGTGGGGGGCTTCAGGTAGAGTGGTGCCGCCTGCGGGTGTAGTTCAATGGCAGAACATCAGCTTCCCAAGCTGACAGTGCGGGTTCGATTCCCGTCACCCGCTCCACCGCCAAGGCCCTGGTCAGGACGACAGTCCCCGCCAGGGCCTTCGACGTTCCACGGTCAAGGATCATGCGGCGTGCCATTGGCGTGCCATTAGCCTGTCGAACGGCCAACTGCTACGCCGCGAGCAGGCCGGTCAGTGCTTCCATGTGAGCGACACGCTCACGGTGCTGTCGGGCCTGAAGTACCAGGTTCGCTACGACGAGTGCCGGGTCTGACTCCGGCGCATCGATCTTGAGGTGCTGCCTGATCCAGGGGGCGGTCTCGCTCCAGCGGTAGAAGGATGTCCCCTCACGGGCTGGATTGACCGGCGGTGGAAAGGTGCCAGGACCACGGTCCCCTGTGGCGTATCGCCGCACCGACTCCCGGCTCTGACCGATGCGGTCCGCTATGTCGGCCAGGGTCACCAGATCTTGGTCTACGACGCGTAGCGCTATCAAGCCGACGCCGTCAAGCTCGCGTACTGCTGATGCGATCGCGTCTGCCATGGTTTCCGCCTCCCGGTCGAACTCGCCGATTGGAAGGCCGTTCTCTGAGCCGAACGCGGCATCGTCACAGCCCGCGGCGAACAGGGCATCCAGTTCATCATCGGTAGGCTGCCGATCCAGCACCACCGTAAAGACGTGGGTCGTCATCGCCTACCTCCCTCCGGCCTCAGACTGCTGTAGTTGGTCCCGGTGGCGGCGAGGGGTGGGTGTGGTTCCGAGTGAAACGCTCGATCTGCTTTGCGTGGGTGCCCGCATCCTGTGGAGTGGTCCAGACGCTTCGGCTGGCTGAGCAGGGCAGGCAATCTACCTTTCCCCACCGGTGGCCCCGATGAATCTCGTCCACGACAAGGCCGACATCCTCAGCTTGGCGAAGCGCATCGGAGATCTCCTTCTTCGGGTGCCGTCCCCGACTCACCATTCTCTGCTCCTCGGTACACGTGACGTTGCGCTTCGTACATTCGGGTGCCTCCGTATGTAAGGAATCTCTTGGTGATCAACTCGGCGCCATTTAGTTGGGGATTTAAGGCCGAGCCTGTAGCTGCCGGGGTATCGCCCGTGACTCGACGCCTTCTGCCAAAAGGGCTACTTGCCGAGGTGGTGCAATTGTACACCGGGTGGTGCAGGAGTGCACCAGGCCTTGGCTGCTCAGTCGTCTGTTACGCTTTCAACCCCTTTCGCCTCTTCTTAACCTTTTTCTTAGAAGGTCCCTTCTTCTTGTGGCTTACCTGGTCTGTGCTCATCGCCTCATCCAGCGCTAGGGCAATCGCCCGGTCCGCTTCCGCTGTAGCGTGCTGGTAGATCAACGCGGCCTGCGGGGAGTCGTGTCCCATGCGTGCCAATGAGGTCACGGGTACTGGCCCCGGTGCGAGCCGCCAGGGTGTTGCCGGTGTGCCTCAGGTCATGAAAGTGCAGCTCAGGTTGCCCGATCCGGGCGACGCTGGCCTTCCAAGCAATGAGCTTGTTCAGGTTGCCGCGCCAGATCGGGCGCCCGCTCTCCGTGGTGAACACGAAGGCGTCCAGGCTGTCGTCGACCTCAGCGGCCAGGTGTTCGCGAACGACCTGGACGACAGCCGGCGGAAGGCTGACCGTGCGCCGGCCAGCCCGGGACTTCGGCGGACCAAGGACCAGGCCCATGCCGCGCTGTTCGGTGTACGCCTGCCGTACCCGGATGGTGCCGGCCGCGGTGTCGATGTCCTGCCGTTGCAGCGCGGCGACCTCCCCCCAGCGGAGGCACCCGAAGGTGGTGACGAGGACCAGCGCGCGGTACCGAGGCGGCACGATGTCGGCCAGCCTGAAGACCTGGGCGAGCGTGAGCACCGGCGGCTCCGCCGGCTTCTCCTGGTCGGCGCCCGGGATGCGGCACGGGTTACGCGTCAGGATCTCGTCTTCCTTGACCGCCGTCATCAGCACCGCGCGCAGCAGCCGGTATGCCTTGGCCGCCATGCTCTCCGAGACCCCGTTGCCGAGCAGATTGGCCCGCCAGTCGCGGACCACCGGGGTGTCCAGCCGGCCCAGATCCACCCCGCCGAGGTACGGCACGATGTGCTTGTCCGACACCAGGGCGGGCCGGCCTGCACTCCACTGTCGCTCTCCTCCGGCCACGAAGAACGCCTGGCGGCTCCTGCGGAGAGTGGGAAGCCCGGACGGTCCCCGTAGAACGTCAGATCGTCGGTATGTGCGATGGGACGGCAGCCGCTGGGCTGCGGCCATGAGCGCTGCCGTAGGGGGAGCGCACGACGGCCACGTCGCGAGCTGGCGGCGGTCGCGGGCCTGCATCGCGCGCGTATCGACGTTGGGCGACATCTAGAAGTGCCTGCCCTTGTGGCCGACAGCATGATGGAATGATGAACCGGCATCATCGATGGTGGCTTACCGGCCTGGCACTCGCACTCTTGGCGCTGGCGGCGACAGGTACCGTGACATGGCTGTGGAGGCCATTCCCGCTGAGATGGAGTTGGCTGGAACCGGCGAGCTGGGTGATGGCAATTATCTTCACACCAGCTGCATTCGTTCTAACAATTGTGATTTGGCGGCAACCTAAAGCTCCCCCTGAAGCAGGGTTGGTAGCCGACTTGTCGCCACGCCTTCTCCCGGTGTCCTCCTTCGGCGCTGCGTGGGCTGGCGTTCATCCGGCTATCAGTATGAGCGCGCAAAAGAAAATTAAAAATGGTGAGGATCCACAAGAAGCGGCCCCCTCATATATCGAGCGAGCCATTGACCAAGAGTTGAACGACCGGCTCGCGAAAGCGCGAGAACGTGGCGGGGGGTTCCTGCTCTTGGTTGGCAACTCCTCGGCAGGTAAGACTCGATCTGCCTACGAAGCGGTAGTGCGCAACTTCCTGGGATGGAACATATTCCTGCCCTCCTCTGCTGGGGATATTCAGTGGCTCAGTCAGCAGCGACTGGAGAAGCCAACAATTGTCTGGCTCGATGAGTTGCAAAGGTTTCTCCCCAACTCAGGGGATAGCAGCATGAATAAGGAGACAATCCTCGCCCTATGGTCCAAGCGCAAGCCTATCATTTTTCTGGGGACCATCTGGCCCGACCGCTACCAGCATTACTTATCTCCACCGGAACGATCCGAGGGTTATGCTGCGCAACAGAAAGACCGAATTGCGGGTGTCTTGCGTATTGCTGAGCGCGTTTATGTCGAAGACAGTTTCACGTCCTCTGAAATGGCTGCCGCGCGAGCGCTGGCGGAGCGTGACTCCCGGATTAAGGCCGCTCTTCGGGATTCGCGCTATGGGGTCACCCAGGTGCTTGCAGGCGCACCAGAATTGGTTGCCTCGTGGCAGCACGCTGACTGTTACTCGAAGGCACTGATCACAGCCGCCGTGGACATACGTCGCCTGAGAATCGAGGGAACCCTGACGCCAGCCCTGCTTAAGCGAGCAAGCGGCGTGTACCTCAATAATGAAGAGATCGCTCGGGCTTCATCAGATTGGTTTGAAAAATCCATCTCGTACTGCATCAAGCGAAACCGAGGTGCGACTTCGGTGTTAATTCCCGTATCGGGTCTTGAATACGGAAGTATCGCCGGTTATGAGTTGGCAGACTACTTGACGTCCTATGGGGCTCGTATTCGCGAGAACGAGCCGCTGCCGGTAGAAATCTGGGGTGTTCTCTCAGAGCAGCTTCATGATCCTATAGACCTCCAACAACTCGCTTCCGCCGCAGATATGCGTGACGTTCGGCGCTATGCCGAGGCAATATACAGAAGGTCACTGGCTCTCGGCAACGCAGAATCAGGCTTCTGGCTCGGCTTGATGCTTTGGGACCAGGGTCGAAAGGGGGAGGCGGTCGATGTGCTACGGCGAGCTTCGAGCATGGGCAGTAAGGACGCGATCGAGGCTTTCTCGGATTACGGGCCAACTGACGAGGCGATTGGATTATTGCGCCGTCTATTGACGACCGGAGACTCATTGCCGCTCTATGATGTGCGCTTAACCATCGCACGACTCCTAGATGACGGGGGCCGCTTTGACGAGGCCGAGGAAGAGTATCTCCAAGCGATTGCCGAGAAGAGAAAAAACGCAGTATTTTACTACGCGTTGCGTCTTCAAAAGCGTGGCATCGCATCTGAGGCATTGAACTGGTTCTTACGAGCCCTCGATGCCGGCGATCTGGCTGCCTCAGAAAGTGCCTGCCGCTTGCTGGTAAAGGAGGGACGCTTTGTTGAGGCGAGAGCGATCTACGAAGCGGCTAAAAGTAGAGGTGATGAACGTGCGCAAGGCTGGTGGATAGAAATCCTAGTCAAAGCTGATCACCTCAATGAAGCACTCGCGCTGGCCAGCTCAAGCGGGACGTACCATGAGATTGGAAAAGCTCTGGCGTTGGCTGGCAAGGTTGATGAGGCATTGACCGTTTATAAGGAACGAATCGAGCAGGGCGACGTTTGGGCGCACTACCACAGTGCCGAGCTCTTGGAATCGCGGAATCGGCACGAGGAGGCGTTCCCTCATTGGATCCAAAGTCTTAAGCTTGGTCCTCATTTCTCCGGCTACGCCCTTGTACGACATTTTTCCCGCAATGGCGATCTTGATGTCGCTCTACCGCTATACCGCTACTACTTCGCCAAAGGCATCGATATGATGTCCGATGAATTGTCAAAGGCAATGATTGAGGCGAATCGGATACCCGAGCTGATAGAGATGGTTGGAAGGTCGGCGATGCGTGGGAACGACGGAGGTAACGTTTACCAACTTTGCCGAATGCTCGAAAGTAATGGATACGGGGAGGCTGCGGAAGTCTTGCGAAGGCACGGCTTAACGGTAGAAGGTGTTCCAGCGGTGCCCTTGCCTTCCCTGCGGCCGCCCAAGTGAGGCTTCTGTCCTTCCGGTGCCTACCGGAGTCGGCAGGCTATGGCCTGATGAAACTGTAGTTGGTGACGCCAAGCAGACGTATATCAGTACCAGATCTTGACCCCTCCATAGTGCGGAAGGGGTTCGGCAGTGCCTCACATTGCTGCCGATTTCCTCTGTTCTGGATCAAGGCGCCGCGCTCCGCGCGTCGCGGGCGCGGTGAGCCCGGCCGACGGCAAGCCGCCCCGGTCGCCTGCGGCGCCGGGGCGGAGGGCCGTCGACGCCCGCCGGGCAGGCCGCGCCCACTGGTGGCGATCAGCGCCTGGCCGTGACGATCGCGAGGGTGGTCACCCCGCCGTCGAGCATCTGGCGGATCGGCTGCCGCACCGGCCGCACCGGCTGCGCCGGCTTGCCCTCGAGTAGCCGCACACTTGAGCTGCATGCCGGGGCCAGGCTCAGCGGCGTGCCAGCTGGCGGTCGCCACTTTGGGCGAGGGCCATGTAGGGCGGAGGTGAGCCATGTCGGCGGGCCCCGCCCTACATCTGCGGCGCGCCCTTCTACAGGGTGCCGCGGAGAGTTCTAACAACGACCCACGTAGTACCCGCTCCGGTAGCCATCAGGACGCACAGGCGGAGGGCCCGACCGGTGTCGTCTATCGCGTGCCGTGCCACCTGAGCCACCTCGCAGATCGCGACGGTCTCCAAGCCAGTCAAGTTTGCCTCCGCCTCCATCTGTCGGGGCACCTGCCCCGCTCGCTTACAACGAGCTGAACTGGAGGTGGTCACTGGGCAGCGCCGGTAGCCCCAGCCCCCCCTACTTGTGATCAGGCATACGGGGAGTAAGTGCCAAAGTCGGTCGTCAAGGTTGTGGCAGCACCGTGCCATTAGCGTGCCATTAACCCGGGACAGAGCAGGTCAACCCAGGCCACCAGGGACCGCCGTGGCCAGGAGACCGAGTGGCTGCCTGGCTCGCCATCGGCAATTCCCAAGCTGACAGTG
>NZ_JAAOLH010000009.1:0-260840 GCF_011602315.1 Micromonospora sp. CMU55-4
CCTGACGGTCCCGGGGTACGCGACCGGCCCCCTGCCACGTGACGTGGCAGGGGGCCGGTCGGCCGTGCCGGTCAGCTCTGGACGAACACCGCCACGCTGCGCGCGGGCACGGTGAACGTGCCGGCGGCCCGGTCGAACGAGGCGGTACGCAGCGCCGGGTCGGCCGAGTTCCGCAGCACCGGATGCAGCGTCACGTTCGCCCCGCGCAGCCCGGTGACCGTCTGCTTCGCCGTCTCCGGCGTGGCGTTGAAGACGACGGTCACCGACTTCCACGTCCCGTCCAGCCCGCGCGCGTCGAGGGTCATGGTGAGCACGCCCGGCGTCTCCTTCGGTCCGGACAGCGGGAACGCCACCCGCTTCTGCACCTGCTCGGCGCTGCTGAGCCCGAACACCGGCGAGGATCGGCGGACCCGCAGCAGCTCCGCGTACCGGGCGTCGGCCAGTTCGACCGCCGCGCAGTCCGGCACCAGCAACGGGTCGGCCAGCAGCGGCTTCGCGTACGACCACTTGTCGCGGTTGTCGGCCTCCGGCGGCAGGCCCGCGCCGAACCCGTTGCCCTGGGCGCAGTCCCAGCGGATCTGGTTGAACCAGTCCCCCGAGTTGTACGAGTTGCGGTCCAGCGACTTCGAGCGCAGCCGCTCCGAGCCGGTGGTGACGAACCCGGCGCCCTGCCCGAGCGCTGTGGTCGCCAGCGCGAGCACCTGCATCCGGGCCCGGTCCTGCGCCGAGGTCCCCTGCGGCAGCTTGTACGCCAGCGCGTCGTACAGGATCTCGTTGTCGTGCGCGTCGACGTAGGTGACCGACTCGCCCGGCGCGGCCGTGTATCCGGCCGGCGCGCCCTTGTAGTCGACCTGCGCGCCGGTGACCCGCTTCCCGGAGGAGTCGGTGAACCGGTAGTCGCGCAGGTTACCGGTCAGGCCCACCTTGATCAGGTCGTGCTGGTGCAGCAGCCGGGCCCGCTGCTCGGCCGCCGTGCCGTTGACCTCGTCGCCGTTCGGGTCGGTGTAGAGGCCGGAGGCGAAGCCCTGCGCGCGCGGGTTCGCGTCGAACGGGCCGCCGCCGCGCACCGCGTCGCGGAGCCGGTCGTTGAACGTGCCGATGCCGGTGCCGGCCATGTTGATCTGGGTGGCCTGGGTGAACCGGGCGTCGTCGGCGACCTCGCCGAAGTTCCAGCCCTCGCCGTAGAGCAGGATCTTCCGGCCGTCGACGCCGTCGCGGGCGAGCGTGAGCTTGTCCAGCGCGGCCCGTACGGCCAGGATGTTCGCCTTCGGGTGGTGGCCCATCAGGTCGAACCGGAAGCCGTCGACCTTGTACGCCTTGGCCCAGGTGACGATCGACTCCACCACGAGCTTGCCCATCATGGCGTGCTCCGGGGCGGTGTTGGCGCAGCAGGTCGAGTTGGCCACCGACCCGTCGTCGAGGAGCCGGTGGTAGTAGCCCGGCACCACCTGGTCGAGCACCGACTTCGGGTCGGCGCCGGCGGCCGAGGTGTGGTTGTAGACCACGTCCATGACCACCCGCAGGCCGGCCTTGTTCACCCCGGCGACCATCTGCCGGAACTCGGTGGTGCGCTTGGCGCCGTTCGGGTCGGTGGCGTACCCGCCCTCCGGCACCGTGTAGTGCAGCGGGTCGTACCCCCAGTTGTAGCCGTCGGTGTCGGCGACCGCCGCGACGCACTTCTGCTGCTGGTCGGAGTCCGGCGGCAGCGCGGCCAGGTCGCAGGCCGGCTGGGCCTGGTCGGCCCGCTTCTCCGGGATGGTGGCGAAGTCGAACGCGGGCAGCAGGTGCAGGTAGTTGACCCCGGCGTCGCCGAGCGCCCGCAGGTGCTTCATGCCCGCCGTCTGCGGGTCGGTGAACGCCAGGTAGGTGCCGCGCCGCTCGGCCGGAACCGTGTTGTCGGCGATGGAGAAGTCCCGCACCGACAGCTCGGTGATCTGGGCCTTCGACGCCGGCGGGGCGGCCGGCTTGCGCAGGTTCGCCCAGCCGGCCGGCGCGAGCGCCGGGTCGGTTAGGTCGACGATCTGGCTGTGCGTGGAGTTCGGCGCGAGCGCCACCGAGTACGGGTCGGTCACCGACGCGGTGACCACCTTCTGTGTCGCCGGCTGCCACGCCTGCACCTGGTAGCGGTAGTAGCGACCGGTCCACGCCTTCGTCCCGCGCACCGACCAGACACCGGTGCGGTCGTCGCGTCGCATCGCCACAGTGGTCGGCTCGGCCGTTGGCGAGTCGAACAGCTCCAGCGCCACCTTCCGCGCGGTGGGCGCCCACACGGCCAGCGTGGGTACCCGCCCGGCGAACGTCGGGCCGAGTTTCGCGCCGGTCGCGGCCGCGTAGACGTCGTCGAGCACACCGGGGATCTGCACGCCGGTGGCGGCGAGCAGGGCGCCCTCGGCGTCCCGCTCGGTCACCACGAGCTGCCCGCGCAGCGCCGCCGGCACCTTGGCCAGGTCGCCGCGCGCGAGCGTGAAGGCGCGACGGTCCCAGAGATGGGGGTACGCCTGTCGTTGCGCCTCGGTCAGCCCGTTGCGCTGCGCCCGCAGCGGCAACTCGGTGTACGTGCCGGTCAGCTCGCCGTCGGCGACGCCGATCCCACCGGCCGGGGCGACCGCGAGCGCGTACCGCCTGCCGTCGGTCGGGCCGGTGGCCCAGGCGACTGTGGACCTGTCGATCCAGTTCGCCTTCTGCCTGGTGATGTCGATGTCGGTCGCGGCGCCGGACGTGGTGGTCGGCAGCAGCCGGCCCTTGACGCCGGCGAGCAGCCACACCTCGCGCCCGGCGGTGGCGAAGTCGAGCCGCTGGTCCTCGAGGTGGTCCTTCTGGTCGCCGGAGTGCACGATGTAGCTCAGCCCGGTCGCGCCGGCGCTCAGCGGCACCCGGAACACCGCGCCGTAGGCGTCGATCTTCTCCGGCTTGAGCGGCGTGGCCCAGTCGGTCGGGCTGGCGGCGCCGTCCCACAGGTGCAGGCCCCAGCCGTCGTAGTTGCCGTCGGCCTTGCGCCAGTGGATCAGCGCCGTGTCCGGCGCCACCGGCGGGTCGGGCTCGCCGGTGGCGGCCTGCCGCGTCGGGTACACCTCGGCGTCGCCCTGCTTGACCCAGACCTCCCCGGTCCGGGTCACGTCGATGAAGCGGTCGGCCGCGACGTCCTTGTTGCCGCCGGAGTCGACCACGACGAAGCCGACCGACTTCGCGCCCGGCTTGAGCTTCACCCAGGCGAACCGGCCGTACGAGTCCTCGCCGGCGAACGGCTGCCCGGCGGGCCACTCGGTGACGTACGCCGGGTCGATGTCACCCCAGGCGTAGAGCCGCCAGTCGTCGTACCCGCCGGCCGGGCGCTTGTAGTGCACGATCGCCCAGTCCCGCGACTCGCCCCGGTCCGGGGTGCCGACGGTGCCGGTGGCGCGGGCGGTGGCGGTGCGGCCCTTGCCGTCGCGGACCACTGCCTTGTACTCGACAGTGGTGCCGCCGGGCAGGCCGGTGAGGTCGTGGTGCACGGTGTACGGGGCGCGGTGCGCGCTGCCCAGCAGCGTCCACTTCCCGCCGTCGACCCGGGCGGCGAACGTGACGGTGGCGAGCGGGTCGCCGGTGACCTGGGCGGTGACGGTGGCCTTGCCGGGGGCGGGCTCGTCACCCGGCTCGGTGATCGTGATCTTCGGAGCGGCCCCGGGGTGCGGGATGGCCCGGTCGGCCTTGAGCACCACCGCCGACATGGCCGGCACGGTGAGGCTCAGCTTGCCGTCGGCGGCGGCCGTCACGTCTGCGGCGCCGCCGTACACGCCGGTGAAGCGGGCGCCGGCCGACCAGGTGTCCACCGTGACAGTCTGCGGGGTGGCGGCGTTGTTCACCGCCGCCACGTACTCGATCCGGTCGGCGGGCAGGACGCGGGAGAACGCGAAGACGCCGGGGCCGTCGGCGGCGTGCCGGGTGACCTGGACGCCGTCGCGCAGCGCCGGGTGCGCGGCCCGCAGGCCGCCCAGCTCGGCGATGGTCCGGTAGAGCGGGTGGCGGGTGTCGTACTGGTCGACGGCGTGGGTGCGGGTGGTGCCGATCAGGTCGTCGTCGAGGTAGTCGGCGGTCCGGGAGGCGAACATGTCCTGCCGGGCGTCCTTGTCCCCGCCCGGGCCGGTGAAGCCCTGCTCGTCGCCGGAGTAGACGACCGGCTGGCCACGGGTGAGGAACATGAGCTGGTGGGCGAGCCGGCTGCGCGTCAGCTGGGCGGCGTCGTCCCCGCCGCCGGCGGCGACGAACGAGCCGATCCGGCCCATGTCGTGGTTGCCGAGGAACGTGGTGAGCCGGTTGGCGTTCGTGTCCCGCGCGGTGTAGAGGTCGTCTTTGGCGTACACGTCGGCGAGCGCCTTGGCCGAGCCGTCGGCGGCGGCGTAGCCACGTGCCGCCTCCTGGAACGAGAAGTCGAGCGTGGCGGGGAGGCCGCCGCGCCGCACGTAGGTGGACTGGATCTCCTGTTCGGCGCTGTAGACCTCGCCGAACATGAAGAAGTCCTTCTTGCCGGCCTTTGCCGCGGCGGCGTCGATGCCGCGGGCGAACTGCGGCCAGAACTCGAGGTTCGAGTGCTTGACGGTGTCGAGGCGGAACCCGTCCACGCCGGCCTTGCCGATCCACTCGGCGTAGATGTCGGTCATGCCGCGCACCACTTCGGGCCGCTCGGTCCACAGGTCGTCCAGGCGGGAGAAGTCGCCGTACTCGCTGTTCTCCCCGGCGAAGGTGGAGTCACCGCGGTTGTGGTACATGGTCGGGTCGTTCAGCCACGCCGGTACCTTGACCTTCGCGTCGGCAGGGGTGGCGAACACCGGGGTGTACGGGAACGACTTCTCGTTGACGGCGGGGAACTTCCGGGTGCCGTCGGCGTAGTTCCGGTCCTCGAAGGGTCGTCCCTGCGCGTCGCGGTAGGGGGCGGTCTTCTTGTCCACGTAGCCGTACTTGTCCTCGGCGTACCGGATGACGTCGGCGGTGTGGTTCACGATGATGTCGAGGTAGACCTTGATGCCCCGCCGGTGGGCGAGGTCGACCAGCTTCTTCAGCTCCGCGTTCGTGCCGAAGTGCGGGTCGACCTGGGTGAAGTCGGTGATCCAGTAGCCGTGGTAGCCGGCCGAGACGTCGGCGCCGGTGCCCTGCACGGGCCGGTTCTTGAAGATCGGGGCGAGCCAGATGGCGGTGGTGCCGAGCCCTTGGATGTAGTCCATCCGGTCGATCAGGCCCTTGAGGTCGCCGCCGTGGTAGAAGCCCTTGTCGGTCGGGTCGTGGCCGGTGGTGAGCCGGCCGCCGGTGAGGCCGCCGTTGTCGTTGCGCTTGTCGCCGTTGGCGAAGCGGTCCGGCAGGACGAAGTAGAACTGCTCGGCCTTGGCGGTGTTGCGGCTCGCCGCGAGCAGCGCGTCGGGCGAGGGCTCGTGGTTCCACTGGGGAGCGTTGCCGGCGGCGAGGACGTCGGGGGTGGCGGCGCGCTCGGGAGCGTCGTCGCCGAGCTGATGGAGGGCCACCGGAACGCCGACGACGGCGAGCACGAGGGAGGTGACCAGGGCGAGCAGCGCCTTGGGGGATATCGGCGGCGGTTTCATCGACGGCCTTTCTCTGGTCGCTGATTCGCCCGCACGCTAGCCCTTGCCGAAACATTCTGCAATACCTTGCAAACCATGCTGCAACAAAGCAGTTACCTTGCAAGAGAGTGCACGCGTGTCGCCCCGATCCCGGGGCGCGGGTTCTACCGGGCGACGCAGGGCGTGCCGTCGACGGTGCAGCTCGCCGGCCGGGTGCCCGCCCGCTCGATGTGGAACCGCACCGCCAGGGACTGCCCGGGGGCCAGGTCGAATCCACTGCGGTAGGTGAAGACGCCGTCGTCGAAACGGAACACGCCCTGCTCGGCGCCCTCGACCCAGGCGGTGACCAGCCTTCCGCCGGGGAAGACCGCGCGCACCGTCCAGCCCCGGTGCGAACGCGCGGTGTTGACGAGCAGCACCTCGCCGATGAAGCCGCCGTCGAAGGCGCTCTGCACGCTGTACCTGCCGGTCACCGCGGACGGCGGCGCCACCGGCGGCGGAGACGACGGGGGCGGCACCGGCCGGGCGACGCCCCGGGGGCTGGGCGTCGACGCGGCCGGCGTCGGCCGGGCGGGCAGCTCCGTGGAGCGGGGCGACAGGCCCGGCAACACCGGAGCGGTGGCGGAGACCGGCGACGGACCGCTGGCGCTGACCGCCGTGGGGGTCGGCGGCACGTGCGGCAGCGGCATCAGCGGATCGGGCGGATCGGCCGCCGGGAACGTGCTCCGTCCCCGCACCGAACCGAGCGCCACCGCCAGCAGGACCACCATCACGACCACGCCGGCGGCGACGAGGATCCAGGGGGACGAGGTCATGGCGGCCCCGGGCTGCGGGCCGGAGCGACGCGTGTGGGACATGGTCCTCCTGTCGGGGTCCGGGCCAGCGTAGCCACCGGGACCGGGCCGCGGCGAGCGGCCGGAATCGGGCCTGCCGCACGGCGCGGACTCCTGATACCTTGCACGCCGATCAATGACCACAATGGCTCGTCGAGCCGGTAGGACGGATGGCCAGTGACTGAGTGGCAGGGCAACATCCGGCGGGCGTCCACGGCGGACGCCGCCGTCGTGACCGCGATTCTCGCCGAGGCGTTCATGCAGGATCCGGTGAGCGGCTGGGTCTTCCCGGCCGACGACCACCGCGCGCGGGTCCATCCCGCCTTCTTCGGGCCGTTCGTCGCGCTGGCGCTGCGCACCGGCGAGGTCCACCTCGCGGGCGACGGCCTGGGCGCCACGCTCTGGCTGCCCACCGGCGACGGCCACGAGGCCGAGGAGGGCGACGAGTTCGCCGGGATGGAGGCCGCGATCGGCGCCGAGGCCATGAAGCGGTTCGGCATGCTCGACGAGATGATGGGCGCCCGCCACCCGAGCGAGCCGCACTGGTACCTGCCCTTCATCGCGGTACACCCGGACCATCACGGCAAGGGCGTCGGGTCGGCGCTGCTGCGTAACAAGCTGGCCGAGCTGGATCAGGCCGGCTCCGCCGCGTACCTGGAAGCCAGCTCGCCGCGCAACGCCGCGCTCTACGAGCGGCTCGGGTTCCGGCGCCGCCCGGTCACGCTCGACCTGCCGGACGGGCCCAGCCTCTACCCGATGTGGCGCGACCCGGCCTGACCGGGATCGTCCCGCCCCGGCCTCACCCGGGGCGGGACGTCATCGCCGTACCGTCGTGGTGCTGACGTCGAGCGCGCCCACGACGGCGGCGAGCAGTCCGTCGAGCTGCCCCGGCAGGAACCGCCGGCAGTCCCGCATCCGGACGCCGACCTGCGGGTCGAAGATGTTCGCGGCCAGCCCGACCGCCTCGGCGAGGCTGGCCAGCAGCAGCGTGCCCGGGTCCAGTTCGGCCGGGGACGAGTGCATCAGCATGGCGGTCAGCCGTACCCGCGGCGAGGCCGCCTGGTTCGGGTCGTTGGCCGGCCAGCGCACCGTCCGGCCGATCAGCTTGCCCTGCTCCCGGCGGAGCACGCCGGCGGTGACCAGCCGGGTGCCGACACGCTCGTTGATGTTGAGCTGGGTCCGCAGATAACGGATCCACAGCCGGGCCGGGTGCGCGCCCTCCCGACGCAGAATCTCGGTAATGAGCAGATCGGTGAGCGGCTCCTGCCACAGTCGCGGATCGACAGCGGCGATTCCGCCGCCGTCGAGGGCGATCCGGCCCTCGAACATCAATTCGGCGAGCGCGGCGCCGGCCAGCCCACACTCCAGCCGGTCGACGGCGACATGCGGCTTGCCGGTGAACTCGTCGTGTCCGATAAGGAACAGCGCATCCGCAAGCCGATACGTGGCCTGCGCCCCGGGGTAGGTCATGGTCCATCCTCGAACGGTGGCCGTGAACGTCGACACGGGACGGTACGGCATGACCACGCACAGCTCAATTCCGGTCGATCAGGAGCCCCCCAAATCGATATCGAGACGGGGTTGTGACGATCAGTGATCACCAATACCCTGCTTCAGGTTGTTCCGAAGTAGACAGCTGAACCCCCTCACTTCCCTCCCCTGGAGAAGCCTTGTCCTCCGATCCGTTTTTCTCTGACGGTGGGCTGCGCCGCGGTCGTCTCGGCACCGCTCACCTCGTCTTCTTCACCGTCGCCGCGTCGGCCCCGCTGACCGTTCTCGGCGGTGGCGTCACCACCATGTACGCGGTCAGCGGCAACATCGGCGCCGCGCTCGGATACGTGCTCCTCGCCGCAGTGCTCGCCGTCTTCGCCACCGGCTACGCCGCGATGAGCCGGTACGTCGCCAACGCGGGCGCGTTCTACGCGTACATCGCCAACGGCCTCGGTCGAGCCGGCGGGGTGGCCGGCTCGGCCGTCGCGCTGGCCGCGTACAACGCCATTCAGATCGGTCTCTACGGCCTGCTCGGCGCGATCCTCGGCGACTTCATGGACGCCAAGACCGGCATCAGCCTCGACTGGTGGGTCTGGGCGCTGCTGGCCTGGGTCTTCATCGGCGCGCTCGGCGTCCTGCGCATCGACCTGAACGCCACCGTGCTGGCGGTGCTGCTCATCCTCGAGTGCATCGCCGTGCTGATCTTCGACCTGGTCGCCTTCGCGAACCCGGCCGGCGGCGCCGTCACCACCGCCGGCATCAGCCCCGGCCACCTGTTCGGCGCCGGCTTCGGCGCGGTGCTCGCGTTCACCATCGCCTCCTTCACCGGCTTCGAGAGCGGCGCCATCTACAGCGAGGAGGTCAAGGACCCGCGGCGCACGGTGGCCCGGGCCACCTACATCGCCGTCGCGTTCACCGGCCTGTTCTACGCCTTCTCCGCGTGGGCGCTGACCGTGCTGACCGGCCCGGAGAACGCGCCGGCGGCCAGCGCCGAGGCGGGGCCCGGCGTCATCTTCGGCGCGCTCGACCAGTACACCGGCGCGGTCGTCGCGGACATCGCCAACGTCCTGTTCATCACCAGCGTGCTCGCCGCCCTGCTGTCGTTCCACAACGGCGTGGCGCGGTACCTGTTCGCGCTGGGCCGCGAGCGGGTCCTGCCGGGCTTCCTCGGCGCGACCTCCAGCCGCAGCGGCGCCCCGGTGGCGGGCTCGCTGGTGCAGAGCATCCTCGCCGTGGTGGTGTTCCTGGCGTTCGCGATGACCGGCCGTGACCCGGTCATCGACCTGTTCACCTGGCTGTCCGGCGCGGCGGCGGTCGGCGTCGTGCTGCTGATGACGCTCACCTCGGCCTCCGTCGTGGGCTTCTTCCGGGGCCGTCCCGGCCCGGAGAGCGCGTGGCAGCGGGCGATCGCCCCGGGGCTCGGCACGATCCTGCTCACCGCCGTGCTGCTGGTGCTGCTGTTCAACTTCGACGCGCTGCTCGCGCCCGACACCGCGAGCTACCTGAAGTGGCTGCTGCCGGCGATTCCGGTGGCGGCGGGCGTGCTCGGCCTGATCTGGGGCGCGGTGCTGCGCACCAGCCGGCCCGAGACGTACCGCCGGATCGGCCAGGTCACCGAGGAGGGCCTGCACGAGCCCGGCCTGCACCCGGCCCCCGAGGCCGACCGCTGGGCCGGCGCCCACCACCGCTGACGTCCGTCGGTGCGGCGGCCGGCCCGCGTGGCCGGCCGCCGCACCACCACGATCAGGCGGTACGGATGACAGTGCAGATGACCGGACCGTCCTCGGTGGTACGCAGCAGGTAGCGGTAACGCTCGCCGGGCACCGCGCCGCCCTGGCTGTCCAGGAACTCCCAGCGCACCGCCACCTCGGTGAGCAGCGCCGAGACCTGTTGCACGTCCTCGATCTGCGCGTTCGCGGCCACCAGTTCCCGCTCCTGGTAGTCGGGGGCGGCGCCGACGAAGCTGAGCGCCACCGCCGCCGGCGAGGTGAACGAGAAGCTGTAGGTGTCGGCGACCACCAGCCCGGGCAGGGCGTAGCAGCCGGCGATGGCCGGCACGTCGGCGGTGGTCAGCGCCACGCCGTACCGGTCGAAGAAGTCGGTGAGCGTGTCGAGGTCGGTGGAAGCCGTCACGACGCTCCTCATTACCGGCCCGGCGCGGCGGCAAACCTTCCTCAGCGCGGCGGGATCCGCACCTCGATCTCGGCTCCGAGGCGCGCGCCGCCGCTGAGGGCCAGGTCGTCGCCGCTCCAGAACCGTCCCGGGTCGTACCAGTTGGGTCGCCGCCCGGCGGGCAGCAGACCCATCGCCTCGTACGTCACCGCCACCACCTCGGCGCAGTACGCCGTCTCCAACGCGTTGTCGCTGCTCTGCCCGCCGTCCGTGCTTTCGTCTCCGCTCCTGGTCCGGCCCCGGCCGCCGATCCGGCCCTTGATGCCGTCGAGGCTCAGGCGGCGCGGGTGCGGCACCCGGCCCCGGGCCCACCGCCAGGCGAGTTGCGCGGTGGACGGGAACGGCGTGCCGTCGAGACGGGCCACGGTACGCAGCACCGCCTCCTCCATCGCCGGGTCGGCCGGCGGTTCGAGCTGACGCAGCCAGCCCCGTTGGCCGTACCGGTTGGCCCAGACGCAGACCGCGTCGCGCAGGTCGTGCAGCTGCACGCCACGCTGGTGCGTGCCGGTCCACATGTCCGGCAGCGAACGGCCCAGCTCGGCGTGCCACATCAGCGGCGGCATGTCGTCGAGCACCACCGCCATGCCCACATGGTTGACCGGGCTGTTGGTGGTGAGCTGAATGGCGCGGTCCGGCACGCTGCGCCCGCGGAACACCCACAGATCGCCGGTGCGGGTCAGCTCCACGGCCTCGTCCAGGCTGATGCTCATGGAGGACTACCCTAAGCGGATGCGGCAACGGATGCGGTGGTGGAAGGTACTCGGACTCGCGGGTCTCGCCGGCGTCGCGGCGACCGGAGTGGTCGTGGCGCGCGCGGAACGGCGGCGCCGCGCGTACACCCCGGAGGAGATCCGGGACCGGCTGCGCGAACGGCACGCGAAGGCGTCGTCGTCCTGAACGGACAGTCACGGGGCGGCGCGGCCGGGCGGGTTCTCCTAGCATCGGCGTGATGGGAACCAGTTTCTGGGAAAGCCCGTTCGTCCTCGACCCCCGGCCCGCCGCGGTGGAGCGGCACGGCGACGTCGACCTGCACGTCCCCACCGGCGACGGCCGGCACCCCGCAGTCGTGATCGTGCACGGCGTGCCGGGCCCGCCCGACGCGCCGGACGCGCGCGACTGGCCGCTCTACCGCGGTTACGGCGCGCTGCTCGCCGAGCGGGGCGTGCTGGCCGCGATTCCCCAGCTCACCGTGGCCGGCCCCGACGACCTGTACGCCGTCGCCGCGCGGGTCGCCGCCGCCGCGGAACTGCTCCGCGCCGACCCGCGCGTCGACGCCGACCGGCTCGGCCTCTGGTTCTTCTCCGGCGCCGGCCTGCTGCTCGGCGACTGGCTCCGCGACCCGCCCCGCTGGCTGCGCGGCCTGGCCGCGACCTATCCGCTGCTGGCCCCGCTGCCCGGGTGGCCCCCGGTGGATCCGCGCTTCCGCCCGATCGACGCGCTCGACCTGCCCGCCCCCACCGGCGACGCCACCGCCACCCCGGCGCTGCCGGACGACACCACGACGCCGGGCAGCGTGGATTCCGGCGACACGGGCATCGACGCCGCACGGCCGGGCGAGCCGGCTCGGCCGACGCTGGTGCTGACCAGGGCGGGCCGGGAACGGCCCGAGGTCGCACCCACCATCGAGGCGTTCACGGTGGTCGCCCGGCGGCGCGGCATCCCGCTGCACGTGGTGGACGTGCCGAACGGTCAGCACGGATTCGACGCGCTGGATCACACCGAGGAGTCCCGAGCCGCCGTACGCACCGCCCGCGACACCCTGCTCGACCTGCTGACCGCCCCCTGACCACCGGCCATCGCACCACCAGATCTCCCCACGCCCTCACCCCGTCTCGTTGATCATGAGGTTGGCCGGGACAAAACAGACACAAACTGCCGCCAACCTCATGATCAACGGGGCGGGCGGCGCACCGGAATCCCGCACCCGCGCTTGAGCACCCGTTCCCGCTCGCCCCGCCCGTTCTCGCTTTCCCGGCCTACAGCCCACCAGCCAGCGCCCACGCCGGACGATCAAGGAGTTTTGGTCCTCTGGCGGGCCGAATCCGTACACAAACTCCTTGATCACCTCGGCGGCGGCGCCCGGGGGAGGCAGCTAGGCGAGGCGGAGACCGGAGCAGGGCCGGGGAACGGAGCAGGGGCCATGGCCCAGGGCGGGGACCGGAGTGCGGGCGGGGTGGGTCAGCGGTCGGCTGCGGGGACCGGGTCGGGGGTGTCGGGGCTGTCCAGGGGCTGCAGGCGCTTGGCTCGGCGGCGCAGCCACGCGGTGCTCACCACGCCGGCCAGCACGGCCAGCACCAGCCCGGCCCAGGAGATGTCCTTGAGCCAGTGCTCGGCGGCCTGCCCCAGATAGAACAACAGGTAGGTGGTGCCGAACGCCCAGACCAGCCCGCCCGCGGCGTTGGCGATCAGGAACCGGCGGTACGGCACGCGCAGCGCTCCGGCGAGCGGCCCGGCGAGGATGCGCAGCAGCGCGACGAACCGCCCGAAGAACACCGCCCAGACACCGTGCCGGGCGAAGCTCAACTCGGCGCGGGCCAGGTGCGCGGGGCCGAGGTGTTTCGGGAAGCGCCGACCGAGCCGCTCCAAGAGGGGACGGCCACCGCGGCGGCCGACGGCGTACCCGACGGAGTCGCCGAGGATCGCGCCGGTGGCTGCGGCGGCGGCCACCCACTCGGGCCCGACGGCGCCGGTGGCGGCGAGCAGGGCGGCGCTGACCAGCACGATCTCGCCGGGCAGCGGGATGCCCATGCTCTCGACGCCGATCACCACGCCCACGAGCAGGCAGATCAGGCCCGGTGGGAGGGCGGCGAGCCAGTGCTGTACGTCGACCACCCCGCCGACCCTACCCGCGCCCGGTCACCCGGCGGGGGCCAAGAACTCCAGCCGGTTGCCGTGCGGGTCGTGCGTGTGGAACCGCCGCATGCCGGGAATCTCCTCGTCGCCCCAGGTCACGGCGTGGCCGGCGGCGTCCAGGCGGGCGGCCAGCTCGTCGAGGTCGGGGCGCACCAGGGCCGGGTGGGCCTTGCGGGCCGGGCGGAAGTCGTCCTCGACGCCCAGGTGCAGTTCGGCGTCGTACCCGGTGAACCAGCAACCACCGCGGGCGGCGAGGGCCGGGGGTTTGGGCTTCTCGGTGAGGCCGAGCAGGCCGACGTAGAAGGAGCGGGAGAGATCCTCGGAGCCGCGGGGGCAGGCGAGCAGGACGTGATGGATCATGGTGGCACCTCCTCGTCCCGCAGCGTGGCACGAGGTTGCGTGAATAGCAAGACGGACGTACGGTTTTGTAGAGACCGACGCAGGTAAGTGTTGCCTAAGCACGGCGGCGCTCCGGTCGGTGCGACAAACTGCTCAGGACTACTCACGGTCGCTGGTGTGAAGGAGTACGACGTGGCGAGCCTCGACACCTTCGGTGCGAAGACCCAGCTACGCGTCGGAGACGCGAGCTACGAGATTTTCAAGATCGACAAGGTGGAGGGCCACGAGCGACTGCCCTACAGCTTGAAGATCCTGCTGGAGAACCTGCTGCGGACCGAGGACGGCGCGAACATCACCGCCGACCACATCCAGCAGCTCGGCGCGTGGGACGCCACCGCCGACCCGAGCGTGGAGATCCAGTTCACCCCGGCCCGGGTGCTGATGCAGGACTTCACCGGCGTGCCCTGCGTGGTCGACCTGGCCACCATGCGCGAGGCGGTACGTGACCTGGGCGGCGACGCCACGAAGGTCAACCCCCTCGCTCCGGCCGAGCTGGTCATCGACCACTCGGTCATCGCCGACCTGTTCGGCCGCGAGGACGCCTTCGAGCGCAACGTCGAGCTGGAGTACGAGCGCAACAAGGAGCGCTACCAGTTCCTGCGCTGGGGTCAGACCGCGTTCAACGAGTTCAAGGTCGTCCCGCCGGGCACCGGCATCGTGCACCAGGTCAACATCGAGTACCTGGCCCGTACGATCATGGAGCGCAACGGCCAGGCGTACCCGGACACGGTCGTCGGCACCGACTCGCACACCACCATGGTCAACGGCCTGGGCGTGCTGGGCTGGGGCGTCGGCGGCATCGAGGCCGAGGCCGCGATGCTCGGCCAGCCGGTCAGCATGCTGATCCCCCGCGTCGTCGGCTTCAAGCTCTCCGGCGAGATGCCGGCCGGGACCACCGCCACCGACCTGGTGCTGACCATCACCGAGATGCTGCGCAAGCACGGCGTGGTCGGCAAGTTCGTCGAGTTCTACGGCCCCGGCGTCAGCGCCGTGCCGCTGGCCAACCGCGCCACCATCGGCAACATGTCGCCGGAGTACGGCTCGACCGTGGCGATCTTCCCGATCGACGCCGAGACCGTCCGCTACCTGGAGCTGACCGGCCGCGACGCACAGCAGGTGGCGCTGGTCGAGGCGTACGCCAAGGAGCAGGGCCTCTGGCACGACCCGGAGCGCGAGCCGGAGTACTCCGAGCGCCTCGAGCTGGACCTGAGCACCATCGAGCCGTCGCTGGCCGGCCCGAAGCGCCCGCAGGACCGGGTGCCGCTGGGCAGCGCCAAGACGCTGTTCCGCTCCGCGCTCAGCGACTACGTGGCCGCCGACGAGACCGGTGGCGACCCGGGCCGCAAGCCGGGCGTGCCGCAGCAGGAGAAGCCGTTCGGCGCCGACGGCCCGGCCGACGAGGCGTCCGCCGAGTCCTTCCCGGCCAGCGACTCCCCCGCCAACGGCGTGAACGACCCGGCGGACGCACCGCGCGACCTGGAGACCGCCGCCGTGGGCGCGGGCGGCCGGGCCAGCAATCCGGTACGGGTGACCGGCGCCGACGGCGTCGAGTACGAGCTGGACCACGGCGCCGTGGTGATCGCCGCGATCACCTCCTGCACCAACACCTCGAACCCGCAGGTCATGATCGGCGCCGCGCTGCTGGCCCGCAACGCGGTGGAGAAGGGCCTGGCCCGCAAGCCGTGGGTGAAGACCACCCTGGCGCCGGGCTCGAAGGTCGTCATGGACTACTACGACCGCGCCGGCCTCACCCCGTACCTGGAGAAGCTCGGCTTCAACCTGGTCGGCTACGGCTGCACCACCTGCATCGGCAACTCCGGCCCGCTGCCGGAGGAGGTCTCCGCCGCCGTCAACGAGGGCGACCTCGCCGTCGTGTCGGTGCTGTCCGGCAACCGCAACTTCGAGGGCCGGATCAACCCGGACGTCAAGATGAACTACCTGGCGTCCCCGCCGCTGGTGGTCGCGTACGCGCTCGCCGGCACCATGGACATCGACCTGGCCAACGAGCCGATCGGCGAGGACGCCCAGGGCAACCCGGTGTACCTGCGGGAGATCTGGCCGAACAGCGCCGAGATCCAAGACGTCATCGCCTCCGCGATCGGCGCGACCGGCTTCAGCGCCGCGTACGCCGACGTGTTCGCCGGTGACGAGCGCTGGCAGTCGCTGCCGACCCCGACCGGTGACACGTTCTCCTGGGACGGCGAGTCGACGTACGTGCGCAAGCCCCCGTACTTCGAGGGCATGCAGCAGGAGCCGGCCCCGGTGCAGGACATCGCCGACGCGCGCGTGCTGGCGAAGCTGGGCGACTCGGTGACCACCGACCACATCTCCCCGGCCGGCTCGATCAAGGCGGACTCCCCCGCCGGCAAGTACCTGGCCGAGCACGGCGTGGCCCGGCACGAGTTCAACTCGTACGGCTCCCGCCGGGGCAACCACGAGGTGATGATCCGGGGCACGTTCGCCAACATCCGGCTGCGCAACCAGCTCGTCCCGGGTGTCGAGGGCGGCTTCACCGTCAACCACCTGACCGGTGAGCAGACCTCGATCTACGACGCCTCGATGGCGTACCAGGAGGCGGGCGTCCCGCTGGTCATCCTGGCCGGCAAGGAGTACGGCTCCGGCTCGTCGCGTGACTGGGCCGCCAAGGGCACGATGCTGCTGGGCGTGAAGGCGGTCATCGCCGAGTCGTACGAGCGGATCCACCGCTCGAACCTGATCGGCATGGGCGTGCTGCCGCTGCAGTTCCCGGGCGGGGAGACCGCCGAGTCGCTGGGCCTGACCGGCACGGAGACGTTCTCGATCAGCGGCGTGACCGCGCTGAACGACGGCGACACCCCGCGTACGGTCAAGGTCACCACCGACACCGGCGTGGAGTTCGACGCCGTGGTCCGCATCGACACCCCGGGTGAGGCGGACTACTACCGGCACGGCGGCATCCTGCAGTACGTGCTGCGCCGCATGATCGCCAGCTGATCCCGTACGGCTCACCGAGGGCCGCTTCCCGCTCCGGCGGGGAGCGGCCCTTTTGCGTACCTCATCCACCCCGAAAAATTGCGACTGGATGGAATTCCCGCAGCGACCGATCGCACATCCGACAATGCACAGAATCGACATCCATGATTCATTGACATGTGCCGAAGCCCGTCGATACGTTTCGGTTGTCGCGACGAACCACGGGGGCGCTCCAGTTTTCGATACGGGAATCGAAACACTGGGAAGGAATTCATGAAAACGTCGATGAGACTTCTGGCATTGCCGATCCTGATCCTGCCGACGATCCTCGCCGGCACTCCGGCTCAGGCCGCCACCGACACCACCTCCGGCACCGCTGCTCCGGCCGCGGTGACCTCGATCGAGCGCAAGGTGGGGTCGTCGGCCGGGCAGGCCAGGGCATACTGGACGGCCGAGCGGATGGCGGCGGCCACTCCCGCCGACGAGGTGGAGAAGGCCGCCGGCCCGGTCACCCAGAGCCCCACGGCGGAGCGGGTACGGCGCTTCGCGGAGGCGGTGGCGCCGAAGGACGGCAGCGGCTTCGGCGCCCAGCTCAACGAGTCGATCACGGTGGGGAAGATCTTCTACACCAGCTCGACCGACGGCCTGGGCCATTACTGCTCGGCGAGCGTGGTGAACAGCCCGGCGCGCAACATGGTCTTCACCGCCGCACACTGCGTGCACGACGGGCCGGGCCGGGACTGGCACACCGCGAACTGGATGTTCGTGCCGTCCTACCGCAACGGCGCGCAGCCGTACGGCACCTGGGACTGGTCCACGCTGGCGGTGCCCAGCGGCTGGATCAGCACCCGTGAGCGGCAGTACGACGTGGCCGTCGCGCTCGTCTACGGCAGCCGGTCGATCGTGGACGCGGTCGGCGCGAACGGCTTGCTCACCGGCGGTGGGCGCGCGTACCACTACGACGTCTTCGGCTACCCGAGCAACAAGGACAGCGGCGAGATCCAGTGGGTCTGCTCGGGCACGTCGCGGGACGCGGGCAGCAACCGGATCGAGATGAACTGCGGCTTCGGGGGCGGTTCGAGCGGCGGCCCGTGGTACTACAGCTATGACAACACCACAAGGCGCGGTGACGTGCACGGGGTGATGAGCTACTCGAGCGGCACGAACACGAACGGCTCGCCGTACTTCTCCGCCGCGGTGGTGGGGACGCTCTACAACACGTACGCGAACGACACCTGGTGAACGACGGTCCGCCTGGTGTGCCGCCGGCGCACCAGGCGGACCGGCACCGGTCGACCGGTCCGGAGGAGGCGACATGTCACATCGTGTACTGCTCGGCGCGGCCGCCGTCGCGGCGCTCGCCGTGGCTGTGGCCGTCGTGGTCGTCGCGGCGCGCGACGGCGGCGCGGCGCGGCCGGCGCCGCCCGGCCCGGTGGTCGCTACCCACAATCCGAGCCCGGGTGCCACCGACCCGTCCGAATACTGGACGAGGGAACGAATGCGGGACGCGATCGGCGACTGAATCAAGAACTTGGACCGCGGGTCGGCTGTGAAGCGCGAGCTACCGCTGCGACGCAATTGCATTCGGCGCCCAGGTGCGTCGAATTTCGTCCCGCTCACGATCACCGGCCGAGCCCGGCGCGCAATTCCCATTTCAGGGGCGTGAGTGCCGCGTGCGTTCACGGGACGGTATCGGAGTAGACCTCGACGTCGTAGAGCAGTTGCACGTTGCGGCGTCCGTTGGTGATGCCGACGAAGACCGGGTCACCGGCCGGGGTGCGGCCCTGGCGCCACACCTGCTCCCGGGCCGCTTCCCGCGACTCGTGATGCACGCCGCCCTCGCGATGCGTCTGCAGGACGCGGCGGGCGGTGGTCGGGTCGCTGTCGAGGTGGATCCGCAGCAGGGGCATGACGCGCCCTCCTTGCCACTGTCGGGGCCGGGCTGCCGACTGACCACGCGCGCCTCTCAGCCGGCGGCGCTCTCCAGCACGGCCTTGAGCCGGGCCAGATCCGCCTCGACCAGCGCGGTGTCCCGGTCGAAGTCCGTGTCGCTCATGCCGGGCATCCGGCGCAGGCTGAACACCACCTCGGTGGCGTTGCCGTCGGCGATGGCGCGCAACGGCACGTACACCGTCTCGCCCGACGGCGTCCGCACCTCGTGGTCGAGCACGCCGTACTCGTTGGCCGGGGCGAACGTGAGCCGCGCCCGCCCTTCGGGTGTGTCCACGAACCACTGGCCGTCGATGAGGTTCACCGAACCGCCGAGGCCCGGCGCCCAGCGGGGCAGGTTCGCCGGGTCGGCGGCGAAGGCGTAGACCTCCGCGACCGGACGGTCGATGTGGACGGCGAGGTGGCGGGTGTCAGTGGCCATGAGCCGATGGTGCCATGCCTGTCGCAAGCGCACGCTACGCTGCCGCCGATTCCGACCGGCACCCCCGAGAGGCACCCCGTGGGCATGATCTTCAACGCACGTCGGCTGTCCGCCGAGGAGCTGGCGGCGGTCCTCGCCGACCCGGAGAAGGTCGACACCCTGTTCCAGGGTGGCCCGGACGAGCTCGACCTCGACAAGGCGTGGCACGGGCTGCACTACCTACTGACCGGCGACACGTACGAGATCCGGGGCGACGCCGGGCCGGCCGTCCTGGGTGGTGACCCGATCGGGCCGGACCTGGGGATGGGCCCGGCCCGGCTGCTGATGCCCGACGCCGTCCGCGCTGTGGCCGGCGGGCTCGACGCGATCGACGAGGCGACGCTGCGGGCCCGCTTCGACCCGGCAGCCTTGTCGGAGGCCGAGATCTACCCGCACATCTGGGACGACGGCGCCGACGAGTTCGACGCCTACCTGCTGCCGAACTTCACCGCGCTGCGTGACTTCTACCGCGCCGCGGCCGAACAGGGGGACGGCATGCTGCTCGCCATCACGTGACCCGCCGGAAGCGTGCCTACGGAAGCGGGCCGGCGGAAACGGGTACGCGCCGACGATCGGGCGCCGGTAGCGTGCCGGCGTGGGACTCGACGCGTTCGTGTACTGCCGGTGCTGGCAGGACGGCCTCACCGCGCCGTGCCCGGTCGGACCGGTCGGCATCGACGAGGACGGCTGTCTCGCGCTGTTGCGGCAGTGGGAGGGCAACGAGGCCGCGCACCGCACGTTCGACGCCTGGCTGGCGGAGGCGTGCCCGCACAAGGCCATGGAGCAGGCGAGCGAGCACGTTTCCAACTGGGCCGGCGTACGGCTGTTCCAGCAGGCGCTACGCGCCGCCGGCCCGGAGCGCTTCCCGACGCTCGCCACCGCGCTGCCGAACCTCAACGGCGGCTCGCTGCCGGCCGACCGGGCGGCGGTGGCGCTCGCCGAGCTGGACGCGTTCGCGCGCACCGATCGGATCACCGACGGGGTCGAACTGATCGACGAGGCGACCGGCCGGGTGCTGATGCAGTACGTCGAGAGCTACCACGGGGTGTTCATGCTCGGCCCGGACTTCCGGGCCGGGGTAGATCCGGACGGCTTCTTCGTCGTCGACACCGCCGACCCGCCGGTGACGCTGTTCCGGGCCGTCCGGTTCGGCCAGCGGCCGCTGCCCGGCGACCGGGTGGAGCTCACCGCCGGCGGGACGCGGACGGTGCTGGCGATGCGGCCGGTGGGCGAGCACGGCGAGCCGCCGCCCGAACGGCTCGCGGTGCGGACCCGGAGCCGGTCGGGCAACGACTTCGCCTACATCGTGGAGCCGCTGCGCCGGCTGTGCGCGGCGTCGGTGGCCACCGGCAACCCGGTGATGTGGTTCTGACGGGCCACCCTCGACAGCCGGTCCGCACCGCGCTCTGATGGACCACCGCATGTCCGGGCGTGTCGTCCGGGGAAAGATGACGTCACCTGAGAGCGGTATGCCCCGCCGTGAGCGTCACGCTCAGTCACGTCTAGAAGCTGACCGGAGTCACCACGGGATCGTGCCCGCGTCCTCGAAGTAGCCGCCGGTCGGCCCGTCGTCGGGCAGCGTCGCGAGCCGGATCGCGATCGCCGCTCCCTGCTGCGGGGTCCGCACACCGCGGAAGCTGTTGAGGTCGGTGGCGGTGAAGCCCGGGCAGGCGGCGTTGATCAGGATGCCGGTGTCCGCCAGCGCCCGCGCGTACTGGATGGTCACCGCGTTGAGCATGCTCTTCGACGGTGAGTAAGCCACCGACAGCGGCCCGGTCTGGTTCTCTCCGGTGGAGGCGCTCTGCCGGGTCAGCGAGCCGACACCGCTGGACATGTTGACGATCCGGGGCGACGCCGAGCGGCGTAGCAGCGGCAGCATCGCCTCGGTCACCCGGACCACCCCGATCACGTTGACCTCGACGGCGGTCCGGATGGTCGCGAGGTCGACGTCGCCCGGGTGCTGCGGCACGCCACCTGTCACGCCCGCGTTGTTGACGAGCACGTCCAGACCGCCGGCCTCCGTCTCCAGCAGCCGGGCGGCGGCGGTCACGCTCGCGTCGTCGGTGACGTCCAGCGGTACGCCGAACGCGTCCACGCCGCCCGCGCGCAGCTTCGCCACCGCCTCGGCGAGCCGCCGCTCGTCCCGGGCGCCGACGCCCACCCGCCAGCCGAGCGCGCCCAGGCCGGCCGCGATCTCGTACCCGATTCCCTTGTTCGCGCCGGTCACCAGCGCGATCGTCCGTTCGCTCATGCTCTCGATCCTGTCCGCGGGCCGCGCGGTCCTCCAACACCGCTTCGGTGGCGCGCGATACCTGGCAGGTATCGATGCGGCGGTACGGTGGCGGGATGGAGACGCGGGAGCTTCGCTACTTCGTGGCGGTCGCCGAGGAGCTGCACTTCGGCCGCGCCGCGCGCCGCCTGGGCATCGCCCAGCCGCCGCTGTCGCGAGCGATCCGGCAGCTCGAACGCCGTCTCGGCGTGACTCTGCTGGAGCGGGACAGCCGCAGCGTCGCGCTCACCGCGGCCGGGTCGGTGCTGCTGCGGGAGGGCCGGGCGGCACTCGACGCCGTGGCCGCCGCCGACCGCCGCACCCGACGCGCCGGGCAGGCCGCTACCGGTGGCCCCGGGCTGGTGCTGGCGACCAAGACCGGGGCGTCGAGCGAGCTGCTGCCGAAACTGCTCGGCGCGTACGCCGCCGAGCCGGACGCGGTCCCGGTCGAGGTTCTGCTGTGCGGCATCGGCGAGCAGGAACGGCTGCTGCGCGACGGGCGGGCCGACGTGGCGCTGCTGCACCTGCCGTACGACTCGACGACCGGGCTGGACACCGAAGAGCTGATCACCGAGCCGCAGGTGGCGATCCTGCCGGCCGGGCATCCGCTGGCCCGGCGACCGCACCTGCTGATGGCCGAGGTGGAGGCGCTGCCGGGCCTGCCCATGCCGCGCTGGCCCCGGGCCGACGGGTCGTATCCGGACGGGCCCGGCCCCGAGGTCCGGGACCACGCCCAGTTGTTCCAGCTCATCGCGCTCGGCCGGACCGTGGTGGTGCTGCCGGAGTCGGCCCGGTCGCTGCTGCTCGCCGACCTGGCCACCGTGCCGGTGCCGGACGCGCCGGCGGTGACCACAGTCATCGCGTGGCCACCGCACAGCCGGTCCCGGGCGCTGGCCGGCCTGATCCGGACCGCCACCCGCCTCTGACGCCCGTGCCTAGGCGGGCAGGTCCTTGCGCATCTGCTGGGTGACCACCCGGTATCCCGACGTCTCGTACAGCTTGCGCGCCGTCTCGTTGGTGCCGAAGACGTTCAGCTCCAGCGCCTGGGCGCCGTGCTCCCGGGCCACCCGCTCCCCCGCCGCGAGCAGCGCCCGCCCGAGCCCCCGGCCCCGGTGCCCGGCGGCCACCTCGATGTCGTAGAGGAACGCGCAGTCGGCGAGACCGCGCGGGTGGGTCAGGCCGATCCACAGCCAGCCGACCGGTGAGCCGTCGGCAAGCTCGCCGACCAGGAACAGCATGCCGGGCGTGGCCATGCCCTGCGGCAGGAAGCCGGCGGTGGCCTCCCGGGCCCGGTCGAGCGCCTCCTCGGGCGCCCAGTTGCCGGCCGTGACGTGCTCGCGCGCGTACCCGGCGGCCAGCTCGTCCTGCCAGCTGTCGAACTCCTCCGGTGACATCGCCCGGACACTCAGCTCGGTCATGCGACGCAGCCTCAGTCGCCGGCGGCGCGGCGGCGCGCCTCGCGCAGCTTCATGGCGTGTTCCAGCAGCGTGATCAGCACCTCCTTGGCCGACTCACGCTTGCGCGCGTCGCACAGCACCACAGGTACGCCCGGGTCCAGGTCGAGCGCCGCCTGCACCTCGTCGAGCCGGAACTTCTTGGCCCCCTCGAAGCAGTTCACCGCCACCACGAACGGCGTGCCGCGCCCCTCGAAGTAGTCGATCGACGGGAAGCAGTCCGCCAGGCGGCGCGTGTCGGCGAGCACCACCGCCCCGAGCGCGCCGAGCGCCAGCTCGTCCCAGACGAACCAGAACCGGTCCTGCCCGGGCGTGCCGAACAGGTAGAGCACCAGGTCGTCGCTGATGGTGATCCGGCCGAAGTCCATCGCCACGGTGGTGGTCGACTTCTCCTCCACGCCGGACAGGTCGTCGATGCCGATCCCGGTTTCGGTAAGCACCTCCTCGGTGCGCAGCGGCTTGGTCTCGCTGACCGCGCCCACCATGGTGGTCTTGCCGACGCCGAACCCGCCCGCGATCAGGATCTTGATCGCGGTGGGCAGCGGCCCGGCGCCCGCCGGCCGCTCAGAGCGCCCGTAGTCCATTGATAACCGCCTCGAAAACGTGCTCGTCGGGAAGGCCGGCGGTGGTCGCGCGCGGCTCGCGTACCTGCACCAGACTGCGGGCGGCCAGGTCTCCGAGGAGGACCCGGACCGTGCCCACCGGCAGGTCGAGATGGGCGGCGATCTCGGCCACGGAGAGAATCCGCTGGCAGAGGCCGACTATCGCCACGTGCTCCGGGCCCAGCCCGGACTCCGACCCGACATCCGTGCGGGTCGCGGTGACCAGCGAGATCAGGTCGAACGTGCCGGTCACCGGGCGGGCCCGGCCGCCGGTGACCGCGTACGGGCGCACCACCGGGCCGGCGTGGTCGTCCACCCACTCCTGCTCCGCGGACTCCCCCCGGCCGGTCATCGTGCCGCGTTCTCGCCGAGGGGCTGTTCCCGGGTCGGTGACGCGACGAACCGGCCGACCCGGGTGACGAGCATGGCCATCTCGTACGCGATCAGGCCGACATCCGCGTCCTCCGAGGCCAGCACCGCCAGGCAGGCGTTACGCCCAGCCGCTGTGACGAACAGGAAGGAGGACTGCATCTCGATGATGGTCTGCTGCACCTGCCCGCCGCCGAACCGCTTGCCCGCGCCACGGGCCAGGCTCTGGATGCCCGCCGCCATGGCGGCCAGGTGCTCGCCGTCGTCCCGGCTCAATCCGCGGGACGAGGCCATCAGCAGTCCGTCGGTGGAGAGCGCCACGGCGTGCTCCGCCTGCTTGACCCGGCCGACCAGGTCATCCAGCAGCCACGTCAGATCCGCGCTCGAAGCCGTCTTCTGCGCCACTCGTCGTCCTCTTCTTTCCGGCTGTGTGCCGTCAGCTTCCGGTTTCCGTCGCGTCGACGTCCCGGTCAGGTAACCTGCTCGTCCGCGTCGGCCGGCGCACCGCCGGCCCCCTGAGCCCCGCCGAGCAGGCGCGCGGCATCGGTACGGCCGCGTCGGGTGCCGCTCTGGTAGGAGCTCATCATCCGGCGCACCTGCTCCGGTGCACGCGCCGTGTCATCGTCGGCGGCGTCGTCGTCCGCCTCGGTCTGGTCGTGCCGCAGTTCCGGCGCGAGGCTGGCCTGGCGTACCCGGACCGGCAGTCCCGCGTCGGTGACCGGCGTCGTCTCCGCCTCGGTCTCCGGCTCCGTCGCCGGCGACGCCTCCGCCGCGTCGGTCGTGGCGGCGGGCCGCCGCTCCACCACCGCCAGCTCCGTGGTGGGCCCGGCCACCGCGGGCTGCCGCTTGCGGGTACGCGCCGGCAGCCCGGACGGGGTCAGCCGGGGCGCCCGCGTCACCGGCTCCGGCACCTGCGGGGCGGGCTCGGCCGGCTGGTCCGGTTCGGCGGCGCCGTCCGGGCCGGACGGGATCGCCGGCCCGTCGCCGGCCGGAGTGCTCCGCACCGAATCCGGCGCGGGCGCCACGGGCAGGGCCGTCCCGGGTGCGGGAAGGGCCTCGGCCGCGTCGGCGCCGTCAGCGGTGATCAGTTCACGCGGGATCAGCACCACGGCGGTGGTCCCGCCGTACGCGGATTCCTTGAGCTGCACCTTGACGCCGTGCCGCTCGGTGAGCCGGCTGACCACGAACAGGCCCAGCCGGGCGGCGTCGGCCAGGTTCAGCTCGGACCGGTCGACGATGCGCGCGTTGGCGGCGGCCAGCTCGTCGGGGCTCATGCCGAGGCCCCGGTCCTCGATCTCGATGGCGAAGCCGTTCGCCACGAGCTGACCGCGAACCTCGACAGTGGTCTGCGGCGGCGAGAAGGAGAGCCCGTTCTCGATCAGCTCGGCCAGCAGGTGGATGACGTCACCGACGGCGCGACCGGTCAGCGAAACCTCGCCGAGCGGGCGCACCGTGACCCGGGTGTAGTCCTCGACCTCGGCTACCGCGCCGCGGACCACGTCGACCATCGGCACGTTGCGCCGCCAGGCCCGGCCGGGCGTGGAGCCGGAGAGCACGATCAGGTTCTCCGCGTTGCGCCGCATCCGGGTGGCCAGGTGGTCGACCCGGAACAGGTCCTCCAGCTCCTCGGCGTCGTGTTCCCGGCGTTCCATCGCGTCCAGCAGCGTGAGCTGCCGGTGCACGAGCGCCTGGGTGCGCCGGGCCAGGCTGAGGAAGACGTCGCGTACGCTGCGGCGCAGCTCGGCCTGCTCGACGGCGGTGCGGACGGCGGTCTCCTGCACGACGTTGAACGCCTTGCCCACCTGGCCGATCTCGTCGTCGCCGAACTGCAACGGCGGCGCCTCGCGGGCGACGTCCACCTCGTCGCCGCGGCCCAGCCGCTCCACCACGCTCGGCAGCCGCTCGTGCGCCAGGTTGAAGGCCGCCTCGCGCAGCCGTTCGAGCTGCCGCACCAGCGACCGGGCCGTGGTGATCGAGACGACCACGGAGGCGATGACGGCGAGCAGGCCGAGACCGGCGGCGAGCACCAGCCGCACGATGACGCCGATCGCTACCGGCATCGCCCGGGACACGATGTCCTCGCCGCCGGCCAGGATCACCCCGCGCAGGTCGGCCATCGCCTGCTCGGCGGCGGCCTGCCACGCCGCTGCGGTCACCGGCGGGCGCACGTCGGCGCCCTTGGCCGCGAGGACCCGGTCCTGAAGGGTCTGCAACTGCTGGAACGCGTCGCCCTCGACCATCCGCTCGAAGCGTGCGCGGTCGGTCGGGGCGAGCTCCCGGGCGGTGCGGTCGGCGAGGAACCACTGCGCGCCGACCAGGCGGGCGAACGCGGTCTGCTCGGCCACGGTGATCCGGTTGGCCGCGATCGCGCCGGTGATCAGCGCGTCCTGTTGGGACAGCAGCTCCCGGGACCGGTTGAGGTCGATGAGCGCGGCGGTGTCCTTGGCGATCTCGTCGTCGTCGAGGCCGCCGAGCGCGTCGAAGACGGCGAAGATCGCGTCGACCGCCTCGTCGTACGCGGTGAGCGTGGCGGTGCGGTCGATGGTCTTGCGGCTGACGTCGGCGCGTACCTGGCCGATCTGGTCCAGCTCGGTCTTCAGCTCGCCGAGCCGCTGCATCAGCTCCTCGCTGGCCGGGATCTCGGTACGCCAGTCCTGCACCGAGCGCCACAGCGCGGTGGCGGTCTCGTCGGTACGGGCGCGCTGGGCGTCCAGCTCCCGCAGCCGGCCCGGATCGGACTCGCCCAGATAGCGCAGCGACAGCCGCCGCTCGGCCTGCAGCTCCTGCAGCAGCGGGTCGCTCGGCTCGAAGACGCGCGCGTTGAGCGTCTGCACGCCGAGCAGGTTGAACCCGTCCCGCACGGTCACCCACGCGGCGAACGCCCAGAGCGCGGTCAGCGACGCCAGCAGCGCGATGATCTTCGTACGGAGATTCGTACTGCGGGAACCCATCACACCGTCCTGGCCCGGTCTACGGTCGGTCCGAAATCCGATCGACTCCGGCGCACGCTAGCAGCCGTCGTGAACTCCATTCAAGCGATCCTGATCATGGTGGGTCCGGCCTCGACGGCGCGGCCGGAGGCCGCCAGCACCGCCGCGCGCACGATCTGCGTCGGGCGGTAGAGATCCTTGTCGTGCCATAGTGCCGGTTCGTCGTCGCATCCGTCCAGCTCGGACAGTCGACGGCGTCCGCGGGCGAGCGCCGCGGCGATCCGCGCGTCCCCGGAACGGCCCGCGCCGGCCAGGGCGAGCACCGCGTACGCGGTCTCCTCGGCGGTGCCGTGCCACAGTCCCCAGGAGCCGTCCGGGCGCTGCGTGTCCAGCAGCCAGGCGACGCCCCGCTCGACGGCGGCACGCGCCGTGCCGTCGGGCGCGTGGTCGGCCAGCGCCAGCAGCACCGCGTACGTGGCGTAGCAGGCCGAGGCGTGCCAGCGGTCCTCCCAGCGCCCGTCCGGCTGCTGCCGCTCCACCAGCCACTCGGTGACCCGGCGGCGGGCGCCGGTGACGCCGGGTCCGCTCGGCTGCTCGCCGAGCGCGTCGAGCACGTGCGCGTTAGTGGTCAGCGACGCGCCGTCCTCCCCCGGCCAGGTGCAGAAGTGCCGCCCGGTGTCGAACCCGGCCAACGGCCCGACGCCGGGGGCGCGGCCCAACCGGGCCAGCGCGTAGAGCGCGACAGCTGTGGTGTCCGCGTCGGCGGGCAGGCCGGGCGCGGTGGCCGCGCCGGACGGGCCGACGGCGGCGCGCAGCTCGGTGAGCACCGGCTCGGGCGCGCCGACCGGCACACCGGCCCGGACCAGGATGCCGAGCACCCAGGCGCGCTCGAAGACGGTGATCGGGCTGGCGCAGGGCACCGGGCCGGGCCGGGCCACCGCGCGCAGATAGTCCAGCGCCGCTCCGGGCTCCGGACGGCCCAGCCAGGCGGCAGTGGCGGCCGGGGAGGCGCCCACCGCGCCGCTGGCCGAGGGACGCACGCCGGCCGCCCGGTACGCCAGCTCACCGGCGACCTCCAGCGCGTGCGCCAGCTTCTCCGGCACGGGCCGCCCGGCGGCCAGCAGCGCGCGTACCCGGGTCAGGCGGGCCGGGTCGAGACCGGCCGGCAGCGGCAGGCGGGGCCGGCCGGCCCACTCGGCCAGCCCGGGTGGCGGCCCGGCCGGTCCGGTGAGGTGCCGGTCCACGGCAGTGAGCAGCGCGGGCACGATCAGGTCGGTGGCCGGCAGGTCGGGCGGCGCGTCGCCGCGCAGCGCGCCGGACAGGAACGTCAGGCCCCGGTGGGCCGCGGCGGCCGGCACGGCGGCCGGGCCGTCGCGACGCAGCACGGTCAGCAGCGCCTCGACCGCGCTCAGCGTCGGCACCAGCGCGTACCCGCCGGGACCGCCCCAGCCGCCGTCCGGCCGCTGCCGGGCCAGCAGCCAGGCCAGGCGCCGGTCGTGGCCGTCCAGCCAGGGCGCGAGCGCGACCAGCCGGGCGGTCTCGTAGACCGACGGCGACGTCTGCCCGGCCGGCTCGCCGGTGAGCGCGGCGACCAGGTCGTGCGCGGTCCCGGACCGGGTGGCGGGCACCGATCCGGCGGTGAGCGTCACCGCACGCCCCAGAAGTCGGTGTTGCGGTAGAAGCCGGTGGTGAAGCCGAGCTGCCGGGACAGGAAGTCGGCTTCCCGGGGCGCCTCACCGGCCAGCTTCGCCAGCCGGACGCGGCAGTGGTCGACCTGCTCGGCGAACCGCCGCTCGACCTCGGCCGCGTCGTCCACCAGCAGCAGCGCGTTGAGGTCGCCGGACTCGGCGTCGCGGCGGTGGGTGCCGAGGTCGTTCACCAGCCGCAGGGCCCGCTGCACCTCGTCGCTGACGGCGACCGCGTGGTCCATCGCCTCGGCGGTGGACACCGATCCGGTGTGGATCCAGTGCGCCACGTTGACCACTGTGGCGGCGAGGTTGTCGGCGTTTGCGAGGTAGTCGGCGAGCGTGGGGCGGCCGGTGCGCCGCCAGTCCCACTCGCGGGCCATCGCGTCGAGCGTGCGTTCCATCGCCGCACGCCAGTGGCCGCGCAGCGCCGGGTAGCCGGGCGCGGCGGCCACGTCGTCGCGCAGCTCGGCCAGGAACCGGCCCAGTGGGTCGTCGGTGCCGGCGCCGTCGAGCACGTCCAGGCAGACGCCGGTGATCCGGTCGACCTCGGCCCGGCTGGTGGCCTGGTGGTCGACCAGCCAGTCCACGGCGAAGCCCCAGAGTACGGCGCGGTTGGTCACGGCCAGCTCGGCGGCGCTGTGCCAGGGGGCGCTGAACGCCATCGCCTGGGCGATGCTGCTGAACAGCGTCGCGTCGAACGGGTCCGCGGGGAACAGCTCGGGGTGCGCGGCGGCGGCCTTGCGCAGGCCGCGCTGGCCCTGCGCGGCGAGCGCGCAGACCCGGCCCTGCTCCGCGGCGACGGCGAGTAAATCCGGTGTCGGCCCGTCGGTCATGCCCGCTCCGCCCGCCCGGCCGCGACGAGTGTCAGCTCCACCCGCTCGCGCGGCCGCAGCGCCGCGGCCAGCCGCAACCCGGGTACGCCGGGGCGGTGCAGCCGGAACCGGTAGCGGCTGAGCATGGTGGCGAGGATGAGCTGCGCCTCCAGGTAGAACAGGTACATGCCGAGGCACTGGTGCGGCCCACCGCCGAACGGGAAGTGGGCGTACCGGTGCCGGGCCCGGACCCGCTCGGGCCGGAACCGTTCCGGGTCGAACTCGTCCGGACGGTCCCAGAACTGCCGCATCCGCTGGGTGATCAGCGGGCTGACCGCCATCGTGGCGCCGGGCTCGATCGGCACGCCGTCGATGACGTCCCCGGCGACCGCGCGGCGCGGGATGATCCATCCGATCGGGTAGAGCCGCAGCAGTTCGTCCAGCACCATCCGGGTGTACGTGAGCCGGCTCAGATGCTCGCGGCGTACCGGCTCGCCCCCGACCACCTCGTCGATCTCGGCGTAGAGCCGCTCGGCCACCTCGGGGTGCTGGTCCAGGTGCGGCCAGGCCCAGGTCAGCACGTTGATCGTGGTCTCGGTGGTGGCGGCGAACATGGCCACTGTGTCGTTGCGGACCTGCCGCTCGTCGAGCTGCCGCCCGTCGTCGGTGCGGGCCTGCCAGAGCGTCGAGATGACGTCGTCGCCCTGGTCGGCGGACTCGCGGGTCTCGCGGACGATCGGCACCAGCACGTCGTCCACGATGCGTACGGCACGGGCGAACGTGCGGTCGCCCGGCATCGGCAGCGACAGCGGCGCGAACGGCACGATGATGCGGGGGATGACGGCGGTGGCGATCCGGTCCTGCGCCTCGATCACGCGCATCGCGTCCGGCACCGAGATGCGGTCGGCGAAGAGCACCTTCATGATCGCTCGGCTGACGATGCGCGCCTGCTCCACGCCGATGTCGACCGGACGGCCGGCGCGGGCCGGCTCGTCCAGCTCGTCGACCGCGTCGCGGATCGCGTCGGCCATGCCGTCGACCAGCGCCTCGACCCGTTTGGCGGTGAACATCGGCTGGAGCATGCGCCGGCTGGCCGACCAGATCTGCCCCTCGCCGAGGATGCCCTCGCCGAACAGCCGCTTGACCGGACGCCAGAACAGCCCGTCGCCTGCTCGTTCGTAGTTGTCCGCCCGGTCGCGCAGGACGTGCTGCACGTGCTTGGGGTGGGTGACGAGGTAGGGGCGGAACGAGCCGAGGTTCAGCCGGACCAGTTCACCTTCGGTACGGTTGCCGATGTCGATGAGCGCCCGGGCGGGGTCGCGGAGCACCGCCGGCAGGATCTGCCGCAGCGGCACGGTTCGGGGTCGGCCGGTGGGTCCCGGTGTGTCCGTTGGTTCGGGCACCTGAACGCTCCCTCGGTTGACTCAGGGTCGCGGCTTCGTATCGACCCGTGACGTTGCTCGCGAGCATGCCATCCTGAGCCGCAGATCAAAAGGCAGGTCGGAGGATATTTCACGTAACAACAATCTCTTTGTCGAGAATGGAGCCCGTGGGATGTGCGTCACTCCCGTACACAGTGGTGATTGCGGAGCGCGAGCGGCGCTCACCTATCGCGGACGCCGGCAGAACGCGGGCGCGGACCCGTCCGCTGTGCCAAGCTTCGGGCATGGACGACAAGACCATCCTGAGCCGGATCTCGGAACTCGTCGACGAGGAGCACCGGCTGCGGGCCGACGCGCAGCAGCACGAGTCCGGCACCGACGACGAGGCCCGGGAGCGGCTGCGGGCCCTGGAGGAGTCCCTGGACCAGTGCTGGGACCTGCTGCGCCGTCGCCGGGCCGCGCGCCAGGCGCACGGCGACCCGGACGCCCAGGGCGAGCGCCCGGTGCCGGAGGTCGAGCGATACCTGCAATGACCCGCACGGGTGGGCGTCCCGGGCGGCTCGACCACCCGGGACGCCCGCCCGTCAGCGGATCCCCGCCTCCCGCAGCAGCGCCTCGGTGAGCGCCTCCGGATCGGTGACGGTGGCCGGCATCCCGCGGGCGGCGAACCAGGCGGCCACCACCCGCACGTCCCGGCCCAGGAACTCGCCGCCCTGCGGGTTGGCCACCACGTCGACCACCTGCGGCAGGTCGATCATCACCAGCCGGCCCGCGTGCACCAGCAGGTTGTACGGCGACAGGTCGCCGTGGGCGTACCCGGCCCGGGCCAGCACGGTGAGCGCCTCGACCAGCTGATCCCACAGGTCACGCAGCTCGGCAGCGTCGGGCCGGACCTGCGCCAGCCGTGGCGCGGCCTCCCCCGCCTCGGCGTCGCCGACGAACTCCAGCATCAGCTCGGTGCCGAGCAGCTGCACCGGATAGGGCACCGCGATCCGCCCGGAGGCGGCGCCGATCTCCCAGAGCTGGGACAGCGCGGCGAACTCGGCCGCCGCCCACTGCCCGGCGATCATCTGCCGGCCGAACGCGGTCCGGCCGGTCATCGCCCGCATCTCCCGCGACCGGCGTACCCGGCGGCCCTCCAGGTAACCGGCGTCGCGGTGGAAGAGCCGGTGCTGGGCGTCGCGGTACCGCTTGACCGCCAGCAGGCACGAGCGGTCGGTGTCCGGCACGGCGCGGCGGACCAGGTGGACGTCCGCCTCCTTGCCGGTCTTGAGCACCCCCAGCTCGGTGTCCCGGGCGGCCAGTTCGGTGACCAGCCAGTCCGGGTACGGCTCGGGGCCGTGGACGGCCCGGTCCCAGGAGGACCAGCTGTCCTCCGCGTCGGGCTCGGCGTCCGGGTCGGCGAGGGCCGGCGTGGGCCGCCCCCGCTTCAGGAAGTCGGTTTCGTCGTCGTCGAAGCGGCTCTTGCCGCGGCCACGGCGCTGCGGCGCCGGGAAGTCATGATCGCGCACGGGTGGATCTGTCCTTCGATCGAGGCTGGTGGAGGCAGGTGGTACGACCCTGCGAAAACGGCCATGACCGACCTCCTCTCCTCGACCGGGCACCCCCGGCTGCGCACTCGCGCGGCACCATGCTCGTACGCGCCCCGGCGCGGGTCAACGGATTTCCGCGCGGTGCCGCCGCGCTGCCTGCCGGCCCGCGCCGCCGGTCAGCCGGCCAGCACTGCGGCGACGGCCGCGATCAGCCCGTCCTCGATCCGGGTCGGCGCGAACCGGGGGTCCGACCAGCGGCGCCCACGGTGCAGCCAGACGCTGGGCAGGCCCACCGCGGTCGCGCCGCCGATGTCCGCCTCCGGGCTGTCGCCGACCACCCACGCGCCGCGCAGCGGCATCCGGGCCCGCTGGGCGGCGAGCGCGAAGATCCTCGGGTTCGGCTTGCTGACGCCGGCCTCCTCCGAGATCACCCAGTCGGCGACGTAGCGGTCCAGGCCGGTCTTGCGGATCTTGGCGTCCTGTTGACGGGACGCTCCGTTGGTGACCACCACCGGCACCCAGCCGGCGTCGGCGGCGATCCGCAGCGCGCAGGCCACCAGCGGATCGAGCCGCATGTGCGCCACCACGCCGTCGTGCAGCTCGTCCACCAGGTCGATCGAGGGGATGCGCAGCGCGTACCGGTCGCGGATCGCGTCCGCGACGTCCCACCGGTTGGTCAGCCCGTCGGCGTCCACCGACACCAGCCAGTCGAGGTCGGCGGGCGGCGCGCCGATGCCCGCCAGGAAACGTTCTCCCCAGACACGGAACGGCCCGTCGCGGTCCAGCAGGGTGTTGTCCAGATCGAGCAGGAGCAACGGCACTTGGGCACCCTACGGGAACGCTCGGAGCACCGACAGGGCCCCGGGCCCAGCCACGGTCAGGCGACGAGCGCCGTACGGGCCGCGCCGGCGTCCGCCGGCCGGTCGAGCAGCATGGTGTGCGCCGCGCGGGTGGCCGCCAGCGCTTCCGGGTCCAGCGTCGCCACCAGCACGTCCTCTCCGGTGTCGGCGCCCCGCGCCAGCGGCCGGCCCTCCGGGTCGTACACCGCCGCGCCACCGTTGAACCGCCAGGGGTCCGCGCCGCCGACGACGTTGGCGAACACGACGTACATCGTGTTGTCCAGCGCCCGGGCGGCGTAGTAGAGGTCGCGGCGGTGCTCCGAGCCGGCCAGGTAACCGCTCGGGCAGAGGTATCCGTGCGCGCCGTCCCCGGCCGCCGCCCGCGCGTGCTCCGGGAAGCAGCCGTCGTAGCAGACGCCCAGGCCCAGCCGCCACGTGTCGACTTCGAGCGTGGCGCCCCGGCGGCCGGCGTCGAACAGCTCGCGCTCGCCGCTCCAGAGCTGCTGCTTGTCGTACGCGGCGGTGACCGTGCCGGCCGGGTCCACCACGAGCGAGGAGATGGTGCGCCGCCGGTCGGGGTGGCGGACGGCGGCGCCGATCACCACTGCCGCGCCCGCGTCGGCGGCGGCGGTCCGCAGCGGGTCCAGCCGGGGGTCGGCGACCCGGCCGTCGGCGTCGGCGGCCACGTCGGTGCCCTCCGGGTCGGCGCCCAGCGTCGGCGGGTGGTACGCCGGCAGGAACAGCTCGGGCAGCACCACGACCCGGGCGCCCTCGGCCCGGGCGACGAGGCGGGCGGCGGCGCGGGCGTTGCCGGCGACGTCACCGGGGACGGGCTGGGCCTGGACGGCGGCGACGCTGAGCGGGCGCGCGGGAAGGGCGGTCACACGCCGATCCTAACCATCGGACGCGGCCGGATGATCTTCCGAATTCGCATCTCAAGCCGTACGTACGGTTTGCATCACGCGGTTCCACCTGCGACGATCCGTTCGTGCCCAGAGTAAGTCAGGACCAGCTCGACGCGCGCCGGCAGGAGATCCTCGCGGCGGCGCGGGCGTGTTTCGCCCGGCACGGCTACGAGGGCGCCACAGTGCGGCGGCTGGAGGAGGCCACCGGCCTGTCCCGGGGCGCGATCTTCCACCACTTCCGGGACAAGGACTCCCTGTTCCTCGCCGTCGCCGAGGACGACGCCGCCGCCATGGTGGAGACGGTCGCCCGCAACGGCCTGGTGCAGGTCATGCGCGACCTACTGGCCCGGGCGGTCTCGCCCGACACGACCGGCTGGCTCGGCAGCCAGCTGGAGGTCTCGCGCCGGCTGCGTACCGACCCGGCCTTCGCCAAGCGCTGGGCGGAGCGTTCCGAAGCCATCGCCGCGGCGACCCGGGAGCGCCTGGTACGCCAGCGCGAGGCCGGCGTGCTGCGCGACGACGTCCCGATCGACGTGCTGGCCCAGTTCCTGGAGCTGGCCTACGACGGCTTGGTGCTGCACCTGGCGATGGGCCGCCCGGCCGGCGACCTGGCCCGGGTGCTCGACCTGGTCGAGGAGGCGGTGCGCCGGCACTGAGCCCGCCGGTCTCGGTCCGGTAACTGCGCCGCTCCAAGAGATCGACTCTGGCGCGCCTGCTCCACAATGAGCCGCGACCCCTCCTCGCGACAGGAGCAGACGATGACCCCCTCCGACACCTGGGGCATCCCCGGCCCCGTATTCCTGCGCTGGTACCTCCTGCTCGCCGTCGTCCTGGTCATCGGCGCGATCGTGTACCGGCGTCGGATGCTGGCCGGCACGCCGGTGACCGATCACGGCGCGCTGGGTCCGCAGCAGGTCGCCTACCTCAACGGCGGCGACCAGCTCGCCGTCTGGGCCACGCTCGGCGCGCTGCGCCACGCGGGCGCGGTCGGCGTACGACCCGACCGGCGGCTCACCACCGGCGGTCCGCTGCCAGCCGGGGCCACCCCGCTGGACCAGGCGGTCCACCACGCGGCGAGCCGCGGCCTGCGGACCCGGGACCTGGCCGCCGACGAGTGGGTGCGGCGCGCGCTCGACGAGCTGCGCGACGGCCTGGTACGCCGGGGCCTGGCCCTGGACCAGGAGCGGCGCCGGACGCTGCGGCGCGGCGCGCTGCTGATCGGCTTCCTGCTGGCAATTGGCGTCGTGCGTGCGATCTCCGGCCTGCTCAACGACCGGCCCACCGGCTGGCTGCTGCTCAGCCTGTTCCCGCTCGGCCTCGCGTTCCTGCTGCTCAACCGCGTGCCCTGGCGTACCCGGGCGGCCACCGCCGCGCTGAACGACATGCGCCGCCGGCACGCCTGGCTGCGACCGGCCGCCTCCCCCGCGTACGCCACGTACGGCGCGACGGACGTGGCGCTGGGCGTGGCGCTGTTCGGCACCGCCACGCTCTGGACCATGGATCCGGGCTTCGCCGAGCAGGCCGAGATCCAGCGGCAGGCGATGGGCAACGTCGGCGGCGCGAGCTCCGGCACCTCCTGTGGAGGCGGCGCCTCCACGTGCGGCGGTGGCAGCTCCTGCGGCGGAGGCGGTGGCTGCGGCGGAGGCGGGTGCGGCGGATGAGCGGCCCGTCCGGCGTCGGCATCGGCTGGCGTCCCGAGATCGCCGGTTTCGTGGCCGGGCTGCCGGGGCTGCGTTTCGTCGAGGTGGTCGCGGAGGCGGTCGCACCGGCCGGGCCGCTCCCGGACGGGCTCGCCGAGCTGCGCGGACGCGGCGTCGATGTCGTACCCCACGGGGTGCGGCTGTCCCTCGGCGGCGCGGAACCGGTCGATCCGGCCCGGGTGGCGCACCTGGCCGCGGTGGCCGCGGCCCTGGACGCGCCGCTGGTGAGTGAGCACATCGCGTTCGTGCGGGCCGGCGGTCTGGAGGCCGGTCACCTGCTGCCGCTGCCGCGCAGCCGCCAGGCGGTCGCCGCGGTGGTGGCGAACGTGCGGCGGACGCAGGCGGAGCTGCCGGTGCCGCTGGCCCTGGAGCCGATCGCCGCGCTCTTCGACTGGCCCGACGACGAGCTGGACGAGGCGGACTTCCTCACCGAGATCCTCGACGCCACCGGCGCGCTGCTGCTGCTCGACGTCGCGAACGTGCACGCCAACGCCCGCAACCGGGGCGGCGAGCCGACCGCGCTGCTGGACCGGCTGCCGCTGGAACGCATCGCCTATGCGCACGTCGCGGGCGGCGCCGAACACGGCGGCTTCTACCACGACACGCACACCGACCCGGTGCCCGCCGCCGTGCTGGACCTGGTCCGCGAGCTATGCCGGCGGCGCCGGCCGCCCGCGTTGCTGCTGGAACGCGACGGGCACTACCCGCCCGCCGCCGAGCTGCGCGCGGAGCTCGACGCGCTCGCCGCCGCCTCCGGCCACCCGGCGGTCACGTGAGCGGCGACCTGGCGGCCCAGCAGGCCGAGCTGGTCGCCGCGCTCGTCGCCGGTGGACCGCTGCCGCCCGGCTTCGCACCGGCCCCGGTCGAGGCGGCCCGCCGGGCGCTGCTGCGCAAGCGGGCCGCGGACGTGGCCCGGCACTGGCCGCTGCTCGCCGCCGGCCTCGGCGCGCACTGGCCGGCGACGTTCACCACGTGGGCGGACGGACGCCCCTCGAACGGCTCCCTGCGCGACGGCTGGGACCTGGCCCGCGAGCTGCGCGACCAGGGCACGCTGCCGCCGCTGGGCGCGGAGGAGCTGGCCGCACGCGAGGCCGCGAGCCGCTACGACGGCCACCGCCCGCCCCGGCCCCGCCGGATGCCGGCCGTCGCCCGGGCCGGCGGCGCCGTCGCGGCCCAGTTCGCCGGCCGGGTACGCCTGCTGCGGCCCGCCCCGCGCTGACACGCGCCCCCGGGTACGGCAGGATCGGGCGTATGGATCTCGGACTCGCCGACCGGGTGTACGTGCTGACCGGCGCCTCCGGCGGCCTCGGCTTCGCCACCGCCGAACAACTCGTCGCCGACGGCGCCCGGGTGGTCATCTCCGCGCGTACCCCGGAACGGGTGGCCGCCGCGATCGAGGCGCTCGGCGACCCGCAGCGGGCGATCGGGCTGACCGCCGACCTCGCCGACCCCGCCACCCCGGAGCGGCTCGTCGCCGCCGCCCGCGAACACTTCGGCCGCCTCGACGGCGCGCTGATCTCGGTCGGCGGCCCGCCGCCCGGCACCGCCGCCACCGTCACCGACGAGCAGTGGCGCGAGTCGTTCGAGACGGTCTTCCTGGGCAGCGTCCGGCTCGCCCGCACGGTGGCCGGCGCACTCACCGACGGCGGCGCGATCGGGCTGGTGCTGTCCACCTCGGTACGCGGACCGCTGGCCGGCCTCGGCATCTCCAACGGGCTGCGACCGGGCCTGGCCGGCGTGGCCAAGGACATGGCCGACGAGTTCGGCCCGCGCGGCGTCCGCGTGGTCAGCCTGCTACCCGGGCGGATCATGACCGACCGCAACCGGGAGCTGCTGGCCGGCTCCGGCGACCCCGAGCGCGCCCGCGCCCAGGCGGAGGCGGCGATCCCGCTCGGGCGAATCGGCGACCCGGCGGAGTTCGGCCGGGTGGCGGCGTTCCTGCTCTCCCCCGCCGCCGGGTACGTCACCGGGGTGACCGTCCCGGTCGACGGCGGCGCGCTGCGCGGGCTGTGACAGTGGCCGCTGTGGTGGGCCGGGCGCCCGGGGCGGTGGGCCGGTGAGCGACCGACGGCGCCCGGGCGGTGGGCGGCCCGAGGCGGCCCCGGGGCCGGGCACGCCCGCCCGGCGGCACCCACGCCCCAGCCGCGAGCAGCTCGCGGCGGCGGCCGACCGGCTGCTGCCGGACGTCATCGCGCCCGGCCTGGACGTGCTCTTCGTCGGCATCAACCCCGGTCTGTGGTCGGCGGCGACCGGCTGGCACTTCGCCCGTCCGGGCAACCGGTTCTGGCCCGCCCTGCACCGGGGCGGGTTCACCCCGCGTCTGCTGCACCCCAGCGAGCAGGACCTGCTGCCCGCACTCGGCCTCGGGATCACCAACATGGTGGCCCGCGCCAGTGCCCGCGCCGACGAGCTGACCGCCGCGGAACTGGTCGACGGCGCGGCGACGCTCACCGCGAAGGTCGAGCGGTACCGGCCGCGCTGGGTGGCGGTGGTCGGCGTGACCGCGTACCGGATCGGGTTCACCCGGCCGAAGGCCGGCTTCGGGCCGCAGCCCGAGACGCTCGGGCCGGCCCGGCTGTGGGTGCTGCCCAACCCGAGCGGCCTGAACGCCCACTTCACCCCGGAGACGCTCGGCGCCGCGTTCGCCGAGCTGCGTGCCGCGGTCGCCGCGGGTTAGGGCCCCGGTCGCCGCGAGCTAGGGCTGCGGCCGTCCGGGTCGCCACGGCCCGGCCGCTGGGTGCCCGTCCACCCGGTCGGTGCCGATCCACGCCCGCCGGCGCCGGGATTGAGGCCTCGCGGGCCGCTAGTTGGCTGCCGCCGGGGGCATGGCCTCGTGGGCGACGTAGGTGCCCATCGGCACAGTGGTCACCACCGGCTCCGGCTGCTCCGCCTCGGCGTGCGGCGCGGGCGAGTCGGTGACCGCGAACTGGGTGCGGTACAGCTCGGCGTACAGGCCGCCGACGGCCACCAGTTCGTCGTGCCGGCCGCGCTCCACGATCCGCCCCTCGTCGAGCACGAGGATCTGGTCCGCGTCGCGCACCGTCGAGAGCCGGTGCGCGATCACCAGCGCGGTACGGCCGGTCAGCGCCACCGACAGCGCCCGCTGCACCGCTGCCTCGCTCTCCGAGTCCAGGTGGGCGGTGGCCTCGTCCAGGATCACTATCGACGGGGCCTTGAGCAGCAGCCGGGCGATGGCGATGCGCTGCTTCTCGCCGCCGGAGAAGCGGTAGCCGCGCTCGCCGACCGTCGTGTCGAGCCCGTCCGGCAGCGCCCGGACCAGGTCGGCCACCTGCGCGCCGGCCAGGGCGGCCCAGATCTCGTCGTCGGTGGCGTCGGGCTTGGCGTACCGCAGGTTCTCGCGGATGGTCTCGTGGAACAGGTGCGAGTCCTGGGTGACCACGCCGATCTCGTCGCGCAGCGAGGCGAGCGTCGCGTCCCGCACGTCGACGCCGCCGACCAGCACCTGGCCCTCGCTGACGTCGTAGATCCGGGAGATCAGCATGGACAGCGTCGACTTGCCGGCGCCGGAGGGGCCGACCAGGGCCACCATCTGCCCGGGCTCGACGGCGAACGAGACGCCCTTGAGCACCGGCTCGTTCACCGTACGGTCGAGGGTCGAGACCTCTTCCAGCGACGCGAGCGACACCTCGGCGGCGCTCGGGTAGCGGAAGCGCACGTCGCGGAACTCGACCCGGCCGCTGCCGCGCGGCACCGGCACCGCGTCGGGCTTCTCCGCGATGCCCGGACGCAGGTCGAGCACCTCGAAGACGCGGTCGAACGAGACGAGCGCGCTCATCACGTCGACCCGGACGTTGGAGAGCGCGGTGAGCGGGCCGTAGAGGCGGGTCAGCAGCAGCGCCAGCTTGACGACGGTGCCGGCGCTGACCGCACCGGTGACCGCCAGCCAGCCGCCCACCCCGTAGGTGAGCGCCTGGGCCAGCGACGCGACGAGCAGCATCGCCACGAAGAACGTCCGCGAGTACATCGCGGACTGGATGCCGATGTCGCGCACCCGCTCGGCCCGGCGGGCGAACCGGTCGGCCTCGACCTCCGGCGCGCCGAACAGCTTGACCAGCAGCGCTCCGGCCACGCCGAACCGCTCGGTCATCGTCGCGTTCATCTTCGCGTCGAGGTTGTACGACTCGCGGGTGATCTCGGCCAGGCGCCGGCCCACCCGGCGGGCCGGGATGATGAAGATCGGCAGCAGCACCAACGCCAGCACGGTGATCTGCCAGGACAGCACGAGCATCGCGCCGGCGGTGAGCACGAGCTGGATGACGTTGCTGACCACCCCGGACAGCGTCGAGGTGAACGCCCGCTGCGCGCCGAGCACGTCGTTGTTGAGCCGGCTCACCAGCGCGCCGGTCTGCGTGCGGGTGAAGAACTGCAGCGGCATCCGCTGGACGTGGTCGTAGACCCGGGTGCGCAGGTCGAGGATGATGCCCTCGCCGATGCGGGCCGAATACCACCGCTGGACCAGGGAGAACAGGGCATCGGCCACGGCGAGCGCGGCGATGATCAGGGCGAGCCGGACCACAGTCGTGCGGGCGTCCGGACCGCCGCCGGCGATCGCGTCGATGACGTCGCCGGCGAGCAGCGGCGTGGCCACGCCGATCACCGCGGCGATGATCACGGTGATCAGGAAGACGACGATGTCACGCCGGTAGGGCCGGGCGAACGCGACGATCCGCCGGGCCGTGCCGCGCTTGAGCTCGTGGGCGGAGACCTCGTCCCGGTTGCGCAGCGACCGGAGCATGCTCCAGCCGCCCATGCCGCCGCCGGCCATCGGGTGGGACACTCGTCACCTCCAGGTCGTCAGGCAGCATGAATCGTCGGAGTCCATTCTCCAGACGCCTGTGACAACCTCGCGAGTAACCCAGATCTTCCCAAACGGTCCTTACGAAATCGCGCTCCGGGCCGGTTACTCGCCCCGGCCGGCCAGATCCCGGATACGCCGGGTCTGCGCCTCCCGCTCGGCGCGCTGCTGCTCGGCGTGCGTACGGTCGGCCGCGCCCGCCAGGAGCGCCTTGATCTCGACGATCGCGTCCCGGTTGTTGGCGAGGAGCCCGGCCGACAGGTCACGCACCGCGGCGTCCAGCTCGTCGTTCGGCACCACGAGCGTGGCCAGGCCGATCCGGTCCGCCTCGGTGGCGTCCATCCGGCGGCCGGTGGCGCAGATCTCCAGGGCGCGCGAATAGCCGACCAGCTCGACCAGGCGGCGCGTGCCGGCCAGATCGGGCACCAGGCCGAGTGTCACCTCGGCCATCGAGAGCCTGGCGTCGGCGGCGAGCACACGCATGTCGCAGGCGAGCGCGAGCTGGAAGCCGGCGCCGATGGCGTGGCCCTGCACCGCGGCGATCGACACCACGTCCGGCCGGTGCAGCCAGGTGAAGCCGCCCTGGTACTCGGCGATCCGGTCGGCGCACTCCGCCTCCGGGAGCGCGGCCAGCTCGGCGAAGGAGCCCGGCCCGGTGGCACCGGCGACCGCCAGGTCCAGGCCCGCGGAGAAGGCGCGCCCCTCGCCGCGTACGACGACGACGCGGACGTCGCCGGGCAGGTCGCGGGAGAAGTCGCTCATCGCCCGCCACATCGCCGGGATCTGGGCGTTGAGCACGTCGGGCCGGCACAACGTCACCGTCGCGACCGGCCCGTCGCAGTCGAAGCGCACTCCGGTCGTCTCGGCGGTCACCGGACGCCCCGGAACACTGCGCTGATGGACGACGCTGGGCGGCGGGTCACGCCTTCTTCCGGCGCCGGGCGCCGCCGCGCTGCCGCAGCTGCACGCCGGATTCGGTGAGCACACGGTGGATGAACCCGTAGGAACGGCCGGTAGAGGCCGCCAGAGCACGGATGCTCTCACCCCCGGTGTACCGCTTTACCAGGTCTTTGGCGAGCGTCTGACGCTCGGCCCCGACGATCCGGCGACCCTTCTCAGTGCTGGTGGCTGTGCCGGTGGCTGCCATGCTGATCCCTCACGTCCCAGACTGTGCGGTTCGGATACGGTCCCACCTATTAGACCGCCTCGGACGATCATGCGCCAGATATCAACTATTCGCCAACCGACACGCTACGCAATGTCAGCTTCCCGATAGAGTGATCCTTCCGACCGGCTGATCCGTACCGCCCGCCGGACGAGCGCATCCTCCCCCATGATCGACACCAGTTCCCCGAAGTGGCTGCGTCACCGTGCTCCGGACACCTCCACTTCGGCGAACTGGTGTGGATCATGCGACGGCCGGTGCGGCGGGCCGTATCGTGCCCGGGGTGATTGACGTGATCACGGCCGCGGCGGGTGCCGCCGGTGTCTTCGCCGCCACCAATCTCGACGACATCGTCGTGCTCACGGTGCTGTTCGTGGCCCTCCGGCACACCGGACGCCCCCGGCCCTGGCAGATCGTCGCCGGCCAGTACGCGGGCATCGGCGCGCTCGTCGCGGTCGCGGTGGTGGCCGCCGCCGGGCTGCTCGTGGTGCCGGACCCGTGGCCCGGCCTGCTCGGCCTGCTGCCGGTCGCGCTCGGCGTACGCGCGCTGATGTCCCGTGGCGACGACGACGAGCCGCCGGCGGTGGTCGGCAGCCTGCTCGGCGTCGCCGGGGTGACCGTGGCGAACGGAGCCGACAACATCGCCGTCTACGTGCCGGTGTTCCGCTCCCTCGACCCGGCCACCGGCCTGGTCTGGCTGCTGGTGTTCGCGCTACTGGTGGCCGTGTGGTGCGCGGTCGCCGCCGCGCTCGGCGGGCACCCCCGGGTGGTGGCCCTGGTCGGCCGCGCCGGCCACTGGCTGGTGCCGGTGATCTTCATAGTCATCGGCGCGACCATCCTGCTCACCTCCGGCGTCCTCCCCCACCTGGCCGATCTCCTGACCTGACCGACCCGACCCGCCCCGACCCGGCCCACGGGGAAAAGAGGGCGGGTCAGGCCAGCTCCACCAGCTCCAGCAGGTCGTCGGACCAGGCGTCCTCGTCGCCGTCGGGCAGCAGGATCGCGCGGTCCGGCTTGAGCGCGGTCACCGCGCCCGGGTCGTGCGTGACCAGCACGATCGCGCCCGGGTAGCGGGCGATCGCGTCGAGCACCTGCTCACGGCTGACCGGGTCGAGGTTGTTCGTCGGCTCGTCCAGCAGCAGCACGTTGGCGCCGGAGCAGACCAGCGTGGCCAGCGCCAGCCGGGTCTTCTCGCCGCCGGAGAGCACGCCGGCCGGCTTGTCCACGTCCTCGCCGGAGAAGAGGAACGCGCCGAGGATCTTGCGCAGGTCGGTGTCGGTCTGGTCGGACGCGGCGCTGCGCATGTGCTCCAGGATCGTCCGGTCCACGTCGAGCGTCTCGTGCTCCTGGGCGTAGTAGCCCAGCCGCAGCCCGTGCCCGGGGCGTACCTCGCCGGTGTCCGGCTCCAGCAGCCCGCCGAGCATCCGCAGCAGCGTGGTCTTGCCGGCGCCGTTGAGGCCGAGGATGGCCACCCGGGAACCCCGGTCCACCGCCACGTTGACGTCGGTGAAGATCTCCAGCGACCCGTACGACTTGGACAGGCCGGTGGCGGTCAGCGGCGTCTTGCCGCACGGGGCGGGGCTCGGGAACCGTACCTTCGCGACCTTGTCCGCGACGCGGACCTCGTCCAGGCCGGAGAGCAGGCGCTCGGCGCGCCGGGCCATGTTCTGCGCGGCGACGGTCTTGGTGGCCTTGGCCCGCATCTTGTCCGCCTGCGCCATCAGCGCGCCGGCCTTCTTCTCGGCGTTTGCGCGCTCCCGGCGGCGGCGCCGCTCGTCGGTCTCCCGCGCCTCCAGGTACGCCTTCCAGCCCAGGTTGTACGTGTCGACCACGGACCGGGTGGCGTCCAGGAACCAGACCTTGTTGACCACCGCCTCCAGCAGCGAGGCGTCGTGGGAGATCACGATCAGGCCGCCCTTGTGGTTGGCGAGGAAGCCGCGCAGCCAGGTGATCGAGTCGGCGTCGAGGTGGTTCGTCGGCTCGTCGAGCAGCAGGATGCCGCCGCCGTTCTCGCCGGCGTCGCGGAACAGGATCCGGGCCAGCTCGATGCGGCGGCGCTGACCGCCGGAGAGCGTGCCGATGGTCTGCGCCAGGGCGCGGTCGGGCAGGCCGAGGTTGGCGCAGATGCGGGCGGCCTCGGCTTCGGCCGCGTAGCCGCCGAGGGAGGCGAACTGATCTTCCAGCGCGCCGTAGCGGCGGACCAGCCGCTCGTCGTCGGCGCCTTCGGCGAGCTTGTTCTCCAGCTCCTTCATCTGCGCCATGAGCACGTCCAGCCCACGGGCGGAGAGCACCCGGTCCCGGCCGGTGACGTCCAGGTCACCGGTGCGCGGGTCCTGCGGCAGGTAGCCGATGGCGCTGCGCCGGTCGATCTGGCCGCCGTACGGCTGCCCCTCGCCGGCGAGCACCTTGAGTGTGGTGGTCTTGCCGGCGCCGTTGCGGCCGACCAGGCCGATCCGGTCCCCCGGCTGTACCCGCAGGGTGGTGTCGGACAGCAGGATCCGGGAACCGGCGCGCAGTTCCAGGCCGGTGGCAGTGATCATCTCGGAGTACTCGCTCTCGGGTCCGGAAGGGCTGATTCAGGGCACGCGAAAGCGCCGGCGGGTGGTGTTTTCCCGTCGGCGCGGGGCGGTTCAGCCTTCGCAGCGCAGCACGGGGGCAAGTGTACCGGTCCCCGCGGGCCCCCTCCGCCGGATTACCGTGCAAGATCATCGGGTACGAAATCCGCCGTCCGGACCCGGTCCGGTACCGCAACCATCACAAACGGACACATCGGTGATCGGGGTCAACATGGAGCTGAACGAGAACGCGCGGGTCGACACCAGCCAGGTGGACGACCGGCGAGGGTCCGGCGGAGGCGGCGGGATGGGCATTCCGATCCCGATCGGCGGCGGCCGGGGCGGGATCGTGGGCATCATCATCGCCGTACTGGTCGCCCTGGTGGGCGGCGGCTTCGGCCTCAATGCCGCCACCAACGGCGGCGGCTCCGAGCAGGGTGACAACACCTCGCTGGAGCAGAAGTGCTCGGCGCAGGACGCGCTGGAGCAGCTCGACTGCCGCAACACCCTCTACGTCAACTCGATCCAGGCGTACTGGCGTACCGCGATGCCGGAGGCGTTCGGCGAGCAGTACAAGCCGTCGAAGACGGTGTTCTTCAGCCAGAACGTCAGCACCGCCTGCGGCGCCGCCGACTCCGGCGTGGGCCCGTTCTACTGCCCGGCCGACGACCAGGTCTACATCGACCTCACGTTCTACCGGCTGCTGGCCGACCAGCTCGGCGCCAAGGGCGAGTTCGCCCAGCCGTACGTGCTGGCCCACGAGTACGGCCACCACGTGCAGGACCTGCTCGGCACCGAGGCGCAGATGCGCCGCCAGCAGGAGCGTGACCCGCAGAGCGCGAACGCGCTGTCGGTGAAGCTGGAGCTGCAGGCCGACTGCTACGCCGGCGCGTGGGCGAAGAACGCCACCGGCACCGCCGACGACCGCGGGCAGAAGATCTTCAAGAGCATCACCGAGGAGGACATCTCCCAGGCCATCGACGCCGCCGAGAAGATCGGCGACGACGCGATCCAGGAGCGTTCCGGCCGCCCGGTGAACCCGGACGAGTTCACCCACGGCAGCTCGGAGCAGCGCAAGCAGTGGTTCACCAAGGGCTTCACCACCGGTGACCCGAAGTCCTGCGACACCTTCGGCGCCGGGACCTGATCCCCGCTCGGCGCATCGGCCCGCACCGCCACGGACGGCGGTGCGGGCCGATGTCGTTTCCGGGGCCGGTCAGGCCGGCAGTGTCACCTGAGCCGGAGTGGACCGGTTGACAGTCGTCCCGTCACCGAGCTGGCCTCCGCTGTTGTCGCCCCAGCACCACAGGCCGGCGTCGGTACGGATCGCGCAGCCGTGGTCGGTGACCGCGAGCCCGCCGGTCCAGCTGGTGGCGGTGCCGACCTGCGCGGGCGCGGACCGGTGGGTGGTGCTGCCGTCGCCCACCTGGCCGGCCGAGTTCTTGCCCCAGCACCACAGGCTGCCGTCGGTACGCGACGCGCAGGACGTGTCGCTGCTCGCGGCGATCCGGTTCCACGTGGTGGCGGTGCCGATCTGCACCGGCGCGGTCCGGTACGAGCCGCTCACGCCGAGCTGACCGTATCCGTTCTCACCCCAGCACCACAGCCCGCCGGCGCGGACCCCGCAGGTGTGCGCGTACCCGGCCGCGACGCCGGTCCACCCGGTCGCGGTGCCGACCTGCGCGGGCGCGGTCTGCGGCGTCAGGTTGCCGAGCCCGAGCTGGCCGTCCGAGCTGGCCCCCCAGCACCAGAGCGTGCCGCCGGTCCGGATACCGCAGGTGTGCCCGTAGCCGGTCGAGACGCTCACCCAGTCGGTGGCCGTGCCGACCTGCAGCGGGGTGTTCGCGACGTACGGCGAGGCGCCGACGCCCAGCTGGGTGGTCCGGTTGAAGCCCCAGCACCAGAGCGTGCCGTCGGTGCGTATCGCGCAGGTGTGCTGGGGGCCGGCGTCGACCCGGGCCCAGGTGGTCGCGGTGCCGACCTGCACCGGGGCGCTGCGGCTGGTGGTGCTCCCGTCGCCGAGCTGGCCCCGGAAGTTCGAGCCCCAGCACCACAGCGTCCCGTCCGTGCGGACCGCGCAGGTGTGCCCGGAGCCGGCGTCGACGTTGGTCCAGGTGGCGGTGCCGACCCGCGTCGGGGCGCTGCGGTTCGTGGTGGTCCCGTCGCCGAGCTGACCGCCGTAGTTCGAGCCCCAGCACCACAGTCCCCCGTCGGTGCTGATCGCGCACGTGTGCGCGCCGCCCGCGGTGACGCTGCTGACGGTGGGCGCGGCGAGCGCGGCGCGCTGCGCCGGGCCCGCGTTCGCCGTACCGGCGGTGAGTGTGGCGGTGAGCACGAGGCTTCCGGCGCTCATTGCCGCCGCCGCGACGAGGAGTCTCGTCGCACGGCGCCACCGGGCTCGCAGCCGGCCGTCCTGATATCCGCTCATGAAGTTGTTGTCTCCCAACGATGTCGGCGCGTAATGGCGGAGGCGAAGCTGCCCCTGCGGGTCGCCCGGAGACCCGCCGCTTCGTGACACCGACGATAGGCATCGAGTCGATTCGATGCATCATCGAGGAGCGGGATTGCGCCGTCTTGAGGTGATCTTTCCTGTTCAGCGGACCAGGATGTGGACCGCCCGGGCGGCCGCGACGGCGGCCACCAGCACCGCGTGCCGGGGCTCCGGCACGTCGAGCAGGCGCGGCGCGCGCAGCGCCGCCAGCGGGGCCAGCCGTCGGTCGGTCAGCACCGTGTCCACCGCGCGCCGGTCGCCGCCGCACACCAGCGTCGACAGCGTTCCGGCCTCCGGCAGCAGCAGGCGTACGGCCAGCTCGGCCGCGTCGCCCAGGGCTGCCTTCGCCTGGTTGTCGCGCCGCCGGGCGAACCGCTGCTGGGACCAGCCGCCCGCCGCGGTACGCCCCTGCACGTACCGGGTGTCCACCTTGGAGACCACCAGGTCGGCGCCGTCGGCGACGCCGACCGCGACAGCGCCCTTGCGGGCCAGCAGCAGACCGATCCGGCGGGCCGCGGTGGCGGAGGCGACGAATCCGGGTACGTCCGCCGACGCGCTCGCCCCGGGCGGGGTGTGCAGCTCGGCGGTGGCGTCGTCCGGGGCGGTGAGGAGGAGCCCGTACTCCTGGACTGTGGTCGTGGGCGGGCCGTGCCGGTCGGTGAAACCCTCGACCCAGCGGGCGACGCGGCCGGGGTCGACCTCGACCCACCGGCCGCCGCCGGCGGCGGGTCGGCTGCTCATGGCCCGACGGTACGCCATCGCCGGGCCCGGGAACGCAGCGCGGGAGGACACCGTGACCGGTGCCCTCCCGCGTCTACCGGGTGGATCAGTGGACGGTGAGGTTGCCGCCCTTCAGCGTGACCTCGGCGGTGCCGCCGCCCGTCCAGTCGGACGAGAACAGCAGCGCGCCGCCCTTCCACAGCGTGACCCCGACGGTGTCGTTCCTGCCGGGGGCGCCCCGGTCGGTCACCGTGACGGCCAGCGTCAGGCCGGAGGCCACCAGCTTGCCCTTGTTGTCGTACAGGGCGGCCTGGTAGCGCACCTGGGCGACCTTGCCCGCCGAGGTGACGCCGAGCGCGTCGACGGTGCCGGCCTTGATCGTGTACGCCTTCCCGCCGGAGCGGAACTCGATCTCGGCCTTGCCGGTGGCGGGCTTGTTCGCCTTGCCCGGCTTCGCGTTCAGCTCCACCTCGACGGTGGAGTTCACGTCGGCCGGGTAGGTGCCCGCCGAGCGGGTGGCGGTCAGGTGACCGCCACCGGTGAGGAACCCGCCGTCGGAGACGGCGACTGTGACCTGCGCGGTGGTGCTGCCCGTGTAGTTGCCGCCCACTGTCGCGGTGACGGTGTGCGTGCCCTTCGGCAGCGTGGCCTCGCACGCCGCGGACGCGCTCGTGGTGGCCGTGCCCAGCAGGGCCGGCACTGCGGCGCAGAGCGTCACGCCGTCCTTCGTGAAGGTGACGGTGGCGGTCCGGATGTCACCGGCTGTGGTGTCCGTCGCGCCGGGCAGCACCGAGCTGTCCCGGACCACGGCCCGCAGCAGGGCCTTGCCGGAGGCGCCGCCGGTCGCGGTGTTCACCAGCGTGTCACCGGCCCAGCTGACCGCCGCGTCCTCGGCGGTGACCGTGATCGTGAACGAGGTGCTGCCGGTCAGCCCGGAGCCGTCGGAGACGGTCACCGTGACCGGATAGGCACCCGGGGCCGCCGTGGTGGTGCCGGCGACCGTCCAGGTACGCGAGCCTGGCCGGGCGTCGGCCGCGGAGGTGCTCGTGACGGCCAGGGACAGGCCGGCGGGCAGCCCGGTGGCGGCGGCGGTCAGGTCCGCGCCCGTGGTGTCGCCGTCGGTGGCGGTGACCGTGACGGCAGGCGAGAGCGCGTCGCTGTACTGGACGCTCACGCCGTCCGGGGCGGTGCTGGTGACGGTCGGGGCGGACCGGATCGTGAAGTCGGCGTCGTTGACGTCGAAGAAGACGTTCCCGACCGCCTCGATCTTGATCCGGGCCTTCCCGGTCGCCACGTTCGGCAGCGTCACCGTCGCCGAGCCGGTGTTGGCGGTCTGCTCCGCCAGCACGTACGGGAAGGTCAGCCCGCCGTCGGCGGACAGCGAGATCTTCACCTGCGCGGCGTTCACCGGCGCCACGTCGGTGCCGGCCACGTCCCACGTCACGGTCTGGGTCGAGCCGCCGTCCAGGACGGCGGCGGCGCCCTGCGAGGTCACCAGGAACGGACCCGCGTCCGGCGCCAGCACCACGGCGACGTCGCCGCTGCCGATGCCGCCGCCACCCAGCCGCCCGTCCCGGGCGGTGAGCTTGAAGTGCAGGGTCCGGTCACCCGCGATGCCGACCCAGTCGCGGGTGGGCAGGAACTCGGAGTAGCAGTCGACAAGCTCGGCCGGCACGTTCGACGCGCCACCGGTGGCCGGCGGCGCCGGGGCAGCCGGGCAGGCGCCGGTGGCCGCGTTGGTGTTGCCGGCCAGGATCTGCCGCATGTCCGGGAACACCCGGGTCGAGTCGGTGGTGACCGCGTTCAGCCCCGGCGAGTAGTACTTCAGCGTGTCCGTCGGCGACACGATCGCCGCCTCGCCGAACACCCGGAACAGCGGACCGTTGACCTTCGTGTTGTTCGTCAGCGCGGTGCCCGTCGTGGCGCCCCTGTCGTTCTGCTCCCACAGGTACGTGACGGTGTCGCCGTCGGCGTCGGTGGCGCTGCCGGTCAGCGCGAACGGCGTACGCACCGGGATGGTGACGGTCTCCGGGACGGTGACCACCGGGGCGTGGTTGGTGGTCTCCTCGACCAGCCAGCCGCCGTTGTCGATGGCGCCGCCCTTGGCCGTCTCACCGACGAAACCGGAGGCGCCGGAGGCGTTCGTCAGCTCCAGCGACGCCACGTTGGTGGTCGCCAGCGTGCCGCCGAACGTCACCTGGAAGCCGTTGTCGTTGAGCGTGCCGCTGCCACCGAACGCGGCCACGGTGACAGTCGCGCCGGCCGGCCAGCCGGCGATGCCCTCGATGGCCGCCTTGATGCCCGCGGTGGTGTAGTTGAAGCCCCGCGTGATCGGCGCCGAGTCGCTGCCCGCGTAGCTGATGGTGAACGAGTCACCGTCGGCGTCGAACCCGTACAGCGAGACGTTCTGCACCTCGTTGATGGCCGGGCGGTTCGACGTGACGTAGTTGGTGATCTCGGTGTAGCTGCGGTGCGACCAGTACGGGTCGCTGTGCGGCTGGAGGTTGTCCTGCTGGCAGATGCCCGCGTACGCCATGATCGACGAACCGCTGCCCGGCTCGTACGAGTTGGCCGCGCTGCGGTTGCCGCCCGAGCAGTTGTACTGGGTGCCGTTGAAGGTGTGGTTGCCGGCGAACTGGTGACCCATCTCGTGCGAGACGTAGTCGACCGCGTAGAAGTCGCCGACCGGTGTCGGCAGGCCGGTGCAGCCCTGCGCCTTGCCGTTGCCGCCGATCACGCCGAGGCTGGCCACGCCGCCGCCGTTGACGCCCAGGCCGACGTGGCCCACGTCGTAGTTGCTCGCGCCGACCAGCTGGCCGAGCACGATCCGGTTACGGCTGAGCGTGCCACTGCCGCAGGAGGTGAGCTGCGCCGGTGTGAAGCAGGCCGCCGCGCCGCACGGGCCGTTCGGCTCGGTGGCCAGGGCCGGCGTGTTCAGGTTGGTCTTGTCGGTGTCGTTGATCAGCACGAGCCGGATCGCCGTCTCGTCCTCGTAGATCTGGGTGACCCGGTTCATCAGCGTCACCTTCGCGGCGGTGACGTTCTCCGCGCCGAAGTAGGTGGCGTACGACGGGTCGGTCACCAGCGCCACCCGGTAGGTGCGCAGCTTCACCAGCGGCCCGGCCGGGACCTCCGCCTCGGCGATCTCCTCGGCCAGGGCGTGCGCCTCCTGCGTGACGTCCGCACGCTCGACGAACTCGCCCTCCGGGTGCTCCAGGTCGCGGGCGAAGTAGCTCGCGTACAGGCTCTGGTCACGCTGGTAGTACGGGTCGATGTACCAGTTGCCCTTGGCCGACCGGACCGAGGCGTGGAACCCGAGCGGGGTGAGGTCCGCGCGGATGGTCGCGGCCGGGTCGTCCAGGCCCTTGCCGGCGTACGTGGTGATCTCCGGGTGCCTCGCGGCCAGGCCGGCCTCCATGACCGGCGAGTCGACCAGCTCGAAGCGCTGGAACGTGCCGTCCGGAGCGGGCAGCGACACCACCTGCTTCGCCACCCGGGCCACCGCGACGCGCTTCTCGGCCGGCGCCTTGTCCAGCAGGCCCTTCATGGTGCCGCGGTCCAGCTTGTACGCGGTCAGCCGCTTGGCCTTGATCGCGGCCTGGCGGCCCGCCTTGGTGGCCGCCGGCTTGCCGTCCACCTTCTGCCACGGCCCGTGGACGCCGGGTGCGGCAGAGGCGGGCGCGGGCGCCGCGAGAACGGGAAGCGTCGCCGCGGCCAGCGCGGCGACGAGGAGGGCAGCGGTCCGTCCGCGCCGGGCGGGTTGCCGGTCGCGCGGCGGACGCCACAGGGTGATCCTCAAGTCTTCTCCCTGCTGGGTCTGGTGTGGATCGACGCACGACCGGTGGGGATGACCGGATGTACGTGAACGGTCCACGGATTGTTCCGTGACCCTAGGACCACTCGCGACTCCGAACATCAGCCGCGAAGATGATGCGGTTGCGTCCGGACGATGCTCCAGGTCGTCCCGGCTCCCGGAATCCGATCGATGCCGTCGGGCCGCGGCCGTCCCCTTCGGTCAGACGCCGAGCACTGTGGCGACCGCGAGGGCGGCGATGATGACACTGGACAGCAGCGCGGTGACCCGCCGCCCACGGGGACCGGTGAGGGCCCGGCCGATCAGCGAGCCGCCGCCGGCGATCAGCAGCTGCCAGCTGGCCGAGGCGAGGAACACCCCGGCCGTGAAGGCGATCGCACCTGCCCCGCCGGAGCCGAGCACGTCGCCCCGGCCGAGGACGAGCGCCACGAAGTAGACCACTGTGGCCGGGTTGAGCAGGGTCAGCGCGAGGACCGCGGCGAACGCCCGCACCGGCGTGTCCAGGCCACCCCGCGGACTCGGCTCCTGCGCCGGGGCGGGTGAGTTCGGCTCCTGCGCCGGGGCGGGTGAGTTCGGCTCCTGCGCCGGGGCGGGTGGGCGCATCGCGCGCCAGGCGGTGAGGCAGGCGAGGGCCAGCAGCACCCCCGCGGCGATCAGCCGCAGCGGACCCGCGAACGGCGCGAGGCCACTCGCCACCGCTGCCCCGCCCAGCGCCGCCACGGCCGCGTACAGCCCGTCGGCGGTGGCCACGCCGAGCGCCGCCGCCGAACCGACCCGGAACGAGGTACGCGCGCTGAGCCCGAGGATGAGGATCGCGATCGCGCCGACCGGGATGGCGACGCCGTAGCCGGCGACCAGGCCGGCCAGGAACGCCCCGGTCACGACGAGGGGTGGTGGGCCGAGGCGGCCGGCGGCAGGATGCGCTGTCGACGCGCGGCGGTGGCCGCACGGACAGGAGTCTGCTTCGGGTACGCCTCGATCACCCGCTCATCCTGCGCCCCACTCCCCCACCCCGAAACCGGTTTTCCCGCGCCCCGGGTTCGAGCTGGGCTGGGCTGGGTTGGGCTGAAGATCTTGGTACGAATCTGCCCCCGCAGGGGCGATCTCGTACCAAGATCTCGCTGTTCGGGGCACCAACGCCGGTGGCAGTGCCGCCACGTCACCTTGATCGACACCACTTCGCCAATGTGGCGGCATCAAAGCCACTCCGACCACACCACATCGGCGTAACGGTGTCGATCATGCCGAGAGAACACCGCGGGCGCGGCACCCCTCAAGGGTGCCGCGCCCGTGGCGGTGACCGGGAGAACTGTCAGACGTTGAAGCCGAGCGAGCGGAGCTGGTCGCGCCCCTCGTCGGTGATCTTGTCGGGGCCCCACGGCGGCAGCCAGACCCAGTTGATCCGGATGTCGTTCACCAGGCCGCCACCGGGACCGGTGGTCAGCGCCTGCCGGGCCTGGTCCTCGATCACGTCGGTCAGCGGGCAGGCCGCCGAGGTCAGCGTCATGTCCAGGGTGGCCACGTTGTCGTCGTCGACGTGGACGCCGTACACCAGGCCCAGGTCGACCACGTTGATGCCCAGCTCGGGGTCGACGACGTCCTTCATCGCCTCTTCGATGTCGCCGATAGCGGCCTTGCCGCCGGCCGGCGCCGCCGCGCCCGCGGCCGCGCCGCCGGCAACAGCACCGTTGACGGCCGCGCCGTCCGTCGCCACCGCGCCAGCCTCGGGGGTCATGTTCTCGTCGCTCATGCCTTCACCTCCGGGCTCACGCCCACCCCGGCGCGTGCCGCGGCGTCCTTGAACGCCATCCACGACAACAGCGCGCACTTCACCCGGGCCGGGTAGCGCGCGACACCCGCGAACGCCACCCCGTCTCCGAGCACGTCCTCGTCCGGCGTGACCTGGCCCCGCCCGGACATCAACTGCACGAACGCCTCGTGCACCACCGCGGCGTCGCTCGCGGCCCTGCCGCGCAGCAGCTCGTGCAGGATGCTCGCCGACGCCTGGCTGATCGAGCAGCCCATCCCGTCGTACGAGATGTCGGTGAACACCGTGCCGTCGGTCGCCACCCGTACGGTGATCTCGTCGCCGCAGGTCGGGTTGACGTGGTGCGCCTCGCCGACCCGGGCGGCCGGGTCCGCCGCGTCCCGCAGGCCGCGGCCGTGCGGGTGCTTGTAGTGGTCCAGGATGATCTCCTGGTAGAGGGATTCGAGCTGCATCACTGGAACACCTTCCGCACCCGCTCCAGACCCGCCACCAGGGCGTCGATCTCCGCGGTGGTGGTGTAGAGGTAGAACGACGCCCGCGTCGTGGCCGGCACCCCGAACCGGGTGCACACCGGCCGGGCGCAGTGGTGGCCCACCCGCACCTGCACGCCGAGCGAGTCGAGCACCTGCCCGACGTCGTGCGGGTGCACGTCACCGAGCGCGAACGAGATCGTCCCGCCCCGGCCCACCGGCACGGTCGGGCCGAAAATCCGCAGGCCGGGCACGGTGGCGAGGGCGTCCAGCGCGTACGCCGTCAGCTCCTTCTCGTGCCACTGGATGGCCGGCATGCCGATCGCGGTGAGGTAGTCCACCGCAGCGCCGAGCGCGACCGCCTCGGCGATCGGCGGGGTGCCCGCCTCGAACCGGGCCGGCGGCGCGGCGAACGTCGAGCCGCCCATGGTCACCGTCTCGATCATCGAGCCGCCGCCCATCACCGGGGGCATCGCGGCGAGCAGCTCGCCCCGGCCCCAGAGCACGCCGATGCCGGTCGGGCCGCACATCTTGTGCCCGGTGAAGACGATGAAGTCGGCGTCGTGGTCGACCACGTCCATCGGCAGGTGCGGCACCGACTGCGAGCAGTCGAGCAGCAGCAGCGCGCCGACCTCGCGGACCCGCGCGGTGATCCGCGAGGTGGCGTTGACGGTGCCGAGGATGTTCGACATGTGCACCAGCGAGACGATCTTCGTCCGCTCGGTGACCAGGTCGTCCAGGCCGGACTCGTCGAGCCGGCCCTGGTCGGTGACCGGGAACCAGCGCAGCGTCGCGCCGGTGCGCTCCGCCAGCAGCTGCCACGGGACGATGTTCGAGTGGTGCTCCATCTCGGAGATCACGATCTCGTCGCCGGGGCCCAGCCGGAACCGGGGGTCGCCGTCCGCGCGCAGCGAGGCGTTGGAGAAGGCGTACGCCACGATGTTGATCGCCTCGGTGGAGTTCTTGGTGAACACCACCTCGTCCACGCTCGGCGCGTTGATGAACGCGGCGATCTTCGCCCGCGCGCCCTCGTACGCCTCGGTGGCCTCGGTGCCCAGCGTGTGCACCGAGCGCGACACGTTGGCGTTGTGCAGCGCGTAGTGCTCGGCGAGCACGTCGAGCACCTGCCGCGGCTTGTGCGAGGTGTTGGCGCTGTCCAGGTAGACCAGCGGGTGGCCGTTGACCTCCCGGTCGAGGATCGGGAAGTCGGCCCGCACCTTCGCCACGTCGAAGCGCGGCACGTCGTCGTACTGCGGCATGCCCGCCGGGATGGCCATCGAGGTCATGGCAGGTCAGGCCCGTGCCGCGCCGGCTCCGGCGACGTAGCGCTCGTAGCCCTCTTCCTCGAGCTTGTCGGCCAGCTCCCGGCCGCCCTGCTCGACGATCCGGCCGGCCACGAAGACGTGCACGAAGTCGGGCTTGATGTAACGCAGGATGCGCGTGTAGTGGGTGATCAGCAGCAGGCCGGTGTCACCGGTGTCGCGTACCCGGTTCACGCCCTCGCTGACCACGCGCAGCGCGTCCACGTCCAGGCCGGAGTCGGTCTCGTCGAGGATCGCCATCTTCGGCTTGAGCAGCTCCAGCTGCACGATCTCGTGCCGCTTCTTCTCGCCGCCGGAGAAGCCCTCGTTGACGTTGCGCTGGGCGAACGCCGGGTCCATCTGGAGGCGCTCCATGGCACCGCGCAGCTCGCCGCCCCAGGTGCGCAGCTTCGGCGCCTCACCGTCGATGGCGGTCTTGGCGGTACGCAGGAAGTTGGCCACCGACACGCCGGGGACCTCGACCGGGTACTGCATGGCCAGGAAGAGACCGGCGCGGGCCCGCTCGTCGACGGACATGGACAGCACGTCCTCGCCGTCGAGGGTCACCTCGCCGCCGGTGATCTCGTACTTCGGGTGACCGGCGATCGAGTACGCCAGCGTCGACTTGCCGGAGCCGTTCGGGCCCATGATGGCGTGCGTCTCGCCGGAGCGCACGGTCAGGTCGACCCCGTGCAGGATCGGCTTGAGCTCACCCTCGGGCAGCTTGACCGACACCTTCAGGTCGCGGATCTCCAGGGTGCTCATCAGCGGGTCACTCCATTGCTCGGCAGCGGACGGCCGTCGCCGTCCACGGAAAGGTAGATGTCGCCGTCGCGGACTTCGACGGAATAGACGGGTACGGGTTCGGTCGCGGGCAGCCCGGTGGGCTCACCGGTACGCAGGTCGAAACGGGATCCGTGCAGCCAGCATTCCAGCGTGCAGCCCTCGACCTCGCCCTCGGACAGCGCCACGGCGGCGTGCGAGCACTCGTCGTGCACCGCGTAGAACACGTCGTCCTCGCCGTGCACGATCGCGACCTGCACGCCGTCCACGTCGGCGCTGATCGCGGTGCCCTTCGGCACGTCCTCGGTGGAGCAGATCTTGAGCATCAGGCGCCGGCCTTCGCCAGCCGGGCCTCGATGGCGTCACCGAGGCGCTCGCGCAGGTCCTCGACCGGGATCTTGTTGATCAGCTCGGCGAAGAAGCCGCGCACCACCAGGCGCCGCGCCTCGGCCTCCGGGATGCCCCGGGCCATCAGGTAGAACAGCTGCTCGTCGTCGAACCGGCCGGTCGCGCTGGCGTGCCCGGCGCCGGCGATCTCGCCGGTCTCGATCTCCAGGTTGGGTACGGAGTCGGCCCGCGCGCCGTCGGTGAGCAGCAGGTTCCGGTTGATCTCGTACGTGTCGGTGCCGGTGGCCTCGGCGCGGATCAGCACGTCGCCGACCCAGACCGTGTGCGCGTCGTCGCCCTGCAGCGCGCCCCGGTAGCCGACGTTGCTGCGGCAGTCCGGCACGGTGTGGTCGACCAGCTGCCGGTGCTCCAGGTGCTGGCCGGAGTCGGCGAAGTAGACGCCGTACAGCTCGGCCTCGCCGCCGCGCTGGGTGTACTCCACCGACGTGTACTGCCGGACCAGGTCGCCGCCGAGGCTGACCTGCACGTGCAGGATCCGGGCGTCGCGGCCCAGCCGCACCTTCAGATGCTGCGCCTGCACCGCGTCGTCGGCCCAGTCGGCGACGGTGACCAGGGTCAGCTTCGCCCCGTCGCCCACCGACACCTCGACGTTGTCGGCCAGCGTGGCCGAGCCGACGTGCTCGATCACCACGGTGGCCTCGGCGAACCGGTCCACCTCGACGAACGTGTGGCCGAAGGCGAGCGCCTCGGCGTTCTCGCCGACCACCCGCAGGCGCACCGGCGCCTCCACCACCGCGTCGCGGGCGACCCGCACCAGCAGCGCGCGGTCGGCCCCGCCGTACGCGAGCGCGCTGACCCGGTCGAACGGGGTGAGCACGCTGCCCACCCGGGGGTCGTCCCGGCCGATCCGGTCGACGGTGACGCCCTCGGGCAGGTCACCGTACTCGTGCCGGACCGCGCCGGTCGCGCCCTGCGCCGACCCGGTCAGGCCGCGCAGGCGCTTGAGCGGGGTGAAGCGCCACTCCTCCTCCAGGCCGGTCAGGGCCGGGAAGTCGGCGACGTCGTACGAGCGGAGCGCCTGCGACTTGGTCGTGGGCGGCGCGGAAGCCTGGGTAGTCATCTCTTCCTTGTGTTCTGCGACGAGGTGTCAGGTGAGGCGGAGGACGGGGGCCGGCGTCAGCCGACCGCGCCCTCCATCTGCAGCTCGATCAGGCGGTTGAGCTCCAGCGCGTACTCCATCGGAAGCTCCTTGGCGATCGGCTCGATGAAGCCGCGCACGATCATCGCCATCGCCTCGTCCTCGCTCAGGCCCCGGCTCATCAGGTAGAAGAGCTGGTCCTCGCTGACCTTGGAGACGGTCGCCTCGTGCCCCATCGACACGTCGTCCTCGCGGATGTCGACGTACGGGTAGGTGTCGGAGCGGGAGATCGTGTCGACCAGGAGCGCGTCGCACTTGACCGTGCTCTTGCTGCTGGTCGAGCCCTCCAGCACCTGCACCAGACCGCGGTACGAGGTGCGGCCGCCGCCCCGGGCGATCGACTTCGACACGATGGTCGAGGAGGTGTGCGGCGCGGCGTGCACCATCTTGGCGCCGGCGTCCTGGTGCTGGCCCTCGCCGGCCATGGCCACCGAGAGCACCTCGCCCTTGGCGTGCTCGCCGGTCATGTAGACCGCCGGGTACTTCATGGTGACCTTGGAGCCGATGTTGCCGTCGACCCACTCCATGGTCGCGCCCTCGTGGCACACGGCACGCTTGGTGACCAGGTTGTAGACGTTGTTCGACCAGTTCTGGATGGTCGTGTACCGGCACCGGGCGTTCTTCTTGACGATGATCTCCACGACCGCGCTGTGCAGCGAGTCGGAGGAGTAGATGGGCGCGGTGCAACCCTCGACGTAGTGCACGTACGCGCCCTCGTCGACGATGATCAGCGTCCGCTCGAACTGGCCCATGTTCTCCGTGTTGATCCGGAAGTAGGCCTGCAGCGGGATGTCCACGTGCACGCCCTTCGGCACGTAGATGAACGAGCCACCGGACCAGACGGAGGTGTTCAGCGCGGCGAACTTGTTGTCGCCGACCGGGATGACCGTGCCGAAGTACTCCTTGAACAGGTCCTCGTGCTCCTTGAGCGCGGTGTCGGTGTCCAGGAAGACGACGCCCTGCTCCTCCAGGTCCTCACGGATCTGGTGGTAGACCACCTCGGACTCGTACTGCGCCGCGACACCGGCGACCAGGCGCTGCTTCTCCGCCTCCGGGATGCCGAGCTTGTCGTAGGTGTTCTTGATGTCCTCGGGCAGGTCCTCCCAGGAGGTGGCCTGCTTCTCGGTGGACCGCACGAAGTACTTGATGTTGTCGAAGTCGATCCCGGTGAGGTCGGCGCCCCAGTTCGGCATCGGCTTGCGGCCGAACAGCCGCAGGCCCTTGAGCCGCAGGTCGAGCATCCAGGCCGGCTCGTTCTTCTTGGCCGAGATGTCCCGCACCACCGCCTCGCTGAGGCCGCGCTGGGCGGACGCCCCGGCGACGTCGGGGTCGGCCCAGCCGTACTCGTAACGACCGAGGGCCGCGAGCTGCTCCTCCTGGGTCAGGGGCTGAACGATCTGCTCGGTCATCTATCTGTCCTCACAGTGGTGACGGTGGAACCGGACTGGGCGGGAATGTGCGTGGTGCACACGCCGTCGCCGTGCGCGATGGTGGCCAGGCGCTGTACGTGGGTGCCGACCAGACGGGAGATGACCTCGGTCTCGGCCTCGCACAGCTGAGGGAACTCGGCGGCCACGTGCGCCACCGGGCAGTGGTGCTGGCAGAGCTGGCCGCCGGAGGCGATCGTGGACGCGTTGGCAGCGTAACCCTCGGCGGTGAGCGCCCCGGCGAGCGCCTCGGCCCGCGCGAGCGGCGCGTCTCCCGCGTCCTCCATGGCCGCCCGGCAGCGGGTCTCCAGCGCGGAGACCTGCTCGGCCGCGAACGCCGCGACCGCCTCGGCGCCGCCGGTGCGGGCGATCCACCGCAGCGCGGCGGTGGCCATGTTGTCGTAGTGGTGGGTGCCGCAGCGGCCCCGGGCCGCCTCGGTGAGCGCGAAGACCTTGGCCGGCCGGCCCCGCCCCCGGCTGCCGCGCACGACCTGGTCGCGGGCGACCACGTCGCCGTCGGCGAGCATGGCGTCGAGGTGCCGGCGGATCGCGGCCGGGCTGAGGCCGAGCGCCGAGCCGAGCTGCGCTGCGGTGGTGGCGCCCCGCTCCAGCAGGAGCTGGGTGACCCGGTCACGGGTCGACAGGTCGGCCGGAGCGGACTCCCGCTCGACGTGCCGGGTGCCACGACGCGACCGCGAACCGCCGGTGACCGCACCGGTCACCGACGCCCGGGACAGCGCCGCCGCGTTTTTCACAACGGCAACGTTACGTAAATCGTCCGGGGCTCGCAAACCCGGGTCCGGTGATTCCGACCACCGGGGTGGCGGAGTCACCCGATCGGGATCAACTACGGTGCGTAGGATTCGCTCCGTGAAGCGTTCCGTCCGGTTCCCGGTCTCGTCCACGCTGCTGCGCCGCCTCGCGCTCGCCTCGATCATCGCGAACGTCGCGATCGTGGTCACCGGCGGGGCCGTCCGGCTCACCGCGTCCGGCCTCGGCTGCCCCACCTGGCCCCGGTGCACCGACGACTCCTACACCACGACCGCCGAGATGGGCGTGCACGGGGTGATCGAGTTCGGCAACCGGCTGCTCACCTTCGCGGTGGGGATCATCGCACTCGCCGTCGTGCTGGCCGTGCTGGCCCACCGTCCCCGCCGGCGCGGGCTGCTCCCGCTGGCCGTCGGCGTGCTGTTCGGCATCCCGGCCCAGGCGGTCATCGGCGGCATCACCGTGCTGACCAACCTCAACCCGTGGGTGGTCGGGCTGCACTTCCTCGCCTCGATGGCGGTCATCGCCGCCGCGTACGCGCTCTGGCGGCGGATCAAGGAGCCGGACGGGCCGGTCAGCCCGACCGTGCCGGCGCCGCTGCGTACCCTCGCCTGGATCACCACGGCGGTGAGCGCGTCGGTGCTGGTGGTCGGCACCTGGGTGACCGGCAGCGGCCCGCACGCCGGCGACCACGGCGCGGCCCGCAACGGCCTGGACCCGACGCAGATCTCGCAGGTGCACGCCGACGGCGTCTTCCTGCTGATCGGTCTCTCGGTGGCGCTGTACTTCGCGTTCCGGGCGGTCGGCGCGGAGCGCGCGGCGCGGGCCGCCGCGGTGCTGATCGCGGTCGAGCTGGGCCAGGGCGTGATCGGCTTCGTCCAGTACTTCACCCACCTGCCGGGCGTGCTCGTCGGCGCGCACATGCTCGGCTCCTGCCTGGTGCTGCTGGCCACGCTCGGCGTCCTGTTCGCGACCCGGGAGCGGCTGCCGGCCGCCCCGCCGGCCCCGGCCGAGCCGGTCGCCGAGCCGGTGGGCGCCGGCGCCTGAGCGGGACGTTATCGCACGACGGGAACGGGAAAGCGGTCCGGGCCACGGACCGTACGCCCGAGGGGAGTTCCCGGTGCCGCGCAAGAGCCTCGCCACCACCACGCCGCAACGGCTGACGCCGGTCGCCGGCGCGCCGCTGTGGTGCGACGCCCACGAGCACGGCCTCACCGGCGACGGGGTGACGAACGACCAGCCGGCGCTGGCGGCCCTGGTGGACCGGCTCGGCGCCGGGTACGACGCCGACGGCCGGGCCCGGGTGATCTACTGTCCGCCCGGCCTGTACTCGATCCGCGACGCCGGCACCGTCTGGCGCAGCGGTGTCTCGCTGATCGGCGCCGGACCGGCCGCGACCCGGTTCCTGCTCAGCAACGAGGGCGACCGCAGCGCACCGGTCCCGCTGGCGTACTGGACCACCGTGCAGCACGGCGCCGACCGGGACCGGCACATCGCCGACTGCACGTTCGCCGACTTCGAGATCGACGGCTCCGGGGTCGCCCAGACCTCCTACGACTACCTGGCCAAGGGGCTGGGCCTGCAGTACGTGGTGCGCGGCGTGTTCCGCAACCTCTACATCCACCACACCGGGGCGACCGGCCTGGGCTGTGACTTCCTCCAGGACAGCCTGATCGACGGCGTAGTCGTGGTGGGGTGCGGCCGGCTGGACAACGGCGACCAGATGGGCGGCGCCGGGATCGGCGTCGGTATCGGCGGCTGGGGCGACGTGGAACGCCTCACCATCGCCAACTGCACCACCATCGGCAACGGCACCAACGGGATCTTCCTGGAGTTGCAGAAGGACTACTGGACCCCACCGCGCGGTTTCCGGATCATCGGCTGCCACAGCCAGGCCAACCGGTTCGGCATCTCCGACTGGGGCGCCGACGGGCTGATCGTCTCCGGCTGCACCATGACCAACAACCTGGAGGCCGGCTTCGACGTGTCCGGCAACGGCACCGCCGGGGTGGCCGGGCGCGGCGGCCTGCTCACCGGCTGCGTGATCGACGCCAACGTCGGCGACGGGATCAGCATGGGCAACACCCCCGGCCCGTACACGGTGCAGGGCAACCGGATCAGCCGCAACGGCGGTTTCGGCTACCACGAGCACGACCTGGGCCACGGCTACCGGGGCGCGGCGGCCGACGTGGTGATCCAGGACAACGACATCCGGGAGAACGCGCTGGACGGCATCCGGATCGACCGGCCGATGCTGGACACCTCGATCGTGGGCAACCGGATCCGGGACAACGGCCGCCGCTCCGCCCCGGCCTGCTCCGGCTCCGGCGAGGCGGTGCGCTACGGCCCGCGCGAGCTCACCGACGGCAACGCGGACTGGCCCGACGGCGGGCACCGGGGCAAGGTGGTCCGGGTCGGCTCACGGGACGCGGTGGTGTCCGACAACAGCGCCACCCGGCTCTCCCTGGCCGAGGTACGCCCGGACGGCACCACCGGCTGGAACGAGGCCACCCCGGGGCCGGGCACGAGGTACGAGCTGCCGGACGGCCCGCCGGCCTGCGGCGGCATCACCATCGCCGCGCCGTTCGACTCGGCCACCGTGCGCGGCAACCGGATCTGGCACCGGGACGCCGACACCCAGGCGTACGGCATCTGGGTCACTGAGGCGGGCAGTTGCGTCTCGTGCGCGTTCGAGGACAACGACCTGGCCGGCACCGAGGCCGCGCTGCGGCTGGACACGCCGCCGATCGGCGGCCGCTGGGCACGCAACCACAGCGACCGCGACTGACCTCCGGCGGCGCGGGCGGCACCGGCGGCTCGGGCGGCTCCGGTTCAGCCGGGCCGGCGTCGGTGGTGACAGCCAGCATGACCAAGCTGCCGTTGCTGACCGCGTACGCGACGATCAGCACCCAGAGATCGCCGTCGCGGTGCAGCAGCCTGGCGACGTGCAGGCCGAGCAGCGCGCGCTGATGGTATCGAAGACGCGGCCCGGTGGGCCCCGGCGAAAGCCGCCGACGCCACGATGGCGGCGACGGCCGGCAAACGCGCCGCCAGCCCGAGTGGAAACGCGCCCCCTCGTGCCACCCATGGCGTTCCACTCACGGCACGGACGGATCGCGAGTGGAACACCATGGGTGCCTGGACAGCCCTGAGACACCCATGCCGTTCCATCCAGGGCCCCGGCAGACAGCGAGTGGAACACCGTGGGTGCCTCGAGCCCTGAGACAGCCTGGCGTTGCGTGCACCGCGTTGGGTGGGTCGGCGAGGTGCGTCCGCAGCCGGGAGGGTCGCGGTCCCGGGCCCGCTGCCAAAGCCCGGACGCCGCCAGGGCCGGCACGCTCGCCACGGCCACGGCCACGGCCGCGGCCAGGCGGGACGGGTCAGGCGCGGGGGGTCAAGTGGGTGAGCACCGCGTCGGCGAGCCGGTCCGGGGCGCCGTCGGCGTACCCGACGAACAGGCTCGGCTCGGTCAGCTCCAGCTCGACCAGCACGGGCGTGCCGTCCGGGCCGGGGATCAGGTCGACCCGGGCGTAGAGCAGCCGGTCCGGGCCGCCCGGCACGGCTGCCAGCACCTTCTCGGCCACCGCGCGCTGCTCCGCGGTGGCGGTGCGCGCGTCGATGCGCTCCTCCTTGTAGAGCGCGGCCTTGCCCAGGTCCGGCCCGGTCAGCATCGGACCCTTGCGGATCGCGTGGCTGAACGCCAGGCCGTCGGGCCCGGCCAGGAACAGCAGCGCGGTCTCCCCGGCGGTGTCCACCGCCTCCAGGTACGGCTGGACCATGGTGACCCGCCCGGCGTCGGAGAGCCGCCGTACGTGGGCCACCGCCAGTTCCCAGTGCTCCCTGTCGGTCAGGTCGTAGCGGCCGGTGTCCTGGCTGCCGGCGCTGACCGCCGGCTTGATCACGTACTCGCCGCCCGCCGGTGGGGTCCACTCCCGCCCGGGCTCGACCCACTGCGTCGGCACGGTGGGCGCTCCGGCGGCGGAAAGCTCGGACAGGTAGCGCTTGTCGGTGTTCCAGGCGACCACGTCGGCCGGGTTGACCAGGGCCGGCACGGTACGCGCCCAGGCCACGAACTCGTCGCGCCGCCGCGCGTAGTCCCACGGGGAGCGGATCACGACCAGGTCGTACCGGGACCAGTCGACGCCCGGGTCGTCCCAGACCGCGATCTCGGTGGTGACCCCGCGGGCGGCGAGCGGGCCGAGCGCGAGCCGGTCGTCCGGGTCGAGGTCGGGCAGCTCGGCGCAGGTGACGAAAGCGACCCGGGGTCTCCCCCGGGTCGACTGGTGGTGGTTGGTCATTCGGTTATGTCAACGGGCCATCGTGCGCCGGGCCATCGACCGCCACAGGTCGTTGCTCGGACGCATCTGGTCCATCAGTTCACGCTCCCAGGCGTTCTCGACGTCGACCCCGGCCTTCGCGCAGGCCTGCCGCGCGACGTCGGTGCCGTCGGCGAACTGGTCTGCCCATACCCCGTCGGAACCCACGAGGACGATCCGTGCGCCGCGCTTGCCGACGTACTCGATGACCGCCTTCGCGCCGCCGTGTCCGGCGGCGAACGACTTGATGCCCGCGACCAGGCCGTTGGGGGCCTGCTCCGCGGTCTTGTCAGCCGTCAGCGTCGTATCGGAACCATCTGCCATGACGCGAAGCCTAAGCAGAGTTCCACCCGGATGTGCGAGAACCATGAACTGAATGTGATGCCAATTACCCGCCGGTTTAAGAAGAACCACAGGTAATTCGCCTGCATATGTCGCTTATATCTGGGCGAAGCGGGCGGGCGAGATCGTCACAATCTGTCCGGGTTGGACCCCTCCGGGGAAGCCCGAAAAAAATTTCTGATGAACCGCCGGACGGGCGCGTCAGAGCAGCGCGTCGAGCGCGACGGCCGCGAAGAGGATCGTGAGGTACGTGGTGGACCAGTGGAACAGCCGCATCGGCTTGACCGCCTCGCCGCGCGTCGCGCGACGGCACAGCTTGTGCGCCTCGACGAGGAAGATCCCGCCGACCACGAGCGCGGTGACACCGTAGATCGGGCTCATCCCGAGCGGCCAGACCGCCAGCGAGGAGAGCACGGTCAGCCAGGAGAACCCGATGATCTCGGCGTTGACCCGCCGGACCGAGGCCACCACCGGCAGCATCGGCACGCCGGCGCGCGCGTAGTCGGCCTTGTACTTGATGGCCAGCGCGTAGAAGTGCGGCATCTGCCAGAAGAAGACCACGGCGAACAGGCCCCACGCGGCCGGCGCCAGCGAGCCGGTGACAGCGGCCCAGCCGATCAGCACCGGCGCGGCCCCGCAGATGCCGCCCCAGAACGTGTTGGCGGCGGTGGTCCGCTTCAGCCACAGCGTGTAGACCAGGTCGTAGTAGGCGATCGCGGCGAGCGTCAGCACCGTCGCCAGCCAGTTGGTGGTCGCCGCCATCAGCGCCACCGAGACGGCCGCCAGCACCAGACCGAAGATCAGCGCGCTGCGCGGCGAAACCGTGTGCGCGGGCAGTGGGCGGCGCTTGGTGCGCCGCATGAGCTGGTCGATGTCCCGGTCGATGTAGCAGTTCAGGACGCTCGCCGCGCCGGCCGCGAGCGAGCCGCCGACGAGCACGACGGCGACCAGCCACAGCGACGGCATGCCGCCGTCCGCGAGCATCATCGCCGGAACGGTGGTGACCAGCAGCAGCTCGACGATCCGCGGCTTGGTCAGCGCCACGTACGCCGCCACCACGGCGCGTACGTCCCGCCGGCCGCTCGCCGGCGCCTCCGCCACCGCGCCCACCGGCGGCTGCCCGGCAGGGTTGCTGACGGGGCGCTCGGTGATCATGCTCACGGATTGCCACCTTCCGGCATCGGCGGGGGGAGGTCGTTCGGCCCGGACCCGTCGAGGTCCACACACCGCCCCACACACTACGCGGCGTCGTTTTGGCTGCCCCGCAGACCCGGCAACGGTGCGAGCCGTCACACCTGGGGTTGAACGACCGGACGTCCGCGATCCGTACAGAACAGCATGCTGAGATCCCCGGGCGGACGTTTAGCACCGCTCGATAGGGTCATCAGTGAGGGTTCCGCCCATCTGCCGAGGAGCACAACCATCGTGGCTGCCAACCGACCCGAGCTTCCCGCTCTCAACTGGTCCGACCTCGACCGCAGGGCCGTCGACACGGTCCGCGTGCTGGCCATGGACGCCGTGGAGAAATCCGGCAACGGCCACCCGGGGACGGCGATGAGCCTCGCCCCGGTGGCGTACCTGCTCTTCAACCGGGTCATGCGGCACAACCCCGCCGACCCGAACTGGGCCGGGCGCGACCGGTTCGTGCTCTCCGCCGGCCACTCCAGCCTGACGCTCTACATCCAGCTCTTCCTCTCCGGCTACCCGCTGTCGCTGGACGACCTCAAGGCGCTGCGCCAGTGGGGCTCGCTCACCCCGGGTCACCCGGAGCACGGCCACACCCCGGGCGTGGAGACCACCACCGGGCCGCTCGGCCAGGGCCTCGGCAACGCGGTCGGCATGGCGATGGCGGCCCGCCGCGAGCGCGGCCTGTTCGACAGCGAGCCGGACCGCGCCGACTCGCCGTTCCGGCACGACATCTGGTGCATCGCCTCCGACGGTGACATCGAGGAGGGCATCACCCACGAGGCCAGCGCGCTCGCCGGTCACCAGCAGCTCGGCAACCTCTGCGTGATCTACGACGACAACGAGATCTCGATCGAGGACGACACCCGCATCGCCAAGAGCGAGGACGTGGCGGCCCGCTACGAGGCGTACGGCTGGCACGTGCAGACCGTCGACTGGCGCAGCGGCGACGCCGACCAGGGCGACTACCACGAGGACGTGGAGGCGCTGTACCAGGCGCTGCTGGCCGCCAAGGCGGAGACCGGCCGGCCGTCGTTCATCGCGCTGCGCACCATCATCGGCTGGCCCGCGCCGAACAAGAAGAACACCGGCAAGATCCACGGCTCGGCGCTCGGCGCGGACGAGGTGAAGGCCACCAAGGAGATCCTCGGCTTCGACCCGCAGCGCACCTTCGAGGTCGACGAGGAGGTGCTCAAGCACGCCCGTCAGGTGCTGGAGCGTGGCGCGCAGGAGCAGGCCGAGTGGACCACCGGGTTCGACGCCTGGGCGCAGGCCAACCCGGAGCGCAAGGCGCTGTGGGACCGGATGGCCACCCGTACGCTGCCGACCGGCTGGACCGACGCGCTGCCGACCTTCCCGGCGGATGCCAAGGGCGTCGCCACCCGGGCCGCCTCCGGCAAGATCCTGGAGGCCCTGGCGCCGGTGCTGCCGGAGCTGTGGGGCGGCTCGGCCGACCTGGCCGAGAGCAACAACACCACGATGAAGGGCGAGCCGTCGTTCGTCCCGGCCGCGCACGCCACCAAGGACTTCCCCGGTGACGAGTACGGCCGCACGCTGCACTTCGGCATCCGCGAGCACGCCATGGGCGCGATCCTCAACGGCATCGCCCTGCACGGCGGCACCCGCCCGTACGGCGGCACGTTCCTGGTGTTCAGCGACTACATGCGCCCGGCGGTGCGGCTGGCCGCGCTGATGAAGCTGCCGGTGACGTACGTCTGGACGCACGACTCGATCGGCCTCGGCGAGGACGGCCCGACGCACCAGCCGATCGAGCACCTGACCGCGCTGCGGGCCATCCCCGGCCTGGACGTGGTGCGCCCGGCCGACGCCAACGAGACGGTCTGGGCGTGGCGGCAGGCGCTGGAGCACACCGACCGGCCGACCGCGCTGGCGCTCAGCCGCCAGGCGCTGCCGACGTTCGACCGCACCGACCTGGCCGGCGCCGAGGGCGTCGCCAAGGGCGGGTACGTGCTGGCCGAGGCGTCGAACGGCAAGCCGCAGGTGATCCTCGTCGGCACCGGCTCCGAGGTGCAGCTCTGCCTCACCGCACGGGAGCGGCTGGAGGCCGACGGCACCCCCACCCGGGTCGTCTCCATGCCCTGCCAGGAGTGGTTCTTCGCGCAGGACGAGGCGTACCGGGAGTCGGTGCTGCCGCGCGGGGTAAAGGCACGGGTGAGCGTGGAGGCGGGCATCGCGATGTCGTGGCGCGCGATCGTCGGCGACAGCGGCGAGTGCGTGAGCATCGAGCACTACGGCGCCAGCGCGCCGCACACCGTGCTCTTCGAGCAGTTCGGGTTCACCCCCGACCGGATCGTGGCCGCCGCGCACGCGGCGCTGACCCGGGTGGGCGACATCACCGGTTTCACGACCGGCAACTGAGGGGAGCGTGGACGGCATGACGGACAGGCTGAAGGAGCTCCAGGGCGCCGGGGTGGCGATCTGGCTCGACGACCTTTCCCGGGTACGGCTGAGCTCCGGCGGGCTGGACAAGCTGCGCCGGGAGAGCCACGTGGCCGGGGTGACCACCAATCCGACGATCTTCGCCAAGGCGCTGAGCGACGCCGACGAGTACGACTGGCAGCTTCGTGACCTCGCCGTACGTGGTGTGGACGTCGAGGAGGCGGTCCGCATGCTCACCACGTACGACGTGCGGTGGGCCTGCGACGTGATGCGCCCGTCGTACGAGACCAGCGGCGGCGTGGACGGCCGGGTGTCGATCGAGGTGGACCCGCGCTCGGCGCACGACGCGGCGAAGACCGTCGCCGAGGCCAAGGCGCTGTGGTGGCTGGTCGACCGGCCGAACCTGTTCATCAAGATCCCGGCCACCGAGGAGGGCCTGCCCGCGATCACCGCGACGCTGGCCGAGGGGATCAGCGTCAACGTCACGCTGATCTTCGGCCTGGACCGGTACTCGCAGGTGATGGAGGCCTTCCTGGCCGGCCTGGAGCAGGCGCAGGCCAACGGGCACGACCTGTCGAAGATCGGCTCGGTCGCCTCGTTCTTCGTCTCCCGGGTCGACACCGAGGTGGACAAGCGGCTGGAGAAGATCGGCTCGGACCGGGCCAAGGCGCTGCGCGGCAAGGCCGCTGTCGCCAACGCCCGGCTGGCGTACGAGCGTTACGGCGAGGTGTTCTCCTCGGCGCGCTGGCAGAAGCTGGCCGACGCGGGCGCCCACCCGCAGCGCCCGCTGTGGGCCTCCACCTCGACGAAGAACCCGGACTACCGGGACGTCATCTACGTCGAGGAGCTGATCGCGCCCGGCACCGTCAACACCATGCCGGAGCCGGTGATCCACGCCTACGCCGAGCACGGCGAGACGAAGCCGGACACCGTCACCGTCGCGTACGACGACGCCCGCCAGGTCTTCGCCGACCTGCTGGCGGTGGGCGTTGACCTGTCCGACGTGATCGCCACGCTGGAGCGCGAGGGCGTGGAGAAGTTCGAGGCTAGCTGGGTGGAGCTGCTGGAGGGGGTCAAGAAGTCCCTCGCCGAGGCGGCCAAGGGCTCGGGCAGCCCGCACCGGGCGGCCGGGAAGAACGCGCAGGCGGCGCAGCAGGCCGGCGGCAACGCGTGACAGACGGCGTCCGACGCGTCCCGGGGCCCGGCCCCGGGGCGCGTCGCGCCGTACCGTGGTTTGGGTGAGGGGCGGCACCGTGAGTGACCTGCTGGCCGGGCGGGCCGACATGGCCGCCGGTCTGGCCGTGCGCGGCGCGGACGCCCTGGGCGCGTCGGCGCGCGCCACGCTCGTCGCCCACGACGTCCCGGCCCGGCTCGCCGCCGCCGACCCGGCCCTCTGGGGGCCCGCCGCCGAGCCGGCGGCCCTCGACCGGCTGGGCTGGCTGCACGCCCACCGGCGCAGCCGGGACCTGCTCCCCCAGCTCGCCGAGCTGGCCGCCGAGCTGAGCGACCTGGACCACGTGGTGCTGGCCGGCGCCCCCGACGACACGCTCGCCGCCGAGGTGCTGGCCGAATGCCTGGGCCGGCCGGTGACGGTGCTCGACACCGCCGATCCGGGGCCGGTCCGGGCCGCGCTCGCCGACCGCCCGGCGCGTACCCTCCTGGTGCTCGCCGCCCGGCACGGCCTGGACCGGACCACCGACGCCCACCTGCGGGCCTACCGGCAGGCGTGGGCGGACGAGGGCCCGGATGCCGCCCGGCACGTCGTGGTGGTCACCGAGCCCGGCACGGACCTCGCGGCGCGCGCCGACGAGCTGGGCGCGGTGGTGCTCCCGGCCGAGCCCGGCGTGGCCGGGCCGTGGGCCGCGCTCACCGCGTTCGGCGTGGTCCCGGCGGCGCTGGCCGGCGCGCCGGTCGCCGAGGTGCTGGACGAGGCGGAGGCGCTCACCGCCGCGCTCGACCGGGCCCGGGACAATCCGGGCCTCGCGCTCGGCGCGGCCCTGGGCGCGGCGCCCGGCGAGGGCCGGCACACGGTCGCGCTGGTCCCCGACGGCACCGGACTCGACGGCCTGGGCCGCTGGGCGGGCGCGCTGCTCGCCGACGCGACCGGCGGACGGCTCCTGCCGGTGGCCGTGGAGTCCCCCGACTCCCCCGGCGCCACCGGGCCGGGCGTGCTCACAGTCGGTCTCGGCGGCGCCCTCGGCGCGGGCGTCGGCCCGGGCGTGGCCGCCGACGTCGCCGTCAACGGGCCGCTCGGCGCGCACCTGCTCACCTGGACCTACGCCGCCGCGACCGCCGCGGTGACGCTGCGGACCGACCCGTTCGCGGCGCCCGCCGCCGCGGCGGCCGACGACGAGGCGGACAGCGGGCCGCCGTCGTCGGTGGAGGACGCGATCGAGGTGTACGCCCCGAGCGGCGCGCCGGCCGACCTGACCGGCGCGCTGTGCTGGCTGCTCGACGGGCTGGGCGAACGGGAACACCTCGCGGTCACCGCGTACCTCGACCCGCGGGCCGACGCGGCGCTGGCCGGGCTGCGCCCGCTGCTGGCACGGCACACCCGGCGGCCGGTCACCTTCACCTGGGGACCGCGCCGGCCGGAGCACACGGACACCCGCGGCCGGCACCTCCAGATCACCGGTGCGGTCACCGATGATCTGGAAGTGCCCGGTCGTCCGTACACCTTCGCGCAGCTCCAGGCGGCCCAGGCCGCCGGTGACCGGCGGGCCCTGGCCGGCCGGGAACGACCGGTGCTGCGACTGCACCTGACCAAGCGGGCGGCTGGCGTCGCCCAGCTGCTGGATACGGCCGGACGGACACGCACGTGACGATCAATGACCTGGAATCAGCGGACCGAGACGCAGGAGGAGGTGGCCCGGTGAACCCGCTGCGCGACGTCCAGGACCGGCGGTTGCCCCGGATCCCCGAGCCGTGTGCCCTGGTGATCTTCGGGGTGACCGGCGATCTGGCCCGCAAGAAACTACTGCCGGCGGTCTACGACCTGGCCAACCGGGGGCTCCTGCCGCCCGGTTTCGTGGTGCTGGGCTTCGCCCGCCGGGACTGGGGCGACGGCGACTTCGAGTCGGTGGCGCACGAGGCGGCCAAGAAGCACGCCCGCACCCCGTGGCGGGAGGAGGTGTGGGCCCGGCTGGCCGGCAACATCAAGTTCGTCGGCGGCTCGTTCGACGACGACGCCGCGTTCGACCAGCTCGCCGCCACGCTCGACGAGCTGCGCGACTCGCACGGCATCGCCGGCAACGCCGCCTTCTACTTCTCCATCCCCCCGGCGGCCTTCCCGGTGGTGCTCAAGCAGCTCGCCCGCACCGGCATGGCGGACAACGACAGGTCCGGCGGCTGGCGCCGCGTGGTGGTGGAGAAGCCGTTCGGCAACGACCTGCCCTCGGCCAAGGCGCTCAACGACCTGGTCGACGACGTCTTCACCCGCCAGGACGTGTTCCGGATCGACCACTACCTGGGCAAGGAGACGGTCCAGAACATCCTGGCGCTGCGGTTCGCGAACAACCTGTTCGAGCCGCTGTGGAACTCCAAGTACGTCGACTCGGTGCAGATCACCATGGCCGAGGACGTCGGCATCGGCACCCGGGCCGCCTTCTACGACTCCGTCGGCACCGCCCGTGACGTGCTCCAGAACCACCTGCTCCAACTGCTCGCGCTGGTCGCGATGGAGGAGCCGACGAGCTTCGACGCCGACGAGATCCGCGCCGAGAAGCTCAAGGTGCTCAAGGCGATCACCGTGCCGCACGACGTCTCCGAGGACACCGTGCGGGGCCAGTACCTGCCCGGCTGGGTGGGCGGCGAGCGCGCCAAGGGCTACCTGGAGGAGGAGGGCGTCCCGGCGGGCTCCACCACCGAGACGTACGTGGCGGTGAAGCTGGGCATCCAGAACCGGCGCTGGGCCGGGGTGCCGTTCTACATCCGGGCCGGCAAGCGGCTGCCCCGGCGGGTCACCGAGGTGGCCATCATGTTCAAGAAGGCGCCGCACCTGCCGTTCAACGCCGCCGACATGGAGTCCCTCGGTCCCAACCAGCTCGTCATCCGCGTGCAGCCGGACGAGGGCGTGGTGCTGAAGTTCGGCTCCAAGGTGCCGGGCACCACGATGGAGGTCCGCGACATCGCGATGGACTTCCAGTACGGCGAGGCGTTCACCGAGTCCAGCCCCGAGGCGTACGAGCGGCTCGTGCTGGACGTGCTGATCGGCGACCGGACGCTGTTCCCGGACGCCGCCGAGGTCGAGCAGAGCTGGCAGGTCGTCGACCCGCTGGAACACGCCTGGGAGGGCACGACGCCGGAGCCGTACCGGGCCGGCGAGTGGGGACCCCGGGCCGCCGACGAGATGCTGGCCCGCGAGGGCCGGGCTTGGCGGAGAGCGTGAGCGAGCACTGCGAGCGAACCAGGAGGCTCCATTGATCGGGCTGTGGGACACCACCGGCAACGAGGTGGTCAAGGCGCTGGCCGCGGAACGGCGCAGCGCGGGCGGGGTGGCCAGCGGCATGGCGCTCACGCTGATCGTGGTGGTGGACGAGAAGCGGGTCCGGGAGGCCGAGGCGGCCGCCACCATCGCCGCGGCGGCGCACCCCTGCCGCCTGCTCGTGGTGGTCCGCTCCGACGTGGAGCGCGACCGCAACCGGCTGGACGCGGAGATCGTCGTGGGCGGCCGGCTCGGGCCGTGCGAGGCGGTGGTGACCCGGATGTACGGGCGGCTCGCGCTGCACGCCGAATCCGTGGTGATGCCGCTGCTGGTCCCGGACGTACCGGTGGTGACGTGGTGGCACGGCGAGCCGCCGGAGGAGATCGCCACCGACTTCCTCGGTGTGGTGGCCGACCGGCGGATCACCGACTCGGCGCAGGCGGCCGACCCGATCGCCGCGCTGCGGCAGCGGGCCCACGACTACGCCCCCGGCGACACCGACCTGGCGTGGACCCGGATCACCCCGTGGCGCACGCTGGTGGCGGGCGCGTTCGACACCACCCAGGCCCGGGTCACCGAGGCCAGCGTGGTGGCGCCACCGTCGGATCCGACGGCCGCGCTGATGAGCGGGTGGCTCAAGGCCCGGCTCGGCATCGAACCGACCTGGGAGCGGACCGACGAGTTCCCGCGCATGCGTCAGGTGCAGCTGCGCTGCGCCAACGGCGACGAGCTGACGCTGACCCGCGACGACAGCATCGCGGTGTTCCGGCGTACCGGGCAGGAGGACCGCACGCTGCCGCTGGTCCGCCGGCCGCTCGGTGACGAGCTGGCCGAGGAGCTGCGCCGCCTCGACGCCGACCAGGTGTACGCGGAGGCGCTCGGCGCTGCGGCCGGGATCACCGGACTCGACCAGCGGCCCGCCCAGCGGGTGCACGTGTGGAAGGATCCGGCGACCGCCCAGCGGGCCGAGGCCGGCGTGACCGCGCACGCGGGCGCGACCGCGAACGAGTGACCGCCCGGACCGGGTGGTCGGAGGCACAGGTGACCGCCGGTGGGCGGTCGGAACACGAGGGCTCGACGGATGACTGAGGCGAGTGTCGCCGTACACGCCGACCCCGACCTGCTGGCGCAGGCGGTGGCGGCCCGGTTGGTGGTGAAGCTGCTCGACGCGCAGGCCGAGCGCGGCCAGGCGTCGGTGGTGCTGACCGGCGGGCGGATCGCCGCTGCGGTGTACCGGGCGGTCGGGCAGCTGCCCGCCCGGGACGCGGTCGACTGGTCCCGGGTCGACGTGTGGTGGGGCGACGAGCGGTTCCTGCCCGCCGGCGACCCGGAGCGCAACGAGACGCAGGCGCGGGCGGCGCTGCTGGACGCGGTGCCGCTGGACCCGGCCCGGGTGCACCCGATGCCGGCGTCCGACGGCCCGGCCGGTGACGACCCGGAGGCGGCCGCCGCCGGGTACGCGCGGGAGCTGGCCGCCGCCGCCCGGCCCGGGAACGCGATCGTGCCCCACTTCGACGTGCTGATGCTCGGCGTCGGCGAGGACGGGCACGTGGCGTCGGTGTTCCCGGAGCACCCGGTGCACCACGACAACCGCCCGGTCAGCGCGGTACGGGGCAGCCCGAAGCCGCCGCCGGTGCGTACCACGCTGACCCTGCCGACGATCAACACGGCCGAGGAGGTGTGGCTGATCGCCGCCGGGGCGGACAAGGCCCGGGCGGTGGGCATGGCGCTGGCCGGGGCCGGGCCGGTGCAGTTGCCGGCCGCCGGGGTGCAGGGCGTCTCCCGTACGCTCTGGCTGCTCGACCGGGCCGCGGCGGCCAACGTGCCGCCGCGCCTGCGCAGCCTCCGCTGAGGTGTAAGGAAGGGCCCCTTCTTAACGTCTCCGGTAGAGAAGGGGCCCCTTCTTAACGCCTCGGCTCAGGCGCGGCCACGACGTCGGCGCAGCGCGTCGAGGGCCTCGGCGAGCAGCGCCTCCCCCTCCTCCGGCGTGCGCCGCTCCTGCACGTACGCCAGGTGGGTCTTGTAGGGCTCGGCGCGCTGGCGGCCCGGCGGGTCGCCCGGGTCGGGGCCGGCCGGCTCGCCGCAGCGGGGGCACTCCCAGGCGGCCGGCGTCTCCGCCTCGGCGGCGATCAGGAACTCGACCCGGTGCCCGTGGCGGCACCAGTAGACGACCGGGCGGCGCGGCGCGGGCTCCACGCGCTGGTCGAAGCGCTCGGGGGCGGACCCGATCCGGGTGCCGCGGATGACGTTGTTGCTGGGCACGGTTGCTCGCTCCCTGTCGTCGGAGGGGACCGCCGCCGGAGGGGGTGGGCGACGGGCGACGCGCGGAGAAACAAAACTGCGCGCGGTCCGTGACGGACCGCGCGCAGATTGTACGCTTCTCAGCGCCGACTCAGGTGCCGTTGGCCATCTGCAACCGCAGCCAGAGCCCGAGCCCGATGATGCAGGCGAACCAGACGATTCCCACCAGAACGGTGTAGCGGTCGAGGTTCTTCTCGGCCACGGACGAACCGGCCAGGCTGGAGCTGACGCCGCCGCCGAACATGCTCGACAACCCGCCGCCCTTACCGCGGTGCAGGAGGATCAGCAGGACGAGCAGCACGCTGGTGATGACCAGCAACGTGATCATCGTGTAGGCGAACCAGATCGGCATGGCGGGGGTCAGTCCTCTCGTTGCGATCACTGCCCGGACCTGTCGGGCACTGCGGCACCGGCCGGTGGACGGGCAGCGTCAAGGATAGCGAGCGATCAGCGGGCGGTGTGCTCCGGGAACCGGCAGATCTGCGCGAACTCCTCCGCGTCCAGGCTGGCACCCCCGACCAGGGCCCCGTCCACGTCCGGCTGCGCCATGATCGCGGCGACGTTCGACGCCTTGACCGACCCGCCGTACAGGATCCGGACCTGCTCGGCGGTGCCCTCGTCGTAGGTCTCGGCGATGCGCTTGCGCACCGCGCCGCAGACCTCCTGGGCGTCCTCCGGCGTGGCCGTCTTGCCGGTGCCGATCGCCCAGACCGGCTCGTACGCGACGACGACCTTGGTGACCTGCTCGGCGGTGAGCCCCTTCAGCGCGCCGTCGAGCTGGTCGCAGCAGTGCCGCACCTGCCCCGACTGCTCCCGGACCTCCAGGCCCTCGCCGATGCAGAGGATCGGGGTGAGCCCGTTCGCCAGCGCCGCCGACACCTTCGCGTTGACCAGCGCGTCGTCCTCGTGGTGGTACTGCCGCCGCTCGGAGTGGCCGACCACCACGTAGCCGCAGCCCAGCTTCGCCAGCATCGGCCCGGCGATGTCACCGGTGTACGCGCCGGACGGATGCGGCGACAGGTCCTGCGCGCCGTAGCCGATCAGCAGCTTGTCGCCGTCCACAGCGGTCTGCACCGTACGCAGGTCGGTGAAGGGCGGCAGCACCACGCACTCGACGTCGGTGAGCTGCTTCTCGTTCAGGCTCGCGGCCAGCTTCTGCACCAGCAGATTGGCCTCGAGGTGGTTCAGGTTCATCTTCCAGTTGCCGGCCATCAGCGGCCGGCGGGTCGTGCTCGCCATTCAGTTCTCCAGAGCCGCGATGCCGGGGAGGGTCTTGCCCTCCAGGTATTCCAGGGAGGCGCCGCCGCCGGTGGAGATGTGCCCGAACGAGGACTCGTCCAGGCCCAGCGCGCGCACCGCCGCGGCCGAGTCGCCGCCACCGACCACGCTGAACGCGTCGGCCTTGGTGATCGCCTCGGCCACGCCCCGGGTGCCGTTGGCGAACGCCGCCATCTCGAACACGCCCATCGGGCCGTTCCAGAAGATGGTCTTCGCCTGCGACAGCGCGGCCGCGAAGCCGGCCACCGTCTCCGGGCCGATGTCCAGACCCAGCCGGTGGCTGGGGATGCCGTCGGCGGGCACGGTGTCGTGCGCGGCGTCCGGCGCGAACGCGTCGGCGGCCACCACGTCGACCGGGAGCATGATCTTGCCGGGCGCGCGCTCCATCAGGTTGCGGCAGGTCTCGACCATGTCCTTCTCCAGCAGCGACGTGCCCACCTCGTGGCCCTGGGCCTTGAGGAAGGTGAAGCACATCCCGCCGCCGATGAGCAGCCGGTCCACGGTCGGCAGCAGCGCCTCGATCACGGCCAGCTTGTCGGAGACCTTCGAGCCGCCCAGCACCACCACGTACGGCCGCTCCGGGGAGCCGGTGAGGCGGCTGAGCACCTCGACCTCGCGCAGCACCAGCCGGCCGGCGAAGTGCGGCAGCCGGGCCGGCACGTCGTGCACGCTGGCGTGCTTGCGGTGCACAGCGCCGAACGCGTCGTCCACGTAGGCGTCGCCGAGCGCGGCGAGCTGGTCGGCGAACGCGCCCCGCTCCGCGTCGTCCTTGCTGGTCTCGCCCTTGTTGAACCGCAGGTTCTCCAGCAGCGCCACCTGGCCGTCGGCCAGGTCGGCCACGGTGGACCGCGCCGAGTCACCGACGGTGTCCTCGGCGAAGTGCACCGGGACGCCGAGCAGCTCACCGAGCCGCCCGGCGACCGGGCGGAGGCTGAACTGCGGGTCCGGCGCGCCCTTCGGGCGGCCCAGGTGCGAGCAGACGACCACCTTCGCGCCGGCCTGCACCAGCGCGCTCAGCGTCGGCAGGACGGCCCGGATCCGGCCGTCGTCCGTGATCTCACCGGTCTGCTTGTCGAGCGGGACGTTCAGGTCGGCGCGCACCAGCACGCGCCGACCCGACACCCCCTCGGCGAGCAGGTCGTCGAGGTTGCGGATGCTCACAGCGAGCTACCGACCAGCTTGACCAGGTCCACCAGGCGGTTCGAGTAGCCCCACTCGTTGTCGTACCAGCCGACGACCTTGACCTGGTTGCCGATCACCTTGGTCAGCGGCGCGTCGAAGATGCACGACGCCGGGTCGGTCACGATGTCGGCGGAGACGATCGGGTCCTCGTTGTAGGTGAGGATGCCCCGCAGCGGGCCCTCGGCGGCGGCCTTGAGCGCGGCGTTGACCTCGTCCACAGTGGTCTCCCGGCCGACCGTGACGGTCAGGTCGGTGGCCGAGCCGGTCGGGATCGGCACGCGCAGCGCGTAACCGTCCAGCTTGCCCTTCAGCTCCGGCAGCACCAGGCCGATCGCCTTCGCGGCGCCGGTCGAGGTCGGCACGATGTTCAGCGCGGCGGCGCGGGCCCGGCGCAGGTCCTTGTGCGGCGCGTCCTGCAGGTTCTGGTCCTGCGTGTACGCGTGGATGGTGGTCATCAGGCCCTGCTGGATGCCGAACGTGTCCTGCAGCACCTTCGCCATCGGCGCGAGGCAGTTCGTGGTGCAGGAGGCGTTCGAGATGATGTTGTGCTTGGCCGGGTCGTACTGGTCCTGGTTGACGCCCATGACCACGGTGACGTCCTCGTTCTTCGCCGGCGCGGAGATGATGACCTTCTTGGCCCCGCCGTCGAGGTGCGCCTTCGCCTTGGTGCCGTCGGTGAAGAAGCCGGTGGACTCGATGACGACGTCGGCGCCGACCTCGCCCCACGGCAGGTTCGCCGGGTCCTTCTCGGCGTACGCCTTGATGGTCTTGCCGCCCACGGTGATCTCGTCGGCGGTGGCCTTCACCTCGTGCGGGAGGCGGCCCAGGATGCTGTCGTACTTGACAAGGTGGGCGAGCGTCGCGTTGTCGGTCAGGTCGTTGACCGCCACGACCTCGATGTCAGCGCCGGACGCCAGCACTGCCCGGAAGAAGTTGCGGCCGATCCGGCCGAAGCCGTTGATGCCAACCCGGATGGTCACAGGTCCCATCTCCTCGCGTTCTGGTCCGCCGGCGCCAGACCGGGGCCGGCGGAGGTGTGTGCGCCGACCGTTGGAGCCGGCCGTCGACATGTCATCTCGGCCACCCCGCCGCGGTCACGGAGACCTGACCGCCCGAGGCGGTGAGCACGGCGAGGGATGCCTGTGCGCGGCCCCCTTGCCGTACGCAGCGACCATATCCGAGCGTGCGGCGTCGCGCTGCGGCGGGTGGTGATCCCGCTCGCGTGCTCGCCGCCCGAGTCCTATCAGACCACGAGCATGTCGGGCGTGACTGCCGCTTCCGTATCCGGGATGCCCAGGTCGCGGGCGCGCTTGTCGGCCAGCGCGAGCAGCCGGCGGATCCGGCCGGCGATGGCGTCCTTGGTCAGCGGCGGCTCGGCGAGCGCGCCCAGCTCCTCCAGGGACGCCTGACGGTGCTCCAGCCGCAGCCGGCCGGCCGAGGTCAGGTGGTTGGGCGCGTCGTCGGCGAGGATCTCCAGCGCGCGGGTCACCCGGGCGGCGGCGGCCACCGCGGCCCGGGCCGAGCGGCGCAGATTGGCGTCGTCGAAGTTGGCCAGCCGGTTGGCGGTGGCGCGCACCTCCCGGCGTACCCGCCGCTCCTCCCAGGCCAGCACGCTGGAGTGCGCTCCTATGCGGGTGAGCAGCGCGGCGATCGCGTCGCCGTCCTTGACCACCACCCGGTCCACGCCGCGCACCTCGCGGTTCTTCGCGGTGATGCCGATGCGGCGGGCCGCGCCGACGAGCGCCAGCGCCGACTCCGGGCCGGGGCAGGTGATCTCCAGCGCGCTGGAACGGCCCGGCTCGGTCAGCGAGCCGTGCGCCATGAACGCGCCCCGCCAGGCCGACACGGCGCAGCAGACGTTCGCGGCCACCACGTGCGGCGGCAGGCCGCGCACCGGGCGGCCCCGCACGTCGAGCAGGCCGGTCTGCCGGGCGAGCGCCTCGCCGTCCTTGACCACCCGCACGATGAAGTGGCTGCCCTTGCGCAGGCCGCCGGAGGCGAGCACGTGGATCTCGCTCGGGTAACCGTAGACCTCGGCCACCTCCCGCCGCAGCCGGCGGGCCACCGCGCCGGTGTCCAGCTCCGCCTCGACCACGACGCGGCCGGACACGATGTGCAGGCCGCCGGCGAAACGCAGCAGGGCGGCCATCTCCGCCCGCCGACAGCAGGGCTTGGGCACGTCGACCCGACTCAGCTCGTCCTTGACCGCAGCCGTCATCGCCATAGTGCGCCCCCTCACGGACCGGTTCCGGCGTGTCGCCGGTGATTACGTACGTGTCTAACGATCGGCGCGCAGGACAGGCACCAGCGCGGCGCCCAGTGCGGCTGGATCATGACGGGGCGTGCCGTCGAGGACGGCGACGGGAGCGAGGACCAGCCGGGCACCAAGCGATTCTGCCGCACGTTCGACCGCCGCGGGATCACCCACCGCCGTGGAGTCCGCCAGCACCCGGTCCACCTTCAGCTCGGGCAGATAGCGCCGCAGCGTGTCCAGATGGTCGGGCAGGGAGAGCCCCGAGGTCTCCTTCTCCGCCACCAGGTTGAGCGTCACCAGCCGCCGCGCCGGACTGGAGACGATCGCGTCGGCCAGGCCCGGCACCAGCAGGTGCGGCAGCACGCTCGTGTACCAGCTGCCCGGCCCGAAGATCAGCCAGTCCGCGGCGCGTACCGCTGTCACCGCCTCGGCGCACGCGGCCGGCGCGGGTGGGTTGAGCCGCAGCGACTCGACGGTGCCCGGGGTGACCGCGACCTGGTGCTGGCCGCGCACGGTGGACACCTCGTCCGGATGGGCCGGGTCCGCGCCGCGGACCCGGGCCTCGATGCCCACCGGCTGACGGGACATCGGCAGCACCCGCCCCACCGCGCCGAGCATCGCGCCCGCGTGGTCGAGCGCGGCCACCGGATCGCCGAGCAGCTCGGTCAGGCCGTGCAGCAGCAGGTTGCCGACCGCGTGGCCGGCGAGCGAGTCGCCGGCGCGGGCGGCCGGAACCGGCGCGGCGAGCGTCGGCGGGGGCGGCGTCGCGGTGGTGAAGCGGTACTGGAACAGCGCCGCGCTGCGCCGGGTGGCCGGATGGTCGCCGGCCAGCGCCACGAGCGCCTGACGCAGGTCACCCGGGGGCAGGCCGCCGCGCTCCGCGCGCAGCCGCCCGCTGGACCCGCCGTCGTCGCCGACGGTGACCACCGCGGTGATGTCCAGGTCCAGTTCGGGTACGCAGTGCCGCAGCGCCCGCAGCGACGCCGAGAGCCCGTGCCCGCCACCGAAGGCGACCACCCTGGTCGGGGTCATTCCCGCCCCAGGTCCCGGTGCTGGGCGTTGGCGGCGATACCGGAGCGGCGCAGCCGGGCGGCCAGCTCCTCGGCGATCGCCACGCTGCGGTGCTTGCCGCCGGTGCAGCCGACCGCCACGGTCAGGTAGCGCTTGCCCTCCCGCTCGAAACCGGCGGTGGTGGCGTTGACCAGGTCGGCGTACCCGGCCACGAAGGCGTCCGCGCCCTCCTGGCCCAGCACGTACGCGCTGACCGCCTCCTCCCGGCCGGTGTGCTCGCGCAGCTCCGGCACCCAGTACGGGTTCGGCAGGAACCGGGCGTCCATCACGAAGTCGGCGTCCGGCGGCAGGCCGTACTTGAAGCCGAACGAGATCACGGTGATCCGCAGCCGGCGGGCGTCCTCGCCGCCGAACAGCTCCTCCACCCGGCGCCGAAGCTGGTTCACGTTCAGGTGGCTGGTGTCGATGATCACGTCGGCCTGCTCGCGTGCCTCCTCCAGCAGCGTCCGCTCGACGGCGATGCCGTCGGCCAGCCGCCCGTCGCCCTGCAGCGGGTGCGAGCGGCGCACGCTCTCGAACCGGCGGATCAGCACCTCGTCGTCGGCGTCGACGAAGACCACCCGGGGGGAGAAGCCGCGCTCGCGCAGCTCCCGGATCGCCCCGGCCAGGTCGGTGGAGAAGGCGCGCGAGCGCACGTCCAGCACCATCGCCGTACGCCGGGCCGCGCCGCCGGCCTTGAAGGCCAGCTCGGCCATGTCGAGCAGCAGCGCCTGGGGCAGGTTGTCGACCACGTAGTAGCCGACGTTCTCCAGCGCCCGGGCCACCGTGCTGCGCCCGCCGCCGGACAGCCCGGTCACCACCACCAGTGAGGTGTCCGACTCGGCCGGCGCCGTCTCCGCCTCGCTCGGCCCCAGGTCACCCGCTGTACGCGCCTCGCTCACCCGCTACCCCCAGCCGTGGCGCCGCGGCCGGTCGGCCGCGCATGGTCAATCAGCGACTCTAACGGCTGCGACCCCGTCCGGGATTCCACGGGGTGACCGCCGGAACATGTCGCCACCCCCGGACCGGCTCGCCGGACGGGCGCTGTCGGGGGACGCTCGTAGACTGCGCGGATGGTCTCCCCCACCGACGAGCGGACCACCTCCGCACCGGCCGGCTCCCCACCGACCGGCGACGCGCTCGACGTGTTGCGGCGGGTCTTCGGGTACGACGCCTTCCGCGGCTTCCAGCAGGACGTCGTCGAACACGTGGTGTCCGGCGGCGACGCGCTGGTGCTCATGCCCACCGGTGGCGGCAAGTCGCTGTGCTACCAGATCCCCGCGCTGGTCCGCGACGGCGTGGCGGTAGTGGTCTCCCCGCTGATCGCGCTCATGCAGGACCAGGTCGACGCCCTCACCGCCGTCGGCGTACGCGCCGGTTTCCTCAACTCGACGCAGGACCCGGCGCAGCGGCGCCGGGTCGAGGCGGCCTACCTGGCCGGCGAGCTGGACCTGCTCTACCTCGCCCCGGAAGGGCTCGCGGTGCGGTCCACGCTCGGCCTGCTGGAACGCGGCCGGATCGCGCTGTTCGCGATCGACGAGGCGCACTGCGTCTCGCAGTGGGGGCACGACTTCCGCCCCGACTACCTCAACCTGTCGATGCTGCACGAACGCTGGCCGGACGTGCCGCGCATCGCGCTGACCGCCACCGCGACCCGGGCGACCCGCACCGAGATCGCCACCCGGCTGCGGCTCACCGAGGCCCGGCACTTCGTGGCCAGCTTCGACCGGCCCAACATCCAGTACCGGATCGTGCCGAAGCGGGAGCCCCGCCGCCAGCTGCTCAGCCTGCTGCGCGACGAGCACCCGGGCGACGCCGGCATCGTCTACTGCCTGTCCCGGGCCTCGGTGGAGAAGACCGCCGAGTTCCTGGTCGCCAACGGCATCCCCGCGCTGCCGTACCACGCCGGGCTGGACGCCACGACCCGCGCCACCAACCAGCAGCGCTTCCTGCGTGAGGACGGGCTGGTCATGGTCGCCACGATCGCGTTCGGCATGGGCATCGACAAGCCCGACGTACGCTTCGTCGCCCACCTGGACCTGCCGAAGTCGGTCGAGGGCTACTACCAGGAGACCGGCCGCGCCGGGCGCGACGGCTTGCCGTCCACCGCCTGGCTGGCGTACGGCCTGCAGGACGTGGTGCAGCAGCGCAAGATGATCGAGACGTCGGAGGGCGACCTGGCGCACCGGCGCAACCTCGCCGCCCACCTGGACGCGATGCTGGCGCTCTGCGAGACGGTCCGCTGCCGCCGCGCCCAGCTGCTCGAATACTTCGGCGAGACCGGCGTGGCCGCCTGCGGCAACTGCGACACCTGCCTCGACCCGCCCGAGTCCTGGGACGGCACTGTCGCCGCGCAGAAGCTGCTCTCCACCGTCTACCGGCTCGACCGCGAACGCAACCAGCGCTTCGGCGCCGGGCACAGCATCGACATCCTGCTCGGCAAGCACACCGACAAGATCGACCAGTACGGCCACGACTCGCTCAGCACGTTCGGCATCGGCAGCGAGCTGCGCGAGGCCGAGTGGCGTGGTGTGGTGCGGCAACTGCTCGCCGAGGGTCTGCTCGCTGTCGAGGGCGACTACGGCACGCTGGCGCTGACCGAGGCCAGCGCGGACGTGCTCGGCCGCCGCCGTACCGTCACGCTGCGCAAGGAGCCGGAGCGGCCGGCGGCCGGCCGGTCCGCCAAGCCCCGGGGCGCGGCCACTGTGGTCGCCGACCTCTCCCCCGCCGCCGCGCCGGTCTTCGAGCGGCTCCGCGCGTGGCGCGCGGCCACCGCCAAGGAGCAGGGCGTCCCGGCGTACGTCATCTTCCACGACGCGACGCTGCGGCAGATCGCCGCCGAGCCGCCGGCTTCCCTGGCCGAGCTGTCCCGGGTCAGCGGGGTGGGCGAGAACAAGCTCGCCAAGTACGGCGACGCGATCCTGGCCGTCCTCGCCGAGTCCTGACGTACGCGCGGAAGGGCCCGACCTCCTGTGGTGGGGGTCGGGCCCTTCCGGTGTGCGTGCTGCCTGTTCTTGCTCTGCAGCCATGGGTGCGGCGGTGTTGGTCTTAGCTGGTGCTGTAGCCGCGGGTGGCGATCCAGTCGGCGAGGTTGTCGATGCTCATCCGGTAGGTGGCGGTGTTGGGGTCGGCGCTGTCGGCGATGGTGACGGTCTTGCCGTCGTCGCGGTAGCCGATGACGCTGATGTAGTGGCCGCCTTCGAAGGAGTGGGTGTTGCCGTCGGTGTCGGTGGCGGTGCCGGCGATGTTGGCGACCACGGCCCGGCCGGCGTCGACGGTCTTCACCACGTCGGCGCGCAGCTTGTCGGTCTGCTTGTCGTCGGCCTTGGGGGTGCTGATCTCGACCGACTTGTAGGCGTCCTTGGCGCCGGTCTCCTTGTTCAGCACGGGGGTGATGTCGTTGATGGAGTTGGTGCCGGCTTCGGTGGTGCCCATCTCGCGGGCCATGGCGTGCACGTCGATGTTCTTGCCCTGCACGCTCAGCGCGTTGCGGGCGGCGGCGGGGCCGCAGAAGTAGAAGTTGGGCTGGGCCTCGTAGCGCACGTCCAGCTCACGCTCACCATGACCGCTCTTGCGGTCGGCGACGATGGCGGCCTTCTCGGCCGGGGCGGCGTGGGCGGCGATGGCGGGGCCGGCGATGCCACCGGCGGTGGCGACGACACCGGCAGCGGTCAGAACGGTCTTGCGCAGCAGAGTGGTAGCCATGATGGTTGCCTCCCTGAAATGGGGGATACGCGGCGGGGGTGCCGCGAAGGGGAAAAGTCTTGGGGGGCGCCCGTCGAGCGGGCTGGCACGCGGGCGCCCCGAAAGGGGGCTGCTCCGCGGCTCGGGGATGTAACGACCACCGGGCCGGGGTCATTCCCGCCGGCGGGGGTGCTCGTCGTCGGGGGATGTAACGACGGCCGGGCCGGGGCGATTCCCGTGACCTGCCCCGTGGCGCCGGGCGGACCGGGTTGAGCGCTCGGCCCTGGTGCCTGGGCGGTCAGCCATGTACAACGCCTGCACCCCACCCCGGATTCCGCCGTGGGCATGGCGCCGACCACAACGCGCCACCCCGGGCAAACCGGACACCGGCCCCAGGGCGCGCTGGACGGCGCCTCCGCGGTGCACGCGCACGGCAGACCTTGCAGTCGGCCCCCCGGGCAAGCCTCACAAAGCGGTCATACGTTAGGCACGAACTGCAAGGATGACGGTTTCGCCCACCGGGAACAACCATGGCTGGAACGGCGTAGGTGTCAAAGGCGGGCGGAGACACCCATGGCGTTCCACCCGAGGCACCTGGCGACGGCGACTGGAGCGGCATGGGTGTCAAAAGCAGCCCGAGACACCCACGGCGTTCCACCCACGGCACGCGACGGCGGTGGCGGGCCGGCGGGCCGGACAGCGGGCGTTGGTTGACGCACGCTGGACAGCGGCCGGGGGCCACGACGGCAGGCGCGAGCAGGCGCGAGCAGGCGCGAGCAGGCGCGAGCAGGCGCGAGCAGGCGCGAGCAGGCGCGAGCAGGCGCGAGCAGGCGCGAGCAGGCGAAGGGTCAGGAACGGGGGGCGGCCGTGGTGGCGTCGGTGGAGCCGTCCAGCGCGGCCAGGATCGCCTCGGCCGTACGCCTGCCCACCCCGGGCACCTCGGTGATCTCCTCCACGGTGGCCGACGACAGCCGCTTCAGCGAGCCGAAGTGCCGCAGCAGCGCCTTGCGGCGTACCTCGCCGAGGCCGGGGACGTTGTCCAGCGCCGATTCGGTCATCCGCTTGGAGCGCCGCTGCCGGTGGAACGTGATGGCGAAGCGGTGCGCCTCGTCGCGGACCCGTTGCAGCAGGTAGAGCGCCTCGGAGGTGCGGGGCAGGATCACCGGGAACTCGTCGTCGGGCAGCCACACCTCCTCCAGCCGCTTCGCCAGCCCGCACAGCGCCACGTCGTCGATGCCCAGCTCAGCGAGCGCCTTCGCGGCGGCGGCCACCTGCGGCGGGCCACCGTCGACCACCACGAGCTGCGGCGGGTACGCGAACTTGCGCGGCCGCCCGGTGGTCGGGTCGATGCCGGGGCGGTCCGGGTCGGAGGCGGTCTCCTCGCCCAGCTCACCGGTCTCGGCGCGGGCGTCGAGGTAGCGGGCGAAGCGCCGCCGCAGCACCTCGGACATGGCCGACAGGTCGTCGGTGGCGCCGCGCACGATGAAGCGGCGGTACTCACTCTTGCGGGGCAGCCCGTCCTCGAACACGATCATGCTGGCGACCACGTCGGTGCCCTGGATCTGGGAGACGTCGTAGCACTCGATGCGCAGCGGCGAGGTGTTCATGCCGAGCGCGTCGGCGATCTCGTCGAGCGCCTGGCTGCGGGTGGTCAGGTCGCCGGCCCGCTTGAGCTTGTGCCGGGCCAGCGCGTCCTTGGCGTTGCGCTCGACGGTCTCCAGCAGCGACCGCTTGTCGCCGCGCTGCGGCACCCGCAGCGACACCCGGCTGCCCCGGCGGGTGGAGAGCCAGTCGGCGAGCGCGTCGGCGTCGCCTGGTAGCTCGGGCACGAGCAGTTCGCGGGGCACGTCGGCCTCGCCCTGCTCGCCGCCGTACACCTGGGTGCAGAAGTGGTGCACGAGGTCGCCGGTGCTCAGCTCCTCGGTCTTCTCCACCACCCAGCCGCGCTGGCCGCGCACCCGGCCGCCGCGGACGTGGAACACCTGCACGGCGGCTTCGAGCGGGTCGTCGGCGAAGGCGACCACGTCGGCGTCGGTGCCGTCGCCGAGCACCACGGTCTGCTTCTCCATGGCCCGGCGCAGCGCCGCGACGTCGTCGCGCAGGCGGGCGGCCCGCTCGAACTCCAGTTGCTCGCTGGCGTCGAGCATCTCCTTCTCCAGCCGGCGGACCATGGTGTCGGTGCGGCCCGCCATGAAGTCGCAGAAACCGTCGACGATCTCCCGGTGCTGGTCGGCGGTGACGCTGCCGACGCACGGCGCGGAGCACTTGCCGATGTAACCGAGCAGGCAGGGCCGGCCGACCTGCCCGGCCCGCTTGAACACCCCGGACGAGCAGGTCCGCGCCGGGAAGACGCGCAGCAGCAGGTCGAGCGTCTCGCGGATCGCCCAGGCGTGGGAGTACGGCCCGAAGTAGCGCACGCCCTTGCGCTTGACGCCCCGCATCACCTGCAACCGGGGGTATTCCTCGTCGAGTGTGACCGCGAGATAGGGGTACGACTTGTCGTCGCGGTAGCGGACGTTGAACCTCGGGTCGTACTGCTTGATCCAGGTGTATTCCTGCTGGAGCGCCTCGACCTCGGTGGCGACGGTGATCCAGTCGACCGACTCGGCGGTGAAGACCATCTGCCGGGTGCGCTGGTGCAGGCCGACCGGGTCGGCGAAGTAGGAGTTGAGCCGGCTGCGCAGGTTGCGCGCCTTGCCGACGTAGATCACCCGCCCGGTGCCGTCGCGGAAGCGGTAGACCCCTGGCGATTCCGGGATGGTGCCGGGCGCGGGACGGTACGTCGAGGGGTCAGCCACGCTGTCAAGCCTAGTCCGCACCCCTGACACCCGGCCGCCGCCGCGCCCCCGGGTGACCGGGGGCGCGGCGGGTGGTCAGGCCAGGCGGATCTGGTCGCCGTCGACGGTGATGTCCTTCGCGGCGAGCGGCTTGGTGGCCGGGCCGCCCTTCACCGAGCCGTCGACGATGGAGAAGCGGCTGTTGTGGCAGGTGCAGTTGATCGTGCCGCCGTCGACGTTCGACACCGGGCAGCGCTGGTGCGTGCAGATCGGGTCGAACGCCTTGAACTGGCCGGCCTCGGGCTGGGTGATGACCACGCCCTGGCTGGCGAAGACCGCGCCGCCGCCGACCGGGATGTCCGAGGTGCGGGCCACGGAGTTGCTGCCGGCCCGGTCGCCGCCGCCGGCGTCCCCGGTGGCGGTGGCGCCGGGCGGGCCGCCGCTGGTCGGGGCGAGCCCGGGCGAGGCCTCGTCGTCGCTGCCGCAGCCCGCGAGGACCACTGCCGCGCCGACCGCCCCGGCTCCGGCGAGCAGGGCACGGCGGCTCTGGGTGACCGGTCGGGTCAACGCCTGATCATCACTCATATCCGGCCTTTCTCTCGGCTTACTGCGGAAACACGCACCAGCGTGGGGCACGGTTCATACTGGCGCGTCAACGTACCGGGCATCGCATGGAGGACGTCGGTCAGCGCGCCGCGGCCGGCACCTTGCGGGCCCGCGGCTTGGCGCCGCCGTTGCCGTTGGCCTTGGCCGCCCGGCTGGTGGCCGCCTTGGCGCCCTTGGCCTTGCCGTCGAGCTTGAGGATCGGCCGCAGGAACTGCCCGGTGTGGCTCTCCGGCACCTCGGCGACCTCCTCCGGCGTGCCGGTGGCGAGGACCGTGCCGCCCCGGTGGCCACCCTCGGGGCCCATGTCGATGAGCCAGTCGGCCGTCTTGATCACGTCGAGGTTGTGCTCGATGGTGATGACGGTGTTGCCCTTGTCGACCAGCCCCTCCAGCACCATCAGCAGCTTGCGGATGTCCTCGAAGTGCAGGCCGGTGGTCGGCTCGTCGAGCACGTAGACGGTGCGGCCGGTGGAGCGCTTCTGCAGCTCGGAGGCGAGCTTGACGCGCTGCGCCTCACCGCCGGACAGCGTCGGCGCGGGCTGGCCGAGGCGCACGTAGCCGAGGCCGACGTCGACCAGCGTCCGGAGGTGCCGGTGGATGGCCGGGATGGCGGAGAAGAACTCGGCCGCCTCCTCGATCGGCATGTCCAGCACCTCGGCGACAGTCTTGCCCTTGTAGTGCACCTCGAGCGTCTCGCGGTTGTAGCGCGCGCCCTTGCACACCTCGCAGGGGACGTAGACGTCCGGCAGGAAGTTCATCTCGATCTTGATGGTGCCGTCGCCGGAGCACGCCTCGCAGCGCCCGCCCTTGACGTTGAACGAGAACCGGCCCGGGCCGTACCCCCGGACCTTGGCCTCGGTGGTCTCGGCGAAGAGCTTGCGGATGTGGTCCCAGACGCCGGTGTAGGTGGCCGGGTTGGAGCGCGGGGTACGCCCGATCGGCGACTGGTCCACGCCGACGACCTTGTCCACGTGCTCCAGGCCGGTGATGCGGGTGTGCCGGCCGGGCACCAGCCGGGCGCCGTTGATCTGGTTGGCCAGCACCGTGTAGAGGATGTCGTTGACCAGCGTCGACTTGCCCGAGCCGCTGACTCCGGTGACCGCGATGAGCTGGCCGAGCGGGAAGCTCACGGTGAGGTTGCGCAGGTTGTGCTCGCGCGCGCCGTGCACCACCAGCTCGCGGCCCGGTGTCTGCGGGCGGCGGCCGGCAGGCGTCGGGATGGACTTACGCCCCGAAAGGTACGCCCCGGTGACCGACTCGGTGTTGTCGAGCAGCGCCGGCACCGAGCCGCTGTGCACGATCTTGCCGCCGTGCTCGCCCGCGCCCGGGCCGATGTCGACGATCCAGTCGGCCACCCGGATGGTGTCCTCGTCGTGCTCGACCACGATCAGCGTGTTGCCCAGCCCGCGCAGCCGCAGCAGCGTCTCGATGAGCCGGTGGTTGTCGCGCTGGTGCAGGCCGATCGACGGCTCGTCGAGCACGTAGAGCACGCCGACCAGGCCGGAGCCGATCTGGGTGGCGAGCCGGATGCGCTGCGCCTCGCCACCGGAGAGCGTGCCGGCGGGCCGGTCCAGGGAGAGGTAGTCCAGCCCGACGTCGAGCAGGAACTTCAGCCGGGCGTTGATCTCCTTGAGCACCCGCTCGGCGATCATCTTCTGCCGGTCGGTCAGCTCGATGCCGGCGAGCAGGTCGGCGGCCTCACCCACGGACAGGTTGCAGACCTCGGCGATGCTCTTGCCGGCCAGGGTGACCGCGAGCACCTCGGGCTTGAGCCGCGCGCCGCCGCAGGCCGCGCAGGGCACGTCCCGCATGTAGCCCTCGTACTTCTCCCGGGACCACTCCGACTCGGTGTCGGTGTGCCGGCGCTCGATCCACTGCACCACGCCCTCGAAGCCGGTGTAGTAGGAGCGCTCGCGGCCGTACTTGTTGCGGTAGCGCACGTGCACCTGGTCGTCGGAGCCGTGCAGGATCGTCTTCTGCGCCCGCGACGGCAGCTTCCGCCACGGCGTGTCGATGTCGAAGTGCTCGGCCTCGCCCAGCGCCTCCAGCAGCCGCAGGAAGTATTCGAGGTTGTGCCCGGTGGCCCACGGCTGGATCGCGCCCTCGCGCAGCGTGCGCTCCGGGTCGGGGATGACCAGCTCGGGGTCGACCTCCTTCTTCGTGCCCAGGCCGGTGCACTCGGGGCAGGCGCCGTAGGGCGCGTTGAAGGAGAAGACCCGGGGTTCCAGGTCCTCGATCGCGAGGGGGTGGTCGTTCGGGCAGGCCAGGTGCTCGGAGTAGCGGCGCTCCCGGGCCGGGTCGTCCTCCGGCAGGTCGACGAAGTCGAGCAGCACCAGGCCGCCGGAGAGACCGAGCGCGGCCTCGACCGAGTCGGTCAGCCGCTGCTTGGCGCTGGGCTTGACGCTGAGCCGGTCGATCACCACCTCGATGGTGTGCTTCTCCTGCTTCTTGAGCTTCGGCGGCTCGGTCAGCGGGTGCACCACGCCGTCGACCCGGGCCCGGGCGTAGCCCTTGGCCTGCAGCTCGGCGAACAGGTCGACGTACTCGCCCTTGCGGCCGCGCACCACCGGCGCGAGCACCATGAACCGGGTGCCCTCGGCCATGGCCAGGACCCGGTCGACGATCTGCTGCGGGCTCTGCTTGGAGATCCGCTCGCCGCAGATCGGGCAGTGCGGCTCTCCGATGCGGGCGAACAGCAGGCGGAGGTAGTCGTAGACCTCGGTGATGGTGCCGACGGTGGAGCGGGGGTTGCGCGAGGTGGACTTCTGGTCGATGGAGACGGCGGGGCTGAGGCCCTCGATGAAGTCGACGTCGGGCTTGTCCATCTGCCCGAGGAACTGCCGGGCGTACGACGACAGCGACTCGACGTAGCGGCGCTGCCCCTCGGCGAAGATGGTGTCGAACGCCAGGCTCGACTTGCCCGAACCGGACAGCCCGGTGAAGACGATCAGGGCGTCCCGGGGCAGGTCGAGACTGACGTCACGCAGGTTGTGCTCGCGCGCGCCACGGATGATCAGTCGGTCGGCCACGGTGCGTGTGCTCCCGGAAGAAGAATATGAGGCGGATCTGTGCACCAGACGCCGGGTCTGGGTGGTTTTCACAGGTTGTCGGGGCGCAGAGAAGACGCCTCGGCAACTCTAGCCCCGACGTATGACAACTTCCGTCTCGCGAACATTCCCCCAGCTCAGGCCGGTCGGGCGGGAACCACTCACGCCCACCCGACCGGCTCGCGCAGGTTCAGAATGCCCCGGGTGCGGGGGGCGGCGCCGGACGCCCGGTACGTCGCCGCCCGCCACGCCAGCCGCCCCGCCGTTCGGCCGCCAGCCGGGCCGCGCGCCGGCCGCCCTCGAACTCGATCTCCCGCTGCAGCCGGCGCCAGCTCTCCCAGCGGCGCGCCGGCAGCGCGCCGTCCTCCAGCGCGTCGCGCACCGCGCAGCCCGGCTCGGCATCGTGGGCGCAGTCGCCGTACCGGCAGCCGGCGGCCAGTTCGGCGATGTCGGCGAAGGCACGGTCCAGGCCGGCCGCGCCGTCGAGCAGGCCGACCGCCCGTACGCCCGGGGTGTCCAGCACCGCTCCCCCACCCGGCAGGGGCACCAGCGACCGCCAGGTGGTGGTGTGCCGGCCCTTGCCGTCGACGCGGCGGATCGCCTGGGTGCGCATCACGTCCGCCCCGGCCAGCGCGTTGACCAGGCTCGACTTGCCGGCGCCGGAGGGGCCGAGCAGGCCGAGCGTGCGCCCGGGGCCGACGAACCGGCGCAGCGGCGCAAGGCCGGCGCCCCGCTCGGCGCTGACCGGCAGCACCGGCACGCCCGGCGCGAGGTCGGCCAGCTGCCGGGCCACCGCCTCCGGGTCGGCGGCCAGGTCGGCCTTGGTGAGCACGACGAGCGGCTGCGCCCCGGATTCGTGCGCCAGGGAGAGCAGCCGTTCGATCCGTGCGGCGTCCGGTTCCGGGTGCACCGGCTCGACCACCGCGGCGGCGTCGAGGTTGGCGGCCAGCACCTGGCCGCTGGCGTCCTTGCCGGCGGTACGGCGCACCAGCGCGGTACGCCGCGGCAGCACCGCCTCCACCGTGACCGGGCCGTCCGGCCAGGTGGACAGCAGCACCCAGTCGCCCGCGCAGGGCAGCGCGGTCAGGTCACGGGCGGCGGCGGCGAGCACGGCGCCGCCGAGGCTGGCCCGCACCGGCCCCTGGGGGCTCAGCACGGTGCAGACGCCCCGGTCCACCCGGGCGACCCGCCCGGGACGGTGGCCGGCGCGCCGGTCGAGGTGGGCCGCCCAGCCGGCGTCCCAGCCGAGGGCGGTCAGGTCGAGAGTCATGGTGTCCTCTTCGGTGTCGAGGGATACGTGGTGGAGCACACGCGCTGCGACCGGCATGCACACCACCTCCTCTCCGACTCCCGGTGCCGCGTTGGCGACGACGCGGACCGGGCGGCCCAGGTCGTCGGCCCCGACGGTAGGTGCCGCGCCGACGCGCCGAAAGCGATTTCCCCGGCGGCGCGCCCTGCCCGGGCCCGCTAGTGTCGAACCGTGAGAACGCGATGACCACCGACCCCCTGCTGCTGACCGGCCCGCTGGCCGAGGCGAACGACCGTCTCCTGCGTACCGTGTCCGGCCTGACCGCGGCGGACGTCGCGGCGCCCTCGCTGCTGCCGGGCTGGTCCCGGGCGCACGTGCTCACCCACCTGGCCCGCAACGCCGACGGGTTCGTCAACCTGCTCACCTCCGCGCGCACCGGCGAGGACATCCCGATGTACGCCTCGGCGCAGGCGCGCGCCGCCGACATCGACGCCGGCGCCGACCGGGGTCCGGCCGACCTGCTCGACGACGTACGCCGCAGCGGCCAGCGCTTCGACGCGGCGGTCGCGGCGATGCCCGTGGACGCCTGGGGCGCCACCGTGCAGACCCGGCGCGGCCCCTGGCCGGCGGCGATGCTGGTCTGGGGCCGGCTGCGCGAGGTCGAGGTCCACCACGTCGACCTGGCGGCCGGTTACCTTCCGGCGGACTGGCCGGAGGCGTTCGCCCAGCGGCTGCTGCACGAGGTGGTGACCGGGCTGTCCGGCAATCCGGCCGCGCCGGCCATGGTGCTGCGCTTCGACGGCGCGGCCTCCGAACTCGTCGTGGGTGACCCCGAGGGGGCGCCCACGGTCACCGGCCCCGCGCCGGAACTCGCCGCCTGGCTGACCGGCCGGGGCGCGGGCGAGCTGCTCACCGTCGACCCCGACGGCCCTCTGCCCAACCCACCGGAATGGATCTGAACATCGTCATGACCTACACCGGAGACGTCACGCCCGGCGGGCCGCCGGCCGTGCGCGACCTCGACCGGCTCACCGTCACCAAGCTGTCGGTGGGCCCGATGGACAACAACGCCTACCTGCTGCGCTGCAACGCCACCGGCGAGCAGGTGCTGATCGACGCCGCGAACGAGGCGCCACGCCTGCTGGAGCTGGCCGGCGACGGCGGGCTGGCCGCCGTGGTGACCACGCACCAGCACATGGACCACTGGGTCGCGCTGGAAGAGGTGGTGGCCAAGACCGGGGCGCGCGCGCTCGTGCACGCCGACGACGCCGAGGGCCTGCCCATCTCCGCCGAGCGGCTCGGCGAGGGCGACACGGTGCCGGTCGGCGACTGCGCGCTGGAGGTCATCCACCTGCGCGGGCACACGCCGGGCTCGATCGCGCTGCTCTACCGCGACCCCTCCGGCACCCCGCACCTGTTCACCGGCGACTCTCTCTTCCCGGGCGGCGTCGGCAACACCGACCAGGACCCGGAGCGCTTCGGGCAGCTCATCGACGACGTCGAGGCCAAGCTCTTCGACCGGCTGCCCGACGACACCTGGTTCTACCCGGGCCACGGGAAGGACAGCACCATCGGCGCCGAGCGGCCCGCGCTGCCGCAGTGGCGCGCCCGCGGCTGGTGAACACGCCCGGTCCGGCCTCCCCCGTGGCGGCCGGGCCGGGCGCGGTCAGCCGGTGACCGCGCGCAGGCGGCGCCGGGTGGCGAGCAGCACCGGGCCGGCGAGGAGCAGCCCGACCGCCATGGTCAGCAGCGTGGGGTTGAGCGCCGCGGGCAGCAGCCCGGTCAGCGCCCGCGCGGTCAGGCCCAGCGCCACGTAGAGCCCGGCCCAGGCGGTCGCCCCCGCCGCCGCGCAGGCCAGGAACCGCCGGTACGACATCCGCAGCCCGCCGGCGGCCAGCGGCAGCAGCGCGTTGAACACCGGCAGGAACGGCGCCACCAGCACGATCCGTCCGCCACCGCGGTGCAGCAGCGTCTCGGCGGCGGTCCACCGGGACTCGCCGATCCAGCCGCCGACCCGGCTCTCCCGCAGCTGCCCGCCCCAGCGCCGTCCGGCGAAGAAGCTCAGCGACCAGCCGGCCAGGCAGCCGGTGACCACCGCGGCGACGGTCAGGGCCCCGCCGGCCGGGCGACCGGCGCCGACCGCCGCGAGGACCGCCGCGTCGCCGGGCACCAGCACCCCGATCAGGGGTACGGCGTCGGCGAGCATCACGATGCCCAGCAGACCCATCAGGAGGGTGGTGGGCAGCTCACCGGCGGCGGCCACGAGATCGTTCATGAGCTGCACGCTATGGCCCGCCGGTCACCCGGCACATCGGGCATGATCCCCCAGTGGCCCCCGACACCCGACCCGGAGATCCCTGAGGGTCATCGGGGTCGCAGCACCTGCACCCGGCGTACCGGGGAGTCGACGGAGGGCTCGGTGGTCGGCACCGGGTAGCTGGCCACCAGCTCCAGCCCGTGCGGCGGCAGGTGACCCCGGTCCGGGTCGCCGACCAGCACCTCGACGCCGTGGTCGGCGCAGCGCCGCAGATAGGGCAGGACCCGCGCGGCCAGTCCGGCGTCGTAGAGCACGTCCCCGGCCACCAGCAGGTCGGCGCCCGCGACGCCGTCGAGCAGGTCGTCGCCGTCGGCCGCCACCCGGACCCGGTTGGCGCGGGCGTTCACAGTGACGGCCGCCACCGCGTACGGGTCGATGTCGTTGGCGACCACCTCGTCCGCCCCGGCGAGCGCGGCGGCGATGGCGACCAGCCCCGATCCGGCGGCCAGGTCGAGCACCCGCCGCCCGGCGGCCAGTTCGGGGTGGTCGAGCAGGTGCCGGGCCAGCGCCTGCCCGCCGGCCCAGACCGACGCCCAGTACGGCGGCGGCAGCGACCGCCCGGCGGCGGCCTCCATCCGGGCCCACCACAGGATCGCGTCCTCGGCCAGGTGCAGGCGCACCTCGGGCACGAACGGCGTGTCGACCAGACGCAGGCGGTCCGGGCCCGCGCCGGGCACCGCGATCTCCTGTTCCAGGTCGGCCAGAGCCGTCTGCGTGCTCATCGGGGCAAGCATGCCGCGCCCCGCCCGACGCCGGGGTCATTTTCCCGGCGCGGCACGTATTCATGGGCGCGCCGCGCACTTCCGGCAGCGGATTGCGGTCCGGACGGTTACTGTCGGGGTGGTACAGGGCGACCACCGGCCGCGGGGCCGGTGCTCGCCCGCATTGAACAGGGAGAGACGCATGGCAACCGGCACGGTCAAGTGGTTCAACTCGGAAAAGGGCTTCGGCTTCATCGAGCAGGACGGCGGAGGCCCGGACGTGTTCGTCCACTACTCGGCCATCCAGAGCAGTGGCTACCGCGAGCTGAACGAGGGTCAGAAGGTCGAGTTCGAGGTGACCCAGGGCCAGAAGGGCCCGCAGGCGGACAACGTCCGTCCGATGTAGTGACGTGCCGGTGGCGGCGGTCGGGGCTCCGACCGCCGCCGCAGCGCATCATCAGGACGGCGCGGCCGGCAGGTCGCGCCGTCTCCGTAGCGGCCCGGCCAGCAGGATCAGCGGGGTCAGCGCCAGCCACGCGGTCATCACCCGGATCGCGCCACCCGGCCCCCAGGCCGCGCCCAGCGCGCCGGCGAGCAGGGCGGCCAGCGGAATGGTGCCGTAGTTGAGCAGATGCATGCTCACCGTGACGCGGCCGAGCAGCCGGTGCGGGGTGTACGTCTGCCGGAAGCTGCCCTTGACCACGTTGCCGATCGCGACGCCCAGGCTCACGAGCACACCGCCGAGCACCAGCCAGGCGGTCCGAGCGCCGGGACCGGCGAGCGGGATGAGCAGCGCGGGCGGCCCGGTGAGAGCGCCGGCGACCAGCAGCGTCCGGGCGCTACCGATCCGGCGGGCCAGGCGCGCGGCGAGCGCGGCGCCGATCACGCCGCCGAGGCTGGCGAGTCCGATCAGGAGGCCGACCAGGCCCGCCGGGAGTTCGGCCGAGCGCACCAGGAACACCACGAGCACCGCCTGGTAGCCGGTGAGCCCGATGTTGCTCGCCGCCCCGAAGACCGTCAGCACCCGCAGGTACGGGTCGCGGACGACGAACCGCAGTCCGGTGGCGACCTCGCGGCGCAGCGACGTCGTCCCGGCGTTCCGGTGCGGCCGGGCCTCGACCGCGCTGATCCGGCGCAGGCAGAGCGCGGACAGCAGGAAGGTGAGCGCGTCCAGCGCCACCGCGGTCACCGCGCCGACGAGCTGGGCGACGAGACCGGCCAGTCCCGGGCCGACGAGGTAGCTCGCGGTCTGGGTGGCGTGCAGCCGGGCGTTCGCCTCGGGCACCTGCTCGGGACGCAGCAGCGTGGGCAGGTAGACCTGGTCGGCGGTCTCGAAGAAGACCCGGGCCAGGCCGGCGCCGAGCGCCACGACCAGCAGGTGCCCGACGGTGAGCAGGCCGAGCAGGGCGGCCACCGGGACGCTCGCGAACAGCGCGGCGGCGGCGAGGTCGGCGGCGATCATCACGGGCCGGCGGCGGACCCGGTCGACCCACGCCCCGACCGGCAGGCCGGCGAGCAGCCAGGGCAGCCACGCCGCGGCGGTGAGCACCGCCACCTGGAACGTGCTCGCGTCGAGCACCGCGACCGCGACCAGGGGCAGCGCCACTGCGGTCATGTTGCTGCCGACGGCGCTCACCGTGTGGCCGGTCCAGAGCAGCCGGAAGTCGCGGTGCCGGAACAGCCCTCCGCGCGTCGGCGCGGCCGGCCCCGACATGCGCGCGGGGGCGGTCACGACGGGCGTCCCGGTAAGGCGTTCCCGCACGGCGCCGGAACGCGGTGGACGGTCACGGCCGGCTCGGGACGCCGTGGGCGAACACGAAGACCGGCTCGCGGCGCTGCCCGTCCTCGGGCGCCGGCCGGTCGGCCCACCGTGCGAACAGCGCGATCACCTCACGGCTGAGCTCGGCCAGCTCGTCCGGGGTCAGGTGCAGCCACTTGTCGGTGCTGAACGGCCCCTCTCCCCACGCGGCGTGCGCCTCGTCGGGGGCGGCGTGCCAGGCGCGGACCAGCTCGGCGTGCCGCTCCAGGTTGAGCGAGCTGGCCGCGTCGGCCACCACCCGGGCCGCCGGGTCGTCGCCGAAGTCGCTGTTGGACCAGCGCACCCCGCGATCGCGCAGCCGCCACCAGCGTTCCCGGCGGTCGCGTGCCAGCTCGGGCGCCTCGACCAGCAGGTCGGCGGCGGCCAGCACCTTGAGGTGGTGGCTCACGTTCGCCGGCGCCTGGTCGGTGCGGTCGGCGAGCATGCCGACGGTGCACGGGCCGTACACCTTGAGCACGTCCATGAGCCGGCGGCGCAGTGGGTGGGCGAGCGCGGCGAGCACCCGCGAGTCGGTGATCTGCCGGACGGTCCGCTGTTCCATGCGCCCGAGTCTCACATCCGCAAGAGCTGTTGCGCAACAACTCTTGCGGAATGCGCCGGCCGACGGCGCCGCGACCCGCGGTCGCGGCGCCGGACCGTCAGGCGATCAACCGCCGGGACAACTCGTCGGCCACGTCCCGGGCGATCTGCGGCGGGATGGCCTCGGCGATCTTCTCCGGCGGCAACCCGGCCAGCACACCGGAGACGATCTGCTGCTCGTCGGTGAAGTCCCGGCCGGACAACTCGTTCACCTGCGCGACCAGCGCCGGCCAGGCGCGCAGCATCGCCAGCATCTGCTGCAACGGCGAGTTGGGCATGGGCGGGTTGACCAGCCCGGCGGTATTGGCCGGCGAGATCAGCCAGTTGCGCAGGTTCTGCAGGTCGGCCAGGACGTCGCCCACAGTGCGGTTCTTCGAGCCGGTGTCCTTGATGAGCCGGTCGGTCTGTTCCATGTCGTCCTCCGGTTTCGCGGTGGCGATCATTCCGATCGCGGTCAGATAGCGGCGGAACAGCGGGGTCAGGTCACGCCCCGCCTTTGTCGAGTCACGGAAGAAGCTGAAATGCGTGTGGTACAGGTGGCTGCTGTCGCCGCTGGTGCGCCGTCCCAGCCGGTCCCAGCGGCGCACGGTCCGCCCGTCCGGGGAGTAGATGATCTCCCGGATGTCCCGGGTGTCGGCCGCGTTCGCCATGCACTGCGCCACCATCCAGGTGGAGAACGTCCGCAGGTTGTGCGTACCGCCGCCGGAGCGGACGGAGAACGTGCCGACGTCCAACGCGGACGCGTACAGGGTCAGGCCGGACCGGTCCCGGGTGGACTCCACCACCGAGTAGTCGTTCGTCACGACCCGGTCGGATCCGCAGTGGTAGCCGCCCCGGTGGTTGGGGTCGCCGACGATGCCGACCTCCGCCGGCTCCAGGTCGTCGGCGCGTACGGCCTTCTTGTCGACGTTGAGATAGGTGAGCAACAGGTTCCGGACGGCCAGCAGGTTCGCCGGGGCCGACGTCATGGCAGATCCCCTTCCGATCGATGACCGGCGAGGGCACGACAATCACACCGCGTGATGGCGTGCGATCCGCGGACGCGCCCCGCCGGATAACTGCACGGCACCGGGCACTTGCTCCGAGCTTAACCACGGTTAGGCAGAAGTGCCCAGCTCAGGGACGGTTTTTTGGACTATCAGCCCGCTGTGGACGGTGTCCGCGTGAGCGGCAGCTCCAACCCCGAGGGATGCTCACGATCGCTGAGAATCTCTCGCCAACCAGCACGAAGAGTCACGGCAGTGCCGAGTGGCTCACCGGTGCCGGGATTGCGCGCGTACCGGGGGTGGGCGCCACCGGAGACCTGGACCCGCAGCCGGTGCCCGGGCGCGAAGCGGTACGCGGTCGGCCAGAGCGTCACCGGCACGGCGACCACACCGGACGGATCACGCGGGAACCGGCCCGGCTCGACCCGGACCAGCCCGTCGCAGACGTTCCAGGAACGCCCCCGCCGGTCCACGTCGCACAGACGCACGAACACGTCCAGGTACGACAGTTCGCTGCGCACGTGGATCTCGGCGCGTACCGGCCCGGTCACCTCGACCGGCTCGGGCAGCGGCCCGCTGGTGTAGGTGAGCACGTCCGGCCGGGCCTCCACCGGCCGGTTGTCCACCGCCCCGGCGCGCTGGGCCACGAGCAGCGGCCCGCCCAGCGACGGGGTCGGGTCGGCCGGGTCGTACCAGAAGCGGTCGGGCGTGGTGCCGGACTCCGGCGGCTCCGGGGCGAGCCCGCCGCCGGGGCGCAGGTGCCACCGCACGGGCGTGGCGGGCGGCGGCCAGTCCGGCAGGTCACGCCAGCCGCCGCCGGCGCCGCCGACGTGCACCCGCACCGGCGCGCGCTGCGGCGCGGGCCGCCCCGCCAGGTGCGTGTTGAGCCAGTCCAGCCCTTCGCGCAGCGACGCCAGGAGCAGCCCCGGGCTGCCGTGGGTCCAGGGGCCGACGACCAGGCGGGGTCGCGCTCCGGCGGCCCGCAGGCGGGCGTAGTCGTCGAGTTGGGCCGGCAGGAAGATGTCCTGCCAGCCGCTGACCATGGCGACCGGGGCGCGCACCTCGGTGATCCGTTCGCCGAAGACCCGGGTACGCCAGTAGTCGGCGTCGGGGGTGTGGTGGCGCAGCCACTCCTGGAAGAACGGCACCGTGACACCGGTGGCGACCCGGTCCGCCTCGGCCAGCGGCAGGTGCGCCAGGGCACGGACGAGGCGGGGCTGACCGCGCTTGAGTTCCCACTGCCGGGCCAGCCAGGGCACCGTCTGCGCCTGGAGCAGCTCGGCCCAGGTGAGCACCGTGTCCAGGGCGAACGACTCCCCCGCGTACGTGGAGTCGCGGGTGCCCGACGCGGTCACCACGGCGACCATCGCGCGCAGCTCGTCGCCCGCCTCGGCGGCGAGCGCCCACTGCACGAAGCCCTGGTAGCTGGCGCCGAACATGCCGAACGCGCCGGTCCACCACCGCTGGCGGCGCAGCCAGTCCAGCGTGTCGAGGCCGTCGTCGCGCTCGTGCACCAGTGGCGCGAACTCGCCGCCCGAGCCGTACGTGCCGCGGCAGGACTGGATGACCACGTGGAAGCCCCGCTCGGCGATCAGGCGGCCGAGCAGGCGGATCGGCCCGCCCCGCCCGTACGGGGTGCGGATCAGCACGCAGTGCGCGCCGGGCAGGTCGGGTGCGTAGTGGTCGGCACGCAGCGTCACCCCGTCGCGGACCCGGACCGGGATGTCCCGGGTGACGGTGACCCGCCCGGTGCGGGCGGCCGGTAGTCGCAGCGCCGCGGCGGCGGCCCGGGTGACCAGCCGCACGGTCAGTCGCCCTCGCCGGGGCCGGGTGCGGCGCCGCGGCGGGGCGCGGCGCGGATCTCGTCCCGGTGGGTACGCATGGAGCGCACCATCTCCGCCATGAACCGCTGCACCACGGCCAGCTCGTCGTCGGTGAAGCGGTCCATCACCTCGTCGGTGCGGCGCCCGAGCGGGCCGAAGAAGCTCTGCGCCAGCGTGGCGCCACGGTCGGCGTAGTGCAGGAGGATCTTGCGGCGGTCGGCGGTGTCCCGGTCGCGGCGGATGTGACCGCCGCGTTCCAGGCGGTCGACGAGCGCTGTCACCGACCCGGAGGAGATGTTGAGCGCCTCACCGAGGCGGCCCGGGGTGATCGGGTCGCCGACCAGCTCGGCCTCCATCACCGCGATCAGCGCGTGCAGGTCGGTGGCGTTGAGCCCGTGCAGCCCGGCGAAGGCGTGCCCGATGTGCTGGGCGTCGACGGAGTAGCGCCGCAGGTCGTTGGTGATCTCGGCGATCATCCGCCCGCGCGGGTCGTCCCGTCGCCGGTACATCCTGTGCGCCACCGCTCGCCGACACCCCCTGCCCGAACTGATCCGGTTGCAGCATAGAACCACCCCGGATAATCTCGCCTATCAAGATACTCGTTCAGAGAGAATCCTCCGCGACCAATAGTGAGGGCATCCGATGTCACTGTTCTCCCGCGTCGTCCGGGGCCGGCTCGCCGCCTGGCTCACCCTGGCCGTCGCGCTCGTCGTCGGCGTAGTCGCCTTCGGGCCGCCGAAGCCGGACAATCCCGACCCGGTCTCCGGCACCGGCCTGTCCGTGGAATGGCAGTCGACGCAGGTCGAACGGCTGCAGGACCAGTTGCCCTCCAAGGACGCCCAGACCGCCCTGGTCGTGGTCAGCCGCGCCGACCAGGCTCCGCTGAGCGGCGCCGACCGGGGCCAGCTCGACGGCCTCGCCGGCCAGCTGAACTCACTCGCCGCCGGCGGCCGGGTCTCCCCCGCCCAGGTCTCCCCGGACGGGACCGTGGCGCTGGTCGCGGTGCCGCTGTCCACCGAGGGCGGCCCGTCGGCGGTGGTCGACGAGGTGGAGAAGCTCCGCGAGGCGGTCGGTGACCTGCCCGGCGAGCTGACCGTCGAGGTCACCGGCGGGCCCGCGTTCACCGCCGACCTGGGCAAGGTGTTCCAGGGCGCGGACACCACGCTGCTGCTGGTCACCGCCGCCGTGGTGGCGGTGCTGCTGCTGGTCACCTACCGCAGCCCGTTCCTGTGGCTCGTACCGCTGCTCGTGGTGGGCGCGACCGAGCAGATCACGCTGCGCGTGGTGGAGTCCCTCGTGCCCGCGTTCGGCATCTACCTGCCCAGCGGCCAGGTCACCGGCATCGCCAGCGTGCTGGTGTTCGGCGCCGCGACCAACTACGCCCTGCTGCTCATCGCCCGCTACCGGGAGGAGCTGCGCCGGGAGGAGGACCGGTTCGCCGCCATGCGCTCGGCGCTGCGCCGCACCGCCGAACCGATCCTGGCCAGCGGCAGCACCGTCGTCCTCGGCGTGCTCACGCTGCTGCTGTCCGAGCAGGAGACCAACCGGGCGCTCGCCATCGCCTGCGCCACCGGTGTGATCCTCGCCATGCTCTCCGCCCTGTTCGTGCTCCCCGCGGCCCTGCTGCTGTTCGGCCGGGGCCTGTTCTGGCCGTTCATCCCCCGCGTCGGCAGCGCCGCCCGCGAGGGCCGGATCTGGGGCCGCCTCGGCGAGATGGTCATCCGCCGGCCGCTGCCGGTCGCCGCGCTCGCCGTACTGCTGCTCGCCGGCCTGGCCCTCGGCGGCCTCGGCATCCGCACCGGCCTGTCCGAGACCGAGCAGTTCAGTGAGAAGCCGGAGGCGGTCGCCGGGGCGGAGACGCTCGCCCGGGCGTTCCCGGCCGGCAGCACCCAGCCGGTTGCGGTGCTCACCAACCCGCAGGCCGCCCCGGCGGTGCTCGCCGCCGCCTCCGACGTCGACGGGGTCGCCTCGGCCCGGCCGGGCGCCGCCGGAGACCGGGTCGCCCAGATCGACGTGGTGCTCACCGCCGAGCCCGGCAGCGCCGCCTCCGACCGGGCCGTGGTGGCGCTGCGCGACGCCGTGGCCGCCGTACCGGATTCCGCGCCGCCCACCGTGGACGGCGCGGACGCCCCCGACGGCGCCCTGGTCGGTGGTTCGGTCGCCGCGACCTACGACTCGAACGAGGCGAACACCAAGGACCTCAAGCTGATCCTGCCGCTCATCCTGCTGCTGGTCGGCGCGGTGCTGGTGCTGCTGCTGCGCGGAATCCTGGCGCCGCTGCTGCTGGTGGTGACCGTGATCGCGTCGTTCTTCGCCAGCCTCGGCGCGGCCTGGCTGCTCTTCGACCACGTGCTGGACTTCCCGGCGCTGGACAGCGGGGTGCTGCTGCTCGCGTTCGTCTTCCTGGTGGCGCTCGGCGTCGACTACAACATCTTCCTGGTCACCCGGGCCAGGGAGGACGCCCGGCGCACCGGCACCCGCGACGGCATGCTGTCGGCGCTGCGGGTCACCGGCGGCGTCATCACCAGCGCGGGCGTGCTGCTCGCCGCGGTCTTCGCGGTGCTCGGCGTGCTGCCGCTGATCACGCTCACCCAGATCGGCATCATCGTCTGCATCGGTGTGCTGCTGGACACGCTGCTGGTCCGTACCGTGCTGGTGCCGTCGCTGGCGTTCCTGCTCGGCGACCGGTTCTGGTGGCCCGGCCGGATCACCCGGGACGCCGACGCGCCCAGCGACGCCGTCGACGCGCCGGCCGAGCCGGTGCCCGCGCGGGACTGACCTGGACAGACGGGCGGGGCCGGCACGTTCGCCGGCCCCGCCCGTTCGTTTGTCCGCTCGTTCGCTCGTTCGCTCGTTCGCTCAGAAGCTCAGGCACTCGCACTGGGTCATCAGCGCCCGCACGTTGCGCACGTACTGCGGGTTGGGGATGGTCAGCGGCTGGTCCTCCCGCGCCACCGCGCCGTGCCCGTAGTTGTACGCCGCGATCACGGCGTTGAGCAGGCAGGAGTTCAACGTGGACGTGCACAGCGAGGCGTCGAGGCGGTAGTCGGACTCGAAGTACATGTCGCCGATGTACTTGGTCAGCCAGGCCAGGTACGTGCCGCCCAGGTAGGCGTTGTCGCGGTAGGCGTCGATGTCGTACGACTGCCCGAACCGCTGGTTCATCCACTCCGCCGTGGCCGGCATGACCTGCATCAGCCCGACCCCGCCATCGCAGGCGATGATGTTGGACTGCCACCCGCTCTCCTGCCAGGCGGTGGCCTTCATCAGGGCCGACGGGATGCGGATGTCCGGCGCCGAGGTGGGCCAGTAGGTGCGCGCCGCGGCATCGGCGAGCGCCGCTTTCACCTGGCTCTGGCTGGCCTTGGTGCCCCGGTAGCTCGGCTTACAGCCCTCGTCCGCCGGCTTCGGCGGGGCGGGAGGCACCTGGGTCTCGGTCGGCGGCTTCGGCTTGGCCAGCGGGGCCGTGGACGTGCGGGACGGCTTCGCGGCCGGTTTCGGTTTCGCCGACGCGCTCGGGCTGGGCCGCCCACCCATCGCCGCGACCGCCGGTGGCTCCTCGCTGGGCGCGTCGGCGGGCGCCTCCTGCGGTTCGTCCGCCGGCGCCGCCGTGGGCAGGTCCGCGGCGACCTCGCGGACCGGCCGTTCCTGTTCGCCGCACGCCGTCAGCGTGCCCGTCGCGAGCAGCGCTGCCACCGCCACCGCGGCCCACCTGCCGAATCCTCGCCGCATCCGACCTCCCCCGTCGTTGCCGTCGGCGCACCCTAACAAGGATCGGCAGGTCCGCGGGGTACCCGAGACGCCGACCGGCGCCGCCGGGGCCGCGGCGGCGCGTCCCGTGGGGCCGGGCCGCCGTCCGCCGGGTCCGGCCGCTCGGCGCCGTCCGCCAGCCGGTCCCGGGTCGCCCACGCCACCACGAACACGGTGGTCCAGGCGAGGCCCAGCAGCACCGCCGTGACGGTGCCGCTCGCGGTGCTGAGTCCCAGGTAGAGCCGCGCGCCGGTGACCATGACCACGCCTGCCGACGCGGCCGTCCACACGGCCACGCCGACCGGCCAGCGCACGCCGCGGGACAGCAGCCAGGCCAGCGTGCCGAAGCTCGCCGTCACCACCGCGTTCTGGGTCGGGAACAGGTCACCGGCCCGGTCCGGGCCACCCGGATCGGTCAGCTCCGCGACAACGACGAGCAACACCAGCGGCACCGCCGCGCCGACGGTGCCCAGCACCCCGAGCGGGTCGGCCCGCCACGGCCGGCCCCGCCCCGTCACCACGGCGGCCACCACGGCGACCGCGGCGATGAGCAGCCAGCCGCGCAGCCCCGACACCGCGGCCTGCGCCGCGTCGACCACCCCGGGGGTACGCCGGGCGGCGAACCAGTCGGAGACCAGCCCGTCGAGGACACCCAGCCCGCTGTGCCGGACCACCGCCTCCAGCAGCAGCGCCACGGCCAGCCCGGCGACGAACAGCAGCGCCAGCCCCAGCACCAGGTTGACCAGCAGGCTCCAGGCCGGGCCGACCCGCATCGCGACCAGGAAGAACAGCACGCCGTACCGGGACCGCAGCCAGCGCAGCGGCGGCAGCGCGGCGGCCCGGGCGGCCAGCGCGCGCACCGGGTCCGGGTTGCGCCCCAGCCAGCGGCCCGCCAGCACCACGCCGAGCAGGCACAGCAGCAGGGCCAGCACCGCCCCGGTGGCCTGGCCGAGCAGCTTCGACACCCGCTCGTACGACTCCCCGGCCAGGTAACCGGCCAGCACCGAGGCGCCGACCCAGCTCGCCACCCCGGCGAGGTTCCACGGCGCGAACCGCCGGTACGGCATTCCGGCCGACCCGGCCAGCCGGGGCGCCAGCGTACGGGCGAACGCGATCCAGCGGGCGGCCAGCACGCCGCGACCGCCCAGCCGGTCCAGCAGCGAATCGGCCCGCCGCCACCGGTGCGCCCCGATCCGGGCACCCACCCCCGAGGCGCGCAGCCGTGGGCCGTACCGCCGCCCGGCCCGCCACGCGAGTGTGTCTCCGATCACGGCGGCGGCGGTCATGGCCACCAGCACGGGCGCGAGGCGCAGCGTCCCCGCGTACGCTAGGAAGCCGACCAGAAGCAGGGTCGCCTCGCCGGGCATCAGCAGCCCGACGATCACCGCGGTCTCCGCCGCGACGATCGCCGCGGCGGCCAGGTAGATCAGCAGGGGCGGCAGCTCCTGCAGCCAGCTCAGCAGGTCAGGCATCGGACACCCCGCACGGGTGTCAGCATGCCAGTCGCTGGAACGGTCGGCACAGCACTTTCGACGCAGATCCGGGCGATCTCGGGGTGACCCCGAGGCGTGCCCGGGCTACCGCAGACAGGAGTATGGAGGGTATGCAGCTACGCACCGACCTCCGCAACGTCGCCATCATCGCCCACGTCGACCACGGCAAGACGACCCTGGTCGACGCCATGTTGCGGCAGGCCGGCGCCTACGGCGCCCGCGGTGAGAACACCGAGCGGGTCATGGACTCGATGGACCTCGAGCGCGAGAAGGGCATCACCATCCTCGCCAAGAACACCGGCGTGCGGTATCTGCCGGCGGACGGCTCGGAACCGGTCACCATCAACATCATCGACACCCCCGGTCACGCCGACTTCGGCGGCGAGGTCGAGCGCGGCCTGACCATGGTCGACGGTGTGGTGCTGCTGGTCGACGCCAGCGAGGGCCCCCTGCCGCAGACCCGGTTCGTGCTCCGCAAGGCGCTGCGCGCGCGGCTGCCGATCATCCTGGTGATCAACAAGGTGGACCGTCCGGACGCCCGGATCAAGGAGGTCGTCGACGACACGTACGAGCTGTTCCTCGACCTGGACGCCGACGAGGAGCAGATCGACTTCCCGATCGTCTACGCCTGCGCCCGCGACGGCATCGCCTCGCTGACCCAGCCCGCCGACGGCGCGGTCCCGGACGACAGCAGCAACCTGGAGCCGCTGTTCCGCACCCTGCTGGACACCATCCCGGCCCCCGCGTACGACGAGGGCGCGCCGCTGCAGGCGCACGTCACCAACCTCGACGCCTCGCCGTTCCTGGGCCGGCTCGCGCTGTGCCGGGTCCGCCAGGGCACGATCAGCAAGGGCCAGACCGTGGCCTGGTGCCGCACCGACGGCAGCACCCAGCGGGTACGCATCTCCGAGCTGCTGATGACCGAGGGCCTGGAGCGCAAGCCGGCCGAGTCCGCCGGGCCGGGCGACATCATCGCCGTGGCCGGCATCCCGGAGATCATGATCGGTGAGACGCTCGCCGACGCCGAGAACCCGGTGCCGCTGCCGCTGATCACCGTGGACGAGCCGGCCATCTCGATGACCATCGGCACCAACACCTCGCCGCTGGTCGGCCGGGTCAAGGGCGCCAAGGTCACCGCCCGGATGGTCAAGGACCGGCTCGACAAGGAGCTGATCGGCAACGTGTCGCTGCGGGTGCTGCCCACCGAGCGGCCGGACGCCTGGGAGGTGCAGGGCCGCGGCGAGCTGGCCCTGGCGATCCTGGTCGAGCAGATGCGCCGCGAGTCCTTCGAGCTCACCGTCGGCAAGCCGCAGGTGGTCACCCGGGAGATCAACGGGAAGACCTGCGAGCCGGTCGAGCGGCTGACCATCGACGCCCCGGAGGAGTACCTCGGCGCGATCACCCAGCTCCTGGCCACCCGCAAGGGCCGGATGGAGCAGCTGGTCAACCACGGCACCGGCTGGATCCGGATGGAGTGGCTGGTCCCGGCGCGCGGCCTGATCGGCTTCCGCACCGAGTTCCTCACCGAGACCCGCGGCACCGGCATCCTGCACCACGTCTTCGAGTCGTACGAGCCGTGGTTCGGCGAGCTGCGCACCCGCAACAACGGGTCGCTGGTCGCCGACCGGGCCGGCGCGGTCACCGCGTTCGCGATGACCAACCTCCAGGAGCGCGGCCAGCTCTTCGTCGAGCCGGGCACCGAGGTGTACGAGGGCATGATCGTCGGCGAGAACTCCCGCTCCGACGACATGGACGTCAACATCACCAAGGAGAAGAAGCTCACCAACATGCGCTCGTCGACCGCCGACGAGACCGAGAAGCTGATCCCGCCGCGCAAGCTGTCCCTGGAGCAGGCGCTGGAGTTCTGCCGCGAGGACGAGTGCGTCGAGGTCACCCCGGCCGCGGTGCGCATCCGCAAGGTGGTGCTGGACCAGACCCAGCGCGGCCGGATGGCGGCCCGCCGCAAGCACGCCGGCTGACCCACCCCGCCCCACCCGGAGCCCGGCCCGCCCCCAGGCGGACCGGGCTCCCCCGTCTCTCCCCCTGCCCTGCCCTGCCCGGTTGATCATGAGGTTGGCGGCGTTTTCGATCTCCATAACCGCCGCTAACCTCATGATCGACCGCCAAAGCGCGAGATCTTGGTACGAAATGGCCCCTCCAGGGGCCGATTCCTACCAAGATCTACACGGATCTCGGGATATGACCTTCCAGATCCCGGATAGTGGGAGATTGGGCGGTCTCCGCGGACGGCATGGGAGCGGCCGTCGGATGACGCGGAACTGGCGGACTGAGCCAGCAGTGGACGGCCCGACGCAGGCCGGAACCGGTGGGCGGAGGAGAAGCGAGCGGGCCGACGCAGGCGGAAGCCGGCGGACGGGGGCAGGAGCGGGCGGGCGGATCCCGGAAGCGGGCGGACGAGTGGCCGACCACGGTGGAGGTCGGGCGACAGCGGTGGCGGCACGGACCCGGACGAACGCCCGTAACAGGACGATCGCGGGGACGAGGCGTCAGCGGGGCTTGGTGGCGGCGATCGCCAGGGCGTCGGGGACAGGCCCGGAGCCGGACTCGACCACCCGGGTCACCACCAGACCGGCCGCGGTGACGGCGTTGAGCAGGTCGGCCAGGGGCAGGTGCCAGGCGCCGACACGCGCCCGCACCCCCACGGCGTTCCACGACCGCAGCGTGTGCTCCCGTGAGGCGTACCCGCCGTCGATCACGATCCGCTCCGGCTCGGACCGGTCGGCGAACGCGCCCACGTAACACGGGTGCACCCCGACGTGCACCAGCCGGCCACCGGGCGCCAGCACCCGCGCCGCCTCCGCGAGCGCGGCCGGATAGTCGGGCATGTCGGTGTGCGCGAGCACGCACACCGCGGCCGGCACCGCGCCGGCGGCCAGCGGCAGCGCTGTCGCGTCAGCCCGGGCCACCGGCAGCCGCGACCGGGCGTGGCGCAGTTGCCCGCCGGACAGGTCCACACCCACCGGCGTCCACCCGAGACGGCGCAGCTCGGCCGCGTGCGCGCCGGTGCCGCAGCACAGGTCCAGGCAGCGGCCCGGGCCCTCGCCCAGCAGGCCGGCCAGCACCGACCGGATCCGGTCCATGTAGACCGACGAGGTCTCGCTGGCGTACTCCTCGTACCAGTCGGCGATGTCGTCGTACAACGGGGTCGTCATCTCCGCACGCTAGCCCCGCACCGGGCCCGCCGCTGCCCCGCAGATCGGCTACGGTGCCCCCATGACCTGGGAGGAGCTCGACGCGCACCTGGACAAGGTGCCCGGCACCGTCTCCGCGTACGTGGGCCGGCCCGGCGCGCGGCCGGCGTGGACGCGGCGCGCCGACGCCACCCACTACGCGGCGAGCACCATGAAGCTCGCCGTGCTGGTGGCGCTGTTCCGCGCCGCCGAGGCCGGCCGGCTCGACCTGGACGCGCCGGTGCCGGTGCGCAACTCGTTCGACTCCGCGCTGCCCGGCGCGCCCCGGTTCGCCAACGCCCGGAACTACGACAACGACGAGGCGGTCTGGGACCGCGTCGGCGGGGACGCGCCGCTGCGTTGGCTCGCCGAACGGATGATCGTCCGGTCCAGCAACCTGGCCACGAACATCTGCATCGGCCAGGTGGGGCTGCCCGCCGTGGCGCGGGCGTGGGCGCTCGCCGGGGCGCGGCACAGCGTCACCGGCCGCGGCATCGAGGACTTCGCCGCCCGCGACTCCGGCATCGACAACCTGGTCACCGCCGCCGACCTGGCCGCCCTGCTCGGCGAGCTGGCGCTCGGCGCGACCCGGCCCGGCCCGCTCGCCTCGCCGTCTGCCTGCGCGGCCATGCTCGACGTGCTCGCCGCCCAGGAGCACCGCGAGGACCTGGCCGCCGGGCTGCCCGACGGCACCCGCATCGCGCACAAGAACGGCTGGGTGCGCGGCGTGCGCCACGGCGCCGGCGTGGTCTTCCCGGACGACGCGCCGCCGTACACGATCGTCGTCTGCACCACCACCGACCTGGCCGACGGCGGCGCGGACGGCGACGAGGTGGAGGACGACGCCTGCCGGCTGATCGCGCACGCCTCCGCGCGGGTCTGGGCGGCGCGGCACGACCTGGCCGGCTGACCCGGCTACTCCAGCAGCCGCTCGCGCAGCGCCGCGCGGTCCGCGTCGGTCACCCCCAGACCGTCGCGCAGGTACGCCTCGAACGAGCCGTGCGTCCGGCGCACCTCGTCGTAGGCGGCGTCCAGGTATTCCGGGCGCACCTCCAGCAGCGGCCGCGCCACCGCCGGATCCAGGTCCGGCCGGCGCTGGATCATCGCGGACAGCAGCACCTCGCGCAGGCTCTCGGTCAGCTCGTTGTGCACCAGGTAGTCGGCGCGGATCGCCTCCTCCTGGACGCCCAGCGCGGTCAGCAGCACCACCGACAGCCAGCCGGTGCGGTCCTTGCCGGCCGAGCAGTGGAACAGCAGCGGCAGGTTCGCGTCCTCGACGGCCAGCCGCACCGCCGCGCTGAAACCGGCCCGCGCCGACTCGCCGGTGACGAACCAGCGGTAGATCGCCGTCATCGCCCCCGGCATGCCCTCCCGGGCCAGCGCCGCGTAGGCGTTCAGGTCGTGGCCCTGCAGCACCGCCGAGACGTACGTGAAGACGGGATGCGCCGCGTCGTAGACGGGTAGGTGCACCACGCGGGGCGCACCGGCCAGCCGGTCCGGCGGGGCCACCGCCTGCTCGTGGACGTCACGCAGGTCCACCACGCAGGCCGGGCCGAGCTTGCCCAGCACCGGCAGGTCCTCGTCGGTGAGCCGGCCCAGCGCGGGCGTGCGGATGAGCCGCCCGGCGCGTACCCGCCGCCCGTCTGTCGTCGGCAGTCCGCCCAGGTCACGCGCGTTCGGCGCGCCCACCAGCTCCCATTCCCGCCCGGTCATCGGCCCTCCCCTGCTCGCCGCCAGTTGGCTATAGGGTGCCCCACATGACCATCGCCGCGGTACGCACCCACCGTCTGTCGGCCCCCTTACACACCCCGTTCGTCACCGCGCTGCGCCGCACCACCACAGTGGACACGTTGGTCGTGGAGGTGATCGACGGCGACGGCCGCTCGGGTTTCGGTGAGGCGCCGCAGGTCTGGCAGGTGACCGGCGCGTCGGTGGCCGGCGCCGAGGCGTGCGTACGCGAACTGCTCGCGCCGCTGCTGATCGGCCGGGACGCCGACGACCTCCAGGCGGGCTGCGCCCTGGTGCGTCGCGCCGTGGTGGGCAACGAGTCGGCGAAGGCGGCGGTCGACGTGGCGCTGCACGACCTGGCCGCGCGGCGGCTCGGCGTACCCCTGGTGCGTCTGCTCGGCGGCACGGCGCTGCGGGTGCCGACGGACGTCACGCTGGCCGCCGGCGACGCGGTCGACCTGGCCGCGACGGCGGCGCGGCGCGGCGCCGAGGGGTTCGGGGTGCTCAAGCTCAAGGTCGGCACCGACGCCCGCGGCGACCTGGACCGGGTGCGCGCGGTGCGGGCCGCGGTCGGGCCGGACGTGCGGATCCGGCTGGACGCCAACCAGGGCTGGACGCCCCGGGAGGCGGTGCGGGTGATCCGCGCGATCGAGGACGCGGGGCTCGACGTCGAGCTGGTCGAGCAGCCGGTGCACCGCCGTGACCTGGACGGGCTGGCCTGGGTCAGCGACCGGGTCGGGCTGCCGATCCTGGCCGACGAGTCCGTCTTCGACGTGCGGGACATGGTCGAGGTGATCCGGCGGCGGGCCGCCGACATGGTCAACGTGAAGCTGGCCAAGTGCGGTGGGCTGCAACCGGCCCGCACGCTGCTGGACCTGGCCGCCGCGCACGGCATGGGCACCATCGTCGGCTCGATGATGGAGGGCCCGGTCGGCGTGGGCGCCGCCGCCAGCCTGGTCGCCGCCTACGGCACCACCGCCGTGTCGGACCTCGACGCCGCCTGGTGGCTGGCCTGGTCGCCGGTGACCGGCGGCATCCGGTACGAGGGCGCGAGCGTGCTGCTGCCGGACGCGCCGGGTCTCGGCGTCACCGGCCTCCGTGAAGCTAAAATTCAGTCACATGGTTGAGTAGCGGCAGAATTTTTCATATGGTCGCCCGGAGAAGCATTCCAGAGAGGGGTACGCGTGGCGCCTCAACCGTGCCGACAGGCCGTCGTACGGGTGCCGGTGGCGACCCTGTGGACAGCACCCGATGCGGTGCGCCCGATCGACCGGCCCGCTCTCGCCGACTGCCCCGACGTCGCCGGCTGGATCGCCGGGATGGACCGCGACCAGCGGGTCGGTGACTGCGTCCTGACCCAGTTGCTGCTCGGCGAGCCGGTACGGATCACCGAGACGCGGCCGGACGGCTGGGCCCGCGTCGTCGCGCTCGGCCAGCCCGCCGCGAAACACGGCGCCGACGGCTATCCGGGCTGGGTGCGGACCGCCCACCTGACCACCGCCGAGCCGGCCGGCGCCGCGCTGACCGTCGACGTCGCCCACACCACGCTGCACGCCTCGCCGGGTGGAGCACCGGCGCTTCGCGGCCTGGTGCTCGGCACCCGCCTGGAGTCGGCCGGGCGGCCGGTGGACGGCGGGCGACCGGTCCGCGTACCGGGTCGGGCCGACCCGCTGTGGGCCCCGGAGGGCGACCTGGTGCCGCTGCCGGCCGAACGCCCCGAGGCCAAGGAGGTGCTCGCGGTCGCCGAGCGGCTGCGTGACCTGCTCTACGTCTGGGGCGGCCTGTCCACCGACGGCATCGACTGCTCCGGGCTGGTCCACCTGGCCTGGCGGCGGCACGGGATCACGCTCCCCCGCGACGCCGACGACCAGGCGGACGCGACGACGCCGGTGGCGCTCGGCGACGAACGTCCCGGCGACCTCTACTTCTTCGCGCGGCCCGGCCGGCGCGTCCACCACGTCGGGATCGTGTCGGCCGAGCCGCACGGCGGCCGGCGCCGGATGCTGCACGCCTGCTACCTGACCCGCCGGGTGGTCGAGGAGGAGCTGCCCGCCGACCGGGCCGCCACGCTCGTCGGCGCGCACCGCGTCTGACCTGCGGTCAGGGGCGGGTCTTGACCAGCTCCCGTCGCCGGTCCCGCGACGACTTCGCCAGGCTTGCCGCAGTGGCCACGGCCAGGGTGCCGAGGATGACGGTGAGCGACAGCCAGATCGGGATGTGCGGGGCCCACCCCACGGGCTCGCCGCCGTTGATGAACGGCAGGTGGTTGTCGGCGAGCGCCTCCAGCATCAGCTTCACGCCGATGAAGCCGAGCACCACGGCGAGGCCGTAGCTGAGGTAGATGAGCCGGTCCAGCAGGCCGCCGAGCAGGAAGTAGAGCTGCCGCAGCCCCATCAGCGCGAAGACGTTGGCGGTGAAGACCAGGTACGGCTCCTGGGTGATGCCGAAGATCGCCGGGATCGAGTCGAGCGCGAAGATCAGGTCGGTGGTGCCGATCGCGATCATCACGATCAGCATCGGGGTGAACAGCCGCCGACCGTTCTCCCGGGTGGTGATCTTCGCCCCGTCGTAGTCCCGGGACAGCGGCAGCGCCCGCCGGCTCCACCGGATCAGCACGTTCTCGCTGAACTCGTCCTCGTCCGGCTCGCCCTGCCGGGCCAGGTTCACCGCGGTGTAGATGAGGAACGCGCCGAAGATGTAGAACACCCAGGAGAACTGGGAGATCAGCGCCGCGCCGGCCGCGATGAAGCCGCCGCGCATGACCAGCGCCAGGATGATGCCGACGAGCAGCACCTTCTGCTGGTACTGCCGGGGCACCCCGAAGCGGGCCATGATGATGACGAAGACGAAGAGGTTGTCCACCGAGAGGCTGTACTCGGTGAGCCAGCCGGTGTAGAACTCCCCCGCCACGCGGCCACCGGCGGTCAGCCAGAGCACCCCGCCGAAGATCAGCGCCAGGCCGACGTAGAAGCCCACCCAGAGGCTGGACTCGCGGACGCTGGGCTCGTGCGGTCGCCGGCCGATGATGAACAGGTCGGCGAGCAGGACCGCGATCATCGCGATCAGCGTTACCGCCCACACCAATGCGGACACGTTCAAATCCATCCTCCGGCAGACACGCGGCCTCGGGCACACCGTACGCCGGGTGGGCTGCAGGGGTGCGTCGACGCCGACAGGGGTGACTGTCGGAGGTCTCTTCCGCCGGAGCCTGACAGCAGGTTCCGACCGACGGAGCCGGGTCGGGCCACCGTAAGGTACCGGCGCTCTTCCGTGCTGACGACTCCACCGCGAGGGAATACTCCCCTCCTCGGGCGCCATTGTTCACCATCACACCCAGGTGCCGCATCTCCGGGCCGTCGCATGGCTGGGTGACGTGCGCCGCCTCACCCCGCGCAGCGCATCCTAGGAGGCTAGCCCAGCAACTCTCGCCCGGGCGTCTCCCCCGGTGCGTACACCCGGCGGGGCGGCATGGCAGGCTGCGGACATGGTTCTTGAGGTCGCGCTGATCGATGTGACGCCCGGAAACGAGGACGACTTCGCCGCCGCCTACGCGCAGGCACGGCCGATCCTCGCCGGCGCCGAGGGCTGCCGTTCCGTGCGGATGACTCGGGGCGTGGAGTCGCCCACCCGGTTCGTCCTGCTGGTCGAGTGGGACTCGGTCGAGGCGCACGACGTGAACTTCCGCCAGACCGACCGGTTCGCGCAGTGGCGCGGGCTGATCGGCCCGTACTTCGCCGGGCCGCCGCTGGTCGAGCACTTCACCGACGTCCCGGCCTGAACTGTCGTACCCGTGCCGTAGCCTGCGCGCTGCGCGGCCACCGGCCCCGACGGTCATCGGGGGCGCCGGGCCCGGTGGTCGCGCCAGCTCGTGCCGGTCGATCCAGCTCGCGCCGGTCAGCCCAGGTCGTGCGGATCGCGCTGACGGGGCACCGGCGCGGCCCCCAGCCGCCGGGCCACCAGCTCGGCCGTGGCATCGGGTGGCAGCGCGACCGCGAGCAGCCGCTCGATGACCCGTTCGTAGTGGCTCACGTCCGTCTCGGACACCAGGCGCACGTCGGTGGTCAGCGTCTCCACCAGCACGGTGCGCGGGTCCGCCGGATCGGGGTAGGCGTAGTAGGAGAACGGCGCGAGCGGGTGCGGGCCGTCGCCGCAGGACGCGCCGGGCAGCAGCCGGACGCTGACGCGAGGCCGCTCGGCGAGCGCGAGCAGATGCCGCATCTGGTCACGCCACACGTCACCGGGCAGGCCGTCCGGGTCGCAGACCCGCTCGTCGATCAGCGCCGTGTAGTGCGGCGGATCCGGCCGGATCAGCAGCTCCTGACGCGCCGCGCGGGCGCGGACCTCGGCCTCCACGTCCACGTCCCCGGTCAGCGCCGCGCCCGCCGATACGCGCAACCGGGCGTACGCCGGGGTCTGGAGCAGGCCGGGCACGAGCGCGCACTGATACTCGACGATGCGCTCGGCGCCCGCCTCCAGCTCGACGTACGCCCGCTGCCGTTCGCCCATCTCGCCGAGCGCCCGGGACCAGCCGCGTCCGGTGGCGGCGTCCCGGGCGATGACTATCAGCTCGTCCCGCTGCGGTGACGGCACCTGATAGACGTCGAGCAGGTCGAGCACGTCGGCCAGGTCGGGCCGACTCTGCCCCAGCTCGATGCGGGACAGCTTCGAGGTGGACGCCCAACCCAGCCGGACGCAGACCTGCTCCAACGTGAGCGACTCGCGACGGCGCAGCCGGCGCAGCTCCACACCGAGCCGCGCCCTCCGGACCACGGGACTTGCTGACAACGGCATGCACGCCTCCCAGGGGAGGAGAGTACGCATGACCATCACGCTCGGCAATACCTCGCCCACACAGCGCTACCACGCCCGGAGTAGGCGCCAGTCGTTCAGGGGCGGTAGGTGCCGAACGACCAGACGTGCCCGGACAGGTCGCGGGCGATGTAGTCACGGGAGCCGTAGTCGGTGTCGAACGGCGCCCTGATGATCTCCGCGCCGGCCGCCCCGGCCCGCTCGTGATGCGCGTCGACGTCCTCGATCGCCAGGTAGACGCGGTAGTCGTCGTCGGCCGGGCGGGGCTGCGGCGCCGGCCCCGGGCCGAGCATCACCAGATCGCCGGCGTACTCCAGCTCGACGTGGACCAGGGTGCCGTCGGGCAGCTCGTGCAGCTCGCGCACGGTGAGGCCGAACGCGGAACAGAGGAAGTCGACGGCGGCTCGCACGTCGGGATAGCGCAAGACGGGATAAACGCTCTGCATGCCGCCAGTCTGCCGCCGCCTCGGTCAGGCCGGATTGGACGAATGAGATCCCGGCCCGGCCAGCGCGGCCGGGGTGACGCCGGCGAACTCGCGGAACTCCCGGATCAGATGCGACTGGTCGTAGTAGCCCCACCGGGCCGCCCGCTCCGCCCATCCGGTGTCGTCGGGCACGGCGGAGGGCGCGGTGAGCACGGTACGGCCCAGGCTCGCGTACGCCCGGTCGAAACGCAGCAGACGGGCGACGGTCCTCGGCGGCAGGCCGAACTCCCGTCGGAACCGGACCGACAGGTGGCGACGCGACCAGCCCAGCTCCTCGGCCAGGGTGGCCACGCCGACCGCTTCCCCGCCGCCGTTCAGCCGCCGCCAGGCGGCCAGCAGGTGCGGGTCCACCGGCGTGGTCGCCGCCAGCCGCGCGGACAGCGCGGCGTCGAGCCGGGCGAAGCGCTCCGGCCAGCCCGGTGCTGCGGCCAGCTCGTCGCGCAGCCGGGCCAGCCAGCCCGCCACCGCGTCGACCGGCGCCGCCCGGTTGGCCAGCTCGGCCAGCGGCAGCCCGAGCAGGCGGCGGGCCGCCGGGGCGGTCAGCATCACCTGGACCCCGGTGCCCGTCCCCACGGTGCGGGTGGCGCACCAGCTGTCGAACGGGCCGGCCAGGAAGGCGTTCGTGCCGTACGCGCCCCGGGCCCGGTCACGCGGGTCGGCGACGTCCATCGGGGCGCCCCAGCCCAGGATCAGCACCACGAACGCGCCCGCCACCTCCCGGCGCGCCAGCGGGACGGACACGTCCTCGCGGTAGCCGAGGTAGCTGTCCACCCACTGGCGCAGTCGCGGATCGGGGCGCGCGACGACGGCCTCGGTCAGCATCGCGCCACCCCGGCCGTCACGCCGGTCACCGGACTCCTGCGGCGTCCATCCCGCGCAGCTCCTTCTTGAGGTCGGCGACCTCGTCCCGGATGCGTGCGGCCAGCTCGAACTGCAGCTCCCGCGCGGCGGCGAGCATCTGGTCGTTGAGCTCCTGGATGAGGTTGGCCAGGTCGGCCCGGGCCATGCCCTCGCGGGACGGGGTGGTCGCGGCGCCCCGGCGGCTGCGGGTCTCCTTCACCGGCGCCTTGCCCCGGGAGAGCTGCCGCACGGCACCGCCGACGTTGCTGTTCTCGGTGTCCTCCGCCTCGCGGTAGATGTCGTCGAGGATGTCGTGGATCTTCTTGCGCAGCGGCTCCGGCTTGATGCCGTTCGCCTCGTTGTGCGCGATCTGCTTGGCCCGGCGCCGGTTGGTCTCGTCGATCGCGTCCGCCATCGACGGCGTGATCTTGTCGGCGTACATGTGGACCTGGCCGGAGACGTTACGGGCCGCCCGGCCGATGGTCTGGATCAGCGACCGGCCGCTGCGCAGGAACCCCTCCTTGTCGGCGTCGAGGATCGCCACCAGGGAGACCTCGGGCAGGTCGAGACCCTCCCGGAGCAGGTTGATGCCGACGAGCACGTCGTAGTCGCCCTTGCGCAGTTCGCGCAGCAGCTCGACCCGGCGCAGCGTGTCGACCTCGGAGTGCAGGTAGCGCACCCGGATGCCGTTCTCCAGCAGGTAGTCGGAGAGGTCCTCGGCCATCTTCTTGGTGAGCGTGGTGACCAGGACGCGCTCGTCCCGCTCGGTGCGCAGCTTGATCTCGTGCATGAGGTCGTCGATCTGGCCCTTTGTCGGCTTGACCACGACCTCCGGGTCGATCAGGCCGGTGGGGCGGATCACCTGCTCGACGAACTCGCCCTGCGCCTGCTCCAGCTCCCACGGGCCGGGGGTGGCGGACAGGTAGACCATCTGGCCCACCCGCTCCAGGAACTCGTCGAAGCGCAGCGGACGGTTGTCCGCCGCGCTGGGCAGCCGGAAGCCGTGGTCGATGAGCATCCGCTTGCGGGAGGCGTCGCCCTCGTACATGCCGCCGATCTGCGGGATCGTCACGTGCGACTCGTCGACCACGGTGAGGAAGTCGTCGGGGAAGTAGTCGAGCAGGCAGTGCGGCGGGCTGCCGGGCAGCCGGCCGTCGATGTGCATGGAGTAGTTCTCGATGCCGGAGCAGAAGCCCACCTGCCGCATCATCTCGATGTCGTAGGTGGTGCGCATGCGCAGCCGCTGGGCCTCCAGCAGCTTGCCCTGCCGCTCCAGCTCGGCCAGCCGCTCGCCCAGCTCGGCCTCGATGTCGCGGATCGCCCGTTCCATCCGCTCCGGGCCGGCGGCGTAGTGCGTGGCCGGGAAGATCATCAAGCTGTCGACCTCGCGGACCACGTCACCGGTCAGCGGGTTCAGGTAGTAGAGCTTCTCGATCTCGTCACCGAACAGCTCGATCCGGACCGCCAGCTCCTCGTACGCCGGGATGATCTCCAGCGTGTCGCCGCGGACCCGGAAGGTGCCGCGCTGGAAGGCCATGTCGTTGCGCGTGTACTGGATGTCGACCAGCCGCCGCAGCAACTGGTCACGGTCCAGCTCCTGCCCCACCTTCACCCGCACTGCCCGGTCGAGGTATTCCTCCGGCGTGCCCAGCCCGTAGATCGCCGAGACGGTGGCGACCACGATGACGTCGCGCCGGGTGAGCAGCGACATGGTGGCCGAGTGCCGCAGCCGCTCGACCTCCTCGTTGATCGAGGAGTCCTTCTCGATGTAGGTGTCGGTCTGCGGGATGTACGCCTCGGGCTGGTAGTAGTCGTAGTAGGAGACGAAGTATTCGACGGCGTTGCGCGGCAGCAGCTCGCCGAACTCCTTCGCCAGCTGGGCCGCGAGGGTCTTGTTGGGGGCGAGCACCAGGGTCGGCCGCTGCAGCCGCTCGACCAGCCACGCCGTGGTGGCGCTCTTGCCGGTGCCGGTCGCGCCGAGCAGCACCGTGTTGCGGTCGCCGCGCCGCACGCGACGCTCAAGCTCGTCGATGGCAGCCGGCTGGTCACCGGCCGGCTGGAACTCACTGACGACCTGGAAGCGGCCGTCGAGCCGGGGAATGTCGAGCGCCATGACACCAACCGTACGCCCGCGGTCCGACACTTCCGGCCACGACCACGGACCGTCCCTGATCAGCTTCGATATTCCCATTGTGTGGCTCATCTCACGGGTTTACCCTCGTACCGTAGGCCGCTCGCGGCGGCCGACCGGGCCGGCGACCGCCCCCTTCCGAGGGCCGGTTGCCCCCGGCGCCAGGGCCGCAGCACCCGGGTCGACCGGCGTGCGCGCCGACGGTGGTCGCGCGCAGGCGCTGACCGGCCGCCGCGAGCGCCCCTGCTCGTCACCGAAACCCCGCTCTCGCGTTTTCCACTCGTGGGGACCTCTCCCGACCGCCGGCCGCGACGCGAGCCGCCCGACACCGGCGCGCCCCCGTCCGCCGACGACGCCGGCCGCCCGCGCGGCGCGGGTCGCCCCCGCCGCCTCACCGCCCGGGGCGGCGGCGACCAGTCCGTGCCCCGTGAGCCCGGCCGCCGGCACCGCCGCGCCCGCACCAGCACGCCGGCCCGGCCCGCCACCGTGGCCGGCCGGCGCCGCCGCGAGCTCGTCACCGGCCGCTCCCCCGCTCACCCGGCCCGGCCCGGAGGCGGCCCGGAACTGGACGGCGCCGACGACCCACCGGACGGGCCGGGCCGCCGCCGGATCATGCTCGCCGCGCTCGCCGGCGCCGCCGTGATCTCCGCGACGGCGCTGGTCGCCGCGCTGCTGACCGGGACGCCCGGGCCCGACGCACCGGCCGGGACGACTCGCCCGCTCACCTCCGCCGAGGCCGACCGGGTGGCCGCGCTGCGGGTCACCAACCTGCGCGACGTACGCGCCGGCGTCCGGGTCACTGTGGGTGCCGGCGGCGCCCGTACCGAACTGGTCGGCTGGGTCGACTGGGCCCGCCCCCTGGTCTACCTGGACGTCGGCGGCCCCGGCGCGGACGCCGACCGGGGCCTGGCCCAGGCCACCGGCTCCGCGTTGCTCGTGCGCCCCGACCCCGGCGCGCTCCCCACGCCGGCCCGGCCCCCGCTGGTGCCGCCCACTGACGGCTGGCGGATGCGGGCCCCGGGTGGCGGGCACGGCCTGGGCGCGGTACGCGACCTGCTGATCGGGCTCGGCGCCGGGCGGGTCGACCCGCCCGGCGCCGACGGCCGGTGGCTGCGCCACGACAGCGTCGGCGGCATCCCGGTGGACGTGCTCCAGGCCCCGCTCGCCGTGCCGGGCGACCCGCGGCCCACGCTCTGGCTGGACGCCGACGCCCGCCTGCACCGGCTCGCCGGACGGCTGGCCGACGGCACCCCGGTCACCGTCGAGCTGAGCCGCGCGGACCGGCCCACGCTGCACCCGGTGGACGCCCTCGGCGGCCGGCCCGGGCAACCCCGTGCCCTCACCGACGACGAGGCCGAGCGGCTGGCCGCGCTGCCCGCCCGCCTGCGCGCCGTCGGCGGCGCGGCGGTGACCGTGACCGCCCCGCTCGGCCCGTCCGCCACCCTGCGCGGCACGGGCACGCTGAGCTGGGCTACCTCGTCGGCGTACCTGGTGGTGATCGAGGACGGCAGCGGCCGGCGTACCCTGCGCTGGGTCCGGCCGGGCCGGGTGGCCGAGGCGCACCGGTCCCCCGACGGGCCGGCCACGCCGCCGACGCCGATGCCGGCCGGGCTGCTCGCGGCGCCCGCGCGCCCGCCCGGCGACGACCTGGACCGGCTGATCGACGCGGCGCTGCGCGCCGGGACGCACGCGCCGGACGGCGCCGCCCTCCGGGTACGGGAGGACCGGGTCGCCGACCGGACCGTCGACGTGGTCGAGGTGCCGGGCGGCAGGCGCTGGTGGCTCGACCGCGGTGGGCTGCCACGCCGGCTGGAACTGCGCACCGGGTCCGGTGTCTGGGTCCGGCTCGACCTCACGCCGGGCCGTGTGTCCGCCGGTCCAGCGGGCCCGGCGTCGCGCTGACCCGCCCGCCGCCGCGCGCGAGGCCGCGGGTGAGCGTCAGGGACGCCAGCCGGTCTGCGCGGCCCACTCCTCGGCGCGCAGGTGCTCCTCGTCGAACCACGGGTCGTTGACAGTGCCCCACGCGGCGTGCTCCGGCGCGGTGGCCGCCAGCTCCCGCTTCACCTGCAGGTAGTCGGCCCGCCGCGCCGGGTCGGCGCGCAGGTGGTCGCGCATCAGCAGCGCGTACCGCCAGCCGGGCGAGCCGGCCTCGCGCAGGTGCAGCCGCACCGGACGCCCCGGGTCCGCGCCGCCGTGCAGCCGCTTGGGCCAGCGCACCGGCTCCGGCTGCCGGGGGACGTCCCACCAGTCACCCGGCAGGCGCGGGAAGCCCGCCTCGGCCAGCCGCTGCGCGATCGGCCCGTCCGCCTCGTCCAGCGAGGAGACAGTCACCTGGATGTCGATCACGTCCGGCGCGGCCAGCCCCGGCACGGCGGTGGAGCCGACGTGGTCGACCCGGACGTCACCGCCCGCCGCGTGGCGGATCCGGGCGGCCAGCCGGGCGTACTGCTCGGGCCAGGTCGGGTCCGGCCCGGCGAGCGCCGCCGGGTCGGCCGGCACGGCGCGGCGTTCGCGGACGTTGCGCTCGTAGGGCACCAGGCGGTCCCGCCAGAGGGCGTCCACGGCGGCGTGCAACTCGGTGAGCGTGCCGTCGTTGGCCAGCAGCACGTCGGCGACCGCGCGCCGGGTGGCGTCGTCGGCCTGCGCGGCGATGCGCCGCTGCGCCTCCGCCGCGGCCATGCCCCGGTCGCGGGTCAGCCGGGCCATCCGGGTCGGCACGGCCGTCTGCACCACGACCACCAGGTGGTACGTGGGCGCGAGCCCCACCTCGACCAGCAGCGGGACGTCGTTGACGACTATCGCGTCGGCCGGGGCGGCGGCGACCAGTTCGGCGCTGCGTGCGCGTACCCGGGGGTGGGTGATCCCTTCGAGCGTGCGGCGGGCGGCCTCGTCGCCGAAGACCAGCGCGCCGAGGGCGGCCCGGTCCAGCGCCCCGTCGGCGTCGAGGACCCTGTCGGAGAAGGCGGCGACCACCTCGGCCAGCCCGTCGGTGCCGGGCGCGACGATCTCGCGGGCGATGCGGTCCGAGTCGACGATCACCGCGCCCAGCGCGGCGAGGCGGCTCGCCACCGCGCTCTTGCCCGATCCGATTCCGCCGGTCAGCCCCACCTTCAGCACCCGGACAGTCAACCGGATCGCTCGTCCACATGCCAAACCGTCCCGGCACACGACGCGGGCCCCGCCCCCGGCGCTCCGCTGGTGCGGAACGCGGGGACGGGGCCCGTCGTCAGAGGCGGTCGCCGGCTCGTCCGGTGGGACGAGCCGGTGTCAGCGTCCGGTCACTTGCCGCCGGCGAGCTTCTCCCGCAGCGCGGCGAGCGCCTCGTCGGTCGCGAGCGTGCCGGCCGGCTCCTCGGCCTGACGGCTCGGGGCCGAGGTCGAGGTGGTGGTGCCGCTGGTGGCGGGCGGAGCCGGGTTGGCAGCGGCCTCGGCGTCGGCGGCGCGGGAGGTCTGCACCTGCTTGGTGTGGGCCTCCCAGCGCTGACGTGCCTCGGCGTACTGCTGCTCCCAGGTCTCGCGCTGCTTGTCGTAGCCCTCGAGCCACTCGCCCGTCTCCGGGTCGAAGCCCTCCGGGTAGATGTAGTTGCCCTGCTCGTCGTAGGTCGCGGCCATGCCGTAGAGGGTCGGGTCGAAGTGCTCCTCGCCCTCGACGAAGCCCTCGTTGGCCTGCTTGAGCGACAGCGAGATCCGGCGGCGCTCCAGGTCGATGTCGATGACCTTGACCATGACCTCGGAGCCGACCTGCACGACCTGCTCCGGGATCTCCACGTGGCGCTCGGCCAGCTCGGAGATGTGGACCAGGCCCTCGATGCCGTCGTCCACCCGGACGAACGCGCCGAACGGCACCAGCTTGGTGACCTTACCCGGCACGATCTGCTGGATCGCGTGGGTGCGGGCGAACTGACGCCACGGGTCCTCCTGCGTCGCCTTCAGCGACAGCGAGACCCGCTCGCGGTCCAGGTCGACGTCCAGGACCTCGACCTCGACCTCCTGGCCCACCTCGACGACCTCGGACGGGTGGTCGATGTGCTTCCAGGACAGCTCGGAGACGTGCACGAGGCCGTCCACGCCGCCCAGGTCGACGAACGCGCCGAAGTTGACGATCGAGGAGACGACGCCCTTGCGGACCTGCCCCTTCTGCAGCTTGTTGAGGAACTCGGTGCGCACCTCGGACTGCGTCTGCTCCAGCCAGGCACGGCGGGACAGGACCACGTTGTTGCGGTTCTTGTCCAGCTCGATGATCTTGGCTTCGAGCTCGCGGCCGACGTACGGCTGCAGGTCACGCACACGCCGCATCTCGACGAGCGACGCGGGCAGGAAGCCACGCAGGCCGATGTCGAGGATGAGACCACCCTTGACGACCTCGATGACCGAACCGCGGACGACGCCGTCCTCGTCCTTGATCTTCTCGATCGTGCCCCAGGCCCGCTCGTACTGCGCCCGCTTCTTGGAGAGGATCAGCCGACCCTCCTTGTCCTCCTTCTGGAGGACGAGGGCCTCGATGTGGTCGCCCACCGAAACGACCTCGGCCGGGTCCACGTCGTGCTTGATCGACAACTCCCGAGAGGGGATGACACCCTCGGTCTTGTAGCCGATGTCGAGCAGGACCTCGTCCCGATCGACCTTGACGACGGTGCCTTCGACAATGTCGCCGTCGTTGAAGTACTTGATGGTCTCGTCGATCGCGGCGAGGAAAGCTTCCTCAGAGCCGAGGTCGTCGTGGGTGACCTTGTTGGCGCTCGAGGTGGCCTCGATGCTGCTCGTCATGTGGGCGGTTGCTCCGGTCGGATGGGTTGTCACAGCGGGCATGGGTGTCGCGGTGACTCTGCCGCGCCAACGGATCCGTCGCCGGGCACACCGAACGATCGACGCGAGAAGATCATTAGTGGCTCCGGTGACCGCGCACCTGCTCCCTGCCGAGGCACACGATCCGCGAGCGCATCGTCTAGCCTACCCGCTGCATTACCACAGCGTGCAAGCCCTCCCGGGTCCGCGCGAACTCATCCGCTGCGAAAGCGGAGATTTTGCGCGGTAAGGGGCCACAGCTGTCTCGTCCGTCACACCCGTCCCAACCGCCACCCCACCCGACCGGCCGGACGCCGCCGGACCTAGCGTGGACGGGTGGACGACGACAGGGTGACCCGCCGACGGGTCGACGCCGGTGAGATCCGCCGGGCCAACCGCGGCTGGTGGGACACCGACGCCGACGCGTACCAGGCCGAGCACGGCGCGTTCCTCGGTGACGCCGACTTCGTCTGGTGCCCGGAGGGCCTGCGCGAGGCCGACGCGCGGCTGCTCGGCGACGTGGCCGGCCGGCGGATCCTCGAACTCGGCGCCGGGGCGGCCGCCGCCGCCCGCTGGCTCGCCGCCCAGGGCGCCCGGCCGGTCGCGCTGGACCTGTCCGCCGGCATGTTGCGGCACGCCGCCGAGGCCGCCGAACGCACCGGGGTACGCGTGCCGCTGGTGCAGGCCGACGCGCTCGCCCTGCCGTTCGCCGACGCCGCGTTCGACACGGTCTGCACCGCGTTCGGCGCGATCCCGTTCGTGGACGACTCGGCGGCGGCGATGCGCGAGGTGGCCCGGGTGCTGCGCCCCGGCGGCCGGTGGGTCTTCTCGGTCACCCACCCGATGCGCTGGATCTTCCTGGACGACCCGGGCGAGGGCGGGCTGACCGCCGTGCACTCGTACTTCGACCGCTCCCCCTACGTCGAGCAGGACGAGCACGGCGTGGCCACGTACGTCGAGCAGCACCGCACCCTGGGCGACCGGATCCGGGAGCTGGTCGGCGCCGGGTTCCGGCTGCTGGACCTGGTGGAGCCGGAGTGGCCGGCCGGGCACGAGGGCATCTGGGGGCAGTGGAGCCCGTTGCGCGGCCGGCTGTTCCCCGGCACCGCGATCTTCGTCGCCGAGAAGCCCACGGGCTGAGCGCGTCGCACGTCCGGTGCGACACGAGCTCCGGCACCCGGCGGTACGCTCGCCGCATGAGCGCCGAGCCCATCCCGACATCACCTGGCCCCTGGTGTCCGGACCCGATGCGGCAGCAGCGTGCGGACTACACGCTGGAGGATCTGCTCACCCTGCCGGACGACGCCCCCCGCGTCGAACTCGTCGACGGAGTCTTCCAGGTGACACCCTCCCCCACCCTGGGCCACCAGACAATCTCCAGCCTGCTGTGGCTCTGGCTTCGATCGCACGCACCGGCTCACCTGCGGGCGTCCCAAGCCGTCGGAGTCGGGCTCAGCCCCAACACCAGCCGGCAACCGGACGTCCTGCTCCACCACGCCGGGCTGCCGAGCGACAGGTCCCTCCTGCGACCGGCGGACGTCGTCCTGGCCGTCGAGATCGTCTCCCCCGGCACCCGGCGCGTCGACCGGTTCGCCAAGCCGGGCGAATACGCCGCCGCGGGGATCCCCTTCTACTGGCGGATCGAGCAGGATCCGGTGCACCTCCACGCGTACCGCCTCGGTGACCGGATCGGCCCCGGCGGCGAGCGGCAGTACGAGCTGGTGGACGACAGCGGCGAGGTGATCGAGCTGCCCGAGCCCTTCGCGATCAAGCTGCCGATCGCGGAGATCCGGCCCTGACGACGCCGTTACTCGGTATCCACTCCGGGTAACCGGGCGGCATGGCCGAGAAGGAGTTCCACGCCGGGGACCACGTCTCCTGGGCCAGCCACAGCGGCCGGGCGTACGGGGTGGTCAAGGAGAAGCTGACCGAGCGCACCCACGTCCGCGGGCACACCGTGAACGCCTCGCCGGAGCAGCCGCAGTACCGGATCACCAACGACGACTCGGGCCGCGACGTCGCCCACCGCCCGGAGGTGCTGCGCCATGAGTCGCGCTGAGGACCCGCAGCAGACGTACCGGGAGTTCACCGACGCGGTGAACATGAAGCCGGGTGAGCTGTCCCGCTGGCTGGAGACCGAGGAGTCCAAGCACGTCGGCTGGCACAAGAAGGGCACCGCCGGCGGCGAGTCGGTCGGGCACGACTCCGGCCGGCGCATCGTCGACCTGCTGCGCCGCAAACGCGCCGACCTGACCGCCGCCGACTACAAGCACATGCGCAAGGTGATCGGGTACGTCCACCGCCACCTCGCCCAGCGGCCGTCCGGGGACGTGCGGGACACCAGGTGGCGCTGGTCGCTGATGAACTGGGGGCACGACCCGCTCAAGGGCTGAGCCGCCCGGGTCGTTCGCCGCGCGTTGGTACCGTGCCGGCGATGACGACAGACGTCCCGACCGCCGGCCGTCATCCCCGCGCCGGACGGGTGGTCCTCCTGGCGGGCCTCGGCCTGATCGCCGTCGCGGCAGTCTTCCTGGTGGCAACCGGCAACACCGGCATCCGCTACAGCGCCGACCACGACGGCACCGTGCCGATGTGGAGCCGCTGGATCCCGGCGCTGGCCGGGATCGCGCTGATCCGGCTGATCCCGCCCGCGCCCGACCCGAGGTGGCCGGACCCGGTCGCGCCGTACCGCGAGGCGGTGCCGCTGCTGCTGGCCGGGATCGCGTTCGCCGCCGTCATGCCGCTGCTGGGCGGCGAACCCGCGTACACGGTGTTGAAGCTCGCGCTGCTGCTCGGCGTACCCCTCGTGGTGTTCCTGGCCGCGCGCCGCCGGCCGCCACGGTGGTCGCCGGGCCCGGCCCCGGCGGACGCCGCCCACCGGTGGGGTCCGGCGCTGCCGGTGGCGGTGTGGCTGGCGCTCAGCTACGCGACGCCGCTGGCCGTGCCGGCGAGCGACTGGGGGCGGACCGTCGGGCCGGTCGAGCTGGTCGTGACGCTGCTGGTGGCCTTCGCGGTGAACGCACTGCTGGAGGAGGTCTTCTACCGGCGGTGGCTGCAGACCCGGTGGGAGTCGCTGCTGGGACGCTGGCCGGCGATCGTGCTCGCGTCGCTGGTGTGGGCGGTCTGGCACGTGGCCATCCAGGGCAGCGGCCGTCCCGCCGTCGACCTGGCGTCGGTGATCGTGAACCAGGGGGTCGCCGGGCTGTTCCTCGGCTACCTGTGGTCGCGGTACCGCCGCATGTGGCCGCTGCTCGTGGTGCACGGCGCGGTAAACGCGATGCCCGTCCTGCTCGGCCTCTGACTTGACCCTGCCGCAGGCGGCAGGGTCGGACGATGCCGGCATGGAACGCCGCACACCACGGGCCGCCGTGGTCACCGGTGCGGGCACCGGCATCGGCCGGGCCACCGCACACGCCCTCGCCACCGCCGGGTACGCCGTCGTCGCCGTCGGCCGGCGCGCCGCGCCGCTGTCGGAGACCGCCGCCGGCCGGCCGGACATCACGCCACTGACCGCCGACGTCACCGCGCCCGACGGGCCCGGCCGGATCGTCAGCGCCGCGCTCGACCGGTACGGCCGCCTGGACGTCCTGGTCAACAACGCGGGCGTGGCCGGCGGCGGGCCGCTGGCGGATCTGGACGAGGACGCCGCCCGGCGGCAACTGGAGACGAACCTCCTCGCGCCCGTCCGGCTGGCGCACGCCGCCGTCGAGGCGCTCGCCGCGACACGCGGTGTGCTGGTCAACGTCACCACGTCGGTCGGCCTGCGCGCCTGGCCGGGCAGTTCGGTGTACGCGGCCGGCAAGGCCGCGCTGGACTCGCTGACCCGCAGCTGGGCGGTGGAACTCGCGCCGCGCGGCGTCCGGGTGGTGGCCGTGGCGCCCGGAGCGATCGACACGCCGATCGGCGTGCACAGTGGCCTGTCCCCCGAGCGCCGCGCGGCGGTGCGGGACTGGCAACTCGCGCACACCCCGGCGGGCCGGATCGGCCGCCCGGAGGACGTAGCCTGGGCGATCCGGCGACTCTGCGAGCCGGAGGCGGGCTTCGTCACCGGTGTGGTGCTGCCGGTGGACGGGGGCGCGGTGGTCGCGTGAGAGGACGGTGACGGCGGTGCGGATCGGCGCGGTGGCGAAGGCGACGGGCTGCACGCCGCGTGCCCTGCGGCACTACGAGGAACACGGGCTCATCGCCTCGGCCCGGGCCGCGAACGGCTACCGCGAGTACGACGACGCGGTGGTCACCCGGGTCCGCAACATCCGTCACCTGCTCGACGCCGGGCTGACGCTCGACGACGTGCGGGTCTTCCTGCCCTGCCTGGACGGGGACGTGGCGTCCGCGCCGCCGTCAGTGGCCGGGCTGCGGGTCGGCCGGGAGCGCCTGGCCGTGCTGGACGCCCGGATCGCGGCCCAGGTGGCCGTCCGCGACCGCCTGGCCGCCGCCCTCCAGGCCGCCGCCCCTCCGGCCGCGCCCGCGCCCTCACCCGCTTCCCTTCAGTGATCAAGGAGTTCGTGTCCTGATTCGGGCCCCAGGAGGACACAAACTCCTTGATCACCCACAGGCCGGCGGGCCGGACGGGGTGGGGCGTCGGGGGTCAGTGGTCGGCGCTGTTCCAGTCGCGGCCCTCGCCCACCGACACCTCCAGCGGCACCGACAGCGGGTACGCCTCGCCCATCTGCTTGCGCACCAGCGCCTCCAGCGCCTCCCGCTCGCCCGGCGCGACCTCGAAGACCAGCTCGTCGTGCACCTGCAGCAGCATCCGCGAGCGCAGCCCGGCCTCGCGCAGCGCGCCGTCGACGTGCAGCATCGCGACCTTGATGATGTCGGCCGCCGAACCCTGGATCGGGGCGTTGAGCGCCATCCGCTCGGCCATCTCCCGACGCTGCCGGTTGTCGCTGACCAGGTCGGGCAGGTAGCGGCGGCGGCCCAGGATGGTGGAGGTGTAGCCGTCCTGGCGGGCGCGGGCCACCACCTCCTGGAGGTAGTCACGCACCCCGCCGAACCCGGCGAAGTAGTTCTCCATCAGCCCGCGCGCCTCCTCGGCGCTGATGCCGAGCTGCTGGGACAGGCCGAACGCGCTGAGCCCGTACGCCAGGCCGTAGTTCATCGCCTTGATCTTGCGGCGCTGGTCGGCGGTGACGTCCGCGACCTCGACGGTGAAGACCGAGGACGCGGTGGCTGCGTGGAAGTCGTGCCCGGAGTTGAACGCCTCGATCAGCGCGTCGTCGGAGGACAGATGCGCCATGATCCGCATCTCGATCTGGCTGTAGTCGGCGGTGAGCAGGCACTCGTAGCCCTCGCCGACGACGAACGCGCGGCGGATCCGCCGCCCCTCCTCGGTGCGGATCGGGATGTTCTGCAGGTTCGGCTCGGTGGACGACAGCCGCCCGGTCGCCGCCACCGTCTGGTTGAACGTGGTGTGGATCCGGCCGTCGTCGGAAACGGACTTGAGCAGGCCGTCGACAGTCGACTTGAGCTTCGCCACGTCGCGGTGGCGCAGCAGGTGGTGCAGCAGCGGGTGCTCGGTCTGGGCGTAGAGCCACTGGAGCGCGTCCGCGTCGGTGGTGTAGCCGGTCTTGATCCGCTTGGTCTTGGGCAGGCCCAGCTCGGTGAAGAGGATCTCCTGCAACTGCTTCGGCGACCCGAGGTTGAACTCGCGGCCGACCACCTCGTACGCGCTCTGGGCGGCGGCCTTCACCTCGGCGGCGAAGTGCGCCTCCAGCTCGGAGAGGTAGTCGGTGTCGGCGGCGATGCCGGTGCGCTCCATCGCGGCGAGCACCCGCATCAGCGGCAGCTCCACGCCGGCCATCAGCCGGGCCGACTGCTCGCCGTCGCGGGACAGCTCGGCGTCGATCGCGTCGGCCAGGTCGAGCGTGGCGCGGGCCTGGAGCATGAGGTTCTGCTCGGCCGCGCCCTCGTCGCCGAACCCGTCGAGCGTGAGCTGACCGGTCTCCGGAGCGTCGACGCGCAGCTCCCGGTGCAGGTAGCGCAGCGCCAGGTCGGTCAGGTCGTACGAGCGCTGGTCGGGGCGGGCCAGGTAGGCGGCGATCTGGGTGTCGCGGGCGATGCCCTCCAGCTCCCAGCCGTGCGCGGCGAACGCCAGCACCGCCGGCTTGCTGTCGTGCAGCACCTTCGGGCGCTCGGCGTCGGCCAGCCAGCCGGCCAGCGCGGCCTCGTCGCCGGCGTCCAGCCGGCTCGGGTCGAACCAGGCGCCCGCGCCGGCGGCGGTGGCCAGCGCCATCCCGGTCACGGTGGCGGTGTGGCGGCGGTTCGGGCCGGTGTCGAGCGTGACCGCCAGGCCGACCGGCGTGCCGGCCGGGGCGTGCGTGTCGAGCCAGCCCGCGAGCGCGCCCGGCTCGGTGAGCACCGCGCCGTCCAGGTCGAAGCCCGCCTCGGCCTCCGGCTCGACCGCTTCCAGGTATTGGTAGAGCCGGTCGCGCAGGATGCGGAACTGGAGCGTGTCGAAGACCTGGTGCACCGCTTCGCGGTCCCAGCCCTGCCAGCGGGCGTCCTCGGGGCGTACCGGCAGCTCCAGGTCGGAGACCAGGCAGTTGATCTCGTAGTTGCGGATCACGTCGGCGAGCCGCTCGCGCAGGCTGTCGCCGGCCTTGCCCTTGATCTCGTCGGCGCGGGCCACCACGCCCTCGACGCCGCCGTACAGGTTGATCCACTTGGCCGCGGTCTTCGGGCCGACGCCGGGCACGCCGGGCAGGTTGTCGCTGGTCTCGCCGACCAGCGCGGCCAGGTCGCGGTAGCGATCAGGGGTGACGCCGTACTTCGCCTCGACCGCGGCCGGGTCCATCCGGGCCAGGTCGGAGACGCCCTTACGCGGGTAGAGCACCGTGACCCGCTCGCCGACGAGCTGGAACGCGTCCCGGTCGCCGGTGGTGATCAGCACGTCCATGCCCTGGTCGCGGGCCTGGCAGGCGAGCGTGGCGATGACGTCGTCGGCCTCGTAGCCCTCCTTCTCGACCACCGGCACGCGCAGCGCGGCGAGGACCTCCTTGACCAGGCTGACCTGGCCCTTGAAGTCGGTCGGGGTCTCGCTGCGGCCGGCCTTGTACTCGGAGTACTTCTCGGTGCGGAAGGAACGGCGGGACACGTCGAACGCGACCACGATGTGCGTCGGCTGCTCGTCGCGCAGCACGTTGATCAGCATCGAGGTGAAGCCGTAGACGGCGTTCGTCGGCTGCCCCGTGGTGGTGGAGAAGTTCTCCACAGGCAGGGCGAAGAACGCCCGGTATGCCAGGGAATGTCCGTCGACGAGGAGCAGGCGCGGCGTCGTAGCTGTCACGGCTGCGACTCTAGTCCGTACGCCCGACAACTCCGGCCTCCGGTGCGGCGCGCGCCGCACCGGAGGCCGAGGTCAGAGAACCTTGGCCAGGAACGCCTTGGTCCGCTCGTGCTTCGGCGCCGAGATCACCTCGCGCGGGTCCCCCTGCTCGACCACCACGCCGCCGTCCATGAACACGAGGTGGTCGCCCACCTCGCGGGCGAAGCCGATCTCGTGGGTCACCACGATCATCGTCATGCCGTCGCGGGCCAGGTCCTTCATCGTGTCCAGCACCTCGCCCACCAGCTCCGGGTCGAGCGCGCTGGTCGGCTCGTCGAACAGCATCAGCTTCGGCCGCATGGCCAGCGCCCGGGCGATCGCCACCCGCTGCTGCTGGCCGCCGGAGAGCTGACCGGGGTACGCGCCGAGCTTGTCGCCCAGCCCCACCCGGTCCAGCAGCTGCGCGGCGTGCTCCCGGGCCTCCGTCTTCTTGGCCTGGCGCAGCAGCACCGGGGCCTCCATGACGTTCTGCAGCACCGTCATGTGCGGGAACAGGTTGAACCGCTGGAACACCATGCCGATGGCACGGCGCTGCGCGGCCACGTCCCGGTCGCGCATCTCGTACAGCTTGCCGCCGCGCTCCCGGTAGCCGATCAGGTCGCCGTCGACCCAGATGCGGCCGGCGTCGATCTTCTCCAGGTGGTTGATGCAGCGCAGGAACGTCGACTTGCCGGAGCCGGAGGGCCCGAGCAGGCAGCACACCTCGCCGGAGCGGACCTCCAGGTCGATGCCCTTGAGCACCTCCAGCGGCCCGAACGACTTGTGCACCTGCTCGGCCCGGACCATCAACTCGGCGGCTGGCGTCTGCGGGGAAGCGGTCATGTCCGTCATTGCGCCGTCCCACTCGTGGTACTGCCGCTCTCGGCGGTCAGATTCCGCAGCCGCTGCCGGGCCCGCCCGCTGCGTCCGAACCCCTTGGAGTAGTGCCGCTCCAGGTAGTACTGCCCCACCAGCAGGACGCTGGTCAGCAGCAGGTACCACAACGTCGCCGCGACGTACATCGGGAAGGGCTGGAAGGTCCGGGAACCGACGGCCTTGAGCTGGAAGAACAGCTCCATCGACACCGGCACGAAGGCCACCAGCGAGGTGTCCTTGAGCATCGCGATGGTCTCGTTGCCGGTCGGCGGAATGATCACCCGCATCGCCTGCGGCAGCACGATCCGCCGCAGGATCTGCGCCCGGCTCATGCCCAGCGCCTGAGCCGCCTCGGTCTGCCCCTCGTCCACCGACTGGATGCCGGCCCGGACGATCTCGGCCATGTACGCGGCCTCGGAAAGGCCCAGCGCCAGCATGCCGGCGACGAAGCCGGTCAGGATGTCCACCGCGCTGAACCCGAACAGCCGGGCCTCGAAGTCGTGCAACCCGAACAGGGCGCCGATCTGCCTGTCGAACGGCAGACCGAACTCCAGCCGCGACCAGAGGATGCCGAGGTTGCCGAAGAGGATCGCCAGCACCAGCCGGGGCACCGCCCGGAAGAACCAGGTGTACACCCAGGCCACGCCGCGCAGCACCGGGTTGGGCGACAGCCGCATGATCGCGATGACGATGCCCAGGCCGATGCCGATCACCATCGACGTGATCAGCAGCAGGATGGTGCCGCGCAGCCCTTCGATGATCGGCGGGCGGAACATCTCGTCCACCATGAACGACCACTGGAACGCGGAGTTCGTGACCAGCATGTGCACGAACATCGCGACCAGCACGGCGATGACCGCCACGCCGACCCAGCGCCCGGGGTGCCGCACGGGCACGGCCTTGATCGGTTCTGGCCGTGCCCGTCCGGATGTGTCGGCCGACATGGTCAGACCGACGGGTTCAGTTCGGCGTTGGTGATGGCGCCGCCCTCGACACCCCACTTGCTGAGCGCCGCCTTGTAGCTGCCGTCGGCGATGACCGCCTGCACGGCCTCCTTGAGCACCTCGGCGAACGCCTGCTGCTCCTTGTTCACCGCGTAGCCGTAGGGCGCCGACTCGTAGATGTCGCCGAGCACCTCCAGCTGGCCGTTGCTCTGCTTCACCGCGTACGCGCCGACCGGGGAGTCGGCCAGCATGGCGTCGTTCTTGCCACTGCCCACGGCGGCGGTGGCGTCGCTCTGCGCCTGGTACTGGTCGATCTTGATGGCCGGCTTGCCGGCGTCGGTGCACTTCTTCGACCGGGCGGTGATGTCGTCGAGCTGGACCGTACCGACCTGCACGGCGATCTTCTTGCCGCAGGCGTTCTCCGGGTCCACCCCGGCCGGGTTGCCCTTCTTGGTCGCCCACTGGGTGCCCGCCGAGTAGTAGCTCACCATGTTGACCGTCTTCAGACGGTCGGCGTTGATGGTGAACGACGAGACGCCGACCTCGTACTTGCCCGAACCCACACCGGGCAGGATCGCGTCGAACGGCGCCGACTCGTACTCGGCCTTGAGACCGAGCTTCTGCGCCACCGCGTTGAACAGCTCGACGTCGAAGCCGACCACGGTCTTGCCGTCCTGGTCCAGGAACTCGGCCGGGGCGTACGTCGAGTCGGTGCCGACCTTGATCACGCCGTCGGCCTTGATGGCGTCCGGCACCTTCGCGGCCAGGTTGGAGTCGGCCGTGGCGGACACCGACGGGCCGTCGCCCGGCTCGGCCGAGTTCTCCTTCTCGCCGCACGCGGCGAGGGAGAGCAGCAGGACGGCCGCACCGGCGACGCCGAGCGCCGCCCGCCGTCCGGGGTTGGGGTGGAACATGGCTGTACTCCTTATTGCGAGGGGTCGGTCGGTCAGGCCACGCCGAGGTAGGCCTCTTTGACCGAGGGGTCGTGCAGCAGGTCCGCGCCGGTGCCGCTCTTGACGATCCGGCCGGTCTCCAGCACGTACGCCCGGTGGGCGCGCGCCAGCGCCTGCTGGGCGTTCTGCTCCACCAGCAGGATCGTGGTGCCCTGCTGGTTGATCTCCGTGATGATCGTGAAGATCTGCTGGATCAGCATCGGCGCGAGACCCATCGACGGCTCGTCGAGCAGCAGCAGCTTCGGCCGGCTCATCAGCGCCCGGCCGACCGCGAGCATCTGCTGCTCGCCGCCGGAGAGCGTGCCGCCGGCCTGCTTGCGCCGCTCGGCCAGCCGCGGGAACAGGTCCAGCACCCGGGCCAGGTCCTGCGCGATGCCGGCCTTGTCGCGCCGGGTGTACGCGCCCATGTCGAGGTTCTCCAGCACCGTCATGCCGGGGAAGATGCCCCGGCCCTCGGGCGCCTGGCACAGCCCGCGCCGGACCCGCAGGTCGGCGCGGAGCTTGGTGATGTCCTCACCGGCGAACTTGATCGTGCCGGAGGCGACCGGCCGGATGCCGGAGATCGCCCGCATGGTGGTGGACTTGCCGGCGCCGTTCGCGCCGATCAGCGCGACGATCTCCCCCTCGTCCACGGTCAGGCTGATGCCGTGCAGCGCCTGGATCCGCCCGTAGAGCAGGCTCACGTCCTCGATCTCAAGCAGCATCGTCCGGCACCCCCAGGTACGCCGCGACCACCTTCGGGTTGTCCCGCACCTCGGCGGGCAGCCCTTCGGCGATCTTCTTTCCGAACTCCAGGACCACGATCCGGTCGGTCACGCCCATCACCAGGCGCATGTCGTGCTCGATCAGCAGCACCGTCACGCCCTGGTCCCGGATCTGCCGGATGAGCTGGAGCAGCTCCTCCTTCTCCGCCGGGTTGAAGCCGGCGGCCGGCTCGTCCAGGCAGAGCAGCTTCGGGTCGGTGGCCAGCGCGCGGGCGATCTCCAGCCGGCGCTGCTCGCCGTAGGACAGGTTGCGGGCGAACTCGTGCATCCGGTTGCTGATGCCGACGAACTCCAGCAGGCGCTCGGCCTTTTCCCGGCCCTCGCGCTCCTCCTTCCAGTGCCGCGGCAGGCGCAGCAGGGCGGCGATCACGCTTGTCTTGTGGTGCGCGTCCGCGCCGACCTGGACGTTCTCCAGCGCGGTCATCTCCGGGAAGAGACGGATGTTCTGGAACGTACGGGCCATGCCCATCCGGGTGATCTGGTGGCGCTTCTTGCCACTGATCTTCTGGCCCAGGAACCGGATCTGCCCCTCGGTGGGCTGGTAGATACCGGTCATCGCGTTGAAGCAGGTGGTCTTGCCGGCGCCGTTCGGGCCGATCAGACCGAGGATCTCCCCCTTGTAGAGGGTGAAGTCCACGTCGTTGAGGGCCACCACGCCGCCGAAGCGCAGCGTGACGTGGTCGACCTCCAGCAACGGCTCCCGCTTGTCGACCGTCTCGACGGCGGGGGCCGCCGCCTGGGCCGGAACTGCCGGGGTCTGCTCGGTGTCACTCACCGACGATCACCTCCTTGCGGCGGTCCTTGAACTCCGCCGCTCGTCGCCGGTTCGGGATCAGGCCCTGCGGCCGGAAGATCATCATCACCACGAGCACCAGACCGAAGAAGAGGAACCGGTACTCGTACAGCTCGATGCCGAACAGCTCGATGCCGCGGAACCGCTCGATCATGTACGCGACCAGGCCGCCGCCGACGATCGCGCCGACGATGTTGCCCGAGCCGCCGAAGATGACGGCGGCCAGGATGATGATCGAGTTGAGCAGCTCGAAGTTCTGCGAGTTGACGAAGTTCTGCTTACCGGCGAACAACGCGCCGGCCAGGCCGGCGATGGCCGCGCCGGAGGCGAACGCCCACAGCTTGAACTTGAACGTCGGCACACCCATGAGCTGGGCGGCGTCCTCGTCCTCACGGATCGAGATCCAGGCCCGGCCGACCCGGCTGTGGGTCAGGTTCCGCACCCCGATCACCACCAGGATGATCAGCGTGAGCACCAGCCAGTAGTACGGGCGGGCGTCGAGCACGCCGAACCACGGCCGGCCGTCGGCGTACTGGCCGGGCGGGTGCGGAATCTGGTTGAAGCCGCGCTGTCCCTTGAGGAACTCGGAGCTGACCGCAGCGATCCGGATCATCTCGGCGAAGCCGAGCGTCACCAGCGCCAGGTAGTCGCCGCGCAGACGCAGCGTCGGCGTGCCGAGCATGACGCCGGAGACCATGGTCAGGCCGATCGCGATCGGCACCACCGCCAGCCACGGCCACAGCGTCTTGAGGTCACTGCTCGGCGAGGTCAGCACCGCCACCGTGTACGCGCCGACGGCGAAGAAGCCGAAGTAGCCGAGGTCGAGCAGACCGGCGAAGCCGACCACGATGTTGAGCCCGACCGCCAGCAGCACGTAGATCGAGACCGTGAACATCACCTGGGTGAAGTTCGCTCCCGGGGTCGGGATCGGCCCGAGGTATTGGTAGAACTCCTTGTTCGGCAGCGCGTAGAAGAACGCGATGACCGCGACCAGCAGCACCCAGCGCACCCAGCGCGGCGCGTGGTGCCAGCGCTCCGAGATCGCGTGCCGGCCCTGCCGCAGCTTGTCCGCCGCCGTCTCCCGCCGCTCCGGCGGGTCGATGGTGGTCGTCATGCGCGTGCCCTCCCCAGTGATTCGCCGAGCAGACCGGTCGGCCGGAACATCAGCAGCACGACCAGCACCGCGAACGCGGCGAAGTCCTTCCACTGACTGCCGAACAGGCCCGCGGCGTAGTTCTCCACGACGCCGAGCAGCAACCCGCCGACGAGCGCGCCGCGCAGGTTGCCGATACCGCCGAGCACCGCGGCGGTGAACGCCTTGAGGCCCAGCAGGAAGCCGACGCTGTAGGTGAGCGTCTGGATCCGCACGTCGTAGAGCAGGCCCGCGACGCCGGCCATGGTGCCACCGGCGATGAAGACCATCAGGATGATGCGGTCCTTGTTGACGCCCATCAGCGCCGCCGTGTTGGCGTCCTGGGCCACCGCCCGGATGCCGCGGCCGGTACGGCTGCGGTTGATGAACTGGTCCAGCGCGAACATCATCACCAGCGCGGAACCGATCGTGAGCAACTGCACCGCGTCGATCGGCACCCCGGCGATGTGGAACAGCGGCTCCGAGCTGACCAGGATCGGCGCGCCCTCCGGCCGACGCCGGGTGTAGACGCCGAACGCCTCGGAGATGGCGATCGAGGCGCCGATGGCGGTGATGAGGAACGCCAGCGGCGGCGCGTTGCGCTTGCGCAGCGGCCGGTACGCCACCCGTTCGATCACCGTCGCGGTGCCCGCCGAGGCGATGGCCGCCACGATCATCGCCACCAGCAGGTAGAACAGGATCGAGCCGAGGCCGCTGACCTGCGAGTTCTGGTCGAGTCCGAATCCGTTCCAGGTCCAGATCGCGGCGAACGCGCCGGCGATGAAGACCTCGGAGTGGGCGAAGTTGATGAGCCTGAGCACGCCGTACACAAGCGTGTAGCCGAGCGCGACCAGGGCGTAGATGGCGCCCTGCGTCAAGCCGGTCGTGGTGAGTTCCCCGAAGTTGGAGAACAATCCGTCGAAGTCCAAGGGAGGGACGCTCCGTCGCTCAAGAGAAAAAGAGGGTGCGGCCGGGAGCCAGCTCCCGGCCGCACCCGCGATCACTACTCAATCGCCAGTCCAGCGATCGAACGATCAGGACTTGGGGATCTCCTGGTCCGGGACGACCTTGCCGCCCTGCACCTTGAACGCCCAGACCTTGACCTGCGCCGGGTCGAGCTCGCCGCCCTCGACGAACTTGTAGCTGGCGGCAACGCCCTCGCCGCTGTAGCCCTTCACGAACTCCAGCAGGTCGGCGCGGCTGCTCTTGCCGGCCTTGATGCCCGCCAGCAGGATGTTCGCCGCGTCGTAGGCGGTGTCGCTGTAGGTGCCCGGGTCGGTGCCGTTGAGCGCCTTGAAGTCGGCGGCGAAGGTGCCGCGCGCCTCGGTGGACGGAGCGCAGGGGCAGGTGAGGATGGTGCCCTCGGCGGCAGCCGCACCGGCGGAGGTGATGTACGCGCCGTCGTTCACGCCGTCACCGGCGACCAGCGGAGCGGTGACCCCGGCAGCGGTGAGCTGCTTACGGATCAGACCGGCCTCCTGGTAGTAGCCGCCGTAGAAGACCGCCTTCACGTTGGCGGCCTTGACCTTGGTGACCACACCGGAGAACTCGACCTGCTTGCCCTCGCCCTGGACCTTGTCGCTGCCCACGACCGCCGGGCCGAGGACCTTCTTGACCTCGTCGGCCAGGCCGGCGCCGTACGCGGACTGGTCGTCGATGACGTAGACCCGGTCGGCCTTCATCACGTTCTTCATGTAGTTACCGGCGGCCGGACCCTGGCTGAAGTCGTTGCCGACCGCGCGGAAGAACGTCTTCCAGCCCTGCTCGGCGAGGCTGGGACGGGTCGCGGAGGGGGTGATGGTGACCAGACCGGCCTCGTTGAACAGCGGACCGGCGGCCTCGGACTCGCCCGAGTAGGCCGGACCCACGACACCCAGGATCTTGGTGTCGTCGATCGCCTTCTGGGCCAGACCCGGCGCCTGGTCCGGGCTGCCCTGCGAGTCGAGCTCGGCGAGCTCCACCTTGCAGTCCGGGTTCTCCTTGTTGTACTTGTCGACGGCCAGCTTGACGCCGTTCTTCTCGTTGATGCCCAGCGCGGCCGAGCTACCGGTCAGCGCGCCGAAGAAAGCGATCTTGCTCCCGCAGGCGCTGCCCCCGGAACCCTCATCGTCGCTGCCGCTGGAACAAGCGGTGCCACCGGCGACGAGCGCCAGCATGGCGACCCCGCCGATCACGCGTGCGAGCTTCTGCCTCAAGGCCCGAACCCTCCTCCGTCCATGATCCGAACCACCCGCCGCTGATTGGCCCTTGCGGGGTGGACGAACCAAGACCGTCGTCGCCGGTCTGGGCCGGGACGTTATCCCACCGGAAGCGGTGGCGTAAGACCTGGAAAGCGGGGTTGACCGAACCGTTACACGCGGTGGCGGATTCAAGCCGATCGCCGTAAGAACCGTAGGCGGGGAAAGGCTTTCACCAACTATTCCTCGGTAACGGGCCTATCGGCGATCACCCGCTACCGATCGATGGCCGGCAACGCCCCCCACCAGGCACGGGACGTTTTCCCATCGTCGGCGACCACGAACAGCCCGTCGTCGCCGACGGCCACCGCCAGCGCCGCGTCGCCACCGTCCGGCACCGGCACCGGAGTGATCACCGGAAGCCACGACGCGCCGCCGTCACGCGACATCCAGAGCCGTCGCTGAGCCCCGTCACCGGTCACCGCGACGAGCCGCCGACCCGCCGCCGCGAGCGCGTCCACCGACGACACCCCGGGACCCGCCGTACCGAACCCGCCGACCCGCCGCCACCCCTGCGCCGCACCCGCCGAACCGGCCGACGGCGAGCCGCAGTCGTCGCACCCGCGCCACACCGCGAACCGGTCACCCACCGGCCCGAGGACCACCGGCCCGCCGTCGGCCGGCACCACCCGCTCCGCCGCCCCGGCGGCGCCCGCCGGCACCGGCAACGCCGCGCGCCGCCACACCCGGCCGTCGGCCGAGGACCACGCGAGCGGAACCCGGGCCGTACCGCCGGGCGGCAGCAACGACCCCACCACCAGCCAACCCGAGCCCACCGCCGCCACGTCGTACGCCGCCGTCCGGCCCCGGCCGTCACCGGCCAGCTCCGCCACGCCCTCACGCAGTACGAACCCCTCGGCGTCCGGCGACGCCCACACCGACGCGCCGTCCGCGCGCGACCCGGCGACCAACCACCCACCCGGCCCGGCCGCCAGCCGCGACGCGCTCACCGCGCGCGGGCCACCGAACAACTCGAACGCCGCCGGCACCTCCCGCACCGGCCCACCCGGACGCCAGACCCACGTCCCGGTACGCGGATTGCCGTGCACACCACCGGTCTTCGCACCCAGCGCCGCCATCCCGTCGTCGCGGCACGCGACCGCGTAGAGCACGTGCTGACGGCCGTAGAACGTCTGCCCGCGTACCGGGATCGGCGACCAGGTCACGCCGTCCGATGAGGACCACACCGCCGGCCGGGTCTCCCCCGCCGCGTCGACCAGCCCGCCCACCACGTACCAGCGGCCGGCACAGCGCGCCGCGTCCCGGGGCACCGGGCGGCCTGCGGCACCGTCGGGAAGGGCCAGCTCCACGGCCCGCCACTCCGGGCGCACCGGCACCGGCACGGGCAGCGGCCGCGGGGTGGCGTGACAGGCCGCCACGAGCGACGCGGCAGCGGTCACGGCGGCGAGCGCCGGCCGGACGCGCACGGAAGGCATGGACCCGATCCTATCGATCGGGCACCTTCCGGCAGGTCAGGAAGCCGGCTGCTCCACCTCGCCGCCGGCGGTCTCGGCGAGGATCCGCTCGGCGACCTCCTTCATGGTCATCCGGTGGTCCATCGCGGTGCGCTGGATCCACTTGAAGGCCTGCGGCTCGGTCATGCCGTACGTGGTCATCAGCGCGCCCTTGGCGCGCTCCACGGTCTTGCGGATCTCCAGCCGGTCGGTGAGGCCGGCGACCTCCGACTCCAGCGCGGCGATCTCCGAGTAGCGGGACAGCGCGATCTCGACCGCCGGCACCAGGTCGCTCTTCTGGAACGGCTTGACCAGGTACGCCATCGCGCCGGCCGCCCGCGCCCGCTCCACCAGGTCACGCTGGCTGAACGCGGTCAGGATGATCACCGGGGCGATGCGCGCGCCGGCGATCCGCTCGGCGGCGGCCAGCCCGTCCATGATCGGCATCTTGATGTCGAGGATGACCAGGTCGGGCTTGAGCTGCTCGGCGAGCTTGACGGCGGTCTCGCCGTCGCCGGCCTCGCCGACCACCTCGTAGCCCTCTTCGACGAGCATCTCGGCCAGGTCCAGCCGGATGAGCGCCTCGTCCTCGGCGATCAGAACGCGCTTGCGCTCGGCGTCCGCCTGCATCTCGCCCACGAGCCACTCCCACCGGTTCGAGCCCGACACCCGCCCTGCCGGGTGTCGCCGCCCCTAGCGTAGTAGGTAACCTATGGCACGACGCGAGAGCGTCGCGCGAGCCTGTCCCCGTATTCCAACCGGTAGAGAAACGGAGCTCAAACCTCCGACAGTGTGGGTTCGAATCCCACCGGGGACACCGAAACTGTCGTACGCGCGTTCGAAGATGTCCGCGTGCATCCACCCGAGATACGCGCGCGAGCACGTCAGGCCTTCCTGTCCGGGGCCACCGTCGCGGAGGCGGCCCGCGCAGTGGGCCTCAACTACCGCACCGTCTGGCACTGGTGCAGGGATCGGCCGGAGTCGAAGCAGCACGGCACCGCGCTGCGGTGTTTCCGCTGCCGCGAGAGTGTCCGCGTTCCGACAGATCCGGCGGCCTATGCCTATCTCCTCGGGCTCTACCTGGGCGACGGGCATCTCGTGACCAGGGCGCGGGTGCCGGTGCTCCGGATCTCCTGCAGTGACAGTTGGCCCGGGCTGATCGAGGCTTGCGACGACGCCATGCGGCGGGTCCTGGCGGCGAAGGTCCAGCGCGTCCAACATCCGGGCTGCGTCAGCGTGCAGAGCTACGGCAAGCACTGGCCGTGCCTGTTCCCACAGCACGGACCCGGCAAGAAGCACCAACGCCCGATCGTCCTGGCGGACTGGCAGCGCCCCATCGTCGAGGCTCAGGCGGGCGACTTCCTGCGCGGCCTCTTCCACTCCGACGGGTGCCGCTTCGCCAACCGCGTCGTCGTCCGGGAGAAGGAGTACGTCTATCCCCGTTACATGTTCCACAACGAGTCGGCCGACATCATGGGCCTGTGCCAGCAGGCCCTCGACCGGCTCGGCATCGCCTGGCGGATGAACCGACCCAACTCCCTGTCGGTGGCCCGCCGGGAGGCGGTCGCCGCCCTCGACCAGCACGTCGGCCCCAAGTCGTGACCGGCCCGCGCCGCCAACCCGGCCGACCGGCAGGCGTCAGATCCGCGCCAGCGCTCGCGCGAGGTCCGCCCGCAGGTCCTCCGGGTCCTCCAGGCCGACCGAGACGCGCAGCAGCCCGCCGCAGGGCTTCGCGTCACCCTCGACCGGCCGGTGGGTGAGCGAGGCTGGGTGCTGGATCAGCGTGTCGACGCCGCCGAGCGACACCGCGTGCGTGATCAGCTCGCAGGCGCCGGCGACCTCGGCCGCGGCGGGCGCGCCACCGCGTACCTCGAAGGCGAGCAGGCTGCCGGTGCCGGACATCTGCCGGCCGACCAGCCCGGCCGGGTCGTGCAGGGACGGGTGGTGGACGCGCTCGACGGCGGGGTGCCCGGCGAGCCAGGCGGCGAGCTTCTCCGCGCCGGCCTGCTGGGCGCGGACGCGCAGCGGAAGGGTCTGGATGCCGCGGTGCAGCAGGTACGCGCCGAGCGGGTGCAGGACGGCGCCGGTGACGGCGCGGACCTGGCGCAGCCGGGCGGCCCAGTCGGGGGCGCAGGCGATCACGCCGGCGAGGACGTCGCCGTGGCCGCCGATGCTCTTGGTGGCGCTGTGCAGCACGAGCGCGGCGCCGTGGCGGGCGGGCTGCTGGAGCACCGGGGTGGCGACGGTGTTGTCGACGAGCAGCGGGACGTCACCGGCGGCGTCGGCGAGCGCGGCGATGTCGACCAGGTCGAGGCTGGGGTTCGCCGGGGTCTCGACCACGACCAGGGCGGTGTCGGGGCGGATCGCGGCGGCCACGTCGGCGGGGGCGGCCCAGGTGACCTCGGTGCCGAGCAGGCCGGTGGCGAGGACGTGGTCGGTGCCGCCGTAGAGGGGGCGGACGGCGACGATGTGGCGGTTGCCGTCGCGGGTGGCGGCGAGCAGGGCGGCGGTGAGCGCGGCCATGCCGCTGGCGAAGGCGACGGCCTCGGCGGTGTCTTCGAGCTGGGCGAGCGCGGTCTCGAACCGGGCCACCGTGGGGTTCCAGAGGCGCTGGTAGACGGCGCTGCCGCCGGCCGGGAGGGTGCCACCGGTGGCGAGCGTCTCGTAGTCGTCACCGCCGCCGGCCACCGAGGGCAGCGGGTTGGTGGTGGACAGGTCGATCGGCGGGACGTGGACGCCGAGCCCGGCGAGGTCGGCGCGCCCGGCGTGTACGGCTGCGGTGTCCACGGAAGTCATGCCGGAAGCGTCGAACATGACGATGGCTAGAGGCAATAGCAGCGAAGAAGATTCTGACAATCACGCTTTCGCCCAGCGGTGATTCGGTGAAGGATGGTCACATGCCTGCCGCACCGAATGATGTACGGCCGTTCGCCGGCCTGGACGACGTCGACCGCGCGATCCTCACCGAGCTGGCGGCCGACGGCCGGCTGCCGAACAACGCGCTGGCCGAGCGGGTCGGGGTGGCGCCGTCGACGTGCCTGACGCGTACCCGGGCGCTGCGCGAGTGCGGGGCGATCCGCGGGTTCCACGCCGAGGTGGACCCGGCGGCGGTGGGGCTGCCGTTGCAGGCGCTGGTGTCGGTGCGGCTGACCGCGCACGAGCGGGCCGCTGTGGACGCGTTCCGGGCCCGGTCGGTGCGGCTACCAGGGGTGGTGTCGGTGTTCCACGTGGCCGGCGCGGAGGACTACGTGCTGCACGTGCGGGCCGCCTCCGGTGACGCGCTGCGGGACTTCGTCCTCGATCATCTCGCAGTCGATCCGGCGGTGCAGCACACCCAGACCAGCCTGATCTTCGAGCAGGCCCGGGGTATGGGGTAGCGCACCCGGCGGAACAATTCCGGCACGTGGCCTGTTGCACCACGCTGTGATCGACGTACCCATGTCTGTTCTTGATCTTGCCCCGGTGGCGGCGACCGGCAACGCCGGTGAGGCGCTGCGGTACACCACGGAGCTGGCCCGCCGCACCGAGGAGCTGGGCTACCGCCGGTTCTGGGTGGCCGAGCACCACAACATGCCCGCCATCGCCAGTTCCGCGCCGGCGGTGCTGCTCGCGCACCTGGCGGCGAACACCAGCACCATCCGGCTCGGCTCGGGCGGGGTGATGCTGCCCAACCACGCGCCGCTGGTGGTGGCCGAGCAGTTCGGCACCCTGGAGGCGCTGCACCCGGGCCGGATCGACCTGGGCATCGGCCGGGCGCCCGGCACCGACCAGGTGACCGCGCTGGCGCTGCGCCGCACCATGGAGGGCCTGTCCGCGGAGCACTTCCCGCGTGAGCTGGCCGACCTGATGAACTACTTCTCCGGCGCCGAGCCGGGCCCGATCACCGCGACGCCGGGCCGCGGCCAGTCGCCGCAGGTGTGGCTGCTCGGGTCCAGCGGATTCAGCGCGCAGCTGGCCGGCCTGCTCGGGCTGCCGTTCTCGTTCGCGCACCACTTCAGCTCGCAGAACACGATCCCGGCGTTGCAGCTCTACCGGCAGCACTTCCGGCCGTCGCAGTGGCTGGACCGGCCGTACGCGATGGTGGCGGTCAACGCGGTCTGCGCGGAGACCGACGAGCGGGCCGAGTGGCTGGCCGGGCCGGCCGGGCTGTCGTTCCTGAAACTGCGCTCGGGGCGCCCGGAGCCGCTGGTCACGCCGGAGGAGGCGGCGGCGTACCCGTACTCGGAGTTCGAGCGGGAGTTCGTCGCCCAGCGCCGCGACGGCCAGGCGACCGGCTCGCCGGAGACGGTGGCCCGGCAGCTCGGGGAATTGCTGGAGCGCACCGGCGCGGACGAGCTGATGCTCACCACGATGGTGTACGACGTGGCGGACCGGGTCCGCTCGTTCGAGCTGATCGCCGAGAAGGTGGCGGGCGGGCTGCGCCGGGAGGGCTGAAACACGCTCTTCATAGCCACGTCACCGCAGCGTCGCGCGGGACGCATAACTTTGTCCCCGGTGGTGGTACGGCATTCCCGGTCGGGACGGGTCGGGAATGCTGCGGTGTGGTGCACCGGGTCGCCGGCGGAGCGGATTCCGCGGCCGGCGACCCGGTGCCTGTCGTTTCAGCGCAGGTAGATGTTCGGCGCGGCCGGGGTGCTCATGCCGTCGCCAAGGTAGAAGCCCGGGTGCGGCGGCTGGTTGTAGGCGGTGTTCTGCCAGGCCACCGCCACCCGGTACTGCGGGTCGTGCATCAGCGTCGGCAGCCGCAGGCCGGTGGTGACCGGCGTGCTGTAGATCCGGAGCGCGGTGCTGTCGGAGGTGCGCCAGACGACCTCCTCCCGCCAGTCGCCGAGCAGGTCCGCCGAGAGCGCCGGGGTGGACTTGGTGCCGTTGTTCGAGGCGACGCCGCTGCCGGTGAGCAGCCGGGTCTCCCCGCCGGTGCCGTACTTGTCGATCTTCGTGGCGTCGAGCAGCTCCCGGACCGGGTCGCCGTCCCACCAGATCAGGAAGTTCGCCGACGACGGCTTGCGCCCGACGTTCTGGCCCCGGGTGTTGAGCAGCCCGTCGACGGCCGACGACCAGGACTCCGCGCCCGGGCTGCCGGCCCAGACGTCGCCGGAGACGCCGCGGCCGTTGTCGCCGTTCGGCGCGGTCTGCCAGATGATCTGCCCGGTACGCGCGTCGGCCATCCAGGAGCTGGGCTTGCTGCCGTCCTCGTCGACCTTGAACACCTCCAGGCCGGCGCGGGACGGGTCGAGGTCGCCGACGTGCAGCGCGTCGCCGTGGCCGTTGCCGGTGGAGTACAGCAGCCGGCCGTTGTCGTCGATGGTGGCGGCGCCGTACACGATCTCCTGGCGGCCGTCGTTGTCGACGTCGGCCACGGAGAGCTGGTGGTTGCCCTGGCCGGCGGCGGCGCCGTTGCCGGAGGCGTTCGAGTCGAACGTCCAGCGCTTGCGCAGCGTGCCGTCGCGGAAGTCCCAGGCGGCGACGACGGCCCGGGTGTAGTAGCCACGCGCCATGATCAGCGAGGGGCGCTGCCCGTCCAGGTACGCGGTGCCGGCGAGGAACCTGTCGACCCGGTTGCCGTACGAGTCGCCCCAGGACGAGACGGTGCCGCGCGGCGGGTCGTAGTCGACTGTGGACAGGGCCGCGCCGGTGCGGCCGTCGAACATGGTCAGGTACTCCGGGCCGGCGAGCACGTAACCGCTGGAGTTGCGGTGGTCGGCCGAGCCGTTGCCGATCACCTGACCGGTGCCGGAGCGGGTGCCGTCGGCGGTCTTCATGGCCACCTCGGCGTCTCCGTCGCCGTCGTAGTCGTACACCTGGAACTGGGTGTAGTGGGCGCCGGCGCGGATGTTGCGGCCCAGGTCGACGCGCCACAGCCGGGTGCCGGTGAGCGTGTACGCGTCGACGTAGACGTTGCCGGTGTAGCCGGACTGCGAGTTGTCCTTGGCGTTCGACGGGTCCCACTTGAGCACGAACTCGTAGCGGCCGTCGCCGTCGAGGTCACCGACGCTCGCGTCGTTCGCCGAGTAGCTGTACCCCTCCCCGGCCGGGGTGGTGCCGCCGGGCGGCGGCTGGATCGGCACGTCCAGGTAGCCGTTGGCGAACTGGAGCGCCGGGGCCGACGCCGCCTGCTCGGCGCCGTTCACCACGGCCCGCACGGTGTACGCGGACCCGGCCGCCGCGCCGCTGTCCAGGTACGTGGTGGCGCCGGTGATCGGGCTGGCGTTGACCTTGGTGCCACCTCGGTAGAGGTTGAACGCCACACCGGTGGTCTCGGTGCCGAGCAGCCGCCAGGAGACGAGGTTGCCGCTGCCGGAGCGGACGCTGACCAGCCCTCGGTCGAGCTTCTCCATCTGCTTCGCCCCGTCCGGCGGGTCGGTGGGCGGGGGCGTGGTTGGTGGCGGTGTGCTGGGCGGAGGTGTGGTGGGTGGCGGCGTGGTGGGCGGAGGCGGCGTCGACGGCGGCGCGCTGGTGGACGGCGCGCCGGTGCAGGCGGTGCCGTTGAGCGTGAACGCGGCCGGCACCGGGTTCGACGCGTTGTTCCACGAGCCGTTGAAGCCGAAGTTCGCGGTGCCGCCGGTGCCGATGGCCGCGTTGTAGCCGGCGTCGCGGGCGCTCACCTGCGCGCCGGACTGGCTGACCGTCGCGTTCCACGCCTGGACGACCTGCTGGCCGGCGGCGAAGCTCCAGCCGAGGGTCCAGCCGTTGACCGGGTCGCCGAGGTTGGTCACTGTCACGTCGGCGCCGAATCCGCCGCTCCACTGGTTGGTGATCCGGTAGTCGACCCGGCAGCCGACGGCCGCCGCCGCGGCGGTCATCGTGGTGAGCGCGCCGGCCGACAGGGTGAGCGCCGAGGCCGCGGCGAGCAGCGCGAGTCGGCGGCGTGGGGTGGTGAGGTGCACGGAGATGCCTTTCGCGGAGGTCAGGCACGCGACGACGCCGGCCTGCCCGGACCGGCGGATACGTACCCTGACGCGACGGGCGACGTCAACGCATCGACGTCGATGATTCGGCTCCGCGCTCCGTCAGCCTAGGTCACCGCCGGACACCCCCACAAGCGCGGCAGCGTGCGCGGGGCGGGCAGCGCGGCGGCGCGGGGCCGGGCGGGGCGGCGAAACGGCGCGGTGGAGTGGCGGCGCAGGAGCGCGGCGGCCAACAGCCGACGCCGACGCCGACGAGAAGAGATGCCTGAAAGCCGATATACCTCAGAGTCATAATTATGACTCTGAGGTATATCGGTCAGCAGGACATGTATCTACGGCGCGCGACACGCCGAGACAGAACACTCCTGGGCGATGGCGCGGCCCGGGAACGCGAGCGGCTCAGCCCTCGACGGCGGCGGCGAGCTTCCGCGACTCCGCGGCCTCGGCAGGCTCGGAGGTCTCGGCGGTGACCACCGGCTCCGGGACTTGCCCCGACTTCGCGGCCTCTGCCGACCCGACGGATTCCCCCGGCCGAGCGGACTCCCCCGCCTCCGCGGGCGACGCGGAGACGGGCGCGGCCTCGACCGGCGACGCGGAGGCCGGCGACGCGGAGGCCAGCGCCGCTTCGACGGTGGCGCGGGCGCGGCGGGTGCGGCGCAGCGCCCGCACCGCCAGGACAATGGCGACCACCCAGGCGACACCGAGCAGCGCGTACACCACCACCGGCGCCGAGCCGCTCACGCCGCCGGCGCTGAGCAGCGTGCGGGCGTTGGTCAGCACGATCACGCCGCCGATCACGGCGCCGAGCAGCTGAGCGGGAACGATGCGGACCAGCCAGGCCGCGATCGGGGCGGCGATCAGGCCACCGATCAGGAGCGCCGCCACCGTGGGCAGCAGGAAGCCCTCGGTGCCCAGGCCGATCAGGAAGCCGACGCTCGCCGCGCCGGCCACGACGAACTCGGAGGTGTCGACCGAGCCGATGACCTTGCGGGGTTCCATCCGGCCGGAGACCAGCAGCGCCGGGGTGGCGACCGGGCCCCAGCCTCCGCCGCCGGTGGCGTCGACGAAGCCGGCGACCAGGCCGAGCGGGGCGAGGAAGCGGCTCCGCAGCCGGCCGGCGGCGCGGGTGGCCCGAAGCGGCCGGGAGAACCGCACCAGCAGGTACGCGCCGAGCGTGAACAGGATGGCCGCCATCCACGGCGCGGCGGCCTCGGTGGAGATGGAACTGAGGAACGTCGCCCCGGCGAACGCGCCGATCGCGCCGGGCAGCGCGATCCGGCCGACGACCCGCCAGTCGACGTTGCCGAAGCGCCAGTGCGAGACGCCCGCGGCGAGCGTGGTGCCGATCTCGGCCAGGTGCACCGAGGCCGACGCGGCGGCCGGCGCGACACCGGCGAACAGGAGCAGCGTCGAGGAGGTCAGCCCGTACGCCATGCCGAGCGAGCCGTCGACCAGTTGCGCGGCGAGCCCGACGAGGGCGAGGACCAGCAGCTTGCGCACGAGCGCCCCCTGACTTTTCGGTATCTCCTATCGACTTGGTCGACAATGCGGCACGAAGGTGGTCCCGGTCAAGTCCCCCATCCGGTTGGTAGGACGCGCCGGACGGCGCGGTCAGCTCCAGGCGCGCGGGTCGGCGGCCAGTTCGTTGACCCGGCCGGGCAGCTCACCGGAGGCCACGTCGGCGATCGTGACCAGCTCCAGGATCTCCCGCTCGCTGGCCCGCAACGCGATCCAGACGTCCTGCAACGCGCGGGCCGCGCCCTGATAGCCGAGCTGTTCCGGACGCTGGCCGCGCACGTGCGCGAGCGGCCCGTCGATGACGCGGATCACCTCGGCCAGGGAGATCTCACTCGCCGGCCGGGCCAGCCAGTAGCCGCCCTCGGGGCCACGCTGGGCGTGCACGATGCCGCCCCGGCGAAGCTGGAGCAGGATGCTCTCCAGGAACTTCGGCGGGATGTCCTGGGACCGGGCGATCTGCTCGGCGGTCACCGGGCGGCTCCGCTCGGCGGTCCCGTCCGCGACCGAGGCCAGCTCAGCGGCCGCGCGGAGGGCATAGTCGACCCGGGCGGAAAGACGCATACGGCCAGGTTAGTCCGCTCGGGTGCGGGCCGCCCCGCCGACCCGCGCCCGGACGATCATCACCCGCCGCTCAGCCGCCGACGCGGCGCAGCAGTCCCTCCTGCACGGCGCTGGCGATGTGCCGCCCGTCGGCGGTGAACATGCGGCCGGTGGCCAGGCCACGGCCGCCCGACGCGGACGGGCTCCAGCAGTCGTACAGGAACCACTCGTCGGCGCGGAACGACCTGTGGAACCACAGCGCGTGGTCGAGGCTCGCGCCGACCACGCCGCCCGGGCCCCACACCTCGCCGTGCACCGACAGCACCGAGTCCAGCAGCGTCAGATCGGAGGCGTACGTCAGCGCGCACGCGTGCAGCAGCGGATCGTCCGGCAGCTTGCCGTCCAGCCGCATCCACACCCGCTGGTGCGGTTCGGCCGGGCGGTCGCCGGGGCGTACCCAGCCGGGCTCGCCGACGTAGCGCACGTCGATCGGGCGCGGGATCATCCCCCAGATGCCGAGCCGCTCCGGGTAGCGGGAGAGCCTGTCGGTCATGGTCGGCACGTCGTCCGGGCCGGGCACGTCCGGCGGCACCGGGGCGTGGTGGTCCAGCCCCTCGTCCTGCCGCTGGAACGACGCCGACATGAAGAAGATCGGCTTGTCGTGCTGCAACGCCACCGAGCGGCGCACCGAGAAGGACCGGCCGTCGCGGACGTTCTCCACCTGGTACTCGATCGGCTCGGCCGGGTCACCGGGGCGCACGAAGTAGCCGTGCAGGGAGTGCACGGCCCGCTCCGCGTCGACGGTGCGGCCGGCGGCGACCAGGGCCTGGCCGGCGACCTGCCCGCCGTAGACCCGCTGCGGGCCCACCGGCGGGCTCATCCCCCGGAAGGTCATCTCCCCGGTACGGTCCAGGTCGAGCACCTCCAGCAGCTGGTCGACCGCCGCCTGCCCGGTCGCCGCAGCACTCACTGGAGCGCTCGCGCCGAGGCCGCGTCCACGAGCGAACCCAGCTGGTGCACGCGCAGCGTGTTGGTGGAGCCGGGGGTGCCGGGCGGGCTGCCCGCCACGATCACCACGTAGTCGCCCGGGTTGGCCCGGTTGAGGCCGAGCAGCGCCTGGTCGACCTGGCGGAACATGTCGTCGGTGTGCTGGACGAACGGCATCAGGAACGTCTCCACGCCCCAGGAGAGCGCGAGCTGGTTGCGCACCTCCGGCACCGGCGTGAAGGCCAGCAGCGGCAGGTCGCAGTGCAGCCGGGCGAGCCGCTTGACGGTGTCGCCGGTCTGCGAGAACGCCACCATGGCCTTGGCGCCGATGGCCCGGGCGATGGAGGAGGCGGCCACGGTGAGCGCGCCGCCGTGCGTACGCGGGTCGTGCTGCAACCGGGGGACGGCGATCGAGCCGGCCTCGGTGGTGGTGACGATCTTGGCCATGGTGCTGACGGTGAGCACCGGGTACTTGCCGACGCTCGTCTCGCCGGAGAGCATCACCGCGTCCGCGCCGTCGAGCACCGCGTTGGCCACGTCGGAGGCCTCGGCGCGGGTCGGGCGGGAGTTCTCGATCATCGAGTCGAGCATCTGGGTGGCCACGATGACCGGCTTGGCGTTCTCCCGGCAGAGCTGCACGGCGCGCTTCTGCACGAGCGGCACCTGGTCCAGCGGCAGCTCGACGCCGAGGTCGCCGCGGGCGACCATGACGCCGTCGAAGGCCAGCACGATCGCCTCGAGGTGGTCGACCGCCTCGGGCTTCTCGACCTTGGCCAGGACCGGGCGGCGCACGCCCTCCTCGTCCATGATCGAGTGGACGAGCTTGATGTCCTCGGGTGAGCGGACGAACGAGAGCGCGACCAGGTCGACACCGAGGCCGAGGGCGAAGCGCAGGTCCTCCGCGTCCTTGTCGGACAGGGCCGGGACGCTGACCGCCACGTTCGGCAGCGAGACGCCCTTGTTGTTGGAGACCGGGCCGCCCTCGGTGACCAGGCACCGGATGTCGTTGCCGGTGACGTCGCTGACCTCGACCGCGACGCGGCCGTCGTCGATCAGCAGCCGGTCGCCCGGCTTCACCTCCTGCGGCAGCTTGCGGTAGGTGCAGGAGACGCGCTCCTTCGAGCCGACGACGTCGTCACCGGTGATCACGACCGAGTCGCCGGTGCGCCACTCGTGCGGGCCGTCGGCGAACCGGCCCAGCCGGATCTTGGGCCCCTGGAGGTCGGCCAGCACCGCGACCGGCTTGCCGGACGCCTCGGCGGCCTCGCGGACCAGCCGGTAGACCGATTCGTGGTCGGCGTGACTGCCGTGGCTGAAGTTGAGCCTCGCCACGTTCATGCCCGCCTCGACGAGCCCTCGGATACGCTCCGGGGACGAGGTGGCGGGGCCGAGAGTACAGACGATCTTCGCGCGGCGTGTCACGCCCATCAGGCTAGTCTCTCCTCCGGATCGGCCTCCCGGCCGACCCCTTGCGGACAGCGGAACAGTTGTCCAACGACGCGCGTGTACCGCGCGGGCGGGCGGTTGGCGTACCGCACCGGAACGTCGTGTGTGGCGGGCATCGGCGACCGCGCGGCGGAAATGGTACCCCTCGCCGTCACGTGCCGGCCGGGTGCTCCCGTGGATGCCGTCCGCCCTCGCCGTGGCGCGGCCCCGCCGGACCGGCCGGGGGCAGGTTCGGGCAGCCGCCGGGCGGCCAGGCCGCGATGATCTCGGCGAGCAGGTGGTCGGCGCGCAGCCCGGACGCGGTCCGCTCCAGCGGGACCCGGCTCGCGGCGCCGTGGAAGTGGTGCAGCGCGATCGCCGAGAACGGCGACGAGACCGCGCCGGCCGTCAGCTCTCCGTCTTGACCAGCGGGAACTCCAGCGAGCCGGCCGGGCAGAGGAAGGTCAGCACCTCGACCCGGTAGAGCCCGGCCTGTACCGCCGGGTCGGCCTCCATGACGCTGCGCACGTCGTCCACCGAGCCGGTGCGGGCCAGGCCGAAGCCGATCGGCGGATCCGGTTCCCGGGCCGGGCCGTCCACCGAGCCGTCGACGAGCACGATGCCGCGCCGTTGCAGCGCCCGCATGTGCTGCAGATGCTCGGCCTGCAGCCGTTGCACGGTCTCCTCCGGCAGGGCCCGGCCGGACGGCCCCGGGTAGAGCACGATGCACTCGTACGTGTCCAGCGCGAAGTCGAGCCGTGGCGTCGTGCCCATGCGCACCTCCTGCTGACCACCGTTGCGCCCAGCCTCGCACGGCGGTCCGGTGCGCCGGGGCCGCTCGCCGCAACTACCAGTGCTTCGCCGCCACGATTCGGGGAATGTCCAGGGGTCGGGGCGCGCGCCGCCCGCGACCGCGTACGAGCACAGGAGGACCGCGATGGCCACCAGCACCCAGCCCGCCAAGGCGTCCGGCAGCTACCGGATCGGTGGTGACCTGCGGGTCGACCGCCTCGGCTACGGGGCGATGCAGCTCACCGGCCCCGGCGTGTGGGGCGACCCGAAGGACCCGGCCGAGGCGGTACAGGTGCTGCGCCGCGCGTACGAGCTGGGCGTCACGTTCATCGACACCGCCGACTCGTACGGGCCGTTCGTCAGTGAGCTGCTGATCCGCGAGGCGCTGCACCCGTACGCCGACGACCTGGTCATCGCGACGAAGGCCGGGCTGACCCGCTCCGGCCCGGACGACTGGCGGCCGGTGGGCCGCCCGGAGTATCTGCGCCAGCAGTGCGAGCTGAGCCTGCGCCACCTGGGCCTGGACTGCATCCCGCTCTACCAGCTGCACCGCATCGACGCGAAGGTGCCGCTGGCCGACCAGCTCGGCGAGCTGGCGCTGCTGCGGCAGGAGGGCAAGATCCGGCACATCGGGCTGTCGCAGGTCAGCGTCGAGCAGATCGAGGCGGCCCGGGAGATCGTCCCGATCGTGTCCGTGCAGAACCTCTACAACCTGGCCGACCGCGGCGCCGAGGACGTGCTGGCGCACTGCGAGCGGCACGACCTGGCGTTCATCCCGTGGTTCCCGATCGCCACCGGCAACCTGGCCCGCCCCGGCGGCCCGCTGGACGCGATCTCGACCGCGCACGGCGCCACTCCGGCGCAGCTCGCGCTGGCCTGGCTGCTGCGCCGCTCGCCGGTGATGCTGCCGATCCCCGGTACGTCGTCGGTGGCGCACCTGGAGGAGAACGTGGCGGCGGCCGAGGTGGAACTGACCGACGACGAGTTCGAGGCGCTGGCCAAGGCGGCCTGAGTCGGCCGCCGTCCGGCCCTTTCGCGGAACGTGATCGAGCAACTACCGTCAGAAGGATTCTCACGAGTGGGGGTCCGCTGTGGAGGAGTTCGACTACGTCATCGTGGGGGCCGGCGCGGCGGGGTGCGTGCTGGCCAACCGGCTCACCGAGGATCCGGGAACGCGGGTGCTGCTGCTGGAGGCGGGCGGCTGGGACCGCAGCCCGTACGTGCGGGTGCCGAAGGCGTTCTCCCGGCTGATGGACGACGAGCGCACCGCCTGGCACTACCCGGCCACCACCGGGCCGGGCCGCCAGGAGATCTGGCAGCGCGGCCGGATGATCGGCGGCTCGACGTCGGTGAACGGCATGATCTGGAGCCGCGGCGCGGCCCGCGACTGGGACGCCCTCGACCCGCTGGGCTGGGGCTGGTCGGCCATGCGGCAGGTGTTCACGCGGCTGGAGGACCACCCGCTGGGCCCCGCGCCGCACCGGGGGGCGGGCGGGCCGGTGCGGCTGTCCATCGCCACCGGCACCGACCCGCTCGCCGAGGAGATGGTGGCCACCGGCGCCGAGCTGGGCTGGCGCCGGGCCGACGACCTGGACGCCGACGACGACGAGCGGATCGGCTACCCCACCGCCACCATCCACGACGGACGGCGGGTTAGCGCCGCCGACGCGTTCCTGCACCCGATCCGGCGCCGGCCCAACCTGACCGTCGAGGTCGGCGCCGTCGTGCTGCGGGTGCTGGTCGAGGGCGGCCGGGCGGTCGGCGTACGGGTGGCGCACGGCGGCCGGGAGGTCGAGCGCCGGGCGGCCGGGGAGGTGATCCTCGCCGCGGGCGCCCTGGCCACCCCGCACCTGTTGCAGGTCTCCGGCATCGGGCCGGCGGACACGCTGCGCGCCGCGGGCGTGCCGGTGCTGCTCGACCGGCCCCGGGTCGGCGCGGGGCTGCGCGAGCACCGGTCGATGGTGCTGCAGTACCGCCTCGCCGAGCCCGGCGGCCACAACATGACCATCGGCAGCCCGCTCGGGCAGGCCCGGGCCACGCTGCGCTGGCTGCTCACCGGCGGCGGCCCGCTCGCCCTGCCGGTGCTCGACGTGGCGGCCCACGTCAAGTCCCGGCCGGAGCTGGACCGCCCGGACGCGCACCTGCTGATGGCGCCGTTCTCGGCCGCCCCGCCCCGGCCCGGCAAGGCCCTCGAACTGGAACGGGAACCGGGCGTGATGTGCCTGGGCACGGTGACCCGGCCGGACAGCGAGGGCAGCCTGGCGATCACCGACGCGGACCCGCGTACGCCGCCGGCTGTCGTGGCGAACTACCTCACCACCGACCACGACCGGCGGGTGGCGGCGGACCTGTTCCGCCGGATGCGGGAGTTCTTCGCCACCGGGCCGATCGCGAAGCGGATCCGGGCCGAGACGGTGCCCGGCCCGGCGGTCCGCACCGACGCCGAGATCGTCGAGGCGGCGGTGGCGCGCGGCTACTGCGGTTACCACGCCATCGGCACCTGCGCGATGGGCGACGGCGACGACCACGTGGTCGACCCGCAGCTGCGGGTACGCGGCGTGGACGGGCTGCGGGTGGTCGACGCGTCGGTGCTGCCGGTGATGGTGGCGGGCTGGACCAGCGCCCCGGTGAGCGCGCTGGCCTGGCGGGCCGCGGACGTCATCCGCGGGCGGGACGGGAGCTGACAGCGCCCGGGCCCGCGCGACGGCGGGCCCGGGCACCGGTGTCAGACCGCGAAACAGTTCGGCCGGACCGGGGCGCCGGCGAGCACCTGGCGCACCACCGTGTACGTGGTGCCGTCCAGCACCAGCCCGAGGTGGCCGACGACCCGCAGCGGGCACCACGCCTGCACCAGCACGTTCGTGGCGCCGTCGGCGAGCAGCGCGTTGTCGACCGGCCGGACCAGCTCGTCCTGCCAGGTGCGCACGGTGGCCCAGCGAACCGGCCCGGGCGTGTCGTCGCCGGCGTTGAGGTCGGCCAGGAAGCTCGACCCGATCGACATCTGCTGACAGGCGATCACCCCGGCGCAGCTGCCCAGCCCGAGGAACGCGACCAGGTTGGCGACGTACGTGCCGTACTGCGGGCTGCCGAGGCTGACGTACTGGTCGACGGTGGCGGCGCCGCCGAGGTACTTGACGTACCAGCGGCTGACCAGGCCGCCCTCGGAGTGGCCGACCAGGTCGACCCGGGCCGCTCCGGTGGCGGCGCGGACCTGGTCCACGTAGGTCGAGAGCGCACGGGCGGACTCGCGGATGTCGCCGAGACCGAGGTTCGGCAACTGGAAGATCGAGACCCGGTAGCCGTCGGCGCGCAGCCGGGCGGCGATCGGCTCGTACGCGATGGAGATTCCACTGAGGCCACCGACCACGATCACCGGGTCGGCGGCCGCGGCGGCGGCCCGTTGCGCGGCGGTGGTGACGGTGGCCGTGTTCGACGGGGCGGCGGGTTCGGCGGCGGCCGCCTGGGCGGCGGCCGGGACGAGCAGGACGGTGGCGGCGGTGGTGGCGGCCAGGATCGTTCGGAGCAGCATGGGCTGCACCTCCGAGGGGGAGGCACCCGGGCGGACCGGGAGGGGACGGGTGGGATCCGATCGATCGTGGACACGATGATGCGTGTCCGATTTCACACACGTCAATGAAAAGTTACGCGGCGGTAACCACTTGTCGCGCCCACCGCGCAAACCGGCAAGCCGGGCCGGGCTCAGTTGCCCAGCGCCTGGACCTTCGCGATCGTCTCCTGGACGTGCTGCCGGGCCGGCTCCCCGCCCTGCGCAGCCTGCGCCAGCGCCTGCCGGTAGGAGTCGATGACGCCGATCAGCGGCCCGGCCGTCGCCCCCTCCAGCGCGCCCGCCACCAGCGCCCGCGCCTCCGCCGCGTCCTGTGCCGCGGCAGCCGTGCGCGCCTTGGCCTCGTCCAGCTTCTGCGCCGCCGCCGCCAGCCTCGCGATGATCTCCGCCGCGCTCACAACCCCTCCCCCACCTCACCCACCCTCGGGAACCCTACCGCCCTCCCCCACCCCCACGCCTTCGCGATCTTGCAGTTTCCGCCCCGGCAAAAGCCACATCAAGCCCACCGCCGCGGCCACAAGTCCATGATCGACAGGGGCTGGGGTCAGCGGAGGAGGCGGAACAGAAGCAGGTAGACGCAGAACAGCGACGGGGAGACCAGCGCGCAGATCACGAAGCCCAGCGGCACGTACCGCCCGGTCGTGGCCTCACCGCCGGCCAGCGCCGGGCGGCCCCACCGGGCCAGCACGACCTGACCGGCCACGAAGGACAGCAGCGGCACCCCGGCGCAGGACAGCGCCGCCACCAGGTCCAGCCCGGCCACCGGCACCGGCGACCCCACGAGCGCGACAAGCATCAGCAGCGAGCCGACGAGCGCGCAACCGCCGTACACCGCGACCGCCCGGGCCGGCGCCGACCAGGTCGGCAACAGCACCGGCGTGCGGGCCAGCGCGTCGGCCTGCTGCCCGTACCCGTCGGCCTCCCCGGCGAGCCGCTCCGCCGCAGCCAGCTCCGCCGCCGGGTCACCCGCCCGCGGCGCCACACCCGGAGAGGGGTACGCCCCGACGCCCGCCTGCCCCGGCGCGGCGGCTGCGCCGCCGGTCACGCCGTCCCCCGGCCCGGCGCCCGTCCGCCCGCCCGCGTCCTCCCCCCGCCCGGCGCCCGTCCGCCCGCCCACGTCTGCCGCCTCCGGCGCGGCCGGTCCGGCGGCCACCGCAACCGCCGGCGCCGGTACCGAGGTCATCGGCGTGCCGATCGCCTGGCCCAGCCGGTCCAGGTGCTGCCCCTGGGCGACGAGCCGCTGCCCCAGCTTGTCGACGGCGGCCTGCAGGCCACGGCGGCGCTCCGCCTCGGCCGCGATCTCCCGCTCCCCGCCCCGCTGCCGGGTGGACAGCTCCCGCAGCAGCGCCGCGTACTCGTCGAATCCACTCATGGGACATCACTCCCCGCGGCGAACGGCACGATCAGCGCGGTGCGGTGCTCGTGCCGGTCGACGAGCAGCGCGCGGCCCTCGCGCGGCACGTACGCGAGGTCGTGCACGCCGAGGTGCAGGCCCAGGTCGGCGGCGGGCACGTTGAGCGCGACCAGGCCGGTGACGTCGTCGCGCTGCCCGCTGCCGCCCAGGTCGTCGGCGAGCCGGCGCAGCCCGCGCCACCAGCCGAGCACGTGCACCCCGCGCGCGGGCCCCTGGCGCAGCACGGCGCGCAGATCGTCGTACCCGGAACGGAACGTCGCCGGGTCGGAGGCGGCGAGCGTCGTGGCGGCGGCGTCCACCCCGAACACCACCAGGTAGGTACGCCCGGAGGCCGGGGCGTCACCTGCGGCGGCCTCGGCGAGCTGGGCGCGCAGTGCCTCGGCGGCCAGGCGGCGGACCGGGTGCCCGGCGGCGGCCAGCGTCATGGCCAGGTCGTCGGCGGCGTCGGTGGTGCCGGGCGCCAGCGGCGCGAACAGGAACCGGGCGGTGCCGGGCGCGTGCTGCCGGGCCAGGGACAGCGTGGCCGACCGGAGCACCTCCGCGCCGACGGTGGCGGTGCCGACCACCGCCAGGTGCCGGCCCGGGCTGGCGTCGAGCGCAAACCCGGCCGGGCTGCCGGCGACGTCGACCGCGCGGCCCACGAGCGCGTACGGCGGGTCGGCGCCCGGCGTCAGCGCGGTCCAGGCGGAGTCGTCGGTGAGCCGGGGCGTCTCGTGTCCCCGGAACACCGACGGCGGGCGCGATCCGGCCGGGCGGGCCGCGTGCAGCTCGTGGCGCAGCGCCGCCAGGTCGGCCGAGGCGGCGTGCGCGTCGGGGAACCGCACCTCCGCGTCCGCGCCGGGCGCGCCGGCGGCGGTGTTCACCACTGCCGTGCCGACGGTGAGCCCGCGCGCGGCGTCGTTGCGCGGGTCCAGCACGGCGTCCCCGCCGGGCAGCGCGATCCGCAGCGGGAACTGGCCGAAGATGGCCTCGGCCCGGCCGTAGAGCGCCTCGATGCCGGTGGTGCTCTGGCTGGCCAGCACCAGGTGCAGGCCGTACGAGCGGCCCTTGCGGGCCAGTTCCTCGATCAGGTCGACGGCCTGCCGGGCCAGCGCGTCGTTGCCGGCGAACAGCACGTGGAACTCGTCGATCACGGTGACGATCCGGGGCGGCCGGGCGTTGGGCGGCAGGTCGGCCAGGCGGCTGACCCCGTGCCGCTTGAGCAGGTCGGCGCGGCGGCCCAACTCGGCGCGCAGCTCCCGCAGCACCGCCACGCCGTACTCGCGGTCGGACTCGATGCCCACCGCGTCGGCGTGCGGCAGCCAGGACGGGTCGCGGTCGGTGGGCACGAACTCGGTGAAGCTCACGCCCTCCTTGAAGTCGAGCAGCATCAGCCGCAGCTCGGCCGGGGAGTAGCGGGCGGCCAGCCCGTAGAGCACGTCGAGCAGCAGCACCGTCTTGCCGGCGCCGGTGCGGCCGCCGATCAGCCAGTGCGGCGTGGCGTCGTCGAACGCCACCGCGAGCGGGCGGCGGCCTGCGCGGCCGAGCACGGTACGCAGGCCGGAGGCGGCGGACCCGGCCCAGCGCTGCGCGGGCAGCAGGTCGGCGAACGTGACGACGTCCTGGTCGGCGGTCTCGGCGTACCGGCGGGCCAGCGCGGTCACCGCGGCGTGCGACGGGTCGCCGTCGAGCACCACCGGCGCGGCCAGCCCGCTGCCGTCGGCGCTGAACGGGCGGCCGGGCGGGTCACCGACGAGCGTGTACCGCTCGGTGATCCGCAGATGGGTGGTGGCGCCCAGCGGCGGCGCGGCGCTCGGCCCGGCGGGCCGGTGACCGGCCAGCAGCACGCAGACCGCGGCGGCCGGGCCGGCGTGGGTGAGCGCGGCGAGCCGGGCCAGCTCCCGGGGCGGCGGCGCGGACGCGGCCACCACCACCAGCAGCTCCCGGTCCTCCGGCGCGGACCGCTGGGCGGTACGGGCGTGCCGCTCGGCCGCGTCGAGCAGCGCTGCCGTCTCCGCCTCGGTGGTCGCCGCCGCGGCGAGCACCCCGGCGTCCTGCAGCGGGCGCAGCGGCAGGAAGGCCGCGCCGAAGGCGGCCTGGTCGATGCCGACGACCCGGATCGCGCCGGCCGGAGCGGCGGTCAGCAGCCGTACCACCACCGCCCGCAGCAGCTCCCCGACGCGCGGGTCGCGGGCGTCCTGATCGAGCGCCAGATGCGCGCCCGCCCCCACCGGCACGAGCACCGGGAACGCGCCGTCGACTGTGGTCGCCGCGCCGAGGCGTACCGGAACGGGGTGGGTCGCGACGCGGGCGGTGCCGGGCACCGCGGCGGCCAGCTCACCGCCGAGGCGGGCCAGCCGCGCGACCAGCTCGGGGCTGCCCACCGGCGCCGGGCCGGCGGCGCCGAGCAGCCGCCGGGCCGCCTCCCAGTGGCGCAGTGCCTGCCGGTGCCGATCGACCGCCTGCCGGTACGCCGCCGCGAGTCTGCCCACCGTCCGCCCTCCGACGTCTTGCGATCGAGGGAACCCTAACGGACGCGCGGCGCAGCGGCACATGGCGCTCCGCACCGGGGATTCGTCCACTGTTCACCCGGCGGCGGACGGGCGCGCCGCCCACCGTTCCCCCGGCCCCGCTTGCCTTCCTCCAGGCAATCGTGGCGCACAGGAAGGCGACGACGTGACCTCACCTCTTCCCCGGCGGTCCCTGCTGCGCGGCGGCGTGGCCGGCGGGCTCGGCATCGTGGTGGCCGGCAGCCTGGAGGCGATCGCCGGCCCGGCCGCGGCCCGGCCCGCGTGCCGTCCCGCCGTCGGCTACGGCGACCTGGTGCCGGACCCGGCCGGCCTGCTGGCGCTGCCGCCGGGCTTCTCGTACACGGTGGTCGCGCAGGCGGGCGCGACGCTGCTGGAGTCCGGGCAGCCCACCCCCAGCGACGCCGACGGCACCGGCTGCTTCCGCGGCCCGCGCGGCTCGGTGCTGGTGAACAACCACGAGATCGGCGGCGACGAGCCGTACCCGGTGCCGGCGCTGACCGGTCTCACCTACGACCCGGGCGCCCGCGGCGGCACCACCACCATCGAGGTGGACCGGCACGGGCGGCGGCTGCGCGAATACGTGAGCGTGGCCGGCACGCACAACAACTGCGCCGGTGGCATCACCCCGTGGGGCACGTGGCTGACCTGCGAGGAGACCGAGCAGCGGGCCGGTGGGCGATTCCTGAAGGACCACGGGTACGTCTTCGAGGTCGACCCGCACGACAGGTCCGCCAACACCGACCCGGTGCCGCTGACGTTCCTCGGGCGGTACTCGCACGAGGCGGTCGCGGTCGACCCGTACACGCACTCGATCTACCTGACCGAGGACGCGAGCGGGCCCAACGGCCTGTACTTCCGGTGGACGCCGCCGCCCGGTTTCCGGGCCGGCAAGGGCGCGCTGCGGGCGCTCGCCCAGCGGCCCGACGGCGGCACCGCCGGCAGCCTCGCAGCGATGCGCTGCCTGCGCGGCGACACCCACGTGGCCGACCTGTCCGAGGCCACCACCCCCGGCACCCGCTACCGGGTCGAGTGGGTCGAGGTGCCGGACCGCGACGCGCGCACCGTGTCCGTACGCAAACAGTTCACCGACGCGGAGGTGACCCGCAGCCGCAAGCTGGAGGGCGCCTGGTGGGGCGACGGCGGCGCGTACTTCGTGGCCAGCTACGCCCGGCACGACGACGGCAGCGCCAACGAGCACGACGGGCAGGTGTGGTTCTACGACCCGCGCCGGCAGACCGTGACGCTGAAGACCATCTTCGGGGTGAACACCGACCCGGACGCCGACCACGGCAACTACGACGGGCCGGACAACATCACCGTGTCGCCGTACGGCGGGGTGATCCTGGCCGAGGACGGCGAGGGCGTGTCGCACCTGGTCGGCGTCACCGAGCAGGGCGAGGCGTACCCGCTGGCGCGCAACGAGCGCAACGACAGCGAGTTCACCGGGCCGACGTTCAGCGCGGACGGCAGGACGCTGTTCGCCAACATCCAGTCGCCGGGGTACGTGTTCGCGATCACCGGGCCGTGGGGGCGGCCGGGTAACGGGCACCGCTGACGGGACGGTGAGCGGCCGGCGGTTCTCGCTCGGGAGCCGCCGGCCGAGCAGTGCTGGTCTGCGACAGACGTCCCATTCGACACCGATGCACGGGTCGCCTGGCCAGGCGGATCATGCTGAACGTCTGCCATCCGTTCCGGGAGGGCAACGGACGGACCCTGCGCGCCCTCCTGCGCCAGCTCGGCGTCGCGGCCGGCTACCTGCTCGACTGGTCGGAACTCGATGCGGCGGACAACATCGCCGCTTGCGTCCAGCACCTGAACACCGGCGAGACGGACCTCCTGAAGGCAGCGCTCGATCCGGTCGTCCGGCGGATCAGCTGAGCCACGCTGCTCAGTCATAGATCCTGGAGGGTATCTCCTGTGCCGCTTGACGCATGCGTTCGCGCAGCTTGACCCGACGACCGCGAGGCCACTGCTGCTCCACCTGAGCACGTTGCCTCCCCGCGCGAGCGCAGCCCTCGGCGGAGACCGCCATCCCCCGCCGGGCCAGTTCGGCATCGAGATCTTCACCGAGCGTCGGTGCTGGTGTCATCGACGCTCACTGACGCCGATCTCCTTGGCCAGGTCGACGAATCCCTGCCAGGCCGCCGGCGCGAAGGCCAGCGTCGCGCCGGCCCGGTCCTTGGTGTCCCGGACCAGCACGACGCCCGCGAGGTTGTCGGCGACCTCCACACAAGAGCCGCCGTTGTTGCCGCTCTTCATGCTCTTGCGCCATCGCGCAGCGGTCATGTCCATGATCCTGCCGCTTCCATGATCAGGTCTAGTGACTGGGTTCGGGAGAGGGCCTCGCCCCTGATGCGCTCCCACCTACGGCTGAGCGTAGCAACGGCCGCAGCCTCATTAAGTAGCTGCGCGGACGCCTGGCTGTCGACGTGCGCGACATGTTCACCGGTGGGCAGTTCGGCGAGGATGAAGCCGCCACCGAGCCCCGGATACATGCCGATGTCCCTCGGCACGACGTGTATCTGCACACCGGGCAGGGCTGCGCAGTGGACCAGGTGCTCAAGCTGCTCCCGCATCAGCTCCCGGTCGCCGTAGGCCGACTGATGCAGTACGCCCTCGAAGATGACCGCGACGACCAGAGGCGGCCGGTCCCGACGGAGGATCGCCTGTCGTTCGAGCCGCGAGGCGACCAGCTCATCGATTTCCGCTGCGGTCAGCGCCTCGCCGGTCAGCGTCGCGCGTGCATATGCCTCGGTCTGCAACAGCCCGGGCACCCATGTGTGCTCGAACCAGCGGATCGACACGGCGTCCCGCTCCCAGTCGACCCACTCACGCAGCCACGGCGGTTCACGGCGCTTGAGGACGTCCGGCCAAAGATCCCCGACGTCCCGGCCGAGGAGCGCCGCCACCTGGGCACGTCGCCGAGGCTGCGGAATACGTACCGGAGAGACCCAACGGGCCGCCGTCTTCGGATCCACGCCGGTCTGAGCTGCAAGGCTCTCCGCCGTCTCACCGGCTTCGGCCATCGCCACCTGGAGCGCGTGGTTCATCCTTCCTCCCTCATGGACGTCCCGACCGCCTCGGCACCATACATCAACGCTGTGTATTGATCCCATAGCTCTCGGCAAGCTGACCTCCAGGCGGCACAGCCGGTGCTCGGACGTCCGGCGGCCACAGGACCAGGGATGTCGGGCGAGCCGCCCGACGCAGCCCCCTGGCAGGAGAGGAAACTCATGCCCGACAGCAGGCCGAGGGCGGGTCGACGCGACGCAACGGCGAATGACAGCCCGCTCAAGGCGGGAGACCTCCTCTGCCTCGACCGCAGGGCAAGCGTTCAGTTCTTTCGCCCGATCACCGTTCGCGTGATCCGGGAGATCGAGGATCGCCAGCCGTACGACGGCTGGGCATGGATCGAGGCGTACGAGTTGAACGCCCGAGGCACCGCAGTCGCCAAGCGGGAACTTTTCGTGTATTTGGCTGGTCTGCGCCGACTGGAATCAACAACTCGGGAGCGCATGTCCAGCAGCAGCAGCCGCACTTACGCGGCCACGCGGCTGCGAGGGCTGGGGTGAGCACGGGCGCTCGCGCGCATCTGCCTATGCGCCCACTCTGGATCTGCAAACGCTGCGCTTATCCGTGGCCGTGCGCGGAGGCTCGACTCGCACTGCTCGCCGAGTACGCGAACGATCGTGTCGCCCTGTCGATCTACCTGTGTGGGCAGCTCTATGACGCAGCCCACGAGCTACATCGCCTCAACCCGTACGAGGCTCCCAGCCCACAAGTGTTGTTCGCTCGATTCGTCGGCTGGGCACGGCCGCGCCCGCCACTTCCTCCCGTGCCGAGCAGCCCTTGATGCGTCACGTCGACAGACGGCCGGGCGACGAGTCGTATCAGGTCACACGGGCCGGCGGGCGCAGGCCGTCCAGCGCGATGGCCAGGACGCGGTCGCGCTGGGCCGGGTCCGGGAACTGGTACGCGGCCAGCCCGCTGATCAGCCGGATCACGTCGTCGAAGCCGGCGTCCGGCCGGGCGGCTCCCGCCTCCTGGGCGCGGCGCAGCAGCGGCTCGCCGGTCGCGTAGATCTCGGTGCGGCAGCTGCGGAACACCTCGGAGTCGTGCACCAGCTCCTCGGCCAGCGCCCGCTTGGTGGCCACGTAGGCGACGAACCGGTGCAGCCAGCCGACCAGGGCGTCCCAGGGCGGCTCGTCGGCCAGGTCGGCGGCGGAGGCACTGAGCGCGCGCACCTCCTCGACGTAGACCGCCTCGAACAGGTCACGCCGGTGGGGGAAGTTGCGGTAGAGCGTGCCGATGCCCACGCCGGCCCGGCGGGCGATCTCCTCCAGCGACGCGCCCGCGCCGTGCTCGCCGAAGACCTCACGGGCGGCGGCGATGAGCGCGTCGTAGTTGCGGCGGGCGTCGGCCCGTTTCGGGCGGCGGGAGAAGACCTCACCGGGCACGTCGGCGTCGGTCATGACCCGCGTCACCCCTTCCGTCTTGCAACCGGAGGCAACCCTCCGCTAAGTTAATGGAGGCAAGCCTCCGGTTGCTGACCGGAGCCACCCCTCCGGATAGCTTACTCCGGACTTCCGGCCGCCACCGCCGCAGGACCGCGCGAGCGGCCACCAGTCTCGTACCGAACGGGGAGTCGTCCCACATGATCCACTCAACCCGGCGCGGCTCGCGCCGGCTCACCTTCCTCGTGCTGGCCGCCGGCACCGGATTCTTCGCGATGCTCCAGTCGCTGATCACGCCGGTGCTGCCCACCATCCAGCACGACCTCCACACCTCGCCCAACACGGTGACCTGGGTCCTCACCGCCTACCTGCTCTCCGCGTCCGTCTTCACGCCGATCATCGGCCGCGTCGGCGACATGGTCGGCAAGGAGAAGACGCTCGTCTTCTCGCTCGCCGCACTGGCGCTGGGCTGCCTGCTGGCGGCCGTCGCCCCCAGCATCGGCGTGTTGATCGCCGCCCGCGTGGTGCAGGGCATCGGCGGCGCCGTCTTCCCGCTGTCGTTCGGCATCATCCGCGACGAGTTCCCGGCCGCCCGGGTCAGCTCGGCGGTGGCCTCGATCTCCGCGGTCGTCGCAGTCGGCGGCGGGCTGGGCGTGGTACTGGCCGGGCCGATCGTGGCCACGCTGGGCTACCGGTGGCTGTTCTGGATCCCGCTGGTGGTGGTCGGCCTGACCGCGCTCGCCGCGCACCGGTTCGTGCCGCGCTCGCCGGTACGCACCCCGGGCCGGATCAACTGGCTCAGCGCCGTACTCCTGTCCGGCTGGCTGGTGGCGCTGCTGCTGCCGGTCAGCAAGGGCGCCGCGTGGGGTTGGAGCTCCGGCCGGGTGGTCGGACTGCTGGCGCTGGCCGCGGTGCTCGCGGTCGCCTGGCTGGCGACCGAGGCCCGGGCCGCGAACCCGCTGATCGACCTGCGGATGATGCGCCTGCCGGCGGTCTGGACCACGAACCTCGTCGGGTTGCTCTACGGCGCCTCGATGTTCGCCGTCTACGCGTTCCTGCCGCAGTTCGCGCAGATCCCGACCAGCGCCGGCTACGGCTTCGGCGCCAGCATCACCCAGGCCGGGCTGCTGATGCTGCCGATGCTCGTCGGCATGTTCGTGGCCGGCCTGCTGGCCGGGCGCCTGCAGTCCCGGTTCAGCGCCAAGGCGCAGCTGAGCACCGGCGCGGTGTTCAACGTCGCGGCCGCCGCCATGCTGACCGTCGCGCACGACACCCGCTGGCAGGTCGGTGTCGCCGGTGGCCTGGTCGGCCTCGGCATCGGGCTGGCGTTCGCCTCGATGGCCAACCTGATCGTGGCGAACGTGCCGGCCGGGCAGACCGGCGCGGCGACCGGCATGAACGCCAACATCCGTACCATCGGCGGCGCGATCGGCGCGGCGCTCGCCAGTGCCGTGATCACCGCGAATCCGCAGCCGAGCGGGCTGCCCCGGGAGGCCGGTTTCACGGCGGGCTTCCTGCTGCTCACCGGCATCTCGGTGGCGGCGGCGCTGGCCGCGCTCGCCGTACCCTCCGGCCGCCGCCGGTGGCCGCGGCGACGGATCGGGCCGGCGGTGCCGGACCTGGCGCCGGCGCCGGAGCTGGTCCCGGCCCGCTGACCCCATGGGGTACGCGGACGGAAGCCCCGCCCGGCGCCGGTGCCGGGCGGGGCTTCGCCGTGCCGGTCAGCCGATCGCGGCGGTCAGCGCGGCCAGGTAGCCGTAGCGGTAGCCGTTCGCGTTCGGGTGGTACGCCTCGATCACGCCGCTGACGTCACGGATCCACGGGTCGGCGGCGCACACGCCGTGCCCGGCGAAGAACGGCCGCGCGTCGACGAACGTGCCCCCGGCCGCGGCGGCCCGGCCGGAGATGACGCCGTTGAGCGTGTCGGCGGCCTGGTTGAGGATGGTGCGCTTGTAGCTGCTCATGGCGAGCAGGCCGCAGGAGCCGGTCTCGAACAGCCGCGGGTAGCCGAGCACCACCAGCCGGGCGTTCGGGGCCCGGTTGCGGATCGCGGTGTACGTGGCGTCGAGCCGGGCGGGCAGCGTCGCGGTGGCGAACGCCTTCGACTCGTTCACAGCGCTCTCGCAGCTCGACGTGCTGCCGAACCGGCAACTGGTCATCACGTCGGCGAAGCCGGCGTCGTTGCCGCCGATGGTGATGGTGACCAGCGTGGTGCTGCTGCTGAGCTGGCCGACCTGGTTGTTGAGCACGTCGGCGGTGACCGCGCCGCCGCAGGCCGGGAACTTGAAGCTGGTGACCGAGTGGGCGGCGGCCCAGAGCGGGGCGTACGACTTCTGGCTGCGCAGGCAGGTGGACAGGTCGTACGGGCCGGCGCCGACCCCGGAGGAGTAGGAGTCGCCGAGAGCGACGTAGTTGACGGTGGCCGCCCGGGCGGCGCCGGGCAGGAGCACGGCGCCGAGGACGGCCGCCAGGACGGCGGCGAACACGGTACGGACGCGACGGGGCATGGCAGAGCCTCCACGGGGCAGGGTGGTGGAGCCCGTTGACCGCGCGCGTGGCCGAGGGATCGGTGCTGTTACTGGTCGGTAATGCTATCGAAACATTTGCCGAAATTGAATAGTCGAGATCGGCCGGACGGGACAGAAGCGTTCACATGCGTCGATTAGCTTGGCGTTGACGACACCCGACGGAGGGAGTCCCCCGTGCGACGCGCACTCACGGCGGCCATCGCCGCCCTGACCCTCACCGCGGCCGGCACCACAGTGACCGGCGCGCCCGGCCAGGCCGCCCCGGCCGGATGGGGCCGGCCGCAACCCGCGGCGGCCACCCCGACGCCCGGCAGCCCCGGGCTGGGCGACAGCTACTTCCCCGACTACGGCAACGGCGGCTACGACGTCGGGCACTACGACATCCGGCTGCGCTACGAGCCGGCCACCGACCGGCTCACCGGCACCACCACGATCCTGGCCACCGCCACCAAGGACCTGTCCCGGTTCAACCTGGACTTCGTCCTCGCCGTCGAGTCGGTGCGCGTTAACGGCTGGGTCGCCACGTACACCCGGGCCGGCGACCACGAGCTGGTGATCACCCCGGCCCGGCCGCTGACCAAGGGGCAGCAGCTCACCGTCGTGGTGAAGTACGCGGGCGTGCCGTCGCAGACCACGGTCCAGGGCTACACCGCGTGGACCCGTACCGCCGACGGGGCGCTCGCCGTCAACGAGCCCGAGTCGGCCTGGTGGTGGTACCCGAGCAACGACCACCCGAAGGACAAGGCCACCTGGGACATCTCCGTCTCGGTGCCGACCGGCGTCGAGGTGATCAGCAACGGCGTGCAGCCGCGCGACCCGCTGCCCGAGGCCGGCAACCGCACCCGGTGGAGCTGGCGCAGCGTCAAGCCCGGCGCCACGTACCAGGCGTTCCTGGCCATCGGGCAGTACGACATCGTCACCGACGTCGCGCCCAACGGCCAGCCGGTGGTGAACGCGTACAGCACCACGCTCGGCGAGCGCCTGCCCGCCGCGCGGGCCAGCATCGAACGCACCGCCGAGATCGTCGACTGGGAGAGCGGGCTGTTCGGCCCGTACCCGTTCGAGGCGCAGGGCGGCGTGGCCGGGCCGGTCGACGGCATCGGCTTCGCGCTGGAGACGCAGACCCGCCCGGTGTACGGCCCCGGCTTCTGGCGGCGCGGCGCCAACCCGTACGTGGTGGTGCACGAGAACGCCCACCAGTGGTTCGGCGACTCGGTGTCGGTGGCGGACTGGCGGCACATCTGGCTCAACGAGGGCTTCGCCTCGTACGCCGAGTGGCTCTGGTCCGAGGAGCAGGGCGAGGGCACCGCGCAGGAGCTGTTCGACTTCACCTACGACAGCTACCCGGCCGACTCCGAGTTCTGGCAGGTGCGCCCCGGCGACCCGGGCCCGAGCGGGATCTTCGACGACGCCGTCTACGACCGGGGCGCGATGGCGCTGCACCAGATCCGGCTCGCCGTCGGCGACGCCGCGTTCTTCCGCATCCTGCGCACCTGGACGGCCAAGCGGCAGTACGCCAACGGCACCGTCGCGCAGTTCCAGGCGCTCGCCGAGCGGATCTCCGGGCGGGACCTCGACGCGGTGTTCACCACCTGGCTGTTCACGCCCGGCCGCCCCGACGTGACCGCCGCCGCGCGGACGACCGCCGCACCGGCGCAGCCGGCCTCGTGGACGAAGATCCGCGCGGCGCACGACCTGCTCGGCCGCTGACCGGGCGCCGGCCGGGCCGCTCCCCCACCACGGGGGCGGCCCGGCCGGCCGGTCAACCGGCGGTCGGCACGGGTGCCGCAGTCGACGCCGTCCAAGGCTGCGCCGCCTCGACCGCGCGGATGTGGCGGTAGGCGAACCAGAGCGGCGGGAACGCGCCGACCGCGAACGAGAGGTCGACGAGCGTCCAGAACCAGGGGATGTCCCGGATCGGACCGCAGATCACCGCCAGCGGCACGATGCCGGCGCAGGCGATCATTCCGACCTGGACCACCCACACGTTGCGGACCGGGTCACGCAGCGGCCCCCAGAACGCCACCGCGAGCACCAGGTGCGCGAAGGCCAGCCAGTCGGTGCCGTACCGCAGGAACGGGTAGTCCTCACCGGCCGCCACCAGTCCGACGTGGACCCGCTCGATCCAGTCGACCAGCGCCGGAAACTGCCCGGCGAGCGGGTCGGACGCCGCCAGCAGCCAGCGCACCTCGACCTCCAGCGGGAACGCGGTCACCCCGCTGAGGAAGAGCCCCGCCACCACCAGCCAGAGCCAGCGGCGGATGCGCCGCAGGCGTACCTCGACGTCCATGGCCGCAGCCTAACGACGGTCGTCGTGCCGCCGGGGCCCCGTCCGGCATGACCTGGGCCACCCTTCCCGGACGGCCGCGCGGCGGCGGGTGTTAAGAAGGGCCCCCTCCTCTACCTGAGGCGTTAAGAGGGGGCCCTTCCTTTCACCTGGCGGCGAGCGGCTGGCGGGCCGGGTCGACCGGGGCGGGCAGGTCGCCCACCCCGCCCAGGTACGTGTGGATCGCCGCCGCGGCGGCGCGTCCCTCGGCGATGGCCCAGACGATCAGCGACGCGCCCCGGTGCATGTCACCGGCGACGAAGACGCCGTCGGTGGCCTGCCAGTCCGGGCGGGAGTCGATCGCGCCCCGGCCGTTGCGGTTCACCCCGAACTGGGCCAGCAGCGGCTGCTCCTCGGTGCCCTCGAAGCCGATGGCGAGCAGCACCAGGTCGGCCGGGATCTCGCGCTCGGAGCCGGGCAGCGCGGTGACGATGCGGCGACCGTCCACCTTCTCCACTGTCACCTCGGCGATCCGGACCGCGCGGACCTGGCCGGTGCCGTCGTCCACGAACTCCTGGACGGCGACGGCGAAGACCCGCTCGCCGCCCTCCTCGTGCGCCGGGTAGTTGCGCAGCACCCACGGCCAGGTCGGCCACGGGTCCCGCGCCGCGTCCCGCTCCGTCGGCGGCTCCGGGTAGAGGTCGAGCTGGTGTACGCCGGCCGCGCCCTGCCGGTGCGCCACGCCGAGGCAGTCGGCGGCGGTGTCGCCACCACCGATGATCACCACGTGCTTGCCGGCGGCGTCGATCGGCGTACCGTCGGGCAGCGTCGCGAGGGCGGGCTTCCCATCCCCGGCGGCGGCCACCACCCGGTTCGCGGCGACCAGGTGCGCCATCGCCTGGTGCACGCCGCGCAGCGCCCGGCCGGGCGTCTCCGGGGTGTCCCGGCCCTGCAACGCGCCGCAGGCAAGCAGCACCGCGTCGTGCTCGGCGCGCAACTGCTCGGCGGTCACGTCGACGCCGACCTCGACGCCGGTGCGGAACCGCACGCCCTCGGCGGTGAGCTGGGCCAGCCGCTTGTCGATGTGCTGCTTCTCCAGCTTGAAGTCGGGGATGCCGTAGCGGAGCAGGCCGCCGATCGCGTCGTCGCGCTCGTACACGGTGACCGTGTGACCGGCGCGGGCGAGCTGCTGCGCGGCGGCCAGCCCGGCCGGGCCGGAGCCGACCACCGCCACCGACCGGCCGGTGGACACGGACGCGGGCCGGGGCCGCAGGCCGTCGCGGGCCACCGCCGCGTCGGCGATCTCCACCTCGACCTGCTTGATGGTGACCGGCTGCTGGCCGCCCAGGCCGAGCACGCAGGCCGCCTCGCACGGCGCCGGGCAGAGCCGGCCGGTGAACTCGGGGAAGTTGTTGGTGGCGTGCAGCGAGTCCACCGCCGCGTCCCAGTTGCCGGTGCGGACCAGGTCGTTCCAGTCCGGGATGCGGTTGCCCAGCGGGCAGCCGTCGTGGCAGAACGGGATGCCGCAGTCCATGCACCGGGTGGCCTGCTCGCGGATCAGCTCCTCACCGGCCGGCGGGTACACCTCCCGCCAGTCGGAGATGCGCACCGGCACCGGACGGCGGGCCGGCAGCCGCCGGTCGTAGCGCAGGAAACCGTTCGGGTCAGGCACGAGCCACCTCCTGGGCGACCGCCCGGGGCGCGGGCGGTACCGGCGCGGGCGAGAGGGCGCTCATCACCGCGTCGTCGACGTCTCGGCCGGCGGCTTCGGCGGCCCGCATGATCTCCATGACCCGGCGGTAGTCCCGGGGCACCACCGCGGTGAACTCCTCCACCGCCTGCGGCCAGCGCTTGAGCAGGTCCTCGGCGACCGCCGAGTCCGTCTCGGCGAAGTGCCGCTGGACCAGCTCGTGCAGCCGGTCGCGTTCCTCGTCGCGCAGCGGCGACAGGTCGACCAGCTCGGTGTTGACCAGTCGCCGGTCGAGCCGGTGTACGAACGCGGTGCCGCCGGACATGCCGGCGGCGAAGTTGCGCCCGGTCGGCCCGAGCACCACGACGGTGCCGCCGGTCATGTACTCGCAGCCGTGGTCGCCGAGGCCCTCGACCACCGCCACCGCGCCGGAGTTGCGGACCGCGAACCGCTCCCCCACCCGGCCGCGCAGGAACACCTCGCCGCCGGTCGCGCCGTACAGGATGGTGTTGCCGGCGATGATCTGGTCCTCGGCGCGGCGGCCGGGCGCGGCGTCCACGCCGACGAACGGCGCGTCGGCGTCCGGCCGCACCACGATGCGTCCGCCGGACAGTCCCTTGCCGACGTAGTCGTTGGCGTCGCCGTGCAGGCGCAGCGTGACGCCGCGCGGCAGGAACGCGCCGAACGACTGGCCGGCGGTGCCGCGCAGCAGGAACTCGATCGTGTCGTCGGGCAGGCCGGCGCCGCCGAAGCGGCGGGTCACCTCGCCGCCGAGCATCGCGCCGACGCTGCGGTGCTCGTTGCGCACCTCGACCTCGACCCGGACCGGGGTGCGCTCCCGCAGCGCCGGCCCGGCCAGCTCGATGAGCCGGTTGTCCAGCGCCGCGTCGAGGCCGTGGTCCTGGGCGCGTACGCCCCGGCGGGCCGCGCCCTCGGGCAGCTCGGGCAGGTGCAGCACGCGGCTCAGGTCGAGCCCGTGGCCCTTCCAGTGGTCGATCGCGCCAGCCACGTCGAGCAGCTCGGTGTGCCCGATCGCCTCGTCGATGCTGCGGAAGCCCAGCTCGGCCAGGTAGCCGCGGACCTCCTCGGCGAGGAAGAGGAAGAAGTTCTCCACGAACTCGGGGCGGCCGGTGAAGCGCTCGCGCAGCACCGGGTTCTGGGTGGCGATGCCGACCGGACAGGTGTCCAGGTGGCACACCCGCATCATCACGCAGCCCTCGACGATCAGCGGGGCGGTGGCGAAGCCGAACTCCTCGGCGCCGAGCAGCGCCGCGATCAGCACGTCCCGGCCGGTCTTGAGCTGGCCGTCGACCTGCACGGTGACCCGGTCGCGCAGCTTGTTCAGCAGCAGCGTCTGCTGCGCCTCGGCCAGGCCCAGCTCCCACGGGGTGCCGGCGTGCTTGAGCGAGTTGAGCGGGGACGCGCCGGTGCCGCCGTCGTGGCCGGAGATCAGGATGACGTCGGCCTTGAGCTTGGCCACGCCCGCCGCGACGGTGCCCACGCCGACCTCGCTGACCAGCTTGACGTGCACCCGGGCGGCCGGGTTGACGCACTTCAGGTCGTGGACGAGCTGGGCCAGGTCCTCGATGGAGTAGATGTCGTGGTGCGGCGGCGGGGAGATCAGGCCGACACCGGGGGTGGCGTGCCGGGTCCGGGCGATCCACGGCCAGACCTTGTTGCCGGGTAGCTGCCCGCCCTCGCCGGGCTTCGCGCCCTGCGCCATCTTGATCTGGAGGTCGTCGGCGTTGACGAGGTATTCGCTGGTCACGCCGAAGCGGCCGCTGGCGATCTGCTTGACCGCGGAGCGCCGCGCCGGGTCGTGCAGCCGCTCGACGTCCTCGCCGCCCTCACCGGTGTTGGACTTGCCGCCGAGCCGGTTCATCGCGATCGCGAGCGTCTCGTGCGCCTCCGCCGAGATCGACCCGTACGACATGGCGCCGGTGGCGAAGCGCTTGACGATCTCGCTGGCCGGCTCGACCTCGTCCAGCGGCACCGCCGGTCGTACGCCGGTGCGCAGCGTGAACAGCCCGCGCAGCGAGCCGGCCTGCGCGGCCAGCTCGTCGACCTTCGCGGTGTACTGCCGGAACACGTCGTACTGGCGGCTGCGGGTGGCGTGCTGGAGCAGGAAGACGGTCTCCGGGTTGAACAGGTGCAGCTCGCCCTCGCGGCGCCACTGGTACTCGCCGCCGACCTCCAGCCGGTCGTTCGCCTGCACGCCCGGTGCCGGCCAGGCCCGCGCGTGCCGGGCCGCCACCTCGGCGTGGATCTCGGCCAGCCCGATGCCGCCGATGGTGCTCGGCGTGCCCCGGAAGTACCTGTCGACCAGGCGGGTCTCCAGGCCGACCGCCTCGAAGACCTGCGCGCCGCAGTACGACGACACGGTCGAGATCCCCATCTTGGACATGATCTTCAGGACGCCCTTGCCGAGCGCCTTGACGTAGTTGCGGACCGCCTTCACCCGGTCGACGCCGGCCAGCACGCCGGTGGAGATCATGTCCTCGACCGACTCGAAGGCCAGGTACGGGTTGACCGCCGCCGCGCCGTACCCGATCAGCACCGCCGCGTGGTGCACCTCGCGGCAGTCGCCGGACTCGACGATCAGCGCGACCTGGGTGCGGGTCTGCTCGCGTACCAGGTGCTGGTGCACCGCGGCGGTGAGCAGCAGCGACGGGATCGGGGCCAGGTCGGCGTTGGAGTCCCGGTCGGAGAGCACCAGGATGCGTACGCCGTCCTCGATCGCCTCGGAGACGTGCCGGCAGATCTCGGTCAGCCGGGCCTTGATGCCGGCGCCGCCGTCGCGCAGGCGGTAGAGACCGGAGACCCGGACCGCCTTGAAGCCGGGCAGGTCGCCGTCCTCGTCGATGGAGAGGATCTTGGCCAGCTCGTCGTTGTCGATCACCGGGTACGGCAGCACGATCTGCCGGCAGCTCGCCGGACCCGGGTCGAGCAGGTTGCCCTCCGGCCCGATGGTGGACGCCAGGCTGGTCACCAGCTCCTCCCGGATGGCGTCCAGCGGCGGGTTGGTGACCTGCGCGAAGAGCTGATGGAAGTAGTCGTAGAGCAGCCGCGGCCGGGTGGACAGCGGGGCGATGGGCGTGTCGGTGCCCATCGAGCCGATCGGCTCCGCGCCGCTGCGGGCCATCGGGCCGAGCAGGATCTTCAGCTCCTCCTCGGTGTAGCCGAACACCTGCTGGCGGCGGCGTACCGAGTCGTGGGTGTAGACGATGTGCTCGCGGGCCGGCAGGTCGTCCAGCTCGATCAGGCCCGCGTGCAGCCACTCCTGGTACGGCTGCTCGGCGGCCAGCTCGGTCTTGATCTCGTCGTCGGAGACGATCCGGCCGTTGACGGTGTCGACCAGGAACATCCGGCCCGGCTGGAGCCGGCCCTTGGCGATCACGGTGGACGGGTCCAGGTCGAGCACGCCCGCCTCGCTGCCTAGCACCACCAGCCCGTCGGCGGTGTGCCACCAGCGGCCCGGGCGCAGCCCGTTGCGGTCGAGCACCGCGCCGACGATCTCGCCGTCGGTGAAGGCGACCGAGGCCGGGCCGTCCCACGGCTCCATCAGGCTGGCGTGGAAGCGGTAGAAGGCGCGCTTGTCGGCGCGCATGTCCGGGTCGTTCTCCCACGCCTCGGGGATCATCATGAGCACCGCGTGCGGCAGGCTCCGCCCGGCCAGGTGCAGCAGCTCCAGGACCTCGTCGAAGTTCGCCGAGTCGGACGCGGCCGGGGTGCACACCGGGAAGACCCGGCGGATGTTGCCGGGCAGGTTCGGGCTGCGCAGCAGCGCCTCGCGGGCCTGCATCCAGTTGCGGTTGCCGCGAATCGTGTTGATCTCGCCGTTGTGCGCGATGAACCGGTACGGGTGCGCCAGCGGCCAGGAGGGGAACGTGTTCGTGGAGAAGCGCGAGTGCACCAGCGCGATGGCGCTGACCACCCGCTCGTCGGTCAGCTCCGGGTAGAACTCCGGAAGCTGGTCCGGGGTGAGCATGCCCTTCCACACCATGGTGCGGCCGGACAGCGACGGGAAGTACGCCGGCACGCCTCGCTCGGCGGTCTCCCGCTCGACCTGCTTGCGCAGGCAGAACGCCACCCGGTCCAGGTCCAGCCCGGTCAGCGGGGAGCCGGCCGGGCCGGCGGGTGAGTCGGTCAGCCGGCGCGCGGCCACGAAGAGCTGCCGGACCCGGGGCATCGCCGCGAGCGCCGTCTCCCCCAGGCCGGACGGGTCGGTCGGCACCTCGCGCCAGCCGAGCACGTCGGCGCCCTCGACCAGCGCGTACTTGTCGACCACCTGGCGGGCACGGGTCTCGGCCGCGTCGTCGTCGGGCAGGAACACCAGGCCGGTGGCGTACTGGCCGGCCGGGGGCAGCGGGAAGTCGACGGTGGCGCGCAGGAACGCGTCCGGCACCTGGATCATGATGCCGGCGCCGTCCCCGGTGTTGTGCTCCGCGCCCCGGGCGCCCCGGTGGTCCAGCCGGCACAGCGCCCCGAGGCCGTTCGCGACGACCTGGTGCGAGCGCCGCCCGTGCAGGTCGGCCACGAAGGCCACACCGCAGGCGTCATGCTCGTACGCGGGGTCGTAGAGCCCGGTCGCCGGTGGGGCCGACTGCGGGCTGTGAGGGTACGGAAAGGCCACCGGGCCTCCTGTCGTCACTCAGGATGGATCATGATGGGGACGACGTCGGCCCTCTGCGGTTTATTGAGTCTACGTTAGGGCTTCCGGCGCAAGGCCAGTTCAGATTGATCACACTTCCAGATGCTGGGACATGTAGTCTCGCGCGGTGGATCTCGCACGCGCTGACGTACTCGACCGGTTGGAGCGGTTCTACGACGCGGTGCCCCGCGACGGGGCCCGGACCGAGGAGTACGGCGCCCTGGTGCTCTTCGTCCGGGAAGGCGCCGGATGGCCGTTCTACGCCCGGCCCCGGCTCGACGCCACCGAGCACCCCACCCTCGCCGATGTCAACGCGGTACGCACCCGGCAGCAGGAACTGGGCCTGCCGGAGGCGTTCGAATGGGTGCACGAGCACCAACCGGAGCTGCTGGCGGTGGCCCGCTCAGCCGGGCTGAGCGTGCTGGAGGCGCCGCTGATGCTGCTGGAACCGGAGCGCCTGCCCGAACCGGGGACGTTCAGCGACGTACCGGTGCGGGTGCTGGACCCCGGCGACGCGGGCTTCGCCGCGGACATCGCGCTGCGGCGGGCCGTCGCCGCGGTCGGCTTCGCCAACGGCGGCACCGCGCGCGGCGAGGCCGGACCGGCCGAGCGGGACGCCACCGTCTCCGGGCTGGACGTGGCCGCGCTGGAGGAGGAGGCGACCCGGGTCGCCGACGGCCGGCGCATCTCCGTGCTCGCCGCCACGCCCGAGGAAGGCGCGCTCGCCGGCGGCATGGCCATGCGGGTCGGCGACGTGGCGGAGATCGCCGGGGTGGCCACGCTGCCGTCCGCGCGGCGGCGCGGCCTCGGCGCGGCGGTGACCGCCACCCTCGCTCGGGAACTGCGCGCCGCCGGCACCGACCTGATCTTCCTCAGCGCCGGCAGCGAGGACATCGCCCGGGTCTACCTGCGGGTCGGGTTCCGCCGGATCGGCACCGCCTGCATCGCCGAGCCCGCCGCCGTCATCTGAGGCCGCCGCGGCGGAGGTCAGGACGGCGGCTGCCAGGCGGCGGCCGCCGCGGCGGCCGTGTTACGCAGGCGCGGGCTGATCGTGCCGAGGGCGGCGTCGCGGGCGCGCAGCGCCAGCCGGCCCCGGGCCTGCAGGACCGCCGACATCCGCCGGGTCTGCCGGACCATCGTGGCCGCGCGGGGCCGGCGCAGCCTGTCGTACGCGGTCACCGCGTCCGGCAGCCGCGACTCCCGCAGCAGTCCGGCCAGCGTCGCCGCGTCCTCGAACGCCAGGCAGGCGCCCTGGCCGAGGTGCGGCGGCATGGCGTGCGCGGCGTCGCCGAGCAGCACCACGCCGCCCGGCCCGGCCGGGAAGCCGTACGCCTTCGGCAGCGGACGCAGCTCGCGGATCTCCTGCTGCACCACGTCGTCCGGGTCGGTCGCGTCCAGCAGCGTGCCGATCGGCGCGGGCCAGCCGGCGAACCAGCGCTTGAGCAGGGCGAGCTGGACCTCCGGCGGCTCCGGGCGGGGCGCGCCCGCCGCCGTGGCCACCCAGTAGACGCCGCCCCGGCGGGACGCCCCGGCGTTGCCCCGCTCGCCGAGCGAGGCGGCCAGGAACCGGTAGCCGGCGCCCAGCGTCTCCCCCTGCAGCGGCTGGTCGTCGGGCAGTTGCGGGGCCCGGTACCAGGGGATGACCGCCCGCCACGCGGCGCACCCGGAGCTGACCACCGAGGTCTCCGGCGCCAACTGCCGGCGGATCTCGCTGTCGGTGCCGTCGGCGGCCACCACCAGGTCCGCCTCGTAGGTGTGCCGGCCGTCGCCCACCGCCGGGCGCTCACCGGACGCGGCGCGCACCGTCCGCACGCTCACGCCGGTACGCAGCTCGACCCGGTCACCCAGGCCGGCGATGAGCGCGTCGTGCAGGTCCTCCCGGTGCACCACCACCGGCATCCGCTCGGCCGGGGTGGACCGGGCCTGCACCAGCCAGTGCCCGTCCGGGCGGCGCACGCCGCCGTCGGGCAGCGGGGTGGCGATCGCGTCCAGCCCGTCGCCCAGCCCGAGGGCGCGCAGCGCGCGTACCCCGTTGGGCCAGAGCACCACGGCGGTCGCCTCCGGCCGGACCCGGTCGGCGCGTTCCAGCAGCGTGACCTGCCATCCCGAGCGGGCCAGCACGCCGGCCACCGCCATCCCGCCGAGGCCGGCGCCGACCACCACCGCGCTGCGCATGACTCCCCCGCTCAGCTGTCCCGGTCCGCCGGGCGCCCGCCGTCGGCCCGGCCGGCGTTCGTCCGCTCGGCGTCCGTCCGTTCCGGGTCGGCGTCGGTGCCGTCCGCGTCGGCGCCGTCGGTGGCCACGGGGTCGGTGTCCGCGCGGTCGGCCTGCTCCGCGTCGCCGTCGGTGGCACCGTCGGGGGTCTCCGGCCGGTCGTCGTCGGCCGCCGGCTCCACCGGGGGCAGCACGCCGGTCTTCCGGTACGCGTCGAACTGTTCCTCGCTCACCACCCGGTAGCCCTCGGGCGGGGCCGGCCGCGCGGCGGCCTCCCGGGCGGAGAGGTCGACCTGGGAGACGTCCCCGGACGGGGTGGGCGCGGCGGCCGGCTCGCCCACCGGCACCAGGTATTCGCGCGGGCCGCGGACCCGGACGAAGTAGGCGAGCGCCCCGAGGAAGACCAGCGCGGCGGTCCAGACGTTGAGGCGTACGCCGAGGATCAGGTTCGCCTCATCGGTGCGCATCAGCTCGATCCAGAACCGGCCCGCCGTGTAGCCCATCACGTAGAGCGCGAACGCCCGGCCGCGCCCGAGCCGCAGCTTGCGGTCGAGGTAGAGCACCAGCGCGGCGACGCCGACGTTCCAGAGCGCCTCGTAGAGGAAAGTCGGATGGTAGAGCCCCGGCTGGAGCACCGGATTGCCGGCGTCGTCGCGCAGCGCGTGGCCCGGGTTGTCCGGGTCCATCACGTGCACCTCGAGACCCCAGGGCAGCGTGGTGCGCCCGCCGTACAGCTCGTTGTTGAACCAGTTGCCCAGCCGGCCGACGGCCTGCGCCAGCGGCAGCCCGGGCGCCAGCGCGTCGGCGATCACCGGGAACGGGATGCCGAGCTGCCGGGCGGCCAGCCACGCGCCGACCGCGCCACCGGCCACCGCACCCCAGATGCCGAGCCCGCCCTCCCAGATGTAGAGCGCCTTGATCGGCTCGCCGCCGGCGCCGAAGTATTTCTCCGGCGACGTGATCACGTGGTAGATCCGCGCGCCGATGATGCCCGCCGGCACCGCCCAGACGGCGATGTCGAGCACCGCGCCCGGAGCGACGCCGCGGCGGCGCAGCCGGTACTCGGTGACCACGCAGGCCACCACGATGCCGAGGATGATGCAGAGCGCGTACGCCCGGATCGGAACCGGACCGAGCTGCCAGACGGCGGTGCTGGGGCTGGGCATGGCCGCCAGTGGGGTCATCGGGGCGATGGTCACGGGTGCACACGGTACCGGTGCGGACTGTGTGCGCGGCACCCCGGGCCGCCTGCCGCGCGGGTCGGATGACTTCTGGTTTGCACGGTCGTAGGCTGTTTGTCCATGAGCCCGCTCACCTGGGCGGCCGCCGCTGTCGTCACCGACGCATCCGGGCGGCTGCTGCTCTGCGGCCGGTCCGAGGGGGCCCGGCGCTGGGGCCTGCCGGGCGGGCGGCTGCGCCACGACGAGAGCCCGGTGGATGCCGTCGTCCGGGCGGTCCGCACGGAGACCGGCTGGGCGGTGGCGCCGGCCGACCTGGTCGGCCTCTACCGGGTCACCGGTCCACCGGTGCCCGCCCCACCGGCCGGGCGGTGCGGCGCGCGCCCAGACGTGCTGGTGCACGTGTTCCGCGCCGGACCGGCCGACGCCGGACCGGCGGGCGAACCGGCGACCGGGTGCCTGCCTCGGTGGTGGCCGCCGCAAGAGCTGCCCGACGTGCTGACCCCCACGACGCGCGCGGCGATCGCGGACGCGCTCGCCGGCCGCGCCGGCGTGCTGCGGCACACGACCGCCGCCGACGCGCTCACGCCACCCGGCGACGGGCAGCCCGCCCCGCCCGGCCAGCGCGCCTCCGAGCAGGTCGACAGCAGTAGCCGCTGACCGCCCGCCCGCTCGCTCGCTCGCTTGATCGACACCAGTTCGGCGAAGTGGCGGTATCCCGGCGTCCTGGACCACGCCAGCTCGGCGAAGTGGAGTCGATCAAGCAGGTGGCGAGCAGGCGGTCAGCGGGCCGGGTTGCGGACGCCCTCGGCCAGTTCGGCGCTCAGCTTGCGCAGCGCGGTCAGGCCGGCGGCCTGGTCCGGGGCGTCCAGCACGCAGCGGACCAGCGCGCTGCCCACGATCACCGCGTCGGCGTACCCGGCGACGGTGGCGGCCTGCGCGCCGGTGCCCACGCCCAGCCCGACGCCGACCGGGATGTCGGTGACCTCGCGCAGCCGGGAGACCAGGACCGGGGCCGCCTCGGAGGTCTGCGCGCGGGCGCCGGTGACGCCCATGATCGCGGTGGCGTAGACGAAGCCGCGGCAGTGCTCGGCGGTCATCCGCAGCCGCGCGTCGGTCGAGGACGGTGAGACCAGGAACGTCCGGTCCAGGCCGTGCGCGTCGGAAGCGGCCAGCCACTCGGCGGCCTCGTCGGGGATCAGGTCCGGCGTGACCAGGCCGGTCCCACCGGCGGCGGCCATGTCGCGGGCGAACGCGTCGACGCCGTACTGCTCGATCGGGTTCCAGTAGGTCATGGTGACCACGCTCGCCCCGGTCGCGGCGACCGCCTCGACGACGCGCAGCGCGTCCGCGACGCGGACGCCACCGGCGAGCGCGATGTCGCTCGCCTTCTGGATGACCGGGCCGTCCATCACCGGATCGGAGTACGGGATCTCCACCTCGATGACGTCCACGCCCGCCTCGACCATGGCCTTCATGGCGGCGATACTGCCCTCGACGGTCGGGAAACCGGCCGGCATGCAGCCGACCAGCACGGCCCGGCCGTCCGCCCGCGCCTTGTCGAAGGCGACCCCGATGCGGCTCACGCTGTCACTCCTTGTCGAGGATGCCGAAGTACGCGCCGGCGGTGTGCACGTCCTTGTCGCCCCGGCCGGACAGGTTGACCACGATCAACGGCTCCCGGCCCAGCTCCTCGGCGAGCCGGGGGGCGATCGCGCGGGCGCCGGCCAGCGCGTGCGCGCTCTCGATCGCCGGGATCACGCCCTCGGTGCGGCAGAGCAGCTCGAACGCGGCCATCGCGTCGGCGTCGTCGACCGGCAGGTACGTGGCCCGCCCGGTGTCGTGCAGCCAGGCGTGCTCCGGGCCGACGCCCGGGTAGTCCAGGCCGGCCGAGATCGAGTGCGACTCGATGGTCTGCCCGTCGGCGTCCTGCAGGACGTACGTGCGGGTGCCGTGCAGCACGCCCGACGAACCGCCGGTGATGCTGGCGGCGTGCCGGCCGGTCCCGACGCCCTCGCCACCGGCCTCGAAGCCGTAGAGGCGGACCCCGGCGTCCGGCACGAACGCGTGGAAGATGCCCAGCGCGTTGGAGCCGCCGCCGACGCACGCCGCGACCGCGTCCGGCAGCGTGCCGGTCAGGTCCAGGCACTGCTGGCGGGCCTCCACGCCGATGCCACGGACGAAGTCGCGGACCATCTCCGGGAACGGGTGCGGCCCGGCGGCGGTGCCGATCAGGTAGTGGGTGTCGTCGACGTTGGCGACCCAGTCCCGCATCGCCTCGTTCATCGCGTCCTTGAGCGTGCGCGAGCCGGTGGTCACCGGGACGACGGTGGCGCCGAGCATCCGCATCCGGGCCACGTTGAGCGCCTGCCGCTCGGTGTCCACCTGGCCCATGTAGACGACGCATTCCAGGTCGAACAGCGCGGCGGCGGTGGCGGTGGCCACGCCGTGCTGGCCGGCGCCGGTCTCCGCGATGACCCGCCGCTTGCCCATCCGCTTGGTGAGCAGCGCCTGGCCCAGCACGTTGCGGACCTTGTGCGCGCCGGTGTGGTTGAGGTCCTCCCGCTTGAGCAGGACCCGCGCCCCGACCTGCGCGGAGAAGCGCCGGGCCTCGTAGAGCATCGAGGGCGTGCCGGCGTAGTCACGCAGCAGCGCGTCGAACTCGGCGAGGAAGTCCTCGTCGCCCATCGCCTTGCGGTACGCCGCGTCCAGCTCGTCCAGTGCGGCGACGAGCGCCTCCGGGACGAACCGGCCGCCGAACCGGCCGAAGTGACCGGCGGCGTCGGGGACCGGGCCGGTTGCGGGTGCGGCGCTCATCGCGGGCGTCCTCTCGGATCGGGTGGCCCGGCGGCTCAGCGCACCGGGCGGGGCGTGGCCGGGTGGTTACCGGCGTTGACCAGCTCGGCGACCGCTTCGCGCGGGCTCTTCTGGGTGACCAGGCCCTCGCCCACCAGCACGGCGTCGGCGCCGGCGGAGGCGTACCGGATCAGGTCGTGCGGACCGCGCACCCCGGACTCGGCGATCTTGACGACGCTGCTCGGCAGGCCGGGCGCGATCCGCTCGAACACCGAGCGGTCGACCTCCAGCGTACGCAGGTCACGGGCGTTCACGCCGATCACCTGCGCGCCGGCCTCCAGGGCGCGGTCCGCCTCCTCCTCGGTGTGCACCTCGACGAGCGCGGTCATGCCCAGCGACTCGATTCGCTCCAGCAGGCCGACCAGCACGTTCTGCTCCAGCGCGGCGACGATCAGCAGCACCAGGTCGGCGCCGTGCGCGCGGGCCTCGTGCACCTGGTAGCTGGAGACGACGAAGTCCTTGCGCAACACCGGCACGTTCACCGCGGCCCGCACCGCCGCCAGGTCGTCGAGCGACCCGCCGAACCACCGGCCCTCGGTGAGCACGCTGATCGCCCGCGCTCCCCCGGCCGCGTAGTCACCGGCCAGGTCCGCCGGGTCGGCGATCTCGGCCAGCCGCCCCTTGGACGGCGACGAGCGCTTCACCTCGGCGATCACGGCCACGCCGGGCCGGCGCAGGGCCGCGTACGCGTCCAGCGGCGGCGGCGCGGCGGCGGCCAGCTCACGGATCCGCTCCAGCGGAACCTGCTCCTGCCGCCGGGCCACGTCCTCGCGCACACCGGCCAGGATCTCGTCGAGCACGCCTGCGGACGGCGCCGCTCCGGCGTCGTCCCCCTCCGCGTGCGCATGCTCAGCAGTCACCAACGGACTCCCCTCTCCGGGCGTCATGGGCCGATGCTAGGGGGCGCCACCTGGCGACAAGTGCCGGGGGGTATGGCGCACCTCACGACATGGGCTGTGGCATGATGGCCGACTTCTGGTGAACGCCACGTCACGCAGCGCCACGCTGGCATCGACCGTCACCCATCCCCCATCTCACCACGGTTGATCCGTCGCCGCAGCACCGCTCCCGCGCCGGGCTGTGACCAAGCTCAAGGACCTCCGGCCCTGCCCAGGTCGGGCCGCCTCGCGGACCGTTGACCTGTGCTTCACGAGGGCGAAACGTGAGCCCGGCAGCATCGTCCTCGGGCAGACTCGACACCGGCGGCTGACCACCGCCGACAACCATCTCGTGCGGGGTGACCATGAGCGCCAACGGGCCGAACCAGACCATCGGCTTGACCACCATCTCCCGGACCGTCGCCTCCCTCGCCTTCGGCGTGGTGAACACGCTGGAGCGCGCGGTGGCCGGTGACGGCCGGACGCGTACCGCCCAGGGCAACGCCTGGGAGGCCGTCTGCGCCGACCGGGCCCGCGCCGCCCAGCGCCGCGAGCTGGAGCGGCTGGTGGCCGAGCTGACCGCCGCACGGGCCGCGGCCCGCCGCCGGCGCGACGCGCGCGAGGCGCAGCCGGTCAGCTGACCGTCGGGTCCTCGCCCCGGTCCAGCGCGTCCCACGCGTCCCGGGTGCCCCGCTCGACCGCCGGCCGGCCGGGCTCGACCGCGGGGACGGCCCGTCGCTCGTACCGCGCGCCCATCGCGGGCCAGCCCGCTGCGCGCAGCGCGGTGAACGCGCCGCCGGACGCGAGGGCCAGGCCGCCGGCCACCACCAGCGCCGGCCACTGGCGGCTCACCCCGGCCTCGGCGAGGCCGATCCCGCCGCCGACCGCCACGGCCACGCCGACCGCGCCCAGCAGCAGGCCCAGCAGCCGGCGCAGGCGGCCCCGGGTGGCGAGCACCGCGCCGCCGCCGGCCAGCCCCACGTAGGTCAGCGCCAGCACCCAGGGCAGCAGCTCCGCGCCGGTCCGGTCGGCCCGGCCGGGCGGCAGCGACCCCCGGGCGGTCATCTCCACCGACCAGGTCCGGGTCACCGCCCAGCAGGCCAGGCCCGCCCCGGCCAGGCAGAGCAGCACCGCGTACGCGAGTTCGCGCCGACCGCGGGCCGACGGCGCGGTGGTGCCGGGCGCGCTCACCGGGCTGCCCGCAGCGTCTCGGCGGCCGCGATCGCGGCGAGGACGGCGGCGGCCTTGCTGCGCGTCTCCCGGTCCTCGGCTGCCGGATCGGAATCGGCCACGATCCCGGCGCCGGCCTGCACGTAGGCCCGGCCGTCGCGGATCAGCGCGGTACGGATCGCGATGGCCATGTCCAGGTCGCCGCCGAAGGCGAAGTAGCCGACGGTGCCGCCGTAGACGCCGCGCCGCACCGGCTCCAGCTCCTCGATGATCTCCATGGCGCGTACCTTGGGCGCGCCGCTGAGCGTGCCGGCCGGGAACGTGGCGGCGAGCGCGTCGAACGCGGTGCGGTCGGCGCGCAGCTCGCCGACCACCGTCGAGACGATGTGCATGACGTGGCTGTAGCGCTCGATGGTGGCGAACTCGGGCACCTCCACGGTGCCCGGCCGGCAGACCCGCCCCAGGTCGTTGCGGCCCAGGTCGACAAGCATGACGTGCTCGGCGCGTTCCTTGGGGTCGGCGAGCAGCTCGGCGGCGAGCCGGGCGTCGGCCTCCGGGGAGCCGCCGCGCGGCCGGGTGCCGGCGATCGGGTGCAGCAGGGCCCGCCGCCGCCCGTCCGGGCCGGCGCTGACCTTGAGGTGCGCCTCCGGGGACGACCCGACGATGTCGAAGCCGTCGAAGCGCAGCAGGTACATGTACGGGCTGGGGTTGGTGGTGCGCAGCACCCGGTAGACGTCCAGCGGGTCGGCCTCGGTGGGGCGCTCGAAACGCTGGCTGAGCACGATCTGGAAGCACTCGCCGGCGCGGATCGCCTCCTTGGCCGCCGCCACGGCCTTCGGGTAGCCGCCCTCCGGGGTCCGGCTGACCACCTCGCCGACGCCCGGCCGGCCGACGGTGGACACCATGGGCGGGATCGGTCGGGACAACGCGGTGGTCATGGCGTCCAGGCGACCCACCGCGTGGTGGTACGCGGCGTCGACCAGCTCCGCCCGCCCGGGCGTATCGAGCGGGGGCAGGACCGCGTTGGCGACCAGGATCGCCGAGCCCTCGTAGTGGTCGAGCACCACCAGGTCGGTGGCGAGCATCATGCCCAGCTCGGGCACGTCCAGCTCGTCCTCGGTCAGCTCGGGCAGCCGCTCGAAGCGGCGGACCAGGTCGTAGGCGAGGTAGCCGACCAGCCCGCCGGTCAGCGGCGGCATTCCGCCGGCCGGGTCCCAGGCCGGGCCGGCGAGCGCGTCGACCGACTCGCGGAGCACGGTGACCGGGTCCCCGGTGGTCGGTACGCCCGCGGGCGGTGTGCCGGTCCAGCGCGCCTCGCCGTCCCGCTCGGTGAGCGTGGCGCTGCTGCGGACGCCGATGAACGAGTACCGCGACCAGGCCGTGCCGGCCGACCCGACGCCCTGCTCGGCGGATTCCAGCAGGAACGTGCCGGGACCGCCGGCCAGCTTGCGGTAGACCCCGACCGGGGTCTCGGCGTCGGCGAGCAGCCGCCGGGTCACCGGCACGACCCGCCAGCGGGCGGCCAGGTCGGCGAAGGTGGACCGGTCCGGGCTGACGGTGCCGTCGGTCACGGGGTCTCCTCCGGTGAGCTGACCGGCAGGTCGGTGAAGAAGCAGGTGCGCTGCCCGGTGTGGCAGGCCGCGCCGACCTGCTCCACGCTGACCAGCAGCGCGTCGCCGTCGCAGTCCAGGGCCACCGAGCGCACGTACTGGTGGTTGCCGGAGGTGGCGCCCTTGACCCAGTACTCGCCGCGGCTGCGCGACCAGTAGGTGGCCCGGCCGGTGGTGAGCGTGCGGTGCAGCGCCTCGTCGTCCATCCAGGCGACCATCAGCACCTCGCCCGTGTCGTGGGCGCGGACCACGGCGGCGACCAGGCCGTCCGGGGTGCGGCGGAGTTTGGCCGCGATGGCCGGGTCGAGCCGGGACGGCCGGGCCGGGCCGGGACTGGGGGCGCCGGTCAGCGGCGCGTCAGGGGCGGGCACGGTTGACCATTCTCCCGCACGCGGCCCGGGTACCGCCGACGTGTCCCGGGAGGCGGGCGTCACCGTCGCCAGCGCCCGGCCCAGCTGCCGCAGGTAGCGGTCCGCCCGGCCGTCGGTGAGCGCCTCGGCCAGGTCGGTCCCGGTGGCCCGGGCGATCTCCGCCGCGTACGGGCGCACCAGCGGGAGGATGCCGGTGACCAGCCGTCCGGCGGCGGCCCCGACCTCGGCCGGGTCGCCGGGGCGCAGCCCGAGGCAGAGGAGCATGTCGTCGCGGTAGCCGGCCGGGGCGACCGGCAGGTCCAGCGCGGCGGTCAGGGCGGCCCGGCGGGACACCACGCGCACCGACGGGTTGGCCGGCCGCAGCACCGAGGGGCAGAGCCGGGCCAGGTCGGCCGCGGCGAGCCGGCCCCCGACCGGGTCACCGGCCAGGCGCGCGGCGGCGACCTTGCCCAGCGTGGCGATCAGCTCCTCCAGGCGCGGCTCGTCGGCGGGCTGGCAGAGCACCGGCAGGTCGATCCGGCGCCGCCACTCCGGCACCGCCCAGAGCAGCCGGGCCGGCGCGGTGACCGGGAGCCCGAACGCCCAGTCGGCGGGCTGGCCGAGCCGGCGTACCCAGGAGCGGACGTCGCGGGCGGCCACGGAGACGTGCACCAGGCGGCCGCCGAACTCGGTCAGGTACGCCCGCCGGGCCGCGTACGGCGTGCCGCGGCGGGACGTGACCTGCCGGGGCCCGCCGGTGGCGCGTGGCTCGTCGGCGGCCACCAGCACGTCCACGTCCACGTCGCTGTGCTCGGTGGCGGCCCGCCGGGCGTGGCTGCCCCGCAGCATGATCCCGACGACCGGCCGGTCGGCGGCGTGCCGCAGGCGGGCGGCCCAGAGGTCGAGGAACCCGGTGTCGGACAACGGAGCTGGACCCACTGCCTCATGGTGCCCGAAACCTGATCTTCCGATGCCGGACTCCCTGTCCGCCGCCGGGTGTTCAGCCCGACTCCTCCTCCGCCCGCCGGTACGCGTCGATCTTGTATTCGAGAACCTTCAGGTCCTCCTCCAGCTCGGCCATCCGGGCCAGCACCCGGGCGCGGTGCGCCTCGAACAGCGCCCGCCGCGCGCCGAGCGTGCTGTCGCCGTGCCGGGCCAGCTCGGCGTAGCGGCGCATGTCGCGCACCGGCATCCCGGTGCGCCGCAGCCGGGTGAGCAGGAACAGCCAGTTGACGTCGGACTCGGTGTAGCGCCGGCGGCCGGAGGAGTCCCGTCCGACGCGGCCCACCAGCCCCTCCTGCTCGTACCAGCGCAGCGTGTAGGTGGTCAGGCCGACCCGTTCCGCCGCCTCACCCACGGTGAGGCTCGTCTCCCGCGTGCTGATGTCCACGCCCTCCAGGCTTCCAGTTCGAGCCCACTCGAAGTCAAGTCCCTCGTTGCCTCGCCGACGGAATTCATCTAGCGTTGAGTTCATCGGGTGATGAATTGACGGAGGCGAGCATGGACGACGCGGTGTCGGTCCGCGAGCTGGTGGTCGACCGGGGCGGGCGGCGGGTGCTGCACGGCATCACCTGCGGGGTGCCCCGGGGCACGGTGACCGGGCTGCTCGGGCCCAGCGGCAGCGGCAAGACCACGCTGATGCGCGCGGTGGTCGGCGTGCAGACGGTCGGCTCCGGCGCGGTCGACGTGCTCGGCCGCCCGGCCGGCTCGGCCGACCTGCGCCGCCGGGTGGGCTACCTGACCCAGGCGCCGAGCGTCTACGCCGACCTGACGGTGCGGGAGAACGCCCGCTACTTCGCGGTGCTCCAGGGCCGGGGCCGCGCCGAGGCCGACCGCGCGGTCACCGACGTCGGCCTGGGAAAGGCGGCCGACCAGCTCGTCGGCACGCTCTCCGGCGGCCAGCGCAGCCGCGCCTCGCTCGCGTGCGCGCTGGTCGGCGAGCCGGAGCTGGTCGTCCTCGACGAGCCGACGGTCGGCCAGGACCCGGTGCTGCGGGCCGACCTGTGGGCCCGGTTCCACGCCATGGCCGCCGCCGGCACCACGCTGCTGGTGTCCAGCCACGTGATGGACGAGGCCGCCCGCTGCGACCGGCTGCTGCTGATCCGCGAGGGCCGGCTGGTCGCCGACGACACCCCGGCCGCGGTCCGCGCCGCCACCGGGACCGACGACCTGGAAGAGGCGTTCCTGCGCCTGATCCGCGACGCCGAGGGAGAGGCGCGATGAACGGACGGATCCTGGCCGCCACCACCGGGCGCATCCTGCGCCAGCTCCGGCACGACCGGCGGACCGTGGCGCTGCTCGTGGTGGTGCCGTCGGTGCTGCTCACGCTCGTCTACTTCATGTACGTCGACCAGCCCGCCCCGCCCGGCGCGCCCAGCACGTTCGACCGGGTGGCCCTGATCATGCTGGGCTTCTTTCCGTTCATCATCATGTTCCTCGTGACCAGCATCGCCATGCTCCGCGAGCGCACCACGGGCACGCTGGAGCGCCTGCTCACCACGCCGCTGGGCAAGCTCGACCTGCTCTTCGGGTACGGCATCGCGTTCGGCCTGGCCGGGGTGCTCCAGTCCACTGTCGCCTCGGTCGTCGCGTACCGGGTGTTCGGCCTGGAGACCGCGGGCAGCGCGTGGCTGGTCGTGCTGATCGCCGGGGTGAACGCGGTGCTGGCGGTGGCGCTCGGGCTGTTCTGCTCGGCGTTCGCCCGCACCGAGTTCCAGGCGGTCCAGTTCATGCCGGTGGTGGTGGCCCCGCAACTGCTGCTGTGCGGCCTGTTCGTGCCGCGCGACCAGATGGCCGGCTGGCTCCAGGCGGTCAGCGACGCGCTGCCGCTGTCGTACGCGGTCGAGGCGCTGCAGGAGGTCGGCGCGCACGCCGAGCCGACCGGGACGATGTGGCGGGACGTGGCGATCGTGACCGGGGCGGCGGTGGCGGCGCTGGTGCTGGCCGCCGCGACGCTGCGCCGGCGCAGCGGGTGAACGCGCGGCGCACCGGGCGGCGGCCCGGCACTCCGGACACCCGCGAGGCGATCCTCGCCGCGGCGCGGGAGGCGTTCGCCGAGCGGGGGTTCGACGCCGCGTCCATCCGGGCCATCGCCGCGGCGGCTGGAGTGGACCCGGCGCTCGTGCACCACTACTTCGGCGGCAAGGAGGAGCTGTTCCGGGCCGCGACGGCGTTCCCGGCCGACCCGGGACGGCTGCTTCCGGCGGTGCTCGCCGGCGGCCCGGACGCGCTCGGCGAGCGGATGGTCCGGGTGTTCCTGGAGGTCTGGGACTCCCCCACCGGCACCGCCGCGGTGGCGCTGCTGCGCTCGGCGGTCAGCAACGACTGGACGGCGCGCCTGCTGCGCGAGTTCCTGGTCACGCAGGTGCTGCGGCGGGTGCTCGACCAGCTCGACGTCGACCCGGCGCAGCGCGCGCTGCGCGGCGGCCTGGTCGCCACCCAGCTCGCCGGGCTGGCGATGATGCGGTACGTGCTCCGCCTCGACGCGGTCGCCACCGCCGAGCCGGCGACGCTGGTGGCCGCCGTCGGCCCGACGGTCCAGCGGTACCTCACCGGCGACATCACCTGAGCCGTCGCGGCTCAGGCCGCGGCCGCCCGGGGGCAGAGCATCGGGTGCAGCAGGCGGGACAGCTCCGCCACGTCGGCGACCGGCCGGGGGAAGGCGAGCCGGGCCCGCCGGGTCGCGCCGGGCCGCCCGTGCGCGACCAGCAGGCCGTACCTGTCGATCCGGACCACCCGCGGGATCTGGTCGCCGGGCAGGTCCAGCCGCCGCCGCAGGTAGTCGCCGACCTGCTCGGCGTGGTGGTCGGCCAGATCCGCGAGCAGGGCGGCCTCGACCGGGTGCAGCGGGTCCGGCTCGGCCTCCGCGAACGCCTCCGGGTCGATCCGGCGCACCCGCCCGGCGCGTTCCCAGCGGGCCTCGGCCACCTCGAAGCGGTGCAGGTGGAACCGGCTGCCCACGTCGAGCAGATCGGCGACCGGGTCGGTGGCGGCGAAGTCGACCGCCGCGTCGCGCGCCGCGTCCCCGTCCAGCCGCGTCGCCCAGCCGGACACCCAGGCCCGGCCGAGCGAGGGCGCCCCGGCCGCCGGCGGCAGGTCGAGCACGTCGAGCACGGCGGCCACGTCGGCGTCGCCCGCCGGCGGCACGAGCGCCGCGGCGAGGTCACTGACCACGGGTACGAGCAGCAGCACCCGCCCGTCCGGGTCGACGGCGTGCCGGACCTGGTGCGGGCCGGGGTGCCGGGCCAGGTGGACGAGGGCGGGCAACCGGCCCGCGACAAGGGTTCGCACGATCTCCGCCGGGCTGGGCCGCATGATCCCGACCTCCTCAAGATAGGTTAGGCTTACCTAAGAAGCAGGCTAGACGATCGGAGACGCCCCCGTGAACCACCCCCGGCCCAAAGCCCGGCTCTCCCGGGCCCTCGGCATCCCGCTGACCCGCAAGTGCGTGCGGTACTTCGAGCGGCGCCCCTATCCCCCGGGCGTGCACGGCCGGTCCCGCCGCACCACCTCCGACTACCAGGTGCGGCTGCTGGAGAAGCAGCGGCTGCGCCACCAGTACAACGTCAGCGAGGCCCAGTTGCGCCGGCTGTTCGACGAGGCCGCCCGGGCCGCCGGCAAGACCGGCGACACGCTCGTCGCGCTGCTGGAACGACGCCTCGACGCAGTGGTCCTGCGGGCCGGGCTGGCCCGCAGCATCTACCAGGCCCGCCAGCTCGTCGGGCACGGCCACATCACCGTGGACGGGCGCAAGGTCGACCGGCCGTCGTACCGGCTGCGGCCCGGCCAGGTGGTCGGCGTACGCGAGCGCAGCCGCACGCTGCCACCGTTCCAGCTCGCCGCCGCCGGGGCGCACGCCGACGCGCAACCCCGGCCGTACCTGTCGGCGCAGCCGGCGCAGCTGCGCGCCACGCTGGTACGCGAACCGGCCCGGCACGAGGTGCCGGTGGTCTGCGACGAGCAACTGGTGGTGGAGTTCTACTCCCGCTGACCGGTTACCGGGTCTGCTCCAACCAGGACGCGTACAGCAGCGCGTACACCGAGTCGGTGTCGCGGACCAGCTCGTCGTGCGGGCCACGCTGCACGATCCGGCCCCGGTCCACCACGATCACCTCGTCCGCCGCCTGCGCGGTGGACAGCCGGTGCGCGATGGCGAGCGTGGTCCGCCCCCGGGTCACCGCGTCGAGCGTGCGTTGCAGGCGTACCTCGGTGGCCGGGTCGACGGCGCTCGTCGCCTCGTCCAGCACCAGCAGGTCCGGGTCCGCGACGTACGCCCGGGCCAGCGCCACGAGCTGCCGCTCGCCGACGCTGAGCGCCTCCCCGCGCTCACCGACCGGCGTGTCCAGGCCGGACGGCAGCCCGTCCAGCCAGTCGGCCAGGCCCAGCTCGCCGAAGGCGGCGGTGAGCCGCTCGTCGGTCAGGTCGGGGCGGGCGAAGCGGACGTTCTCCCCGACCGTGGCGTCGAACAGGAAGCCGTCCTGCGGCACCATCACCACCCGGGAACGCAGCGAGTCGAAACGCACCTGCCGCAGGTCGACGCCGGAGAGCAGCACCGCGCCCTCGGTCGGGTCCATCAGCCGGGTGAGCAGCTTGGCGAACGTGGTCTTGCCGCTGCCGGTCTCGCCCACCACCGCCACCCGGCTCTTGGCCGGGATGTCCAGCGTCACGTCGTGCAGCACCGGCGGGCCGCCCGGATAGGCGAACGTCACGCCGGCGAACCGGGCGTCCAGCGGCCCGGGCGGCAGCTCCCGCCCCTGCTCGCCCGGGTCGGCCACGTCCGGGGAGACGTCCAGCACGTCCAGCACCCGGCGCCAGCCGGCGATCGCGTTCTGCGCCTCGTTGAGCACCTCGGTGGCGATCTGCACCGGCTGGATGAACAGCGTGACCAGGAACAGGAACGCGGTGAGCTGACCGACCGACAGCGTGCGGTCGACGCCCAGGCTCACCCCGACCACGACCACGCCGGCCAGCGCCAGCCCGGCCGCCAGCTCCCCCACCGAGCTGCCCATGATGCTGATCCGGATCGCCCGCTGCTGGGCCACCCGCTGACCGTCGATGGCCGTGTCGAGCCGCCGCGCGGTCCGCCCGGCGATGCCGTACGCCCGGATCACCGGCGCGCCCACCACGCTCTCGCCGATCGCGCCGAGCAGCGTGCCGGTGCGCTGCCGCACCAGGCCGTAGGCCCCGGCGAGGCGGCGCTGCAACTGCCGGATCACCAGCACCGCGGGCGCGAACGCGACGAGCACCACGAGCGTCAACTGCCAGGAGTACGCGAGCATCACCGCTGTGGTCACCAGCAGCTGGCCCAGGTTGACGATCAGGATCACGCCGCCCCACTGCAGGAACTGGGTGATCTGGTCGACGTCGCTGGTCACCCGGGAGACCAGCGAGCCGCGCCGCTCGGACTGCTGGTGCAGCATGGACAGGTCGTGCACGTGCCGGAACGCCCGGGTGCGCACCCCGGCCAGGGCCGTCTCGCTCACCGTGAACAGCCGGCGCATCATCAGGTAGCCGCAGGCGGTGGTGACCACCAGCACCCCGGCGGTGATCGCCACGGTGAGCGAGATGACGTTCAGGTCGAGCCCGCCGACGATGCCGTGGTCGATGCCGCGCTGCACCGCCACCGGCACGGCGACCCGGCCGACCATGTAGACCAGCGCCAGCGCCAGCGTGCCGGCGAGACCGGTGCGCAGCTCCGGGGAGAGCGCCAGCCCGCGCCGCAACGTCTGCCAGGTCGACTCGGTGGTCTCGGTGCTCCGGTCCGCCTCCGCCGTCGTCGCGCTCACCGCTCCACCTCCAGGCCGGAGGCCAGCGGCGTGACCTCGTCGTACGTCTGCTTCTGCTCGCGTTCCTGCTCGGCCTGCTCGTACGCGGTGACCAGGTCGGCGTAGCCGGGCACGGTGGCCAGCAGCTCGGTGTGGGCGCCGCGGGCGACCACCCGGCCCTGCTCCACGTAGATCACCTCGTCGGCGAGCGCGATGGTGGCCCGGCGGTACGCCACCACCAGGATCGACGCCGGGGCGCCGCCGTCGGCGGGCGCGCGCAGCCCGGCCAGGATGGCCGCCTCGACGCGCGGGTCGACAGCGCTCGTGGCGTCGTCGAGCACCAGCAGCCGGGGGCGCCCGGCCAGCGCCCGGGCCAGCGTCAGCCGCTGCCGCTGCCCGCCGGACAGCGAGGTGCCCCGCTCGCCGACCATGGTGTCCAGCCCGTCCGGCAGCGCGGCCACGAAGCCGTCCGCCTCGGCCAGCCGCAGCGCCGCCCACACCTCGTCGTCGCCGATGCCGGCCCGGTCCAGCGCGATGTTGGCCCGGACCGTGTCGTCGAAGACGAACGGCACCTGCGCCACCAGCGCCACGTTGCCGGCGAGCGAGGCGGCGGTCAGCTCCCGCACGTCCACGCCGTCCAGCGTGACCCGCCCGGCGCCCGGGTCGACCAGGCGCACGGCCAACGACGCGATCGTGGACTTGCCCGAACCGGTGGGCCCGACCAGGGCGACTGTCTTCCCGGCCGGCACGGTGAACGTCACCTCGCCGAGCACCTGGGCGCCGGGCAGGTGCGCCTCGGCCGGCTCGTACGCGAAGTGCACGTCGTGGAACGCGAGCGTGGCCGGCGTACGGGTGGCCGGGTCGAGCGTCCTCGTGCCGTACGGCATCTCGCCTGTCGCGTCGAGCACCCGGCGCACCCGGTCCCACCCGGCGACGCTGCGCGGCAGCTCGGCCAGCACCCAGCCGATGGCGCGCACCGGGAAGGCCAGCACGGTGAACAGGAACGCGACGCTGACCAGCTCGGACACGGTGATCGCGCCCTGCCGCAGCCGGATCGCGCCGACCACCAGCACGGCGAGCGTGCCGAGGCTGGGCAGCGTCTCCAGCATCGGGTCGAAGACGCCGCGCAGCCGGCCGACCGAGATCAGCGCGTCCCGCAGCTCGCCGGCGCGGGCGGCGAAACGGGCGGTCTCCTGGGCCTCGCGGCCCATCGTCTTGACCACCAGCGCGCCGTCGAAGCTCTCGTGCGCGATGCCGCTGACCTCGGCGCGCAGCCGCTGCGCCCGGGCCTGCCGGGGCGCCATCCGGCGGGAGTAGACCACGTTGAGCGCGAACAGCGCGGGGAACACGGCGAGGCCGACCAGGGCCAGCGCCCAGTCGGTGACGAACAGTGACGCCACCGCGCCGACCAGCATCACCAGCGTGCCGACCGCGAACGGCAGCGGCGCGATCGGGTACCAGGCCGCCTCCACGTCGGAGTTGGCGTTCGACAGCAGCGTGCCGGTGGAGTTGCGGTGGTGCCAGGCCAGCGGCAGTTCCAGGTAGCGGCGGGTGACCCGGCGGCGGTAGGCGGCCTGGAGCCGGTACTGCATGTAACCGGCGCCGAGCCGCCGGCCGAAGATGCCGACGACCCGCAGCACGCTGATGCCGAGCAGCGCCGCCGCGGCCAGCGCCAGGGTCCCGCGGGCCACCTCGCCGCGCTCGACCGCGGGCACGACGACCTTGCCGACCACCCCGCCGACCACGTACGCGCTGGCGATCACCAGGAGGCCGAACAGCACGCTGCCGCTGACCGCCACCGCGAAGATCCGCGGCTGTTCCCGGATGGCCCGGCCGAGCACCCGTAGCCCTCTGCCGAGCACGTCCCGACTTGTCCCGCTCGCCACGTTCGCCCCCGCCGTAAGCCGCAATTTTCTCCCCCATCCTTACCGCTCGCCGCCAGCTCCGCCGACCCGGCCGGGATATGTCCGCCGTCACGTTCGCACCGGACCTCGGCGGACACCGGCCCTCGATGCTCGCGGCCCGCCGTAGCGCCGGGCGTGGCGCGCCGATCGGCCGCGACGGGCCTACGATCGGGCCATGCCGCGGTACGCCCGAACGGAGCGCGAGGCGCTCGCCGACCTGATGCTGGAGCTGGGACCGGACGCGCCGACTGTGAACGAGGGGTGGACCACCCGCGACCTGGCGGCGCACCTGCTGGTGCGGGAGCGCCGGCCGGACGCGGCGGGCGGGATCCTGCTGCCGCCGCTGCGCGGCTACGGCGAGTCGGTCCGCAGGCGGATCGCCGCCGGGCCGTACGCCGACCTGATCGCCCGGGTCCGCCGTCCCCCGGTGTGGAGCCCGGTGAGCAACCCGCTCACCGACGAGATCGCGAACGGGATGGAGTTCTTCATCCACCACGAGGACGTCCGCCGGGCCCGGCCGGGCTGGCAGCCGCGTGACCTACCGGCCGGGCAGCAGGCGGTGCTCTGGAAGCGGGTCGCCCTGCTGGCCCGGATGGCGCTGCGGCGCTTCCCGGCCGAGGTGCTGGTGCAGGCGCCGGGGCACGGCGAGCTGCGGGCCGGTGGCGGCGGCGAGCGGCTGCGGCTGGTCGGCGCGCCGGGGGAACTCGTGCTGTTCCTCACCGGGCGGCAGCGGGTGGCCCGGGTCCAGGTGGACGGTCCGGCCGAGCGCGCCGAGCGTCTGCGTACCGCCGAACTGGGCCTGTGACAGACGTTTCCGCCCGTCCACCCAGGCGATCGTAGAATGTGGACACCCGGCGTTCGATAACGTTCGCCGGCTGCCGTACGCTCCTGCGCACCGGCCCGACCCTGCGGGGCGGCGGACAGGGGACGACGATGCGGGACTTCGCGCTCTCGGCGCTGCACGAGCCGCCCTTTCCCTCCCGGTGTCACCCGGCCGCGGACGAGGTGGCCGCGCAGAGCGTCGCCTGGGTGCGCGGTTTCGGCCTGGTCAAGACCCAGGCCGGCCTGCTGCGGCTGGCCGGCGCCCATGCCTCGGAGCTGGCCGGACGGGCCTGCCCCGAGGCGTCCCCGGCCGGTCTGCGGCTGCTCACCGACCTGATCAACTGGCTGTTCGTGGTGGACGACGCCTGCGACGACGACGGGCTGGGCGCCGCGCCGACGGTGCTCGCGCCCACCCTGGCGGCGCTGCTGGAAGTGCTCGACCGGCACGGTGACCCGGACGCGCCCGCGCCCACCGACGCCGGCCCGATGGGCCTGGCGCTGCACGATCTGTGCCGGCGGGCGCGCGGCCGGGGCCGGCCGGCGCACCTGATGCGGCTGGTGAGCCAGTTGCGGGAGTACCTGCTGGCGCTGCTGTGGGAGGCGGCGAACCGGGAGCGCCGACGCGTGCCCGGGGTCGCCGAGTACGTGCAGATGCGCCGCCACACCGGCGGCGTACGCCCCAGCTTCACGGTGACCGACCTGGCCCGCCCGTCCCTGCCCCGGGCCGACCAGCGGGCGACCCCGGCGCTGACCGCGCTGGACGCCCTCGCCACCGACCTGGTCTGCTGGTGCAACGACGTGTTCTCCTACGGCAAGGAGCGGGGCGTCACCCCGGACGCGCACAACCTGGTGACCACGATCGCGGGCGAGACCGGGCAGGACGAGTCGGCGGCGCTGAACGCGGCGGCGAACCGCTTCAACGCGGCCCTCGCCTCGTACGCGGAGCGGGACGCGGCGTTGAGCGCCGGGGCCGACGAGGGGATGCGGGCGTTCCTGGACACCCGCCGGGACTGGATCCGGGCCACCTACGACTGGTCCCGCGCCGCCAGCCGATATGCCTGATCCGATTCCAGAAGTCGGGACCGGTGGCGACTCGGCCGATCAGGGCTAGCCGCTGGCCGGGTACAGGCAATACCCTTCGGTAACCGCAGACCGGCGTGACCCCCGTCACGTCCCTCCACCCCTGAAGGCGGCTACAGCGATGGCTCTCGATGTACCGTACCGTTCCGTACCCGACATGTTCCTCAAGCGCGTGGCGGACTCCCCCGACCGCCAGGCGTTCGCTCACCCCGCACCCGACGACTCGGGCCCGGTCTGGCTGACGTGGGAGCAGGTCGGGCAGCGCGCGAAGGCGATCGCCGCCGGGTTGCACGGGCTCGGTGTCGGCCTGGAGAACCCGGTGGCGATCCTGGCCAACACCCGGCTGGAGTGGGTGCTGGCCGACTTCGGCATCATGTGCGCCGGTGGGGCCACCACCACCGTCTACCCGACCACCGAGCCCGACGACGCGGTCTACATCATCGCCGACTCCGGCTCGAAGGTGCTGTTCGCGGAGAACCCGGCCCAGGCGGCGAAGATCGCCGGAGCGGACCTGCCCGCGCTGACCCACGTGGTGCTCTTCGACGGCGCGCCCGACCCGGCCGCCGCCGTCCCGCAGCTCACCCTGGCCGAGCTGGAGGAGCGCGGCGCCGCCGCGCTGAGCGCCGAGCCGGACCTGATCGACATGCTCGTGGCCGGCATCGGCCCGGACCACCTGGCGACGCTCATCTACACCTCGGGCACCACCGGCCGCCCGAAGGGCGTGGAGCTGCTGCACGGCGGCTGGTGCTGGGAGGGCGTGGCGCAGGCCGAGCTGGGCCTGCTGCGCACCGACGACCTGCAGTACCTGTGGCTGCCGCTGTCGCACTCGTTCGGCAAGACGCTGCTCTGCGGCGCCACCCACGTCGGCCTGCCCACGTACGTCGACGGCCGGGTGGACAAGCTGGTCGACCTGCTCGGCGTGATCCGGCCGACGCTGATGTGCGGCGCGCCCCGGGTCTTCGAGAAGGTCTACAACAAGGCGGTCACCACCGCGCAGGGCGCGGGCGGCGCGAAGGCCAAGATCTTCGCCTGGGGCGTCGAGGTCGGCAAGGAGAAGGTCGCGCTGGAGCAGGCCGGCAAGCCGGTGCCGGCCGGGCTGCGGATGAAGTACGCGCTGGCCGAGAAGCTGGTGTTCAGCAAGCTGCAGGCCCGGCTCGGCGGCCGGATGCGGGTGCTGGTCTCCGGCGCGGCGCCGCTGAGCAAGGAGATCGCCACCTTCTTCGCCGCCGCCAACCTGCCCATCTCCGAGGGCTACGGCCTGACCGAGACCAGCGCCGGCGCGTTCGTGAACCCGCCCGACGGGCTGAAGATCGGCAGCGTGGGCCGGGCCATGGGTGATCTGGAGTGCCGGATCGACACCGACGGCGAGATCCTGATGCGGGGCAAGCCGGTCATGCGGGGTTACCACAACCTCCCCGAGGAGACCGCCGCCGCGTTCACCGAGGACGGCTTCTTCCGCAGCGGCGACATCGGCACGCTCGACGACGACGGCTACCTGCGCATCACCGACCGCAAGAAGGACCTGGTCAAGACGTCCGGCGGCAAGTACGTCGCGCCGTCGCACATCGAGGGCATGTTCAAGGCGGTCTGCCCGTACACCTCGCAGGCGGTGGTGATCGGGCAGGCGCGCAACTACTGCACCATGCTCGTCACGCTGGACCCGGACGCGATCAAGGGCTGGGCCGCCGGCACCCCGCTGGAGGGCAGCGACTACACCACGATCGTCACCTCGCCGCAGGCGCGGGAGATGGTCGAGGGGTACGTCGCCGAGCTGAACGCCAAGCTCAACCGCTGGGAGACGATCAAGAAGGTGACGATCCTCCCCCGTGACCTCACCATCGAGGACGGCGAGGTCACGCCGTCGCTGAAGATCAAGCGCCGGAGCGTGGAGACGAACTTCTCCTCCGAGATCGACAAGATGTACGAGGGCACGCTCGCCGAGCTGTGACCCGCACCGCCAGCCGGTAGCGCCGGCCGTGCCCCACCGTCCCGGGGCACGGCCGTTCGCGTCGGCGCCGGTCAGAGGTGCTGCTGCCGCCAGCGGCTCTGCTCGGCCTCGGCGGCGATCTGCTCCTCCAGCGCGAGCTGGCGTACCCGGCGCCGGTGACCGTTCTCGCCCCGGGTCTCCCAGGCCACTCCCGCGCCGGTGATCACCGCCAGCACGATCAGCGCGACCAGCTCCGGCACACGGAACACGAATGGGGCGACCGCGGTCAGCGCCCCCACGGTGGTCAGCAGCCGCCAGTGGATCTCGCGCAGCGCCACCCACCAGCACCCGGCGACGCCGAGCAGGTGCAACGCGACCCCGCCGAACAGGATCGCGCCCCAGAAGTCGCCGAGCGGCAGCCCCCAGGCGGGCGTGTGCGGATCGGCGGCCTCGGCCAGCAGGTCCTTGAGGCCGAGCGCGTAGAGGATGATCCCGGCGACTATCGGCAGGTGCAGGAACGTGTACGCGGTGCGGGCCAGCCGCAGCCGTGTGGCGCGGTCCCGGGCCTGGTGCAGGACCTGTTCCATGGCGAACGCCAGCGTGTCGAAGTACGCCCACCACAGCGCCGCCACGACCGTGATGCCGAGCAACGCGGCGATCGCCACCGGGCCGGTGAGCGGCAGCCCGCGCTTCGGGCCGAGCCCCAGCGCGATGATCGACTCGCCGAGTGCGACGAGCACGATGAGCGCGTGCCGTTCCGCCCAGTGCCCGGCCGAGAGCACCACCCACCACTGCTGGCCCAGGACCGTCCCGGCGACGTACTCGACAAGCAGCGCCAGCGTCCAGAGCGCCAGTTGCAGCCCGACCGCGAACCGCTCCTGCGGCAGCCGGCCGGGGAGTGTGCCGGCGACGACAAGCAGCGCCGTGGCCACCGTCGGGGCCAGGAAGCGCATCCGCAGTCCCCGGCGCCGGGCCGGGTCGGCGCGGTCGGCCCAGGCGAAGACGGTGAGCTGGGCGGTCCGGATCACGAAGTAGCACGCGGCGAAGACCAGCGGCCCGGGCAGCCAGCCACCGCTGTTGGCGAACGCGCTGGGCGTGCTGAGCACGAGCAGGAACGTGGCCGCCACGGTGACGACGCCGATCAGCGGCAGCATCCCCTGGTCGGCGCGGAACGCGTTGCCCATCCGGGCGAAGCCGGTCCACGACCACCAGAGCAGCGCCAGCACCAGCAGGAACCGGTAGAGGTTGGCGGGCGTGAGCACCGAGGCGGTGAGCGTGGTGACGCTCAGGAACGCGAAGACGAAGACCAGGTCGTAGAAGAGCTCCAGCCGGGTGGTGCGGGAGCCCGGCGCGCTGCGCCGCACCGCCCACGACCACCGGACCGCGTCCCCGTCTCCCACCCGGGCAGTGTGCGGGCGCGGACCCGCCCGCAGCTGTGGTTCGGGCGGTTCACCACCGGATCGGGCGGGCGGTCAGGCGATGACGCTCGGCTCGCGCCACTGCGGGCGGCTGGTGCGGTCCAGGTCGTAGCGCACCGCGGCGAGCCGGCCCACCGCTTCCACCAGTTCCTCGGCGGGCAGCGTGAAGGGCAACCGCAGGAAGCGCTCGAGCGTCCCGTCCAGGCCGAACCGGGGTCCGGGCGCCAGCCGTACGCCGACCTCCTCGGCGGCCCGGGCCAGCGCGCTGGAGATCGGGCCGTCCAGCTCAGCCCAGAGCGTCACGCCGCCGCGCGGCGGCGTGACCCGCCAGTCGGGCAGCTGCTCCGCGAGCGCCGCGACCAGGGCGTCGCGCTGCGCGGCGAGCTGGGCCCGGCGGGCGGCCACGATGGCCGGCGCCTCGGCGAGCAGGTGCACGGCGACGAGCTGGTCGAGCACCGGGCTGGCCATGTCCACCCCGACCCGGGCCGCGGCGAGCCGCTGCACCTGGGGCGCGGAGGCGCGGACCCAGCCGATCCGCAGGCCGCCCCAGTAGGGCTTGCTCATCCCGCCGATGCTGATCACCCGGGAGTGCCTGTCGAAGACCGCGACCGGCGGCGGCAGCGGGGTGCCGTCCAGCGGCAGGTCGACGAAGGACTCGTCGACGACGAGGTCGGTGCCGGCCGCGTGGGCCGCGCCGACCAGCCGTTCGCGCAGGTCGGCCGCCATCAGGTGGCCGGTCGGGTTGTGGAACTCCGGGATCACGTACGCGAGCTTCGGCCGGGTCTGCCGGATGCTGCCGAGCAGCAGCTCGGCGTCCCAGCCCTCGTCGGACAGGCCGTGCGTGGCGATCCGGGCGCGCCGGGCGGCCAGCGCGGCCAGCGCGTTGGGGTAGGTGGGTGACTCGACGAGCACCGCGCCGCCGGGCGACAGGGCCAGCCGCAGCACCAGGTCCAGCGCGTGCTGGGTGCCGCTGGTGACCATGATCTGCTCCGGGCTGGTGGGCAGCCCGCGCTCGGTGTACCCGCGGGCCACCGCCTCCCGCAGCTCGATGATGCCGGTCGGGTGGTAGCCGGCCCCGCCGAGGTAGCGGGGCAGGTCCTCGGCGGCCGCCCGGGCGGCCGGGACGAGCTGCGGCGGCGCGGACAGCGCGGCCACGCCGAGGTCGATCATGTCGCGGTCGTCCAGCGGCGTCCACAGCCCGGTGCTGGCGACCCGGTGGCCGCCGGGCAGCATGGTCCAGCTCCCGGCGCCCCGGCGGCTGGCCAGGTGGCCGCTCTCCCGCAGTTCCCGGTACGCGGCGGTGACAGTGGTCCGGCTGATCCGCAGCGCCTCGGCCAGTTCCCGCTCGGCCGGCAGGCGTACCCCCAGGGGCAGCCGGCCGTCGGCGAGCAGGCCCCGGACGGCGCCGGCGAGCGCGGCGTAGTCGGGGCTGCGGCGGCGGCCCGGCAGTGCATGCCACTGGCCGAGGAGTCGCGCCAATTGGACGCCGCGCACCTGGCTGGTCATGGCCACACCTCCGGAATTGGACCCCTTACGTCCTGCAATTGGCCCCTAGGGTGGCATGCATGGCACCGCTTGGCAATCTCGGGCACCGTTCGGCGCGACGACTCACCCAGCTCTACGCCGGGCTCGTCCTGTACGGCCTCAGCATGGCGCTGATGATCCGGTCGGAGCTGGGGCTGGACCCGTGGGACGTGTTCCACCAGGGGCTCGCCCGGCAGACCGGTCTCTCCTTCGGCACCGTCACCATCGCCGTCGGCGCTCTCGTGCTGCTGCTCTGGATCCCGCTGCGGCAGCGGCCCGGCCTCGGCACGGTCAGCAACGTCGTGGTCATCGGCCTGGTCGTCGACGCCACCCTGGCCGTGCTGCCGCCCGGTGAGGGCATGCCGGCGCGTGCCGCGATGCTCGTGGCCGGGATCGTCGCCAACGGCGCCGCCACCGGGCTCTACCTCGGCGCCGGGCTCGGCCCCGGGCCCCGCGACGGTCTGATGACCGGATTCGTCGCCCGTCATCCCCGCTTCTCGGTGCGGCTGGTCCGCACGAGCATCGAGGTCACCGTGCTGGCCCTCGGCTGGCTGCTCGGCGGAACCGTCGGCCTCGGCACCGTGGCGTACGCGCTGACCATCGGCCCGCTCGCCCAGTTCTTCATCCCGGTCTTCGCGCTGCCCGCACGGCCGGCGAGCGGCGCTTACGCTACGTGACCGGCGCCGGGCCGACCGCCACGGCCCGAAGCGATCCGCAACGCGCTGAGCTGCGGTGACGAAGAACAGCAAAACCAGGTGTTTCCTCCGCCGTCGCGGCCGGGCATCATTCCTGCATGGGGGAGAACGGATGGCGTTGGAGCGACGCCTGGATCTTCGTCGCGCTTGTCATCGCCAGTGGCGCCGGCCGGCACCGGCGGTCCGCGTCGACACGCCGCCCCGAAGGCGTACGACTGGCCGACGTCCTCTCCACCGCCGACCACCTCAACCAGGCCATCCCCGAGCGGCACGAGGTGGAGGGCGCGGTCCGGCGGCTCGTCGGCGCGGGCCTGGTCAGCGTCGCCGACGGCTGGTTCCGGGTCACACCGGACGGTGAGCGGCTCTGGCGCACCCGCCCCAGCGCCGGGCTCGGCACCACTGTGGACACGGTGCAGGGCGTGCTGACCCGCCGGCACCCGCCCGGTGAGTCCGAGTGGCAGCTCGACGAGGACGACCACGCCGCCGCCGTGCAGGAGTACGTGGTCCGCTCGATCCCGATGCCGCGCCGCTCCCCCGAGGGGCACTCCGGCCGGCAGTGAGCGCGCCTCAGCGCACCGGGTGCCCGGCGCCGCGCAGCGCGTCCTTGACCTCGCCGACGGTCAGCTCACCGAAGTGGAAGACGCTCGCCGCGAGCACCGCGTCCGCCCCCGCGCCGACGGCCGGCGGGAAGTGCGCCACCTCGCCCGCGCCGCCGCTGGCGATCACCGGCACGTCGACCACCTCCCGGACCGCCTGGATCAGCGGCAGGTCGAACCCGGCCTTGGTGCCGTCGGCGTCCATCGAGTTGAGCAGGATCTCCCCCGCGCCCAGCTCGGCGCCGCGCGCCGCCCACTCGACCGCGTCCAGCCCGGTGCCCCGCCGCCCGCCGTGCGTGGTCACCTCGAAACCGCTCGGCGTCGTGCCGTCGGGCGCGCGGCGCACGTCCAGCGAGAGCACCAGCACCTGACTGCCGAACCGGTCGGCGATCTCGGCGATCAGCTCCGGGCGGGCGATGGCGGCGGTGTTCACGCCCACCTTGTCCGCCCCGGCCCGCAGCAGCGTGTCGACGTCGGCGACCTGGCGGACGCCGCCGCCCACGGTGAGCGGGATGAAGACCGACTCGGCGGTGCGCCGCACCACGTCGAGCATGGTGCCGCGGTCGCTGGACGAGGCGGTGACGTCGAGGAAGGTCAGCTCGTCCGCGCCGGCCCGGTCGTACGCCGCCGCCAGCTCCACCGGGTCGCCCGCGTCGCGCAGGTCGAGGAAGTTGACCCCCTTGACCACGCGCCCGGCGTCCACGTCCAGACACGGGATGACCCGTACCGCCACCGTCATGCCCCGAGCCTAGCCAACGCGCGGGCGGTGGTGACCCGCCGGTGAGGCCGGTCACCACCGCCCGTGGTGGTACGGGTTCACGCCGGTCAGAGACGGACCAGCATCTTGCCGAGGTTCTCGCCGCGCAGCAGGCCGAGGAACGCCTCCGGGGCCTGCTCGATGCCGTCGACGATCGTCTCGTCGTACGACAGCCGGCCCTCGCGCAGCCAGCCCGCCACCTCCTGCACGAACTGCTCCCGCAGGTGACCGTGGTCACTGACGAGGAAGCCGCGCAGCGTCAGGCGTTTGCCGATCACCAGCGCCAGGTTGCGCGGCGCGGCGGGCGACTCGGTGGCGTTGTACTGGGCGATCATGCCGCAGATGGCGGCCCGGCCGTGCACGTTCATCGCCCCGATCGCGGCCTCCAGGTGGTCGCCGCCGACGTTGTCGAAGTACACGTCGACGCCGTCCGGCGCGGCCGCCCTGAGCTGCTTGGACACCGGGCCGTCGTGGTAGTCGAACGCGGCGTCGAAGCCGAGCGCGGTGAGCCGTTCCACCTTCGCCGCGGAGCCGGCGCTGCCGATCACCCGGCCGGCGCCGCGCAGCTTCGCGATCTGGCCGACCATGCTGCCCACCGCGCCGGCCGCGCCGGAGACGAAGACGGTCTCCCCCGGCTTCATGGCGGCCACGTCGAGCAGCCCGGCGTACGCGGTCAGCCCGGTCATGCCGAGCACGCCCAGATGGGCGGTCACCGGTGCCAGGTCCGGGTCGATCTTGCGCGCGCCCTTGGCGTCCACCAGCGCGTACTCGCGCCAGCCCAGCCCGTGCAGCACCGTGTCGCCGGGCTTGACGCCGCCGGCCTCGCCGGCCACCACCTCACCGATCGCGCCCCCGTCGAGCGGGGCGTCGAGCGCGAACGGCGGCACGTACGACTTGACGTCGTTCATCCGCCCGCGCATGTACGGGTCGACGGACATGAACCGGTTGCGGACCACCACCTGTCCCGGGCCCGGCGTCGGCACCTCGGTGGTGACCAGCCGGAAGTTCTCCGCGGTCGGCCAGCCCTGCGGCCGGGACGCCAGATGGATCTCCCGGTTCATCCCGCTCATCGGGCCTCGCGGACCGTGCGGGTGACCTCGACGTTGCCCCGGGTCGCGTTGGAGTAGGGGCAGACCTGGTGGGCCGCGTCGACCAGCTGCTCGGCGGCCGCGCGCTCGACCGCGGGCAGGTCCACCACGAGCGTCACGGCGAGGCCGAAGCCGCCGCTGCCGTTCGGGCCGATGCCCACCTCGGCCTCGACCACCGAGCCGGAGACGTCCGCCTTGGCCTTGCGGGCGACCACGCGCAGCGCGGAGTGGAAGCAGGCCGCGTAGCCGGCCGCGAAGAGCTGCTCCGGGTTGGCCGCGCCGCCGGCGCCACCCATCTCCTTCGGTACGGCGAGGTCCAGCTCGACCGTGCCGTCGGAGGTGCGGACGTGACCGTCGCGGCCGTCGCCGGTGGCGCGGGCGGAGGCGGTGTAGAGCACCTGCATGTCACTGCTCCTTCTGTCGGTGGATCGTCTCGGTGACCCGGGTGAGGATGCCGTGGAGGAAGACCAGTTCGGCCTCGGTGAGCCCGGTGGCGGTGGCCACCTGCCGCGGCACGTCACACATCCGCTCCCGCAGGGCCCGGCCCTGGCCGGTGAGGCCCACCTCGACCCGGCGCTCGTCGGCAGCCGAGCGGGTACGCACCACCAGGCCGGCCGCCTCCAGCCGCTTGAGCAGCGGGGAGAGCGTGCCGGAGTCGAGCCGGAGCGCGGCGCCGAGCTCGGAGACCGTGGGGGCGTCGTCGTCACGCTCCCAGAGCACCAGCAGCACCAGGTACTGCGGGTAGGTCAGGCCGTGCTCGTCGAGGATGGGCCGGTAGACGTCGGTCATGGCGCGCGACGCCGCGTAGAGGGCGAAGCACACCTGCCGGCGCAGCACCAGATCATCGGTCACCGCGAAACCGTAACGCACAATTAGGTTGTGCACAACCGATCGGCGTGTGGTCCGGGGCGCGCGAGGCACCCCGGAACGCCTCAGGCGGGGAGGTACGCCTCCAGCTCGACCTCGACCAGCAGGTCCGGGTCGATCAGCCCGGCCACCACCACCATCGTCGCCACCGGGCGTACCGGGCCGAACACCGCGTTGTGCGCCCGGCCCACCTCGTCGGCGAAGATCCGATCCGTCACGTACATCCGGGTCCGCACCACGTCGCCCGGACCGGCGCCCACCTCGGCCAGCGCGTCCAGGCCGATCCGGATCGCCTGCGCGGTCTGCGCCGCCGCGTCGCCGGCGTGCGCCACCCGGCCGTCCACAGTGGAGGTGCAGCCGGCCGTGATCGCCAGCGAACCGGCCCGGACCACCCGCGAGTAGCCGTACAGCGCCTCCCACGGGCCGCCCGAGCCGAGCCGGGTCACCACACCGGCGTCCGCCGGCGGCTCGGGCGGCGCGGCGGTCATGCGTCGGCCCGCAGCGTCGCCAGCGCCTCGGCGACGGTGAACGCGCCCGCGTAGAGCGCCTTCCCGGCGATCACGCCCTCCACGCCCACCGGCTCCAGCGTGGCCAGCGCCCGCAGGTCGTCGAGCGTGGACACGCCGCCGGAGGCGATCACCGGGGCGTCGGTGCGGGCACACACCTCGCGCAGCAGGTCCAGGTTCGGCCCGCGCATGGTGCCGTCCTTGGTGATGTCGGTGACCACGTACCGCGCCGCGCCCGCCGCGTCCAGCCGGGCCAGCACCTCGTACAGGTCACCGCCGTCGCGGGTCCAGCCGCGCGCCGACAGGGTACGGCCGCGCACGTCCAGCCCGATCGCCACCCGGTCGCCGTACTCGCCGCAGATCCGGTCGCACCACTGCGGATCCTCCAGCGCGGCGGTGCCGATGTTCACCCGCGCCGCCCCGGTGGCCAGCGCCGCCCGCAGCGACTCGTCGTCGCGGATGCCACCGGACAGCTCCACCTTCACGTCCAGCTTGCCGACCACCTCGGCCAGCAGCGCGGCGTTGGAGCCCCGCCCGAACGCGGCGTCCAGATCCACCAGATGGATCCACTCCGCGCCGTCGGACTGCCAGGCCAGCGCCGCGTCCAGCGGGTCGCCGTACGCGGTCTCGCTACCGGCGGCGCCCTGCACGAGCCGGACGGCCTGGCCGTCGGCGACGTCCACGGCGGGCAACAGGGTGAGGCTCAACGCTTCTCTCCTCGGGTCCTCAACGACGGTCCAGCGCGATCACCACGATCGCGGGCAGGACCAGCAACAACAACGCGACCAGCACCAGCCGCAGCGCCAGGTCGTCCACCAGGCTCCAGATGCCGACCACCGCCACCGCGGTGAGCACCAGGATCGTCGCCCGCTCCCGGCGGGTGTGCCGGCGCAGCCGGCCGGTACGGCCGCGCCGCAGCGACGGCGTCAGCCGGCGTACCAGGGAACGACGCCGCTCCCGGCGGGCCACCCGGCGGGCGCGGGCGGCGCGCGCACGCTCCTGCTCGGCCTCGCGCTCCGCGCGGCGGCGGGCCCGCTCCTTGCTCACGCGGCCGCCAGCGGGCCGGTCACAGCGTGCCGAGCCAGTTGCGCAGCAGCGCCGCACCGGCGTCGGCCGACTTCTCCGGGTGGAACTGCGCGGCCGACAGCGCGCCCCGCTCCACCGCGGCCACGAAGTCCGTGCCGTGGTGCGCGGTCGTCACCGTGGCGCCCGCCTCGGCCAGCGCCGCCGGGTCCGTCACGCCGTAGGAGTGCACGAAGTAGAACCGGGTGCCCTCCGGCAGCCCGGCGAACAGCGTCGAGCCGGCCGGCGGCCGCACCGTGTTCCAGCCCATGTGCGGCAGCCGCCGCGCGGGCAGCCGGGTCACGCCGCCGGGCAGCAGCCCGAGCCCCTTGGTGACCACGCCGTGCTCCTCGCCGTGCCCGAAGAGGATCTGCATGCCGACGCAGATGCCCAGCACCGGCCGCCCGGCGGCGACCCGCTCGGCGATCACCGGCCCGGCGCCCAGCGCCTCGATCCCGGCCATGCAGGCGGCGAACGCGCCCACGCCCGGCACCACCAGGCCGTCGGCCGACGCGGCGGCGTCCAGGTCGTCGGTGACGGTCACGTCGGCGCCGGCCCGCGCCACCGCGCGCTCGGCCGACCGCAGGTTGCCCGAGCCGTAGTCGAGCACCACCACGCGCCGCGTCATCAGCTCTCCCCCGGCAGCAGCCAGAGCACCCCGGCGACGGTGGCCAGTACGGCCAGCAGCCCGGTGACCACCACGGCGGCGCGCGGCGCGCCCTGCTTGAGCAGCGACCACGTCCCGCCGACCAGCAGCCCGGCCAGGATCAACACAAGAGTGGGCAGCACCTTCATTAGAGAGCGCCCTTCGTGGACGGCACCACACCGGCGTTACGGGGATCGAGCGCGGTGGCCTCGCGCAGCGCGCGGGAGACGGCCTTGAACTGCGCCTCGACCACGTGGTGCGCGTCCGGGTGACCGCCCGGCCGGGCCGCGCGCAGCACGTCCACGTGCAGCGTGATCCGGGCCGACTGGCCGAACGACTCCCAGATGTGCCGGGTCATGCTGGTCGGGTAGACCGGCCCGATGTACGGGGCCAGCGCCGGCTCGTCGTGCACCACGTACGGGCGGCCGGACAGGTCGACGGCGGCGCGGACCAGCACCTCGTCCATCGGGACGGTGGCCGAGCCGTACCGCCGGATGCCGGCCTTGTCGCCCAGCGCCCGGTCGAACGCGGCGCCCAGCGCCAGCGCGGTGTCCTCCATCGTGTGGTGCGCGTCGATCTCCAGGTCGCCGACCGTGTGCACGGTCAGGTCGAAGCCGCCGTGCCGGGCGATCTGGTTGAGCATGTGGTCGTAGAAGCCGACGCCGGTGGAGATGTCGGCCTTGCCGGTGCCGTCGAGGTCGATCTCGACGAGCACCTTGGTCTCGTTGGTGACCCGCTCGATCCGGGCGATCCGGCTCATGAAACGTTCTCCATCGCGGTGAGGAAGGCGTCGGTCTCGGTCGGGGTGCCGGCGGTGACGCGCAGCCAGCCGGGCAGGCCGACGTCGCGCACCAGCACGCCGGCATCGAGCAGGGTACGCCAGGCCACCGCCTGGTCCCCGTCGACGGCGAACAGCACGAAGTTCGCGTCGCTGTCGGCCACCCGGTGGCCCCGGGCGCGCAGCTCGGCGACGATCCGGTCCCGCTGCGCCATGATCGCGGCCACAGTGCCGAGCAGGGCGTCCCGGTGCGCCAGCGCCGCGCGGGCGGCGGCCTGGGTGAGCGCGGACAGGTGGTACGGCAGCCGGACCAGCTGCACCGCGTCCACCACCGCCGGGTCGGCGGCCAGGTAGCCGAGCCGCCCGCCGGCGAAGCCGAACGCCTTGCTCATGGTGCGGGTCACCACCAGCCGCGGGTGGCCGGGCAGCACCGCCAGCGCGCTCACCGTGCCGGGCCGGGCGAACTCGGCGTACGCCTCGTCCACGACCACCATGCCGGGCGCCTCGTCCAGCACGGCGGCGACCACGGCCGGGTCGAGCGCGGTGCCGGTCGGGTTGTTCGGCGAGCAGAGGAACACCACGTCCGGCCGGTGCTCGCGGACCTGGGCCACCGCCTCGTCGGCGGTGAGCCCGAAGTCCGCGCCGCGCCGGGCGGGCACCCACCGGGTGCCGGTGCCGAGCGCCAGCAGCGGGTGCATCGAGTACGCCGGGGTGAAGCCGAGCACGGTGCGCCCGGGACCGCCGAACGCCTGCAGCAGCTGCTGCTGGATCTCGTTGGAGCCGTTCGCCGCCCACACGTGGTCGGCGGTGAGCCCGTGTCCCAGGTAGGCGGCCAGGTCGGCGCGCAGCGCCACCGCGTCCCGGTCCGGGTAGCGGTTGAGGTCACGCAGCTCGGCGGCGAGCGCCTTGCCGATCGCCTCGACCACCGGCTCGGGCACCGGGTAGGAGTTCTCGTTGGTGTTCAGCCGCACCGGCACGTCGAGCTGCGGCGCGCCGTACGGCGTGCGCCCGCGCAGGTCGTCGCGGATCGGCAGGTCGTCGAGCGTGGTCACGACGCCCCGCCCTCGGGGAACCGGACGCTGACCGCCTGGCCGTGCGCGGGCAGGTCCTCCACGGTCGCCAGCGTGACCACGTGCGGGGCCACGTCGCGCAGCGCCTCCTGCGTGTATTCGACCAGGTGGACGCCGCGCAGGAACGACTGCACGGACAGCCCGGAGGAGTGCCGGGCGCAGCCGCCGGTGGGCAGCACGTGGTTGGAGCCCGCGCAGTAGTCGCCGAGCGACACCGGCGACCACGCGCCCACGAACACCGCACCGGCGTTGCGGACCCGCAGCGCCCACTCGCGGGCGTTCTCGGTCTGGATCTCCAGGTGTTCGGCCGCGTACGCGTCGACCACCCGCAGGCCCGCCTCCAGGTCGTCGACGAGGACCACGCCGCTCTGCTCGCCGCGCAGCGCGGTGCCGATCCGCTCGGCGTGCTTGGCCGCCGGCGCCTGCCGGGCAAGCTCCGCGTCGACCGCGTCGGCCAGCGCGGTGGACGGGGTGACCAGCACGCTGGCCGCGAGCGGGTCGTGCTCGGCCTGGCTGATCAGGTCGGCGGCGACGTGCGCCGGGTCGGCGGTGTCGTCGGCCAGGATCGCGATCTCGGTCGGGCCGGCCTCGGCGTCGATGCCGACCACGCCGCGCAGCAGCCGCTTCGCGGCGGTGACCCAGATGTTGCCCGGGCCGGTGATCATGTCGACCGGCTCGCAGCGCTCGTCCCCGGCCGGGTCGGCGTCCGCCCCGTACGCGAGCATGGCGACGGCCTGGGCGCCGCCGACGGCGTACACCTCGTCCACGCCGAGCAGCGCGCAGGCCGCCAGGACCCGGCGGTCCGGCAGGCCGTCGTTGTCCTTCTGCGGCGGGCTCACCACCACCAGCGAGCGCACCCCGGCCGCCTGGGCCGGGACGACGTTCATCACCACCGTCGACGGGTACATGGCCAGGCCGCCGGGGACGTAGAGACCGACCCGGTCGACCGGCACCCACCGCTCGGTGACCGTGCCGCCGGGCACCACGGTCGTGGTGTGGTCGGTGCGGCGCTGGTCGGCGTGCACCTTGCGGGCCCTGGTGATCGACTCCAGCAGCGCGGCGCGGACCTGCGGGTCCAGCTCGTCCTCGGCGGCGCGGATCGTCTCGACCGGCACCCGCAGCCGCTCCGGTGACACACCGTCGAACCGTTCGCTGGCCTCCCGGATCGCCGGGTACCCATGCTCCCGGACCGCCTCGACCAGCGGGCGGATCCGCTCGACCGCCACGGAGACGTCGAGCTGGGCACGGGGCAGCAGGCGGCGCGGGTCACGTGCCCCGCCGCGCAGGTCGATCCGATTCAGCACGCCTGCGAGTCTAGGCCGCCGCCGCGGCGACCGGCCCGGGCCGCCCGCACGCCGGGACGGTGAGCCGGGACACGCGCGGGCGGGCGCGTTGGGGATACGCTCGATCGCGTGAGCGCACGGCTGCCGGTGTTCCCGCTCGGGACCGTCCTCTTCCCCGGGCTGGTCCTTCCGCTGCACATCTTCGAGGAGCGCTACCGGGCGCTGGTACGCCACCTGGTGGCGCTGCCCGAGGGCGCGCCGCGCGAGTTCGGCGTGGTCGCGATCCGGGCCGGCTGGGAGGTGGCGCCGGCCGGGCCGCCGGGGCGCTTCGGGCTGACCGCCGGCGAGGTCACGCTGCACGAGGTGGGCTGCACCGCCGAGCTGCGGCAGGTCACCGAGCTGGCCGACGGCGGGTTCGACATCGTCACCGTGGGGCGGCGCCGGTTCCGCCTCGCCGAGGTCGACCATTCCGCCGAGCCCTACCTGACGGCGGAGGTGGAGTGGTTGCCCGAGCCGGGCGGCCCGGACGAGACGGCCGACCTGCTGGCGGCCCGGGTGATCTCGGTGTTCCGGCAATATCTCGGCCTGATCCGGCCGGACCAGCAGGAGATCTCCGAGCAGTTGCCGGAGGACCCGACGGTGCTCTCGCACCTGGTGGCCGCGACCGCCGCGCTGACCGTGGACGACCGGCAGCGGCTGCTCGCCATCGACGACACCGCCGCCCGCCTGCGGGCCGAGCTGCGCCTGCTCAACCGGGAGACGGCGTTGCTGCGGCAGGTCCGGGCGGTGCCGGTGCCGCTCAGCGAGCTGGCGGGTCTCCCGGCGCCGAACTGAACCCCGGCGCCGGCGGCGGCCACCCGCCGTCGAACTCCGGCTCCGGCCGCAGCGACGGCCACCGCGACCAGCCCGCGAGCAGCGTGTACGTGACTGCGGCGCCGAACGCGGCGAGCAGCAGGTTGCCGTGCGGCAGCGGGAGCGGGCCGAACCAGTCGACGCCGCCGGCGCGCAGGTCGACGGGTTTGGTGAAGGCGGTACCCGGCGGCGCGGTCTCCACCAGCCGCTGGAACGTGGACAGGCCGATCCGGCGGCCGACCTGCCAGGCCACCACCGCCGCGCCGAGACCGCCGAGGGTGACCGCGAGCAGGCCCGCCGGACCACGCCGGCGGCGCAGCACCACCCACAGGGTGATCGCGGCGAGCACGCCGAAGCCGAGGGTCAGGAGGCTGAACCAGCCGTCCGCGGCGATCGGCTGCTCCGGCTGCGTGGTGGCGTAGACCGCGCCGGCCGGCGTCTGCCGTACCGGGGTGGCCGGCGCCGCCCACACCCAGAGCAGCCCGAGCGGCGCACCGAGCGCGGTGAGCAGCGCGGCCACGCCGAGGGTGGTCGCCACCACCCGGCCGGCGGAGCGCCGGGACGCGGGCGACGCACCGGGGAGCTGCGTCACGACGCCCGGATGCCCGGCCAGCGGGTCGGCGCCGGGCGCGGTGACCGGGGTGCCGGCGGGCACCGGCAGTCCGCCGGGCCAGCCGGGTGGTCCGCCGGGCCAGGCAGGCGGCTGCTCGCGCTCGGGCCGCGCCTCGGCGCCGTCGGCACGCTCGCGCGTCCGCTCGGGATCAGGGGTGTCCGGAGTCACCCGTTGATCCTCTCAGGCCGGGGCACGGCGCGGGGCGGTGGTCGCCGCCTCAGCGCGCGAACGGTTCCACCATCACCGCGGCGGCCTTGAGCCAGGCGTTGCGGGTCTCGGCCTGGAGCTGGTGGTACTCGATCGAGGAGCCGGTCTCCAGCGCCGGGTCGTAGGGCACCACCGCCACCGCCCGGGTCCGGGTGGCGAAGTGCCGTTCCAGGTCGTCCTGCAGGGAGGTCCGGCCGGGCGTCGGGCAGGAGATCAACGTGACCGCGTTGTCGGCCAGGTCGCCCATGCCCTCCTCGTGCAGCAGGTCGAGCATCCAGTCCGCGCTGAACGCCGCGTCCTCACGCGGCACGGTGGTCACCACGAGCTGGTCGGCCGCCTGCATCACGGTACGCCAGTTCGGGCTCTCCACGTTGTTGCCGGTGTCCACGCAGACCACCTCGTGGGTGCGGCGCAGCAGCTCCAGCACCCGCTTGACGGTGAACTGGTCGAGCCGCTGGGCGAAGCGCGGGCTCTCCTCGCCGGCCAGCACGTCGTACGAGCCGTCGGAGGCGTGCCGCAGGTAGTCGTCGAGGTGGGACAGCAGCCGGTTGCCCTCGAGGATCTCGATCTGCGCCAGGTCGTGGATCAGGTGCCGGATGGTGCGGGCGTGCCGGGCGCTGCCGGCCCGCAGCCCGAGCGTGCCGCGCAGCTCGTTGTCGTCCCAGGCGAGCACGCCGCGCCCGCGGACGCTGCCCACCGTCGCCGCGGCGAGCACGGTGGCGGTGGTCTTGTGCACCCCGCCCTTGGGGTTGGCGAACGCGAGCACCCGGGGCGTGCCCAGCTCGCGGCGCAGCACGCTGGTGGCGCGTTCCAGCTCGGCGTCCGGCTCGGGGGCACGCCACTGCGCCTGGGCCGGCGCGACTCGCCCGGCGCGGCCGGAGCGGCCCTCCAGCGGGCTGCGCGGCGCGGGCACCACCGGTTCCGGCGCGGGCGGGACGTCCGGCCGGTAGCGGCCCCGGTCGAGCAGGGCGTACCGGGACTCGGCCGGCGGTGGCGCGGGCCGGTAGCCACCGTCGAGAAGGGAGTAGCGCGACTCGGCCGGCGCCTCGGCCCGGCCGCGCGGCTCCGGCAGCGCCGGTTCGGCGCGCCAGGACGGCTCCGGCCGGGGCTCGGCGGCGAAGGACGGGTCCGGCGCGACAGACGGCTCGGCGCGCCAGGACGGCTCGGCCGGATAGGGCTGCCCGGCGCGCCAGGACGGCTCCGGGTCGGTGCGGTACGCCGGCTCGGCCCGGTAGGCCGGTTCACCCTCCTGGCGGGGGTCGGCGCGGAAGGCGGGGTCGACCCGGAACGTGGCCTCGGCCCGGTAACCGGGCTCGGCGCCGTACGACCCGTCGGGGGCGCGGCCGACGGCGGCGGCGCGCCCGGTCCAGCCGGTGCCGGCGGCGCGGCGTGGCAGCGGGTCGGGCGGCGGCGCGTGGTGGTCCTCGACGTGCCGGTCGGCGTCGGCGTGCTCCGCGCCGCGACCGCCGAGCCGGGCCCGGTCGAGCAGCGCCCGCCACCGCGGTGCCGGCTCGCCCTGCCGACCCCAGCCGGTCTCGCTGCCGTCCAAGGATTCGCCCTCCCCCAGCCCATCGATCTCCGCCTGACAGGCTACGAACGAAACCCTATTCGGACCACTCCCCGCGCCGCACATCGCCCGGTGACCCGCCGCACGGTGGGATCGACCGGGTGGCCGCGCCCGCTGATGTCTCAGGAGGTGGGAGCGGGATTGGGTGGCCCGGATCCGGGGACCGGCGCACGGGCGGTCGGTGAAGGTCCGCTCACCGTCCGTGCAGCTTCCGACGAATCGCCCATTCCGCCGCCCTGGGCCGCCGCGCTGTCCGCCGGCGGCCGGGCCACGTCACGCTGCTCCGGCAGCGGCGGGGTGAACACCGTCCGGTCGAGCCGGGTGACCTCCGGCGCCGGGTCCACCACCCGTACGCCCGGGCGCCCGGCGAGCGCGCGCAACGCGTCCGGCGCGGCACGGACCACCGCGGCGTACACGCAGGCGCACCCGGTCCGGTAGGCGTCCGCCTCCCGGGCCGCGACCTCGGCCCCGCTCTCGTACACCCGGCGCAGCTCCGGATCGGCGGTGGCCGCCGGGGCGGCGGCGCGCGACCGGTAGTCGGCGGCCTCCCGGTCCTTGCGCCCGGCGACGTCGGCCATCCCGGCGAGCACGTCGTCCGGCAGCCGCAGCGCCGCGATCCGGACGATCTCGGTCTGCCGGCCGGACAGCGGCACCCGCGCCACCACCGCCGAGACCGGCGCGCCGTCCAGCGCGGCGGCCGCCCGCGCCGGGGTCAGGTAGCCGGCGAACGAGACGAGCGCGTAGGCGTCGGGCGCGTCGAGGGCGGCCAGCTCCTCCCCGGCGGCACGCAGGTACGCCGGGACGCTCGCGCCGGCGGCCACCCCGACCCGGGTCACCTCGCCGACAGTGCGGTCGCTGACCGGACGGTCCCGCCGCTGCGCCACCGCTACCACCAGCACCACCAGCGCGCAGGCCAGCGCCAGCCAGGTCAGCGTGGTGAACCGGGACCGGCGCGGCGGCGCGGTGTCGTCGCTCATGGTCAGTCGCGCAGGATCTCCAGCGCCCGGGCCAGATCCTCCGGGTAGTCGCTGACGAACGTCACCTCGTCGCCGGTGCCCGGGTGCGCGAAGCTCAGCGAACGGGCGTGCAGCCACTGCCGGGACAGCCCGAGCCGGGCCGACAGAGTCGGGTCCGCCCCGTAGGTCAGGTCGCCCACGCAGGGGTGCCGCATGCTGGAGAAGTGCACCCGGATCTGGTGCGTGCGCCCGGTCTCCAGCCGTACGTCGAGCAGGCTGGCGGAGGGGAACGCCTCCAGCGTGTCGTAGTGGGTGATGCTCGGCTTGCCGCCGGAGACCACCGCCCACCGGTAGTCGTGGTGCGGGTGCCTGTCGATCGGCGCGTCGATGGTGCCGCGCAGCGGGTCCGGGTGGCCCTGCACCACGGCGTGGTAGCGCTTCTCCACCTCGCGCTCCTTGAACGCCCGCTTCAGCGCGGTGTACGCGCGCTCGCTCTTGGCCACCGCCATGATCCCGGTGGTGCCGACGTCGAGCCGGTGCACCACGCCCTGCCGCTCCGCCGCGCCGCTGGTGGAGATGCGGTGGCCGATGCCGGCCAGCCCGCCGATCACCGTCGGGCCGGTCCAGCCGGGGCTCGGGTGCGCGGCCACCCCGACCGGCTTGTCCACCACCACGATGTCGTCGTCGGCGTACACCACGGTCAGGCCGGGCACCGCCTGCGGCACCACGGTCGGCGGGGCGGGCGGCGCGGGCAGCGTGACCTCCAGCCACGAGCCGGCCTTGACCTTGTGCGAGTTGGGCCGGGCCACGCCGTCGACGAGCGCGTCGCCGGCGTCGATCAGGCCGGCGGCGGCGGTGCGGGAGAGCCCGAACAGCCGGGACACGGCCTGGTCCAGGCGCATGCCGTCGAGGCCGTCCGGGACGGGCAGGGAGCGGGTGTCGCCGCCGGCGGCGAACGCGGAGGTCACGCGGTCTCCCGCTGCTCGGTCGCGGCGGCGTCGTCGCGCTTCTCGTCGCGCAGCCGGGAGCCGTCGCGTTGCCGGCCGGTCAGCTCCAGGAAGACCGCCAGCACCACGCCGCAGACCAGCGAGCTGTCGGCCAGGTTGAACACCGGCCAGACCTGGCCGTACGGGTCGAAGAGGCTGATCATGTCGACCACGTGGCCGACGAAGTGCCCGGGCGCGCGGAAGATCCGGTCGATCAGGTTGCCCAGCGCGCCGCCCAGCACCAGGCCCAGCGACACCGCCCACGGCAGCGAGCGCAGCCGCAGCGCCATCCACGCGATCCACCCGATCACCACGAACGTGATGATCGGGAAGACCCAGGTGTGGTCCGAGCCGATGCTCCAGGCGGCGCCGCTGTTGCGGGTGAGGCTGAAGTAGACCGCGCCGCCGAGCACCGACACCGGCTCCCGGCCGGTCAGCTCGGCCAGCGCGAGCTGTTTGGTGCCCAGATCCGCCAGCAGCGAGAACAGGGACACGCCGAGCAGCAGGCCGACGGCCCTGCGGCGGGGCGCGCCGGCACCCGACTCGGTGGTGCCGGAACCGGCGGGCGGTGCTGCGGTCATCTGCTCCCCATCGACGCTTGCGACGGCGTGGTCACCGTCTGCCGTACGGCCGCCGGGGAGCGGTGATCAGCGCCGCTCCTCCAGCTGCTTGCAGGTCACGCAGAGGGTGGCCGACGGGAACGCGGCGAGCCGCTCCACCGGGATCGGGTTGCCGCACCGCTCGCACCAGCCGTAGCCGCCCTCGTCGAGGCGCTCCAGCGCGCGCTCGACCTGCGTGATCCGCTCCTTGATGCTGTTGGCGAGAGAGATCTCCTGCTCCCGCTCGAACGTCTTGGTGCCGGTGTCGGCCTGGTCGTCCCCGGCCGAGTCGGTCAGCCGGTCGCGCTGCAGCTCGGTGATCTCGCTCAGCGTCTGATCGTACTCGGCGTTCAGCTCGTCCCGCCGCGCCGCCAGGGCGGCCCGGATCTTCTCGGTCTCCGCCGCGCTGCGGGTGGCCTTCGGCGCGGGCTTGCGGCCGGCGGTCCTGGTGTCGGCTGGCTTCGCCATCGTCAGCTCCCTCAGCCGCGTGGCGCGGCGGTCAGCGGTACGTGGGCGGGGACGCCGTCGTCGGCGTCTCCGCGTACGGAAGGGTGCACGGCGAGCGGGCCCGCCGTGCACTCCGGAGGTTGGCAAGAATACGGAACGTACAGGCGTCCGACAACGTGCCGCACCGTCGTCCCACGTATCCGCCCCGGACTGCCATCAATCGGGGCAAAAGGAACGGTAGCAGATCAGCGGGCCGTCTCCTCGCCGTACTCCCCGAACCATCGCGCCAGCCGGCCCCGGCGGCTCACCGCCCGCAGCCGCCGCTCGGTCTCGTCCCGTACGCCGGCGGTGGCGACGATGAGCAGGCTGTCCCCGACCTTGAGCCGGGTGTCCGCGCCGGGCACGAACCCGACGCCGTCGCGCAGCACCAGCGTGACCGCGGCGCCCACCGGCAGCCGCAGCTCGTCCACGTGCACCCCGGCCAGCCGGGACCCGTCCGGCACCTCCAGCTGGAGCAGGTCGGCGCGCATCCGCTCCAGCGGGGCGGTCTCCAGCATGATCTCGTTCGGCTCGGCCGGCGCGATCACGCCCAGCCGGCGGGCCGCCGACGCCAGCGTTCCGGCCTGGAGCAACGTGAAGATCACCACCAGCACGAAGACCGCGTCGAAGAGGCGGTCCGCCCCCGGCACGTGCAGCGACAGCGGGATGGTGGCGAGCACGACCGGCACCGCGCCGCGCAGACCGGCCCAGGACAGGAAGAGCTGCTCGCGCAGGTTGACCCGGAACGCCAGCGCGGACACCGCCACCGACAACGGCCGGGCGAGCAGCAGCAGGGCCAGCCCGGTGATCACGGCGGGCAGCACCGCGGTCTCCAGCCGGCTCGGCGAGACCAGCAGGCCGAGCAGCACGAACAGGCCGATCTGGGCCAGCCAGGCCAGCCCGTCGGCGAAGCCGAGGATGGCCTGCCGGTGCGGCAGGCGGGAGTTGCCGAGCAGCACGCCCGCCACGTACACGGCGAGGAAGCCGGAGGCGTGCACCACCGAGCCGGCCGCGTACGCCAGCACGGTGAACCCGACCACCGCGATCGGGTACAGGCCGGCCGACGGGAGCGCGGCCCGGCGCAGCGCGTACCGCCCGGCCAGCCCGGCGCCCACCCCGACCGCCGCGCCGACGCCCAGCTCGTAGCCGAGCAGCAGCGCCTCGTACCACCACGGGTGGGCCGCCTCCGCTCCGGCGCGGGAGAGCAGCAGCACCACGAGCACGACGGGCGCGTCGTTCACCCCGGACTCGGCCTCCAGCGCGGCCACCAGCCGGGGTGGCAGGCGCAACCGGCGCAGCGTGGCGAACACCGCCGCCGCGTCGGTCGAGGAGAGCACCGCGCCGTAGAGCAGCGCCAGCCGCCAGTCCAGGTCGAGCAGCAGGTGCACCACCACGCCGACGACCACGATGCTGACCACCACGCCGACGGTGGACAGCGTGGCCGCCAGCCCGAGCACCGGCCGCAGCGTGCTCCACCGGGCGGTCAGGCCGCCCTCCGCGATGATCACGATGAGCGCGCAGAAGCCGAGCACCCGGGTCAGCTCGACGTCGTCGAAGCGGATGCCCAGCCCGGCCTCGCCGAGCAGCACCCCGAGCGCCAGGTAGACCAGCAGGCTCGGCACGCCGAGCCGGGTGGAGAAGCGCACCGCGCCCACCGCCACCAGCAGCACGGCGGCGCCCACCAGCAACGCGACGTCCAGCCCGGGGGTCATCGCCGACCGGCCCGGGCGGATCTCACGGCGTGCTGCCGTCGCGCAGTCGCCGCAGCACCTCGGGCAGTTCGGCGTGCGGGCGTTCCACCAGGAAGAGCTTGTCCCGGCTGGCCGCGCCGGAGCGCAGCGACACGGTCGCCGGCCGGACGCCGAGCGCCTCGGCGAGCGCCCTCCGGGCCGCCTCGGTCGCGCGGCCGTCCACCGCCGGCGCGTGCACCGCGACGACGAGCGCGGGACCCAGCGGCCCGTCGTACCGGCCGCCGACCCGGGTCCGGGCCGCGCCGGGCTTCACCCGCACCGCGACGGTGAGCGTGTCGTCCGCGATCGTCATGGTCAGCGGGGCCGGGCCTCGGCCAGCAGGGTGGTGGCGGCGGCGCACTGCGCGCACGGGGTGAAGCCCAGGCCGACCGCCTCGGCGACCGGAACGGGCTCGTCCTCCCGGCCCACCAGATGCGGGCAGCCGGGCAGGTGGAAGCGGGGGTGGCCGTCGACCACCAGGACCTCGCCGGGCAGCCGCACCAGCCGGGCCACCTGCCCGGCGGAGAGGTACTCGGCCGGCGGGTCGCCGTCGAACGCATCGCCCGGCGCGGGCGAGGTGGGCCGCGTGGCGTCCGAGGCGCGCTGGCCGGGCGGTGAGTAGGGCGTCGGTTCCGCGTCGGTCACCGGCTCGGCGGCGACGCGTTCGTACGACTCGGCGGTCGCCGGCTCGTAAGTCGCGGTGTACGGATCGGCGTCGAACGGATCGGCCGGTGGTGAGTACGCGGCAGGCGGCGGGGTGTCGTCCGGTTCGGTCACCGGCGACCCGGGCGGTTGCCGCCACCCGGATCCGCCGGCGTCGACCGCGGACGTGTGGTGCGGGACCGGGCTCACCGGGTCGTCCGGAGACGGGACGGTGTGCGCGGTCCGGGTACGCGGCCCGGTCGCCCGGCCGGCCGTGGCCCGCGCCGCGGCCGCCTGGCGGGCGAACGCGACGAAGACGACGGCGGACAGGACGCTGGCCGCGATCGAGACGATGAGCAGGATGCTGGATCCGCCGGCGAGCCCGGCGACCAGCAGCACGACCGCGACGACGATGAGCAGGATGCTGGCGGCTACCACGGCTCACCCCCGGCCGCGTCGTGTCGGTCTGGGCGGTCGGTGGCCGTCACGGGGACGGCCACCGACGCGGGATCAGCGGCCGGACTCGAGCGAGCCGGCGCCGCGGCCACCGCCGTAGGAGCCGGCGAGGCCGGCCGCGGCGAGACCGTTGCTGCCGGCGGCACGGGTGCCCTCGGCGCGGTTCATCTCCACCTCGAGGCCCTGGCCGCGACCGTCGAGGTCACGCAGCTGGCTCTCCAGGTACGCCTTGAGCCGGGTGCGGTACTCGCGCTCGAACTGCTTGAGCTCCTCGATGTGCTTCTGCAGCGCGGTGCGCTTGGCGTCCAGGCCGCCCATGGCCTCCTGGTGCCGCTGGCGGGCGTCCCGCTCCAGGGCGTCGGCCTTGGCGCGCGCCTCCCGGGTGACCTCCTCGGCCTTCGAACGGGCCTCGGAGAGCAGCTGGTCGGCCTCGCGACGGGCGTCGGAGACGTGGTCGTCGGCGGTGCGCTGGGCCATCATGAGCACCCGCAGCGCCTGCTGCTCGCCGTCCCCGGTCACCCCGGCCGGGCCGCCCTGCGTGCGCACCTGCTCCAGCTCGGCCTGCATCGCGCGGGCCGCCTGCTCGGCGGCCGCCTTGTCGCGCTGCACCCGGTCGAGCTGGGCCTTGACGTCGTTGAGCTCCGCCGCGAGGCGGGCGTCACCGCCGGGGCCGGCGGGAGCGCCACCCCGACCGCCGCGCTCCACCTGGGCGCGCAGCTCGTTGTTCTCCTCGATCAGACGGGCCAGCTCGCGCTCGACCTCGTCCAGGAAGGCGTCGACCTCCTCCTCGTCATACCCCCGCTTGCCGATCGGCGGCTTTTTGAAGGCGACGTTGTGAACGTCGGCCGGGGTCAGCGGCATCGAAACTCCTCGGGTCAGTTGCGGCCGCGAAAGCGCTCTGGTCAGGCAAACGCGAAGATCAGGCGCCTAAACACGAACTCCATCAGCACGAACAGGATAACCAGGAGCACAAGGGAGGCCAGGTCGATGCTCACGGTACCAATTCGCAGTGGCGGGATCACACGCCTCAACGCTCGCAGGGGCGGATCAGTGACGCTCCACACGACTTCCAGTCCCGCCGACGCTCCCCGGCCCGGTTGCCAGCGGCGACCATAGGCCAGCACCGCCCCCATAACAAATCGCGCCAAAAGGACAATTAGGAAGATGTACAGCAGCAGGTAGAGCACCTGGAACAGGATCGACAACACGGCAGGCGACGTCCCTCGGTCATGTGGGTCAGCTCAGGCTGAAGAAGCCGCCCTCAGCGATCTTGGCCTTGTCCTCCGCGGTGACCTGGACGTTGGCCGGTGAGAGCAGGAACACCCGGTTGGTCACGCGCTCGATCGTACCGCGCAGGCCGAACGCGAGCCCGGCGGCGAAGTCGACAAGGCGGCGGGCGTCCGCCTCGTCCATCTCGGTGAGATTGATGATCACCGGGACGCCGTCCCGGAAGTGCTCGCCGATGGTCCGCGCCTCGCGGTAGGTGGTCGGGTGCAGCGTGGTGATCTGGTAGCGCTGCTCGTCCTCCGGCGCCAACCGCTCCCGCTCGCGCGGCTGGGCCTGCGGCGCGAGCGCGAGATTGTCCCGCGTGTGATAGGTCAGTGCGCCCGAGGTCTCGCCGGCGGAGGACCGGGTGATCGACCGGACGCTGGAGCGCTCGACCCGCTCCGGGCGCTCCACGTCGCCCCGGTCGGTGTCGACCGACCGGCTGGAGGCGCGCTCGGACAGCCGGCCCCGGTCGCTGAGGCGGGACCGCGTCGCCGGCGGCTCGTCGGCCTCGTCGTCGTCCTCGTCGGCGAACTCCTCGGCGTACCGGCTCGACCGGTAGCGCGACGAGTCCCGGTAGCCACCCTTGTCGTAGCCACCGTCCTCGTACGCCCGCTCGTCGTCCTCCTCGACCAGACCGAGCCAGACCCCCGCCTTGCGCAGTGCACCCATCCCCGCGCCCTTCCGTCCGCCGTGCGGCACGCGCCCCCGTGCCGTGTCGCTTGATCACGAGTGGACGATCATGCCCACCGGACCGGATCGGCAATCCCCTGACGTGCGGTTCGCGGTCCGCCCGTCACGGCCCCCGGCTACGGGGACGCCGTCCTGAACAACACTGATGTAATTTGCTTCCGTCGTGGTGAGGCTACCGCAGCGCAGGGCGCATTCCGAGCAACGCGCTGCCGACACGGACATGTGTCGCGCCGTGCCCGATCGCGCTTTCCAGGTCGCCGCTCATCCCCGCCGAGAGCACCGTGGCGCCCGGATGGTCGGCCCGTAGCGCCGCCGCCACCTCGGCCAGCCGGGCGAACGCCCGGTCCGGCTCCCAGCCCAGCGGCGCCACCGCCATCAGGCCGGCCAGCCGCAGGCCGTCCGCGCCGGCCACCGCCGCAGCGACCGGGTCGAGCCCGCGCTGCGGATCGGCGGCGCCCGGCAGTGCCCCGCCCCGGGCCGGGTCGCCGTCGATGCTCACCTGCACCAGCACGTCCAGCGGCCGGTCCCGGACCGCGCCCGCGGCGGCGTCCAGCGCGGCGGCCAGCCGGACGCTGTCCACCGACTGGACCACGTCGGCGTACCGGACCACCGACCGGGCCTTGTTGCGCTGCAACTGGCCGATGAAGTGCCAGCGCGGCGCGGCGCCGGCTTCGGCCACCGCCTCCGCCTTCGGCGCCGCCTCCTGGTCGCGGTTCTCCCCGACGTCGGTCACGCCCAGCGCGGCCAGCGCCACCACGTCCGACGCCGGGTACGTCTTGGTCACCGCGACCAGGGTGACCGCGTCCCGCTGCCGCCCGGCCGCCGCGCAGGCGTCGGCGATGCGGGCCCGGACCCGGGCCAGCCCGGCCGCCAGCTCGGCGCGCCGCTCGGGCCGCACCGCCGTCTGTGACTCCGTCATCGGCGCGGCTCAGGACCCGTTCTTGAGGAAGTCGGGCACGTCGACGTCGTCGAAGAGCACCCGCCGCGACGGCTGCTGCGGCGCCGGCATGGTGGCCGGCGGGCTCACCGGCGCGTTCGGCTGGGCCGGCGGGTTCTGGTTGCTCTTGCGCGGCGGCTCGACCGCCTTGTACGCGGGCGCGCCCCCGTCGAAGCCCGCCGCGATCACGGTGACCCGCACCTCGTCGCCGAGCGCGTCGTCGATGACCGCGCCGAAGATGATGTTCGCGTCCGGGTGGGCCGCGTCGGTGACCAACTGCGCCGCGTCGTTGATCTCGAACAGGCCGAGGTCCGACCCGCCGGCGATGGACAGCAGCACACCGCGCGCGCCGTCCATGCTCTGCTCCAGCAGCGGGCTGGAGATGGCCGCCTCGGCCGCCTCGACGGCGCGGTTCTCGCCCCGGGCGCTGCCGATGCCCATGAGCGCGCTGCCCGCGCCGCTCATCACGCTCTTCACGTCGGCGAAGTCCAGGTTGATCAGACCCGGCGTGGTGATCAGGTCGGTGATGCCCTGGACACCGGAGAGAAGCACCTGGTCCGCCGTGCGGAACGCGTCCATCATGGAGATGTTGCGGTCACCGAGCGCGAGCAGCCGGTCGTTCGGGATCACGATGAGCGTGTCGCACTGGTTGCGCAGCTCCTCGATGCCCGCCTCGGCCTGGACCTGCCGGCGCTTGCCCTCGAACGAGAACGGCCGGGTCACCACGCCGATGGTGAGCGCGCCGAGCTTGCGGGCGATGTTCGCCACGACCGGCGCGCCGCCGGTGCCGGTGCCGCCGCCCTCGCCGCAGGTCACGAACACCATGTCGGCGCCCTTGAGGACCTCTTCGATCTCGTCGCGGTGGTCCTCGGCGGCGTTCTTGCCGACGTCCGGGTTGGCGCCCGCGCCCAGTCCCCGGGTCAGCTCCCGGCCCACGTCGAGCTTGACGTCGGCGTCGCTCATCAGCAACGCCTGCGCGTCGGTGTTGATCGCGATGAACTCGACGCCCTTGAGCCCAACCTCGATCATCCGGTTGACGGCGTTGACTCCGCCGCCCCCGATGCCGACGACCTTGATGACCGCCAGGTAGTTGTGCGGAGGTGTCATCTCCGGTCCTTTCCCTTCGAGATTGGCATGGGCCGACCCCACACGGCTTGGCCGGATCAGCGGCCTCCGACGGCTGAACCCTCACCCTCTACTAGAGGCTTAGAGTTATGTCAACCACTGATCTCTTCGGGGCAACGTATGCGCCGCCGCGCCAGGAGCCAAGGACCTGTTCCGGCGTGTCGCGACCGAGCGACAGGGGACACAGCGTCCGCTCGCTGAGCCGCGGGTCACTCGAACGTGACCACGTCCGGCGCGCTGACGTCGATCCGGTCCGCCTTGCGGCTCAGCAACGCGGTCGCCACGGTGGACTTGTCCGCGCCCCGGGAGGCGTCGCCCCAGAACACCTGACGCTCGCCGCGCAGCTGCAACGTGATCCGGGCCAGGCCGGCCACGTCCACCGCGACCAGCTCCGCGCGCAGCTTCTCCCCCAGCGCGGCGAGCACCGCCAGCCCGGCCCGCGTACCCGGATCGTCCGGGCCCGGCCGGGCCACCTTGACCAGCGGCAACCCGTCCGGCGCCCGGTCCAGGCGCTGGAAGACCACGCCCGAGCCGTCCACCACCACGAACCCGTCGCCCTGCGGCACCGCCGCCACCGCGGTGCGCTCCCGCACCCGGATCACCAGCGTGCCCGGCCACTCCCGCTCGACCGTGGCGCTGGCCACCGGCGGCAGCGTGCCGACCCGGCGGGCGGTCGCGGCCAGGTCCACCCGGGCCAGCGGCTCGTTGTCCGGCACCGCCGCGGCGTCGCGGATCTGCACCGGCGTGACCAGCCGCGCGCCGACCACCCGTACCTCGCGTACGCCGAACAGGCCGGTGCCGAGCACCGTCCACGCCACCAGGCCCGCGACGGCGAGCACCGCGGCGGCGACCGCCCACGGCAGCGCGGCCCGCATCCGCCGCTGCCGGGCCCGGGCCATGAACCGGCGGGTCGACGGCGGCACGGCGTCCGCGTTGGCCCGCACGAGCTGCCAGCGCCGCACCGGGCTGCGCCGGCCACCTCCGCCGTCCGGGCCGGGGGTACGGCCGCGGGCCGGACCGGGACTCATCCGGCGGTGGCCGCCGCGCCGTCCGGGCCGACGCCGGCGTCCAGCCCCGTGCCGCCGGAGCGGGCCAGCAGGGCGTCGAGCAACTGGTCACCCATCAGCGAGATCGGCGGCGCGCCCATGGTCACCACCACGTCGCCGGCCCGGGCCCGGCGGGCCACCTCGGCCGGCACGTCGTCCCACGCCTCGACGAACACCTTGCGCTCGTCCGGCAGCGGCACGTCCTGGATCAGCGCGGCCGAGCCCTCGCCGGGGCGGCGCGTCTCGCCGGGGCCGAACACCTCCAGCAGCACCACCTCGTCGGCGATGCCGAGGGCGGCGGCGATCTCCGCCTGGTTGTCCCGGGTCCGGTAGAGCCGGTACGGCTGGAACACCACGATCAGCCGGCCGTCGCCGGCCACCTCGCGCAGCGTCTGCAGCGCCAACGTCATCGAGGTCGGGTGGTAGGCGTACTCGTCGTAGACCAGCACGCCGTCGGCGACGCCCTTGCGCTCGAAGCGGCGCCGCACGCCGGGGAACGCGCCGAGCGCGGCCTCCGCCGCCGGGACCGGCAGCTCCAGCAGGTACGCGGCGAGCACCGCGGCGGCGCTGTTGAGCGCCATGTGCCGCCCCGGTACGGGCAGCCGGAACTCGCCGAACGCCCGGCCCTCGATCTCGGCCTGGTAGCGCACCCCGTGCGCGGACGAGACGACGTCGCTCATCCGCAGGTCCGCGTCGGCGGACTCGCCGTACGTCCAGACCCGGCGGCCCTCGGCGCGCAGTGTCTCGGCCAGCCGCCGCCCGCCCGGGTCGTCGGCGCAGGTGACCACGAACCCCGCCGGGTCGGTGAGCCGGGCGAACTCGGCGAACGCCGCCTCCAGCGTGGCCAGGTCGCCGTAGGTGTTGAGGTGATCCGCCTCGATGTTCGTGATGATCGACACGAACGGGCGGTAGATGAGGAAGGAGCGGTCGCTCTCGTCCGCCTCGACCACGAAGTGCTCGCCGGTCCCGTGGTGCGCGCCGGAGCCGACCTCGGAGATCTCGCCGCCGATCACGAAGGACGGATCGGTGCCGGCCTGCTGGAGCACCATGGTGACCATCGAGGTGGTGGACGTCTTGCCGTGGGTGCCCGCGACCGCCACCGTACGGCGGCCGGTCATCGCCGCGGCGAGCGCCTCGGACCGGTGCAGCACCCGCAGGCCCCGCCGGCGCGCCTCCACCATCTCCAGGTGGTCCTGCGGGATCGCCGAGGAGTAGACGACCGTGTCCACGCCGTCGAGGTTGGACGCCTCGTGGGTGGAGTGGATGGTGCCGCCGAGCGCCCGCAGGCCGGCCAGCGACGGCCACTCCCGCAGCTCGCTGCCGGAGACCGGCAGACCCCGGGTGAGGAACAACCGGGCCAGCCCGGCCATCCCGACCCCGCCCACGCCGATCAGATGGATCCGGCCCAGGTCCTCCGCCGTCATGGTGCCGGCGGGCGTGAACTGCGCGGTGTTCATCAGACGTACCTTCCCGTCGCGGTTTCCCTCATCAGCGGGCCACCGCCTCGTAGACGAAGTTCAGCAGCGCCACGTCGCCGTCGCGGCGGCCGTAGCCGGCTGCCGCCTGGCTCATCGCCCAGAGCCGCTGCGGGTCCCGGATCAGCGGGATCACCGTCCGCTCCACCCAGGCCGGGGTCATCTCGGCGTCGTCGACCAGCAGACCGCCGCCCGCCTCCACCACCGGCAGCGCGTTGCGCTTCTGCTCCTGGTTGCTGTGCGGGTAGGGCACGTAGACGGTGGGCAGTCCGATCGCGGCCACCTCGGCGCAGGTCATCGCGCCGCCCCGGGCCAGCATCAGATCGGCGGCGGCGTAGCCCAGCTCCATCTCGGACAGGTACGGCAGCGTGACGTACGGCACCGGCAGGTCGGTGGGCACCGAGACCGGCTCGTTGCGGGCGCCGATGACGTGCAGCACCTGCACGCCGTTGCGGGCCAGCTCCTTCGCCGCGCCGGACACGGCCAGGTTGATCGAGCGGGCGCCCTGCGAGCCACCGGCGACGAACAGCACCGGCAGGTCGGGACGGAGTCCGAAGTGGGCGCGGGCGGCGTCACGCAGGGCGGCCCGGTCCAGCCCGGCGATGCCCCGGCGCAGCGGCACGCCCACCACCCGGGCGTCGCGCAGCGCCTCGGCCTGGGCCGGCTGGTGCGGGAAGCCCACCGCGACGTTCTTGGTGAACTTCATCCCGAGCCGGTTCGCCACGCCCGGCGGCACGTTCACCTCGTGGATGACGATCGGCAGCTCCCGCCGCCACGCGGCCAGGTAACCGGGCACCGAGACGTACCCGCCGAAGCCGACCACGGCGTCGGCCTGGACCTCGTCGATCACCTTGCCCGCGGCGCGGGCCGCCTTCCACATCCGGTCCGGGGTGCGCACCAGGCTCATGTTCACCGACCGGGGAAGCTGGTACGCCGGGATCTGCCGCAGGTCGTAGCCGGCCGGCGGGATCAGCTCGTTCTCCAGCCCCTTCGGTGTGCCCAGACAGGTGATCCGGACGCTCGGGTCGTGTCGGCGCAGGCAGTCGGCGAAGGCGAGCAGCGGGTAGATGTGCCCGCCCGTACCCCCTCCGCAGAGCACCACCGAACGCAGCGGACCCATCAGCGTCTCCTCTCGCTCGCCGCGCCGGTGCGCGCCCGGTCGGACCGGGCGCCGCGGGGCGCGGCCTGATCGTCCTGCCGCCGCTGCCGGGACCGGGGCACGGACCCTCGGTCGGCCGGCGGCGACGCCGGCTTGCGGCGCCGGCCGGGAAGCGGCGGCAACGGGGCCCACACTAGTCGGACCCATCGGGCGGGCGGACGGGCATGCAGCGCTCGCGCGGCGTCCGGCTCGGCGCGGGCGAACGAGGCGAGCATGCCGACCGCGGCGAGCGTCACCACCAGGGCGCTGCCGCCGTCGGAGATGAACGGCAGCGGTACGCCGGTCAGCGGCAGCAGCCCGGTCACGCCACCGATGTTGATGACCGCCTGGCCGACCAGCCAGGCGGTCACGCCGGCGGCGGCGAGCCGGCGGAACGGGTCCTCGACCCGGCGGGCGATGCGCAGCCCGGTGTACGCGAGCACGGCGAACAGCACCAGGATCACGGTGCAGCCGACCACGCCCAGTTCCTCCGCGACGATGGCGAAGATGAAGTCGTTGTGCGCCTCGGGGAGCCAGTTCCACTTCAGCGAGCTCTGGCCCAGGCCGACGCCGAACCAGCCGCCGTTGCCGATCGCGTAGCGGGCCTGCACGAGCTGGTAGCAGTTCGGCAGCTCCTGCTCGAAACACGTGCGCGGGGAGGGCGGGTCGAGCCACATGGTGAGGCGGCCGAGCCGGTAGTTGTCGGCGCCCCGGGAGCCGGAGCCGGCGCCCAGCGAGGCCGCGGCCACCAGCAGGCCGATGCCGGCCAGGCCGATCGCGGTGAGCGCGGCGAAGACCCGGGTCCGTACGCCCGCCGCCCAGAGCATGCCGACCACGAGCGCGAGCAGGCACAGCATGCTGCCCAGGTCGTTGTAGCCGACCAGCACGAACAGCAGGCCCACCACCGGGAACAGCGGCGTGGCCAGTTCCTTCCACCAGCCCAGCACCGCGCCCTTGCGGGCCAGCACGTGCGCCGCCCACAGCACCAGCGCGAACTTCGCCACCTCGACCGGTTGCAGCGAGATCGGGCCGAGCGAGAGTGAGAGGAGTTCGGCCCGCAACGGCCCGATCGACGTCACCCCGAACAGCGAGCCCATCGCGACGAGCAGGTTGAGCAGGAGCAGCAGCGCGACCGCCACCCCCAGCGCCGGGCGGCTGACCGCCCGGAACGTGCGCGCGGGCAGCCGCTGGCAGGCCCAGAACGCGCCGATGCCGATCACCGCGAACACGGCCTGCTTGGTCAGCGACGCGGACGCGTCGCCGCCCTCGGCGAAGTCCTTCACGCTGGTCGCGGAGAAGACCATGGTGAGGCCGATCAGCAGCAGCAGTCCGACGCTGGACAGCAGCAGGTAGTACGAGGCCAGCGGCCGGGCCAGCAGGCCACGCAGCGCGGCCAGCCCACCGGCCGGATCCCAGCGCGCCGCCGGCGGTTCGGCCGGAGGCGTGGCCGCCGGCGCACGGCGGGCCGGCGGGTCGCTGGTCACCTGGATGTCTCGTCCCTCCCCCACAGGCCCATCATTGCCGCTCGCCCCGCCCGCCCGTGGCGCAACCGCCCGGTCGGCGTGTCGGATCTGAAGGAAGGGCCCCTTATTAACAGACGTCTGTTAATAAGGGGCCCTTCCTTACACCTAGCTGACCGCGGCGAGGAACTCGCTGTAGAACAGGCCCAGCGCGATGGCCACGCCGATGCCGGCGATGATCCAGAACCGGACCACGATGTTGACCTCGCTCCAGCCGGCCAGCTCGAAGTGGTGCTGCAACGGCGACATCCGGAACACCCGCTTGCCGGTGGTACGGAACGAGATGATCTGGATGACCACCGACATCGTGATGATCACGAACAGGCCGCCCAGGATCGGCAGCAGCAGGATCGTGCGGGTGGACATCGCCATGCCGGCGATCAGGCCGCCCAGCCCGAGCGCGCCGGTGTCACCCATGAAGATCCGCGCCGGGGACGTGTTCCACCACAGGAAGCCCACGCAGGCGCCCGCCGCCGCGCCGGCGATCAGCGCGATCTCCAGCGGATCGCGCACGGTGTAGCAGTACGCCTCGGTGTAGTTCGGGTCGGCGCACCAGTGCCGGTACTGCCAGAACGCGATGAGCGCGTACGCCGCGAGCACCATCACCGAGGCGCCGGTGGCCAGGCCGTCCAGGCCGTCGGTGAGGTTGACGCCGTTGGTGGCGGCCATGACCACCATGATGATGACGATCACCGAGCCGATCTTGCCGATCTCCAGCGCCGGGATGTCCCGGATGAAGCTCAGCGTGGTGCTGGCCACCGTCTCGGTGTTCGTCGCGTTGCCGCCGGCGTCGGTCATGCTCGACGGGAAGTAGACCGCCACCGCGCCGAAGACCGCGCCGACCAGGATCTGCCCGGCCAGCTTGCCCCGCTTGTTGAGGCCGCCGCTGTGCCGCTTGCGCACCTTCAGGAAGTCGTCGATGAAGCCGACCGCGCCGGAGAACACCATCAGCCCCAGCAGCACCAGCGCCGTGATCGTCGGCTCGACCTGGGCGATCTGCGCGTCCGGCAGCGTGGTCAGGGCCAGGTGCCCGGCGACGTACGCGATGACAGTGGCCAGGATGAAGACCACGCCGCCCATCGTCGGCGTGCCCTTCTTGCCCTCGTTGCTGGCGAGCCCGAGGTTCGACCGGATCGGCTGGCCGGCCTTCAGCCGGGCGAACACCTTGATCGCGATCGGGGTGCAGAACAGCGAGATCAGGAACGCGACCCCGATGGCGACGATGACCGCCCTCATGCGGCGCCGCCCTCCGTCGCACCCTCGCGGGCGTCCGCGCGCAGCGCGTCGGCCACCTCCCAGGTCCGGTACCGGGAGCCCTTCACCAGCACCACGTCTCCCGGACGCAGCTCGCTCCGCAGCACCTCGACGGCCGCCGCCTGATCGCTGAGCAGCACCGACTCTCCTCCCCAATTGCCTACCGCTGTCGCGCCCTCGTGGATCGGCGCCGCCGGCTCGCCCACCACGAGCAGCCGGTCCACTCCCAGCTCGGCCGCGAGCCGGCCGACCTGCTGATGCCCCTGAAGTTCGAAGTCACCCAGCTCGGCCATGTAGCCGAGCACCGCGACCGTACGCCCCTCGCCGCGCATGCTGGCCAACGCCCGCAGCGCCACGCCGGTGGAGGCCGGGTTCGCGTTGTACGAGTCGTCGATCACGGTCACCCCGTCGGGGCGCTCGAAGACGTCCATCCGCCGGGTGGAGACCAGGCCCAGCTCGTTCAGCGCCGCCGCCAGGTCGGGCAGCGGCAGGCCCAGCTCCCGCCCGACCGCCGCCGCGGCGAGCGAGTTGGAAACCTGGTGCCGGCCGGTCAGCCCGAGCCGCACCGGCGCGCTCCCCTCCGGGGTGACAAGCGTGTACGAGGGCCGGCCCCGGCCGTCGAGCGTCACGTCCACGGCGCGCACGTCGGCGCGCTCCGACTCGCCGTACCGCACCACCCGGGCCTGCGTACGCGTCGACATCGCGTCCACCCGCGGGTCGTCGGCGTTGAGCACCGCCAGCCCGTCGGACGGCAGCGCCTCGACCAGCTCCCCCTTGGCCAGCGCGATGGCCTCCACCGAGCCGAACTCGCCCAGGTGCGCCACGCCGACGTTGAGCACCACCGAGATCCGGGGCGGCACCACGTCGCACAGGTACCGGACGTGCCCCACCCCGCGGGCGCCCTTCTCCATCACCAGGAAGCGGGTCTCCGGGGTGGCCTGCAGCGCCGTGTACGGGTGCCCCAGCTCGTTGTTGAACGAGCCGGGCGGGGCCACCGTCGGGCCGAGCCGGACCGCGACCTGGGCGATCAGGTCCTTGGTGGTGGTCTTGCCGGACGAGCCGGTCAGCCCGATCACGGTCAGGCCGGGCAGCCGGTCGACGACGGCGCGGGCCAGCCGGCCCATCGCGTCGAGCGCGTCGCCGACGAGCACCATCGGCACGCCCGGCACCTCCCGGGTGCCGAGCACCGCCACCGCGCCCGAGGAGATCGCGCCGGCCGCGTAGTCGTGGCCGTCCACCCGCTCGCCGGGGAAGGCCACGAACAGGCCGCCCCGGCTCACCTTGCGGGAGTCGAACTCGACGGTGCCGGTGACCCGGGCGTCCGGGTCGGCGCCGACGAGCCGGCCGTCGACGGCGGTGGCCACCTCGGCCAGCGTCAGCGGGATCACCGCTGACCCACCAGGTCACCGAAGCGGGCGCGCAGCGCCGCCGCCAGCTCCACCCGGTCGTCGAACGGCAGCACCTCGCCGCCGATCTCCTGGCCGCGTTCCTGGCCCTTGCCCAGCACCGCCACCACGTCACCCGGTTCGGCCACCCGGACCGCCTCCTCGATCGCCGCCCGCCGCCCGGGCACCTCGATGACGCGGGCCGGGGTCGCGGCGGCGTACGCGCCGGCCAGCACCTCGGCCCGGATCGCGGCCGGGTCCTCGGTCCGCGGGTTGTCGTCGGTCACCAGCACCACGTCGGCGCCGCGCGCGGCCACGCCGCCCATCACCGGCCGCTTGCCCCGGTCCCGGTCGCCGCCGGCGCCCAGCACGCAGATCAGCCGGCCGCCGGTCAGGTCGCGCAGCGCCGTCAGCACCGCCTCGATCGCGTTGGCCTTGTGCGCGTAGTCGACCACCCCGCGTACCGGGGCGTCGCCGCTGACCAGTTCCAGCCGCCCGGGCACGCCGCCGCAGGCGGCCACGCCGCGCGCCGCGGTCTCCGCGTCCACCCCGACGGCGACCAGGAGCGCGACGGCCAGCAGCGCGTTCGCCACGTTGTGCCGGCCGGGCAGCGCCACCCCGGTGGGCAGCGCGAGCCCGTCCGGCCCGTGCAGGGTGAAGCGCTGCGCGTACCCCTCGCCGTCGATGCCCTCGGCCCACCAGGTGGCGTCCGGGTCGCCGGCTGCCGAGTAGGTGACCGTGCCCGGCTTGTACAGCGGGCGCAGCGCCGGGTCGTCGTGGTTGAGCACCTCGACCCGGCAGCGGCCGTCGAACAGCCGGGCCTTGGCCGCGAAGTAGTCCGCCTCGTCGGCGTGGAAGTCCAGGTGGTCGGAGCCGAAGTTGGTGTAGCCGCCGACGTCGAAGCGGACGCCGCCGACGCGGCCCATCGCCAGGGCGTGGCTGGACACCTCCATGACCACGGTGTCCACCCCGTGCTCGCGGGCCACCGCGAGCATGGCGTGCAGGTCGGTGGCCTCCGGGGTGGTCCGGACGCTGTCGATCACCAGATCGCCGAGGCGGGTCTCCACGGTGCCGATCAGGCCGGTGACGCGCCCGGCGGCGCGCAGCCCGGACTCGACCAGGTAGCTGGTGGACGTCTTGCCGGCGGTGCCGGTCACGCCGATCACGGTCAGGCCGGCGGTCGGGTCGCCGTAGACCGTCGCGGCCACCTCGCCGAGCGCCTCGCGCGGGTCGTCGACGACGAGCACGGGCAGGCCGGCGCCGGCGGCCAGCGCCACGCCGGCCGGGTCGGTGAGCAGGGCCACCGCGCCCGCCTCGGCGGCGGCGGCGGCGAACTCCGCGCCGTGGCGCCGCGCGCCGGGCAGGGCCGCGTACAGGTCGCCGGGGCGGACCTCCTGGCTGGCGTGGGTCACGCCGGTGACAGCCACCTCGGCGGCCCCCTCCGGCGGGGTCACCGCCACGCGGGCGGCGAGGTCGCCGAGCCGTACGGGACGCACGGTGGCGGGACGTGGATTGCCGGGCACGGCGTCAGACCCTACCCGGTCGTCCGGTTCCGACCGCACAGCCGCCCCGGTGGTTCGTCGCCACTCACCGATGATGTCCCGCCGTCCCGGCTCAGCGCGGAAAGACCTCGAACTTCGGGGACTTGTTGGTCAGCGACGGAGGCACCCGGTAGTGGCGGAGAGTGAAGCCCATCATCTCCCGGAACGCGGGCGCGGCCACCGCGCCGCCACCGCCGCCGGGGCTCCACACGAAGACCGCCACCACGTACCGGGGGTTCTCCGCCGGGGCCATGCCGATGAACGAGCCGACCTCACCGGGCTGCTGCTTGCCGTTGTCGTAGCGCAGCCCGGTGCCGGTCTTGCCGGCCACCCGGTAGCCGGGCACAGCGGCGGCCAGCCCGGTGGCCTGCCCCTCCGGGCCGTCGACGGTGGTGACCGCCTCCATCATCCGGCGCAGCGCGGCCGCGTTCGCGGGGCTGAGCACGGACCGGGTGGTCGGCGTCGCGGCGGGGCTGCGTGTGCCGTCCGCGCCGATCGTCTCCTTGACCAGGTGCGGCTGCACGTACGTGCCGTTGTTGGCGATGGCCGCGTACGCGGCGGCCATCTGCAGCGGCGTGGCGTCCACGCTGTGCCCGATCGGCACCGACCCGTACGCCGAGCCGCTCCACTGGTCCGGCGGGAGCAGCCGGCCGGCCGCCTCACCCGGCATGCCCTCGCCTGTCACCTGGCCCAGCCCAAACCGCTTCTGGTAGTCGAAGAGCCGTTCCTTGCCCAGCTTCTCGCCGATCTCGATCGTGCCGACGTTCGACGAGAAGGCGAGCATGCCGGGGATGCTCATGGTGCGGCCGTCGACCGGGTGGGTGTCGCGGAAGGTAACCCCGCCCCGCTCGATGGTGTTGGCGACCGGGAACGCGGTGTCCGGGGTGATCACGCCCTCCTGGAGCGCCGCGCCGAACGTGATCGCCTTGTGGATCGAGCCCGGGTCGACCACGAACGTGGTGGCCGCGTCGTCCCGGTCCGACGGCGAGGTGACCTTGGTGGGGTTGGCCGCGTCGTACGTCGGCTGGCTGGCCTGGGCCAGCACCTCGCCGCTGGGGATCTCGATAATCACCGCGGCGCCGACGCTGCCCTTGACCTTCTCCGTCTGCTTCGCCAGGATCCGCTGGGTCATGAACTGCAGGTCCCGGTCGACAGTGAGTTGCAGCGAGCTGCCCGGCTTCGGCTGGGTGGTCCGGCTGTAGCCGCCCGGGATGGGCGCGGCCAGGTCACCCTGGCCCACCTCGTAGGTCCGCTTGCCGGCCTGTCCCCGCAGCACGTCGTCGTACCTGGCCTCCAGCCCCTCCAGGCCGTTCATGTCCTGGCCGACGAAGCCGAGCAGGTTCGCGGCCAGGTCCCCGCCGGGCACCTCGCGCCGCTCGTCCCGGTGCACGTTGATGCCGGCCAGGTCGAGTGCCATGATCCGCTTCGCGGTGCCGATCTCGACGCCCCGGGCCAGGTAGACGAACTGCAACGGGGTGTCGGTGCCGGGCAGGTTGCGCTCGCGCATCTTCTCGGCCAGGTCCGAGGCGGGCACGCCGAGCAACGGGGACAGCGCCCGTGCGGTGGCGGCGCGGTCCTTGACCCGGGTCGGGTCGGCGAACACGTACCGGGCCTCCACACTGTGCGCCAGCGGCTCACCGTTGCGGTCGAGGATCGCCCCGCGCGGGGCCGGCAGCTCGACCACGGCGAGCCGGTTGGGCAGGCCGCCGTCGGCGTACGCCGGGGTGTCGACGGTCTGGAGGTAGACCAGCCGCACGCCGATGCTGGCGAACAACGTCAGCGCCAGCAGCGTGCCGAGGCGCAGCCGCCGGCGCGGATCGCCCAGCCGCGGGGGCCGGCGCGGCTTGCGGACCGGTCGGCGCGGCTGGGCGGCGGGACGGCGCGGCTGGGACCGGCGGCGCGGCGGCGGCGCGTCCTCCTCGTCGTCGAACGGCTCCCGCACGGGCCGGGACGAGACGGTCCGCACCACGCCGGCCCGGCCGCCCGCGGCGGTGGCCCGGCGGCCGGTCCGGGCGCCGTCACCCGTGGGCTCGCGCGTGCCGGCACGCCCGGCCCGGCCGCCGTCGAGCACCTGCAACGCGGGCCGGAACGGGTCGCCGGACCGGGTGCTGCGGGGGGTACGCCGTTGCTCGGCGCCGCCGCCCTCGCGCACGGTCCGTCCGCGTGGGGTGTACGCCCGGGCGTCGGAGATCCCGCCGAGACCCGGCTCGCGCGGCTCCGACCCCCGCGACGATCCGCGCCGGGAGCCCGTGGCGTCCCGGCGCGGATCCTCCGATCTCGGCGGCACCGCTCAGCCTCCGTTGCCCTGCTGGCTGGTGACCGACGGGGCGCCCTGGGCGGGGTGCGGCACCCCGATGGTCTGCCCGTCCGGCAGCCGGATGTAGGCCGGGTCCTCGGACTCGACCAGGCCCAGCTTGCGGGCGTTGGCGGTCAGGTTGCCGGGCGCCTTCTGGTTGGCGATCTCCTTCTTGAGCTCCTGCTCGTCCACGTCGAGCTTGGCCTGCTGCTGCTGGAGCCTCTCCAGCTTGAAGGCGTTCTCATTGATCTTGGTGTTGACGGCCAGGATGCCCAGCACCCCACCGACCACGAGAACCAGGATCAGTGCGACGAAAGGCGCCCGGGGCACCCGGATCGGCGCCGGCGGGGCGACCCGCAGGCGCGGCGCCGGCGTGCCGGTGACCCGGGTCCGCTCGGCCGGCCGCAGAGCGGCGCTGCCCTGCGTCGGGAACTCGCGCGCCCCCCGGGCGCGAGTGTCCTCCCGGCGGTCGGTCGCCGTCGTGGCCCGCGTGGTGCGCTGCGCCGCGGTCCGGCCCCCCGACCGCGGTGCGCGCTGCCCGACGGCTCCCCGGCCGTCGCGCTTCTCGACGTTCATGTCCCCTCCCCCTCTTCGTCCGTCCCGATCCCGTCCCCCGGAGCCGACGCGGGGTCCGTCCCGGACCCCGGTGACCCCGTCCCCGGTTGGTGCATCGCCTTCACCCGGCGGCGGTACCGTTCGCGGTCGGTACGCCCCTGCCGGGCCGCCTCCAGGTCGAGCCGCTCCGCTGCCCGCAGCCGCACCGAGGCGGCGCGCGGGTTCGCGGCCACCTCCGCCTCCCCGGGCAGCTCGGCGCCCCGGCTCAACAGCCGGAACGTCGGGCCCGACCCGGGCAGTTCGACCGGGAGGTCGACCGGGCCCTTGCTGCGGACCCGGTCGGCGAGCGCGTGCTTGGTGAGCCGGTCCTCCAGCGAGTGGTAGGACAGGACCACCATGCGGCCGCCCACTGTGAGCTTGTCCAGAGCGGCCGGCAGCGCTGTCTCCAGCGCTGCCAGTTCTCTGTTTACCTCGATCCGTAAAGCCTGAAACGTTCTCTTTGCCGGGTGTCCGCCAGTTCGTCGGGCTGGCGCCGGAATGCTCTCCCGGACCAGCTCGGCCAGCCGGGCCGACGACGTGATCCGGGCCCGCTCCCGTTCCCGGATGATCGCCGAGGCGATCTTCCCGGCGAACTTCTCCTCGCCGTACACCCGCAGCAGGCGGGCCAGGTCCGGGTGGGAGTAGGTGTTGACCACCTCCTCGGCGGTCACCCCCCGGGTCTGGTCCATCCGCATGTCCAGCGGCGCGTCCTGCGCGTACGCGAACCCGCGGTCGGGCGCGTCCAGTTGCAGCGACGAGACGCCCAGGTCGAACAGCACCCCGTCGATCGCCGGGTAACCGAGCCGGTCGAGCACCTCGGGCAGCTCGTCGTAGACGGCGTGCTCCAGGTGGATCCGGTCGGCGAACCGGGCCAGGCGGACCCGCGCGTGGGCGAGCGCCTCGGTGTCCCGGTCCAGGCCGATCAGCACCGTGTCCGGATGCGCCGTGAGCACCGCCTCGGCGTGCCCGGCCAGGCCGAGCGTGGCGTCGACGTGGACGGTGCGGCCGGGCCGGCCCAGTGCGGGGGCCAGCAGCTCGAGACACCGCTCGAGCAGCACCGGCACGTGCGTGCCGCGTAGCTCCCCCATCTCGACCCCCACCCCGTTCGCCAACCGTTCCGTCACGTGTCCGTCGTCGCCACGACGCCTCGCCATACCGCCAGATCCCCATCCGCTCCCGCCCGCCGGAGGCCGCGGCCCTCCGTGTCGGATCGTGCGCCTGGCACCGGGGAAGGGGTGCCAGGAACTCGAAAGCGGCTGGAGATCTCGCAGTACGTCGGGCGCCGTCACGCCCTACAGACCGCCGGGCAGCACCCCCTCCTCGATGTCGGCGAAGTCGTCTTCGCTCTCCGCGAGGTAGGCCTCCCAGGCCGCCTTGTCCCAGATCTCCACCCGGGTGCTCGCTCCGATCACGACCAGATCCCGGTCCAGTGCCGCGTACGACCGCAGGTGGCCGGGTATGGTGACCCGCCCCTGCTTGTCCGGCACCTCGTCGTGCGCGCTGGCGAAGAAGACCCGGCTGTAGGCCCGGGCCGCCTTGCTCGTCATCGGCTGCGCGCGCAACTGGTCGGCGATCCGCTGGAACTCGGGCATCGGGAAGACGTAGAGGCAGCGCTCCTGCCCTTTGGTGATCACGACACCCCCCGCCAGTTCGTCCCGGAACTTCGCCGGCAGGATCAACCGGCCTTTGTCGTCCAGGCGCGGAGTGTGGGTGCCGAGGAACATCGGCCCAACCCCCTCGCCCTGAGCGGCGTTCGCGGCGCCGCTGACCCCCCGGGCCGGTGTGGCCCTCCCGGCCTCACCATCGCGCCCCACTCTACTCCACTTCCCTCCACCTGCAACCAGAATCGCCCGCGCGGCGTGGCGTTTCCGCGCGCAAAACCGCACGTCAACGCGGGTGGGGCGGAGTGGAGGGGGTGGGGCGCGCCCGGCACCGTCCGCTACCCGACATCGACCGACGCCGTCCGGCCCCGCGCGCTCCACCCGTCCGCCGGAACGTCCCCGGCCGAACGGTTCGCCGTCGGCGGCGATCTGGTGGAGGTGGCGGTCCGGTAACCTCGCTCGCGTGACGGACGCGAAGATGCCCTTGCGGGCAAAGGTGGCCAGCTCCGTGTCGCGCACCGCCGCGGCGCTGTCGCGGGCCGCGGGCCGTGGCGACGGCTCGGTGATCGGCGGCTGGATCGGCCTCAAGATCGACCCGGACCTGCTCGCCCACCTCTCGGCCGGGCGCGCCATCGCCCTGGTGTCCGGCACCAACGGCAAGACCACCACCACCCGGCTCACCACCGCCGCGGTCGGCGTGCTGGGCCGGGTCGCCACCAACTCCTTCGGCGCGAACATGCCCACCGGCCACACCTCGGCGCTCGCCAAGGCCGGCAGCACGCCGTACGCGGTGCTGGAGGTCGACGAGCACTACCTCGCCCAGGTGCTGGAGGCGACCGAGCCGCACGTGGTGGCGCTGCTCAACCTCTCCCGCGACCAGCTCGACCGCGCCAAGGAGGTCGCCATGATGGCGCAGCTCTGGCGCGCCGCCCTGGTCCGGCACCCGCGGGTACGGGTGGTCGCCAACGCCGACGACCCGATGGTGGTGTGGGCCGCCACCCCGCCGGCCGACCCGGCCCAGGGCCACGTGCCGCCGCACGTCACCTGGTTCAGCGCCGGGCAGCGCTGGCACGACGACTCCTGGGTCTGCCCCGAGTGCGGCTCCACCATCCAGCGCTCCGGCGAGCAGTGGTGGTGCACCGGCTGCCCGCTGCGCCGCCCCGAGCCGAACTGGACGGTCGAGGACGACGGCGTGCTCGACCCCACCGGCGCCTGGCACAAGATCCAGCTTCAGCTCCCCGGCAAGGTCAACCTCGGCAACGCGGCCACCGCCCTGGCCGTCGCCGCCGAGTTCGGCGTACGCCCGGTGGACGCGGTCTCCCGGCTCGGCACCGTCACCTCGGTGGCCGGGCGCTACGCCCAGGTGAACCGCGACGGGCGCAACATCCGGCTGCTGCTGGCGAAGAACCCGGCGAGCTGGCTGGAGGCGTTCGACATGGCCGACGTCGCGCCGACACTGCTGTCCATCAACGCCCGCGACCCCGACGGGCTGGACACGTCCTGGCTGTTCGACGTGGACTTCTCCCCGCTGACCGGCCGGCAGGTGCTGATCACCGGCGACCGGGCGTACGACCTGGCGGTGCGGCTCGAGGTCAACGGCGTGCCGTTCCAGCACGTCCGCAGCTTCGACGAGGCGGTCCGCGCGGTGCCGCCGGGCCGGCTGGAGGTCATCGCCAACTACACCGCCTTCCAGGACATCCGAGCGGAGCTGGACCGTGTCAACTGAGAGCCTGCGCATCGTCTGGATCTATCCCGACCTGCTGTCCACCTACGGCGACCGGGGCAACGCGCTGATCCTGGCCCGCCGGGCCCAGCTGCGCGGCATGCCGGTCGAGGTGCTGGAGGTCCGCTCCGACCAGCGGCTGCCCGCCACCGCCGACATCTACCTGCTCGGCGGCGGCGAGGACGGCCCGCAGGCGCTCGGCGCCCAGCGCCTGATCGCCGACGGCGGCCTGCACCGGGCGGTGGCCCAGGGCTCGGTGGTGTTCGGCGTCTGCGCCGGCTACCAGTTGCTCGGCACCTCCTTCTTCGCCAAGGGCACCCAGTGCGCCGGCCTGGAGCTGCTCGACCTCTCCTCCGACCGCGGCCCCACCCGGGCCGTCGGCGAGCTGGCCGGCGAGGTCGACCCGCGGCTGGGCATCCCGCACCTGTCCGGGTTCGAGAACCACGGCGGCCGTACCCACCTCGGCCCCGGCGTGTCCCCGCTGGCCCGGGTCACCACGGGCGTCGGCAACGACGGCGCCACCGAGGGCGCGTGGCGGGGCAAGCTGCTCGGCACCTACTCGCACGGCCCGGCGCTGGCGCGCAACCCCGACCTGGCCGACCTGCTGCTGCGCTGGGCGACCGGCATCCACCAGCTTCCGCCGCTCGACGACACCTGGGCCGACCGGCTCCGCTCCGAACGCCGCACCGCGGTGGCCGCCGCCCCGAGGCCGTGACCGACGCCGCCCGGCCGGGGCGGCGACCGGTGGCCCGCCGGCTCGCCGGGTTGCTGCGGCAGCCCTCGGCGCGCCGGTTCGGGCTGCTCCTGCTGCTGCTCGCCGGGTTCGGCGTGACGCTGCTGCTGGTGCCGCGGCCGGATCCGGCCGACCTGCCCCGGCTCGCCGACTCGCTCGGCGGCTACGGCCCGCCCGCGGCGGTTCTCGGCGGCGCGCTGCTGCTGGTGGCTCTGGTGCCGCGCACGTTCGTCACGCTGGCCGCGGGCGCGATCTTCGGCCCGGTGCAGGGCGCCGCGTACGCGCTCGGCGCGGCGCTGCTGGCGGCGGCCCTCGGCTTCACGGTGGGGCGGGTGCTCGGGCGCGACTTCGTCGCCGAGCGGGTACGCGGCCGGCTGGCCCGCCTCGACGGCTGGTTCGCCCGGCAGAGCGTCTTCGGCGTGATCACCGTCCGGCTGCTGCCGATCGCCGGGTTCGGCCTGGTCAGCTACGGCTACGGCACCACCGCCGCCCGGGTGGGGCCGTTCCTGGCCGGCAGCGTGATCGCCTCCGCCCCCACCGCCATCGGTTACGCGGCGATCGGCGCGGCGGTGACCACGCCCGGGTCGATCAACTGGTACGCGGCGGCGCCTGCGAGCCTCGGCCTGATCGCCAGTGTGCTGATCATCCACCGCTGGTGGCGGGCCGAACGGCGACGCCGCGCGACCTGACCGGCGGGTGGGCGTGTCCCGCGTGTGGACACGCCCACCCGCCGGGTCAGACGACGACCGAGACCATCCGGCCCTTCACCACGATCACCTTGCGCGGCTCCTTGCCGGCCAGCGCGCCTGCCACCGCCTCCAGCGCCGCCGCGCGGACGGTCTCCTCGGACGCGTCGGCCGGCACCTCGATCCGGCCCCGGACCTTGCCGTTGACCTGCACCGGGTACGTGACCGACTCGGCCACCAGCAGGGCCGGGTCGGCGACCGGGAAGTCCGCGTACGTCAGGGATTCCTCGTGACCCAGCTTGCGCCACAGTTCCTCCGCCATGTGCGGGGCGAACGGGGCGACCATCAGCACCAGCGGCTCGGCCACCTCACGCGGCGTCTCCGCCAGCCGGGTCAGGCCGTTCGTCAGCTCGATCAGCTTGGCGATGGCGGTGTTGAACCGGATGCCGTCCATGTCGGCGCGGACCCCGTCGATCGCCTTGTGCAGCAGCCGCCGGGTCGCCTCGTCGGCCGGCTCGTCGGTGACCCGCAGCTCCCCGGTCTGCTCGTCGACGACGGTGCGCCAGACCCGCTGCAGGAACCGGTACGAGCCGACGACCGCCCGGGTCTCCCACGGGCGGGACACCTCCAGCGGGCCCATCGACATCTCGTACACCCGGAACGTGTCCGCGCCGTACGCCGCGCACATGTCGTCCGGGGTGACGACGTTCTTCAGCGACTTGCCCATCTTGCCGTACTCGCGCCGGACCTCGGTCTCGCCGTGGAACCAGCGGCCGTCGACCTCGACGACCTCCTCGGCGGGCACGTACGCGCCGCGCGGGTCGACGAACGCGTACGCCTGGATCATGCCCTGGTTGAACAGGCGGCGGAACGGCTCGAACGACGAGACGTGGCCCAGGTCGTACAGCACCTTGTGCCAGAAGCGCGCGTACAGCAGGTGCAGCACGGCGTGCTCGGCGCCGCCGACGTACAGGTCGGTGCCGCCGCAGTCACCCGGACGCTGCGGCCCCATCCAGTACGCCTCGTTCTCCGGGTCGGCGAAGCGCTGCGAGTCGGTCGGATCCAGGTAGCGCAGCTCGTACCAGCAGGAGCCGGCCCACTGCGGCATCACGTTGGTCTCGCGGGTGTAGCGCTTGGGCCCGTCGCCCAGGTCCAGCTCCACCTCGACCCAGTCGCGCCGCCGCGACAGCGGGGTCTCCGGGTTGCTGTCGGCGTCGTCGGCGTCGAACGTCTTCGGCGAGAAGTCCTCCACCTCGGGCAGCTCGACCGGCAGCATCGACTCGGGCAGCGCGATCGGCGCGCCGGTCTCGTCGTACACGATCGGGAACGGCTCGCCCCAGTAACGCTGCCGGGAGAACAGCCAGTCGCGCAGCCGCCAGGTGACCGCGCCGGCGCCGTGTCCGTTCGCCTCCAGCCACTCGATGATCCGCGCCTTGGCCTCGGTGACGCCCAGGCCGTCCAGGTCGATGCCGCGCTCCGGCGCGGCGCTGTTGATCGCCGGGCCGTCCCCGGTGTACGCCTTGCCGGCGAAGCCCTCCGGCGGCTGCACGGTCCGCACGATCGGCAGCTCGAAGACCTCGGCGAAGTCCCAGTCCCGCTCGTCCTGCGCGGGCACCGCCATGATCGCGCCGGTGCCGTACCCGGCCAGCACGTAGTCGGCGATGAAGATCGGGATCTGCCCGCCGGTCACCGGGTTGGTCGCGTAGGCGCCGACGAAGACGCCGGTCTTCTCCTTGCTGTCCGCCTGCCGCTCCATGTCCGTCTTGGCCGCGGCGGCCTTCCGGTACGCCTCGACGGCCTCACGCGGGCTCGCGTGCCCGCCGGTCCAGGCGTCCTTCGTCCCCTCCGGCCAGGCGGCCGGCGTCAGCACGTCGACCAGCTCGTGCTCGGGGGCCAGCACCATGTAGGTGGCGCCGAAGACGGTGTCCGGCCGGGTCGTGAACACCCGCACCGGCGCGGCGGCGGTCGGGAAGTCGATGTGCGCGCCGGTCGACCGGCCGATCCAGTTGCGCTGCTGCAGCTTGATCGGCTCCGGCCAGTCCAGTGTGTCCAGGTCCTCCAGCAGCCGGTCCCCGTACGCGGTGATCCGCATCATCCACTGCTTCAGGTTGCGCTTGAAGACCGGGAAGTTGCCGCGCTCGGAGCGGCCGTCGGCGGTGACCTCCTCGTTGGCCAGCACGGTGCCCAGCCCCGGGCACCAGTTGACCGGCGCCTCCGAGACGTACGCCAGGCGGTGGTCGTCCACGACGCGCCGCCGCTCCCCCACGGACAGCTCGGCCCACGGCCGCCCGTCCGGGGTGGCGCGGGTGCCGCCCTCGAACTCGGCGATCAGCTCGGCGATCGGCCGGGCCTTGCGTGCGTCCGTGTCGTACCAGGAGTTGAAGACCTGCAGGAAGATCCACTGCGTCCAGCGGTAGAAGTCGGTGTCGATGGTCGCCACCGACCGCCGCTCGTCGTGGCCCAGCCCCAGCCGGCGCAGCTGCGCCCGGTACCGCTCGATGTTCGCCTCGGTGGTGGTGCGGGGGTGGGTGCCGGTCTGCACCGCGTACTGCTCGGCGGGCAGGCCGAACGCGTCGAAGCCCATCGCGTGCAGCACGTTGCGCCCGGCCATCCGCTGGTAGCGGGCGTAGCAGTCGGTGCCGATGTAGCCCAGCGGGTGGCCGACGTGCAGGCCGGCGCCGGAGGGGTACGGGAACATGTCCAGCACGTACAGCTTCTCGGCGCCCGCGCGCGGATGACCCGGGTCGGCCAGCGGGCCGGTCGGGTTCGGCGCGTGGAAGGTGCCGTCCCGCTCCCAGGTGTCCTGCCAGCGGTGTTCGATCTCGTCGGCCAGTGCGGCGGTGTACCGGAACGGGGGAATGTCGGTCGCCGGTGCGGCTGCCTCACTCATGGCGTCTCCTCGGCGCGGATCGGGCGATTCGAAAAAATTGTGGGCGGTCTGCTGCGGGCACAAAAAAGCCCCTCGCGCAGGAGGGGCGGCCGTGCTGTCGCGCGTTCAGCGCATCAACACGGCTCGGTAAGAAGCAGGAAGAACCCGGCCATGCAGGCAGTGTACCTCGCAGCCCTCGGCGGCGGCGCGCCTGTTCCGCCCGGAGCGGCCGGTCCCCCGGTCCGGCGAATATTCCGGGCGTAACCGACCGACCACCTGCGGGAGTCGGCAGTAACGACAAACATGGTTAGCCTGAGAGGCCAGTGAGATTACTGCGGCAGACGTGGCTCGGCGTCGCGAACCCAACGGCGGGTCCAGGTGCTCTATAAAGAGCTGCCGTCCAGGCGACGAGGAGGAGGCCCGTGACACAACAGACCTGGGACGAGGTGGGCGGTCTGCTGCCGCACGACGAGTTCCGCGCCGCCAGCGAGGCCATCGTGGCCAACATCGAGCAGGTCATCGAGGGCAAGACCGCCACCGTCCGGCTCGCCCTGGCGGTGCTGCTGGCCGAGGGCCACCTGCTCATCGAGGACGTGCCCGGCGTCGGCAAGACCAAGCTCGCCAAGGCGATGGCCCGGTCCATCGACTGCTCGGTCCGGCGGATCCAGTTCACCCCCGACCTGCTTCCCAGCGACGTCACCGGCGTGAGCGTCTACAACCAGGAGACGCACGACTTCGAGTTCCGCCCCGGCGCGGTCTTCGCCAACCTGGTGGTCGGCGACGAGATCAACCGGGCCTCGCCGAAGACCCAGTCGGCGCTCCTGGAGTGCATGGAGGAGCGCCAGGTCACCGTCGACGGCGTCACCTACCAGCTGCAGACGCCGTTCATGGTGATCGCGACGCAGAACCCGATCGAGATGGAGGGCACGTACCCGCTGCCCGAGGCGCAGCGCGACCGGTTCACCGCCCGCATCGCCATGGGCTACCCGGACCCGCGCGCCGAGCTGGCCATGCTCGACGGGCACGGCGCCACCGACCCGCTGTCGGGGCTGCGGCCGGTCTCCGACGCGGCCACCGTCCGCCGGCTGATCGGTCACGTCCGGCAGGTGCACGTCGCCGACGCGGTCAAGCAGTACGCGATCGACCTGGTCACCGCCACCCGGGAGGCGCCGGACCTGCGCCTGGGCGCGTCCCCGCGGGCCACGCTCCAGCTGCTGCGCACCGCCCGCGCGGTGGCCGCCCTGGAGGGCCGCGACTACGTGCTGCCGGACGACCTCCAGGTCCTCGCGGTGCCGGTGCTGGCGCACCGGATCATCCCGACCGCCGACGCCCAGCTGGCCCGGCGCACCACCGACGCGATCGTCTCCGAGCTGGTGCACCGCCTGCCGCTCCCGCACGACCGGCAGCGTTCGCCGTACGACACCCGCCCCGGCGGCGGCAACAACGGCCGCGGGCCGTACGAGCCGCGGAGGCCGTGACGTGCGCGACGGCCTGCGTGGGCTGACCACCCGCGGCCGCTCCTTCCTGGCGGCCGCGGTGGCCGCGGCGATCTCCGCCGGCATCCTGGGCGAGAAGGACCTGCTCCGGGTGGCGGTCCTGCTCGCCGTCCTGCCGCTGCTGGCCGCCGCGTACGTCGGGCGCAGCCGGTACAAGCTGGCCTGCAACAGGTCGCTGGAGCCGCACCGGGTGCCGGTCGGGGCCAGCTCCCGCGTGGTGCTGCGGTTGCAGAACCTGTCCCGGCTGCCCACCGGCACGCTGCTGCTGGAGGACCGCCTGCCGTACGCGCTGGGCAGCCGCCCCCGGGTGGTGCTGGAGCGGCTCGGCGCGCACCAGGCCAGCTCCGTGGCGTACACCGTCCGGGCGGACGTGCGCGGCCGCTACGAGGTGGGCCCGCTGGTGATCCGGCTGACCGACCCGTTCGGGCTGTGCGAGCTGACCCGCTCGTTCCCCAGCACCGACCACCTCACGGTGATCCCGCAGGTCACTCCGTTGCCGTCGGTGCGGCTACCAGGCGAGTACGCCGGCAGCGGCGACAGCCGGGCCCGCTCGGTAGCGGTACACGGCGAGGACGACGCCGCCACCCGGGAGTACCGGATGGGCGACGACCTGCGCCGCGTGCACTGGAAGTCCACCGCCCGCACCGGCGAGCTGATGGTGCGCCGCGAGGAGCAGCCGTGGGAGAGCCGCGCCACCGTCGTGCTGGACACGCGCGCCGCCGGGCACCGGGGCGAGGGGCCGACGGCGAGCTTCGAGTGGGCGGTCTCGGCGGCCGCCAGCATCGCCGTGCACCTGCGCCAGGCCGGCTACAAGCTGCGCCTGGTCACCGGCAACGGCGCCGACGTCGCGGCGACCGAGGCCGGCGGTGAGGGCCTGCTCCTGGACCAGCTCGCCGACGTGCACCTGGACCGGCGCGGCGAGATCACCACGCTGGTGCAGCAGGTCCGGCAGCGGGCCGACGGCGGCCTGATCATCGCGTTGCTCGGCACGCTCGGCGCCGCCGAGGCGGAGCTGCTGGCCGGTTTGCGCGGCAACGGCGCGACCTGTGTGGCGTTCCTGCTCGACAGCAACACCTGGCTGAACCTGCCGCCGAAGGCCCGCACCGAGGCGGAACGGGCGCACGGCGCCGCCGCGCTCGCGCTGCTGCAGAGCGGCTGGCGGGTCATCGGGGTGGAGCACGGCAGCCGTCTGCCGGTGCTGTGGCCGCAGGCCGGGCGCGGATCGCAGGGATTCGCGCTGCGGGCGGCCCTGGCCGAGACGGTCGCCGGAGGCATGCGATGACCGGAAGGAAGCTCCCGTGACCCCCCATCGCAACATCGGGTTCGTCGCCGCGGCGGCGACCCTGCTGGCGGCGGCCCCGCTGTCGGCGATCTTCGAACGCTGGACGTGGCTGATCCAGGCCACCATCGTGGTCGCCGTGGTGGCCGGCTCGGCCGCGTTGAGCCGGCTGGCCCGGGCACCGCTGTGGGGGCAGGTGCTGGCGATGCTCGCCGGCCTGACCCTGGGCCTGACGTGGATCTTCCCGAGCGGCGCCGAGCTGCTCGCGTTCATCCCGGCCCCGGGCACGTTCGCCCACTTCGGCGAGCTGACGCAGGCGTCGCTGGAGGACATGCGCTCGTACGGCGTGAAGGTGCCCGACGTCGACTCGCTGCTGTTCCTCGCGGTGCTCGGCATCGGCGCGGTCGCCGTGGTGGTGGACGTCCTCTCGGTCGGGCTGCGCCGGCCGGCGCTGGCCGGCCTGCCGATGCTCGCCATCTACTCGGTGCCGGTGGCGGTCTACCTGGACAGCGTCCCCGCCACCCCGTTCGTGGTGGGCGCCGCCGGCTACCTGTGGCTGCTGGTCACCGACAACGTCGACCGGGTACGCCGGTTCGGCCGCCGGTTCACCGGTGAGGGACGCGACGTCGACGTCTGGGAGGCGTCGCCGCTGGCCGCGGCGGGCCGCCGGCTGGCAGTGGTCGGCGTGGCGGTGGCGGTGGCCCTGCCCCTGGCCGTGCCCGGGATGACCGGCGGGCTGATGAACAACGTCGGCGCCGGGCCCGGTGAGGGCAACGGCCGGCCCGGCCAGGGTGGCAGCCCGGGCCGGATCGACCTGTTCGCGGCGCTCAGCGGCCAGCTCAACCAGAGCCAGGAAACCGAGCTGGTGAAGGTCAGCACCAACGAGCCGAGCCCGTTCTACCTGCGCCTCGGCGTGGTCGACGACCTGCGGCCGAGCGGCTTCCAGGCGCGCGTGCCCACCGGGCGGCCGGTCACCCGCGGCCTGCCCGACCCGAGCGAGCGCACCCCGCGTGGCGTCGAGCGGCAGCGCTACAAGGCCACCGTCGAGGTGTCGAAGAACCTGAACATGCCGCTGCTGCCGGTCTACGCCGATCCGGTGAAGGCGGACGACCTCAACGGCAACTGGCTGTACGACTCGAGCCAGCAGATAGTCTTCTCCAACCGGGAGAACGCCCGCGGCAAGAGCTACTCGTTCGAGTACGTGCGCTCGACGTTCAGCCCGGCGGCGCTGCGCGCCGCCCCGTCCCTGCCCGCGGACAGCCAGGTGAAGCGGCAGCAGACCGACCGGCCGTCGGTCCCGGCCGTCGAGGAGCTCGTCGACGAGCTGGTGAGGGGCAAGTCGAACGACTACGACAAGGTCCGCGCCATCTACGAGTACTTCTCCGTGGAGAACGGCTTCACCTACTCGCTGTCCACCCGCGACGGCAGCAGCGGGGAGGACATCACCGACTTCCTCGCCACCAAGGTCGGCTACTGCCAGCAGTACGCGGCGGCGATGGCCTGGCTGGTCCGGGCCGCCGGTATTCCGGCCCGGGTGGCTGTCGGCTTCACCAACGGCAGCAAGTCCGACGGCGGCACGTACGTGCTGACCAACCGCAACCTGCACGCGTGGACCGAGGTCAACTTCGGCAACGGGATCGGCTGGGTGCCGTTCGACGCCACCCCGGCGGCGAGCGTGCAGGGCTCGGTCCGCTCCGCGTGGGCGCCGGACACCGACGCCCCCGAGGAGGTCACCCCGTCGCCCGGCAGCACCGTCGCTCCCGGCGCCGCCGACCCGTCGGCCGGCCCGAACGAGGCGGACCGGCTCGACAAGGACACCGACCAGGGCCTGTCCCTGGGCGGAGGTGACCCGGCCGAGCAGAACCGGGTGTGGCCGTGGTGGCTGGCCGCGGCGCTGGCGCTGCTGGCGCTGTTCGCCGTACCGGGGCTGCGCCGCTCCACCCTGCGCCGCCGCCGGCGCGTCCGGGTCCGGGCGCCCTCGGCCACCGCGCTCGCGGTGCCGGGCCAGCGGGGCGAGGCACGGGAGGTCGTCGTCGGCGTGGACGCCGAGTCCGCCCGCGCCGACGCGCACGCCGCCTGGGACGAGCTGCTCGACACGCTCGTCGACTTCCACGTCCGGGTGGACCGCACGGAGACCCCACGCGCGACCGCCGAGCGGCTGGCCCGGGAGGCGCTCACCGAGAATGGCGACGCCGCAACCGGGGTACGGCTGCTGGGCCGGGCAGAGGAGCGGGCCCGGTACGCGCGGGACCCGCTCGCCGGCGCGGAGTTGCAACCGGCGCTGCGGACGGTCCGGGGCGCGCTCGCGGCCGGGGCCGACCGCCGCACCCGGTTGCTGGCCGCGCTGCTGCCCCCGTCGGTGATCCAGCGTTGGCGGACCGCCCTGGCCGAGCAGTCGGCCCGGATCGTCACCACGAGCGGGCAGGCCCGGACGCAGATGCTGCGCTGGAGCCCACGCCGCCTGTTGGCGGGCCGCACGGCCCGCTGACCGCCCCGCCCCGTCCCCCCGGCCCGTCCCCCGGCCCCCGGCCCGTTGATCAAGGAGTTTGTGTCTCCGCGAGGCCTCCGACCGGACACAAACTCCTTGATCACCGACTGCTCAGCGGGCTGGCGGGGTGGGGAGCGGGGGCGCTTGAGATCTTGGTAGGAAAAGGCCCCTATAGCGGCCCTTTCCTACCAAGATCTTCGCGTTTCCCGCGCTTTGGAAGATCGATCTCTAGTCGTGGACTATCAGCCGACAGGAGCCGCCGCAGGTCGGCGCGGAGGCGATGATCGGCTGCGAAGCACTGGCCAGCGGACCGGGGAGAGACTCACGCCGCAGCCGGGGAATCCGGGGGCACCGCCACACCGGCCGGCACCAGACGTCAACAGGCACGGCGCGATCGACGGCTACGCGCAGCCGCCGCCGTGGAGCGGGCACGACGAAGCGCACGCCGACGGGCGTCGCCGCGACATCCGCCCCGGTCCGGGGCGGAGCACGGTCAGCGGTGTCCCTCCGGGCGCTGCCGCCAGCGGTCCTCCATCCGGTCGAGGAAGGAGCCCCGGCGGCCACTGCTGCGGCCACGGGGACGACGCCGGCTCGTTGTGCCGCCGACCACGTGCAGGTCGGGCGACTGGGATCGGCGGTGCGACTGCACCGCGTAGCCCAACGAGGCCAGCATGACGACGAAACCCGCCACGGCCACCGCGGGAATCTTGATCACGGCACCATAGATCAACAGGGCCAGACCAGCGACGACCACGCCGGCAGCGACGAGCACGCGACGCCGCGCGTGGAAACGCGGGTCGCTGGCGCGCACGGCCGAGGCGAACTTGGGGTCCTCGGCAAGCGACCGCTCGATCTGCTCGAACAGCCGCTGCTCGTGCTCCGAGAGCGGCACGGCACTCCTCCCCGGTCACGTTGGTCGACCCGGGCGGGCCGACAGACCGTGGCAGCCAACCGGCTGCTTACCCGCAAGTCTACGAGGGCCCCCGCGCGTCGGAAAGCGGGACGACCTACGGCCGGGTCGGTTTTTCGACTTGTCGTGTATCACGACGGCCGAGAAGACTGGCCGGACCTATGACGGACCGCCCGAATCGGGCGGCCGCCGCATCGGCCGCCGCCTCCGCCTCACGCCAGCCGCGCTCGGGCGCGCCGAGGGTGAGCTGCTGCGGGGTCTCCCCGGCGGGGGCGAGACCTTCCATCCGGACCCCGACCAGCCGAACCGGCTCGCCGGGAGCGAGCGCGCCCCACAACGCCCAGGCCGTGTCGAACATCTCCCGGGCGGTGTCGGTGGGCACGGCGAGCGTGCGGGAGCGGCTGATCGTCCGGAAGTCGGCGAAACGGACCTTGAGCGACACGGTACGGCCCACCTGCCCGGCCGCCCGCAGCCGAGCGCCGGCCTTGTCGGCGAGCGCGAGCAGGGACCGCCGGATCTCGTCCGGGTCGGTCACGTCGATGTCGAACGTGACCTCCGCGCCGATCGACTTCTCCACCTGTTCGGGCGTCACCCCGCGCGGGTCGCGCCCCCACGCCAGCTCGTGCAGGTGGGCGGCGGACGCCTCGCCCACGGCCCGGCGCAGCAGGCCGGCCGGTGCCTCGGCGAGGTCGCGTACGGTGCGCAGGCCGAGGCGGCGCAGCGCGTCGGCGGAACGCTCCCCCACGCCCCACAGGGCGGACACCGGCAGCGGGTGCAGGAACTCCAGCACCCGGGCGGCCGGGACCACGAGCAGGCCGTCGGGCTTGGCCCGGGTGGAGCCGAGCTTCGCCACGAACTTGCTCGGCCCGACGCCCACCGAACAGGTCAGCCGCTGTTCCTCGGCGACCCGGCGGCGGATCAGCGCGGCGATGTCGGCGGGCCGGCCGAACAGCCGGCGGGCGCCCGCCACGTCGAGGAACGCCTCGTCCAGCGAGAGCGGCTCGACCAGCGGGGTGACGTCCCGGAAGATCCGCATGACCGCCCGCGACGCCTCGGTGTAGGCGGTGAAGTCGGGCGGCAGGTAGACCGCGCCGGGGCAGAGCGCCCGGGCACGGGCGGTGGGCATGGCGCTGCGGACGCCGTACTGCCGGGCCTCGTAGCTGGCGGAGCTGACCACGCCGCGCGGGCCGACGCCGCCCACCACCACCGGCCGCCCGCGCAGCTCGGGTCGGCGGCGCACCTCGACCGAGGCGTAGAACGCGTCCATGTCGACGTGCAGGATGGCGCAGCCGGTGTCGTCGGCGTCCGGCCCGAAGCGCGGGTCACCGCCTCGGGGCAACGACTGGCTGCGGCCCATGCCAGCAGGCTAGCCCGCCGGTCCGACAACCCCACCGCCCAGCCCGGCGGCCACCGACGCGGCCGCAGCCGCGGATGAGCCGGGTCAGCCCCGCACCACCAGCAGCGGAACGGTCATCTCGGCGGCGGTGTCCGCGCCGTGGTACGCCACCAGCCGCGACGCCATCGGCGGCTCGGAACGGGTGGCGACCACCGCGTACGTGTCCCGGCAGACCACCACCACGTCGCCGATCCGCCTCAGGTGCGCCTCGGGCACCGGCCCGAACCAGCCGGTCGCCACCGCCTCGGCGCGGGTCAGCACGTGCGCGGCCGGGCCCAGCAGCTCGGTCCAGGCGGCCACCACGTCGGCCTCGGCGCCCGGCTCGGTGTGCAGGTAGCGGACGCGGGGCTCACCGGCGACCACCAGTACCCCGGCGCGCAGCCGGGGATCGGCGTCCAGGTCGATCCGGTGCCCGGCGGGCACGTCGAGCTGGCCGTGGTCGGCGGTGACCAGCAGCGCGGCGTCCGGCGGCAGCCCGTCGACGAGCCGGGCCAGCAGCGCGTCCACATCGGCGGCGGCCAGCCGCCACGGCTCGGAGTCGACACCGCTGAGGTGCCCGTGCCGGTCCAGGTCGGGGTGGTACCCGGAGACCAGTGCGGGTCCGTCCCCGGCGGCCAGCGCCGCCAGCATCCGCGCGGCGAGCGCGTCCGCGCCGGCCGCGCCCCGGTAGTCGCCGCCCCGGTTGGCGGCGAGCGTCAGGCCACTGCCGGCGAACTCGGGGCGGCTGACCACGGTCACCGCCACCCCGGCGGCACGCGCCCGCTGGTACCAGGTGGGCACCGGCTGCCAGCTCACCGGGTCGGGGTCGCCGGCCCAGTCGACGTGGTTGAGCACCCGGTCGGTGCCGGGCACCCGGACGGTGAAGCCGAGCACGCCGTGCGCGCCCGACGCGGTGCCGGTGCCGAGGCTGACCAGGCTGGTCGGGGTGGTGGACGGGAAGCCGGTGGTGAGCGGCCGGCCGGTGGTGGCGGCCAGTCCGGCGAGCGTCGGGGCGTACCGGGCGGCGGTGGGGATCTGGTACCAGCCGAGGCCGTCGACGAGCAGCACCGCGATCCGGCGTACCCCGGCCAGCCCCGGTGCCAGGCCGAGCCGGTCGGCCGCACCGGGTACGCCGAGCACCGACAGCGCGCTGGGCAGCACGTCGGCCAGGCTGCCGCCGTCGTAGCGCGGCGCAACCCGGTCCAGCGGGCCGGGAGCCGGGCCGGTCATGCCGGGCGGCGGGCGAACAGGTGCAGTTGAGCGGCGAGATCACGGTACGGGGGCCGGGCCGCGAGCGCCCGTTCCAGCTCCACCAGGGCGGCCGGCTGACCGTCGGCCACGGCGGCCGGAAGCAGGTCGGCGAGCACCCGTACCCCGTGGATCTCCTCCACGGCGAGGCCGGCGGCGGTGAGCAGCGCGCTCGCGTCGGCGGCGTCGTAGCGGCGGCGCAGCGTGTCCCGGCGGCCGGTGGTGCCGTGCGGGTCGGCGGCCAGCGCCGCGGCGGCGTCAAGTTGCCCGTTCATCGCCCGGCCGAACACGGCGGCGGCCCGGCCGGCGACGAGCACGCTCGCCGCGCCGCCCGGGCGCAACGCGGTGACCAGCGCGGAGATCACCGGTTCCGGCTCGTCGACGACTTCGAGGACGGAGTGGCAGAGCACCAGGTCCACGGTGGCCGGTTCGACCAGCCCGGCGAGCGCGTCGGCGTCGCCCTGCGTCGCGCGTACCCGGTCGGCGACCCCGGCCTCGGCGGCGCGGCGGGTCAGCGCGGCGAGCGCGTCGGGGCTGGCGTCGACCACTGTGACCCGGTGACCGGCCTCGGCGAGTGGGACGGCGAAGCCGCCGGTCCCGCCGCCGACGTCGAGCACGGAGAGTCGTTCGCCGGCCCGCCGGTCCAGCTCGGCCCGGAGCACCGACCAGATGACGGCGGTGCGGGGGGTGAGGGTTCGGATCTGCTCCACGCGCCGAGCCTAGTCACCCCCCGGCCCAGGTTCAGGACTCGCCGCCGCCGGCGGGGTCGTCCTCGGCGCGGGAGCGCTGGTCGTTGGCCACCGGGCCGTCGGTCACCTGGTATTCCCGCGGCTCGGCCTCGTGGGTGGGCGCCCAGTCGGCGCCGAGGCGGGTCCGTCGGGCGTTGGCTACGCCACCGGCGTACGTGCGGTGAAAGGTCATCTGTTCATCCCCCATACCCCGGGTGGGCCACTCTGCCCACCCGCGTCGGGAGTCTCCCGCCTCCGGCTCACGGAAACCGTAATGTGGATCACTCCATCAACGGAAATCCCTGGATGCCGGTGTGACGGGGGGCTCGATCGCGTCCAGCCGGTCCGCGGTGAGGTTCGTGACGCCCTCGTGCCGCTGCAGCCGGCCCCGCACCACCAGTGCTCCACTGGTGCGGGCGATTCGACGGTAGCGCTGCCACAGCCCCGGGGAGCAAGTGACATTCAGCATTCCGGTCTCGTCCTCCAGGTTGAGGAACGTGACGCCGCCGGCGGTCGCCGGGCGCTGCCGGTGGGTGACGATCCCGCCGACCCGGATCCGCTGCCCGGGCGGCACCTGGCCGAGCCGGGCGATCGGCACCGCGCCCAGTTCGTCGAGGCGGTCCCGGATGAACCGGGCCGGGTGGCTCTCCGGGGACAGGCCGGTGGCCCAGACGTCGGCGACCAGGCGGTCCACCGCGGCCATGCCGGGCAGCGTGGGCGGGTCCGCGCCGGTCACCGTGCCGGGCAGCCGGCCGGGCCGGTCCTGGGCCGCCGCGCCGGCGGCCCAGAGGGCCTGCCGCCGGGTCAGCCCGAAACAGGCGAAGGCGTCGGCGGTGGCCAGCGCCTCCAGCTGCGCGGCGGTGAGACCGACGCGGCGGGCCAGGTCCGGCATGTCCCGGTACGGCCCGTGCGCCGTCCGTTCCGCCTCGATCCGCTCGGCCACGTCCTCGCCGAGGGTACGGACGCTGCCCAGCCCGAGCCGTACCGCCGGGCCGCCCAGCCCCCAGGCGTGCGGCGGCTCGCCCGGCACGCTGCCCCACCGCGTCTGCGGGGTGGACTCCAGCACCGCCTTGGCGCCGCTGGCGTTGATGTCCGGCCGGCGTACCTCCACGCCGTGCCGGCGGGCGTCGTCGGCGAGCGTCTGCGGCGAGTAGAAGCCCATCGGCTGGGCGTTGAGCAGCGCGGCCAGGAACGGGCCCGGGTGGTAGCGCTTGAGCCACGAGCTGGCGTACACCAGGTAGGCGAAGCTCATCGCGTGGCTCTCCGGGAAGCCGTAGCTGGCGAACGCGGTGAGCTTGCGGTAGACGTCGTCGGCCAGCTCGCCGGTGATGCCCCGCTCGGCCATCCCGGCGTAGAGCCGGTCGGCGATCTGCGCCATCCGCTCCACCGACCGTTTCGCCCCCATGGCCCGGCGCAGCTGGTCGGCGCCGGCCGCGTCGAACCCGGCCAGGTCGATGGCGAGCTGCATGAGCTGCTCCTGGAACAGCGGCACGCCGAGCGTCTTCTCCAGCGCGTTGCGCATCAGCGGGTGCGCGTACGTGACCGGCTCCTGGCCGTTCTTGCGCCTGATGTACGGGTGCACCGAGCCGCCCTGGATCGGGCCGGGCCGGATCAGCGCCACCTCCACCACCAGGTCGTAGAACTCGCGCGGCTTGAGCCGGGGCAGCGTGGCCATCTGGGCGCGGCTCTCCACCTGGAACACGCCCACCGAGTCGGCCCGGCAGAGCATGTCGTAGACCTCGGGGTCGTCCAGCGTCATGTCGCCGAGGTCGAGGCGGGAGCCGATCAGGTCGTAGCCGTAGTGCAGCGCCGAGAGCATGCCGAGGCCGAGCAGGTCGAACTTGACCAGGCCGACGGCCGCGCAGTCGTCCTTGTCCCACTGGAGCACGCTGCGGCCGGGCATCCGGCCCCACTCCACCGGGCACACCTCGATCACCGGCCGGTCGCAGATCACCATGCCGCCGGAGTGGATGCCCAGGTGCCGGGGGAACGTCTGCAGCTCGTTGGCGTACGCGACCACCTGCTCCGGGATGTCCGCCACGTCGACCGCGGCGACCGAGCCCCACCTGTCGATCTGCTTGCTCCAGGCGTCCTGCTGGCCGGGTGAGAAGCCGAACGCCTTCGCCACGTCCCGCACCGCCGACCGGGGCCGGTACGAGATGACGTTGGCGACCTGGGCGGTGTGCTCCCGGCCGTAGCGGGCGTAGACGTGCTGGATCACCTCCTCCCGGCGGTCGGACTCGATGTCCACGTCGATGTCCGGCGGGCCGTCGCGTTCCGGGGCGAGGAACCGTTCGAACAGCAGCCGGTGCCGGACCGCGTCCACGTTCGTGATGCGCAGCGCGTAGCAGACCGCCGAGTTGGCCGCCGAGCCCCGGCCCTGGCAGTAGATGTCCTGCGCACGGCAGAACGCGACGATGTCGTAGACCACCAGGAAGTAGCCGGGGAACCCGAGGTCTTCGATCATCCGCAGCTCGTGTTCCAGCTGCGCGTACGCCTCCGGGTGCGCCTCGGGCGGGCCGTAGCGCTCGCGGGCGCCGTCCATGGTCAGCCGGCGCAGCCAGCTCATCTCGGTGTGCCCGGGCGGCACCGGGTACGCCGGCAGCTTCGGCGCCACGAGCTGCAGGTCGAAGGCGAGTTCCGCGCCGTACTCGGCGGCCCGCGCCACCGCCCCCGGGTACGCGGCGAACCGCGCCGCCATCTCCGCGCCGCTGCGCAGGTGGGCGGTGGCCGCGGCGGGCAGCCAGCCGTCGATCTCGTCGAGGCTGCGCCGGGCCCGGACCGCCGCGACCGTGGTGGCCAGCCGCCGCCGGCCCGGGGTGGCGTAGTGCACGTTGTTCGTGGCGACTGTGGGCAGCCCGGCCGCGGCGGCCAGGTCGGCGAGCGCGTCGTTGCGGTCGGCGTCGACCGGGTGGCCGTGGTCGGTCAGCTCCACCGCCACCGTCTCCGCGCCGAACAGCGCGGTGAGCCGGTCCAGCTCCCGGGCCGCCGCGTCGACGCCCTCGGTGAGCAGCGCGGCGGGCACGTGCCCCTTGCGGCAGCCGGTGAGCACCAGCACGTGGTCCTTCAGCTCCGCCGCGATCTCCTCCAGCTCGCCGTAGACCGGGCGGCCCTTCTCCCCGCCGCGCAGCTGGGCCCGGGAGATGGTGGCGGCCAGGCGCGCGTACCCCTCGTGGCCGTGCGCCAGCACCAGCAGATGCCGGCCGAGCGGGTCGGGTTCGCCGTTCTGCGGGCCGGGCAGTCCGAGCGACAGTTCCGCGCCGAAGATCGTCGGCAGCCGCAGCGCGCGGGCCGCCTCGGCGAAGCGCACCACGCCGTAGAAGCCGTCGTGGTCGGTGACGGCGAGCGCGGTGAGCCCGAGCCGGGCCGCCTCCTCGGCCAGCTCCTCCGGGTGGCTGGCCCCGTCGAGGAAGCTGAAGTTGGAGTGCGCGTGCAGCTCCGCGTACGGCACCACGCCGTCCGGCCGGTCCAGCTGCGGCGGCCGGTATTCCTGGCGCTTGCGGCTCCACGCCGGTGAGTCGCCGCCGTCGGCGTCGACCGCGAGCGGGTCGACCACGTGCAGGTGCCGCTCCCCCTTGGCCCGGCCGGAGAGCACCTGCTCCAGCTTCGACCAGGGCATCTTCGGGTTGTGGAAGCTCACCGGTGCCCGCCTCGCCCTGCACCCGAAAGCCCGAGATCTTGGTACGAAGCGGCCCCCGGAGGGGCGCTTTCGTACCAAGATCTTTCCCGGCGCTCAGTCATAGATCGCCTCCACCAGCCACTGCCCGCCCTCGACCGCGAGCAGCAGCGCAGCGCCGTCGGCCAGGCACACCTGGAACCGGGCCCGGCGGCGCGCCTCGGCCGGCGCCCACCAGCGTTCGTCCACCGGCCACGGGCCGGCCCAGCCGGTGATCTCGGCCGGGCGCCCGTCGCCGACGGTGAGCCGGGCCGGCGCCGCGCTGACCGCCAGCCGCGCGCTCACCACCACCGGATCCCCGGCCGCGTCGCGCACGTCGGCGGCCAGTGGGGCGGGCAGCACCACGGCCGGCGCGGGCGGCGGGATCCGCCCCGGCCACGGCGGCTCGGCCATCGCCCGGCCCCGCCCGGCCCGCCGCCCCGCACGGCCCCCAGGGGGTACGACGACAGGGGCGGACGCGGCACCCGGAGCGGCCCCGGCGGCCGGGCGCGACGGCGTCACGCCGCTCGCCGGAGCGGCCGGAGCCGGGCGCGACGACGTGACACCGCGCACCGAACCGGCCGGGACCGGGCGCGACGACGCGACACCGCGCACCGAACCGGCCGGGACCGGTGGCGCGGCGGTGGGAGAGGCGGGCGGCAGGGGTGGCGGGCCGGGGCGCGCGGGCACCCGCTCGTCGCCCCACGGCACGAGGCGCACCTGGTCGGCCGGGGACCGCCCGCCGCCGAGCACGGCGGTGACCACCGCCTCGGGGCCGAGGATGCCCTGCACCCGGCTCAGCGCGCGGTGCGCCCGCTCCCGTTCCGCGCCGGTCTCCCCCCACAGCCCGGGCTGCAGGCCCGCCTGGGCGAGCACCCCGTCGGGCACCAGCCGCAACCGGACGATCCCGGCGGTCGGGCGGGCCGGGCGCGTCCCGCCCCGGCCGTTGCTGCCGGTGAGCCAGCCGTCGAGCTGCCAGCGGACCCGGTCGGCGATGGCCGCGGCGGTGAGCAGGCCGTCGTGCCGCCAGACCCGGTGCAGCTCCTGGCCGTGCGCGGTGACCGCCTCGATGCCGAGGCGGGTGCAGGCCAGCCCGTACCCGGCCAGCCGCTCGTGCAGCAGTTCGGCGAGCGTGCGGGCGGCGAACGCGGCGGCGTCGACCCGGTCGACCGGCTCGTCGTAGTCGGCGGTGACGATCAGGTCGGCGGGCGGCTGCCGGACCGCGAGCGGGCGGTCGTCCCGGCCGCCGGCGAGCCGGTGCGCCAGCGCGCCCTCGAAACCGAACCGGGCCAGCACGTCCCCGGCGGGCAGCGCCGCGAAGTCGCCGAGGGTGCGGACGCCGAGCCGGCGCAGCAGGTCGGCCAGGGCGGGCCGGCCGAGCGCCTCGACCGGCCGGGTGGCCAGGAACTCGCGGGTGCCGCCGGGCGCCACGATCCGCCCCTCCCGGGCGGCCAGCCCGGCCGCGAACACCCCGTCGGCGATGCCGACCTGGCTCTCCACCGCGCAGCTCTGCGCGACGTGCTCGACGATCCGCTCGGCCGCCGCCTCCTCGCCGCCGAGGTAGCGGCTCGGCCCCCGGGCCGCCGTGGCGCAGGCGCCGGGCCGGATCACCTCGACGCCGGCGACCACCTCCTCCACGGCGGCCACCACCGGTTCGAACGCCCGCGCGTCCCGCCCCGGGTCGTGGTCGACCACCGTCAGGTGCGGGCAGCGCCCCTGCGCCTCCCGGCGGCGCAGCCCGCGCCGGATCCCCTCGGCACGGGCCCGCTCGGAGCAGGCGACCACCCGGTTGGCGTGCAGCACCACGACCGGGTCGGTGGCGGGCACCCCGTCGACGATCTCGGCGGCGAGGACCGGCCAGTCCGGGCACCAGAGCAGCAGCGTCCGCTGCGGTACGCCGCTCACGCCGGCCCGGCCACGGCGGGCGTACGGGCGGGCGGAGCCACCACGCGCAGCCGGCGCGACGGCGCGGCGGACGGTGCGCCGAACCCGGCCGAGCGGGGGATCACCCGGGTCAGCTCGTCGCCGGGCAGCCACACCTTGATCTCCTTGGGGCGGGCGGCGGCGCCCCGCCCCCGGGCCGAGACGGTCACCTCACGGCGGCGCAGCCGCCCGCGACCGGCACCGAGCCCCTGCCAGACGCCCCGGACCACCTGGAGCGTGACGTCCGCGCCGTCCCACCGGCCGTACGGGACGAGCACGCTTCCGCGCTGCCGGGCGCGGGCGGCCAGCCGGGTGGCGATCGAGGCGGAGACGGTCGCCGGCACGGCGGTGACCACCACGTCGACCCCGTCGATGAGCGCGGCGACCACTGTGGGCCACTCCGGCCCGGGGTCGGGCACCAGGGCCAGCCGGTCCAGGGCGATGCCCGCCTCGGCGGCGGCGCCGGCCCCGAAGGTGGGTACGCCGACCACGGCGCACCACGAGCCGGCCCGGGACGCCTCGGCGAGCAGCGCGAGGATCAGCGAGGTGGCGCCGCTGCGCCGGGGCTGGCCGGCGCCGACCGCGACGGTGCTGCCGCGGCGCAGGCCACGGTTGGGCAGCAGCCCGGTCAGCTCGGCCCGGACGGGCAGCACCCGGTGGCCGCCGGCCGGGTCGGGCGCGCTCGCCGGACGGACCAGCTCGGCCAGGGCGGCGGAACCGACCACCATGCGGCCCGCCATCGGACCAACCCCCCGTCGTGTTTCCGCCACGGGCCCGCCCGTGGATGGTGCTGTGGATCGTGTGCTGTGGATCGTGTCGGTGCTGCGGCACGTGGTGCCGTTGGTGCGGCGCCCGGCCACCCGGGGTCCCGCCGGTGGTGGCCGGGCGCCACGAATCAGGCGGCTGCCGCTCCGGGCCGCGACGGCGGGGAGTCGGAGACGCCGCGCCGCAGGGGCCGGGGCAGGCCGTCGAGCGCCGGCTGGTGGGCCAGGCCGAGCGCGGTCTCCACCACTGTCACGAACTCCTCGGCGGCGCGCAGCAGGTCGTCGGCCTCCCGGGCGGTGACCACCCGGGGGATGCCTGCTTCGGCGGCGGCCCGCTTGCTCGCGCCGGCGGCGAAGTAGGCGGCCCACTCGTCCAGCTCGGGGGCGACGGTGGCGAGCAGCACCCAGACGCTGGTGATCCGGTTCCGCCGGGTGGGCGCGGGACGGGCCCGGGCGGCGAGCACTGCGGCGGCGGCGCGCAGCGCCGCGAGGTGGGCGGCGGCGTACCGGAGACCGTCGGGACGGGTGCGGGCGGCCTCGGCCAGCCCGTCGCGGGCCACCGCGAGCAACTGGGCGGGGGTGCGGTGCGGCAGCACGTGCGCGGGCACCGTGGGCGCCTGGGCCGGACTGGTCGGCATGGGTCTCTCCTCCGCGTGTGGCCGGGGCGGGCGGTCGCGCGACGGGGAAACCGTCGCCCGGTCGCCCGGGGCGGTCGGTGCGGAGGAAGACGCACCTTCAGGTGGCTGGCCGGCCGGGTGTGGACGCTTCCCCACACCCACCCCCGGCCGGCGTGCCGGCGGGTCCGTCGCCCGCCGCCCGGGGGTCGTGGGCGGCGGGCGACGACCTGCCTGACGGGCCCGGACTCGCGACTGTCCGAACCCGGTGCGGCCCGCGGTGCCGCACCTCCCGGAAGCCGGTGCCGCGAAACACCGCTTCCGGAGCGTTCGACGGGTGCCCGACCGGTCGGACCGGAGCCGGGCCAGCCGGGGAGCTGAGCCGCTATCCGCTCCAACCGAATCGAACACTCGTTCTAACTACCCTGACAGTACACCTCCCCACCGACGAAAACGCAACGTGTGACGCGCCGGGGACACACGGGAGGGCCACGGCCCCCGGCGGGGTCGTACCGGGGGTGAGGGAAGAATGGGGGCATGCAGCCACACCCGAACGTGCAGGCGGTGCAGCGAGCGCTCGACGAGGCGGGCGCGCGGGACGGATCGGGCGAGGCCAGCCTCGTCCGACTGCTGCCCGACGCGGTGCACACCGCCGCCGCCGCGGCCGAGGCGCTCGGCGTCGCCGTCGGCGCCATCGCCAACTCGCTGATCTTCGACGCGGACGGCGCGCCGCTGCTGGTGCTCACCTCCGGCGCGCACCGGGTGGACACCGCCGGGCTGGCCGCCACGCTGGGCGTGACCCGGCTGCGCCGGGCCACCCCGGAGTTCGTCAAGCAGCACACCGGGCAGGTGATCGGCGGCGTCGCCCCGGTCGGCCACCCCACGCCGCTGCGCACCGTCGTCGACACCGCCCTGACCGGGTACGACGAGGTGTGGGCGGCCGGCGGCGTACCCCGGGCGGTGTTCCCCACCACGTACGCGGAACTGCTGCGGATCACCGCCGGCGCGCCGGCCGAGGTGGCGTGAACCCCGAACTCGTCACGCTGCACGTGTGGCGTGTGCCCCGGCGGGCCGTACCCGGTGTGCCGGCCCGGATGGCCACCCACCCGGCGCGGCTGCGCCGCCTGCCCGGCGTCCGCTTCGCCAAGCTGCTCGGCACCGGGACCGGCACCGGATTCGGCCCCGGCGACGCCGACCTGACCCGATGGGCCGCGCTCGTGGTCTGGGACTCCCCCGCCGACGCGGCCGGCTTCGACGCCTCCCCGGTCGCCCGCTCCTGGGCCCGGATCGCCCGCGCCGCGGTACGGGTCGACCTGCGCCCGCTGACCAGCCGCGGCCGGTGGTCCGGCCGGGAGCCGTTCGGCGCGCCGTCGGGCGGGCGGGTCACCGGTCCGGTGCTGGCGCTGACCCGGGCCCGGCTGCGGGCCCGCCGGGCGGCCACGTTCTGGCGGGCGATCCCGCCGGTCGCCACCGAGCTGCACGCCGCGCCCGGCCTGCTCGCCCGCTTCGGCGTCGGCGAGGCGCCGCTGGGCTGGCAGGGCACGGTGAGCGTGTGGCGCGACCCGGCGGACCTGGTCGCGTTCGCGTACCGTTCCCCCGAGCACCGCGCCGCGATCACCCGCACCCCCACCGAGGGCTGGTACGCGGAGGAACTGTTCGCGCGGTTCGCGGTGGGCGACGTGGTCGGCGACCGCACGGTGCTCGGCTGGGCCGCCGAGGGCGGCCCGGAAACAGCGAGAGGGTACGCATGAGGCTGGTGCGGTGGACACCGGACGACCTGGTCCGGCGGCTGGACGACGTGGTGGCCGTCTACGGCGAGGCGATGGGCTACCGGCCCGACCTGCTGGAGGCCCGCCGCGGCTACATCGCCACCCACGTACGCCGGCCCGGCTTCCGCGCCGTCGCCAGCCTCACCACCGAGGGCCACCTGGCCGGCTTCGGGTACGGCTACCGGGGCGCCACCGGGCAGTGGTGGCACGACCAGGTGCACCGGGCGCTGAACGCGCGGGACCGGCAGCGCTGGCTGGCGCACCCGTTCGAGGTGGTCGAGCTGCACGTCCGCCCGCCCGCGCAGGGGCACGGCCTGGGCGCCCGCCAGTTGCGCGCGCTGCTCGCCGTGGCCGAGGGCGACACCACGCTGCTGTCCACGCCGGAGGCCGACGAGGAGAAGTCCCGGGCCTGGCGGCTGTACCGCCGGTTCGGCTTCGTCGACGTCCTGCGGCACTTCCACTTCCCCGGCGACGAGCGGCCGTTCGGCGTGCTCGGCCGGGACCTGCCGCTGCCCCCGCCGGACGCCCCGTGAGCGCGAGGAGTGAGCCGGGTTTGCGAGCCCCGCAGTCG